>NZ_OZ032160.1:0-600000 GCF_964026585.1 Candidatus Endowatersipora endosymbiont of Watersipora subatra
TGAAACGTGTTTTAAAAGTTATTGAAGGCGAAACATTTAGCTCACCTCCTATTTGGATGATGCGCCAAGCTGGTCGTTACTTGCCTGAATATCGAACCATCAGAAACCGTTCAGGTGCTTTCTTAGACTTATGCTATTCTCCTGAAAAAGCTGTTGAACTTACCCTTCAGCCCATACGACGATTTGGATTTGATGCAGCAATCTTATTTTCAGATATTTTAGTCATTCCTGATGCATTAGGAATACCTGTTATCTTCAAAGAAGGTCAAGGACCGATTATTAAACCTATAAGTATTGATGAAATTTCTCTTCTCAAGGTAGACAACGTACTCAGCCACCTTATCCCTATTTTTGAAACGCTCAAAGAGTTATCTATTCAACTACCAAGTGAAACTACTTTACTAGGATTTTGTGGTGCTCCATGGACTATAGCTACTTACATGATTGTAGGTCATGCAACACCAAACCAAGTGCCTACACGACTCTTTGCCCTAGAAAAGACAACTGTCTTTCAAAGGCTTATTGATGTGATCACAGAGGCTTCGATTCTTTATCTAGTTGAGCAAATTAAAAATGGCGCCGAAGCAGTACAAATATTTGATTCCTGGGCATCACTGTTAGATCAAGATCAAATGAACCGTTGGTGTATTGAGCCAGTTCGTCGAATTGTCGAAGGAGTAAGATATCATGTACCTCATGCTAAGATTATTGGTTTTCCCAAAGGCATTGGCGCTTATTATAAAGATTATAGGCGTCTCACAGGTGTTAATATGGTTAGTCTAGACTGGGGACTTCCTTTATCATTTGCCCAAGAGATCCAAAAGAAGGGTCCCGTTCAAGGGAATCTTGATCCTCTACGATTAATCGCAGGTGGTAAAGTACTAAATGACGGTGTCGATATGATTTTAGAGTCCTTATCCTCGGGTCCATTAGTTTTTAATCTAGGCCATGGCATTATGCCTAACACCCCCATTGATCATGTAGAAAGCATGATAAAAAGAGTGCGTGATTTTAAAGGCAATTAAGACTGAATAGGTTGAATGTATGATTTTGTGGATAAAAGCAGCTCATATTATATCAGTGATCAGCTGGATGGTTGGTTTACTATACTTGCCACGCTTGTTTGTTTATCACTCTGAGGCCGAAATAGGATCAAAACTTTCTGAAACATTCAAAACAATGGAAAAACGCTTGTTAAAAATAATTATGACACCTGCGATGATATCTACTTGGATTTTTGGCATATGGACTGCAGAAGCTTTTTCTCTATGGGGAAAGAAGTGGCTGATGGCAAAGTTAGTTCTTGTTCTTATTTTGACAGGTTATCATGGTCTGCTGTCAGGATGGGTTAAAATGTTTGCAGCTGATAACAATCAGAAAAGCTCCCGATTCTACCGTATTGTTAATGAGTACCCAACTGTTGCTGTAGTTGGCATTATTATACTCGTTGTTGTTAAACCATTCTAAATAGCTGCTCTTGCATCTACTGAAAAAACATCATAGGTTGTTATTTAACGATCTACATACGTTATAACTGTCAGTCGTTTTTCTTCTTCTCTCCTCAATAAAAGTGACTATGCATTTTAACTTTTCATAGTTGTTCGCGCCGTATTCTCGATGATGGACAGATAAATGGAACAAATGAAACTTCAGGAACTTAAGGTAAAAAAACCCACTGAGCTTATTTCTTTTGCTGAAGACTTAGAGGTTGAACATGCAAGTACTCTACGAAAGCAGGGTCTCATGTTCGCAATCCTGAAGCAGTTAGCTGAAGAGGAAGTAGAAATAATCGGTGAAGGTGTAGTAGAAGTTCTGCAGGATGGTTTCGCCTTTTTGCGATCAGCGAGCGCAAATTATCTTCCAGGCCCTGATGATATTTACATCTCACCTTCACAATTAAGAAAATTCTCTCTTCGGACTGGCGATACTGTAGAGGGATTGATTCGCAGTCCTAAAGATGGTGAACGCTATTTTGCATTACTTAAGATCAATACAATCAATTTTGATGATCCTGAAAGGATTAAACACAAAGCTCATTTTGATAATCTTACACCACTTTATCCAGAGCAGCGATTTCATATGGAGATTGAAAATTCAACGCACAAAGATTTATCTTCGAGGGTCATTGATCTGATCTCACCTCTTGGAAAAGGTCAACGTGGATTAATCGTAGCACCCCCCAGGACTGGTAAAACAGTTCTTCTACAAAACATCGCTCATTCTATTACTGTTAATCATCCAGAAGCATATTTACTTGTTTTGCTGATCGATGAACGTCCCGAAGAAGTCACTGATATGCAAAGGTCGGTAAAAGGTGAGGTCATTGCTTCAACGTTTGATGAGCCAGCAAGTCGTCATGTTCAGGTTGCTGAAATGGTGATTGAAAAAGCTAAACGCTTAGTAGAGCACGGTCGTGATGTGGTTATTTTACTTGATTCAATCACTCGTTTAGGTCGCGCGTACAATACAACTGTTCCTTCTTCCGGTAAAGTCTTAACTGGTGGAGTAGATGCTAATGCCCTACAGAGGCCCAAGCGTTTTTTTGGGGCTGCTCGAAATATTGAGGAAGGCGGATCTCTAACAATTATTGCGACAGCTTTGATTGATACTGGTAGCCGTATGGATGAAGTCATCTTCGAGGAATTCAAAGGAACAGGTAACTCCGAGATCGTTCTAGACCGAAAAGTTGCCGATAAGCGTACATATCCGTCTATGGATATTCTAAAATCTGGTACACGTAAAGAAGATCTATTGATAGAGAAAGTCGATCTTCAGAAAGTCTTCGTATTACGCCGCATTCTTTCATCGATGGGAAATACTGATGCCATTGAGTTTTTGATTGATAAACTTAAGCAAACCAAGAACAACGCAGAATTTTTCGATTCAATGAATACATAAATGAGTGTCGAATATAAATGGTCCCTAATGATATCATTTTTGCATTATCGAGTGGCCCTCCCCCTTGTGCGATTGGCGTCATTCGGATTACAGGTAACCATTGCCTGACTGTTCTTGAAACCATGATAGGAACATCGCTCGTGCCTCGTCGGGCTACGCTCGTTTCATTAAAAGAAACGAGCGGCGGGACAATGTTAGATAGATGCATTGCACTTTATTTTGCAAGTCCTCATAGTTTCACAGGAGAGGATTGCATTGAACTTCATTGTCATGGCAGCCTAGCAACTCTATCAGCTGTTTTGACTGCACTAGGTAAAATCAAAGGGGTTCGGGAAGCTGAATGCGGTGAATTTACTCGCAGAGCTTTTTTAAATAATAAAATGGATCTGACTGCCGTTGAGGGATTGTCAGATTTGATTAACGCGCGAACGGAAGCGCAGCGTAAGCAGGCTTTAGATCTCACATCAGGGGTCTTAAGAACACTGTATGACGGATGGCGTCATTCTCTTGTTTCTCAAAGAGCCTCTTTGGAGGCCTCTCTAGATTTTTCTGACGAAGATAGTGTTCCTGATTCCTTAAGGGAATCGGTCTGGACTCAGACACAGACTCTCCTAAATTCAGTGAATCACCATTTGGAGAATAGAAATTATGGGGAAATTGTAAGAAATGGCTTTCGTATTGCCCTTCTTGGTCCTCCTAATGCGGGTAAATCAAGCTTGCTCAATGCGTTAGCAAAAAAAGAGCTTGCGATCGTGACGCCAATTCCTGGTACGACTCGTGATATACTTGAAACATCGCTTGATATTGATGGATATCTTGTCACTATCTCTGACACAGCTGGTATTCGCGAGACGAATGATCTCGTCGAGGCGGAAGGAGTCAAGCGTGCTTATCGTGTTGCCCGGAGTGCGGATCTCGTTCTGTGGCTTAATCCTGCTGATGCACCAGAGCCTGTTCCAGAATCAGTCACAGCGCTCGAGCTTATCAGCAAGGCTGATCTTTTTAATCGAGAGAAAGCAAAGGAAAACTTATGTGTTGATACTATTTCGAGAGATGGTCTTAATTCTCTTATTTTTTTTATTTCTGAACAGATCAAAAAGTATCAATCAGGATCGGAACATATCTATCTGACACGTGAAAGACACAGAAGAGTGATAGAAAGTGTTTCTCAACATCTAGTGAAATCACTCGATCGAAATCATCCCCCAGAAATTCACTCTGAAGAATTACGTTTAGCATCAGATTCCTTAGGAAAACTGACGGGTTCGATCGAAGTAGAGGAGTTGCTAGACTTTATTTTTTCTGAATTCTGTATTGGGAAGTAATATATTCTCTCTAGAAATCCTTTAAAAACTGATAAGTAACACCATGGTTGGAAAGAAAAATTTTGATGTCATCATTGTTGGTGGTGGACATGCAGGTACAGAAGCGGCAGCAGCGTCAGCACGGATGGGAGCTAAAACTGCGCTGATTACGCATAGAACTAATACAATCGGAATATTGTCATGTAACCCAGCTATCGGTGGGTTAGGGAAAGGGCATCTGGTTCGTGAGATTGATGCGCTGGATGGTCTGATGGCTCGTGTAGCTGATGCATCGGGTATTCAATTTCGAATGCTGAATCAACGAAAAGGGCCTGCAGTTCAAGGTCCTCGCACTCAGTCAGATCGAAAACTGTATCTTCAGGCTATGCAGAAAGAAATTTTCACTCAAGATAATTTAACCCTTATTGAGGGAGAGGTCGCAGATCTTCTGCACGACAATATTTCAATATTAGGTCTCATGATGCAGAATGGACAGAAGTTTTTGTGTGGAGCTTTGGTTTTGACAACCGGCACTTTTTTACGTGGAGTCATTCATATAGGTGATAAAATAATACCGGCAGGACGAATCGGAGAAGGCTCGAGCGTTGCTCTTGCGAAAACACTTGATCGGATTAGATTACCGATGGGTCGGTTGAAAACCGGAACGCCTCCTCGTCTAGATGGAAATACTATTGACTGGTCGGTTGTCAATATGCAGCCTGCAGATGATCCCCCTATTCCCTTTTCTACTTTGTCTCAGGGAATCATTATTCCACAGATTGAATGCGGTATTACACGTACGATTCCAGCTACTCATTCTATTATAAGGGATAATCTTAGCCGATCAGCAATGTATTCTGGAAATATTCATGGGATAGGACCTCGTTATTGTCCTTCTATTGAAGATAAAATTGTAAAATTTGGTGATCGAGAAGGGCACCAGGTTTTCTTAGAACCGGAAGGATTGAACGATTTCACTATCTATCCTAATGGACTCTCCACTTCCTTACCAAAAGATATTCAGGCTGATTTTATCGCGACTATTCCTGGTCTTGAAAAAGCAAAAATTATACAACCAGGTTATGCTATTGAATATGACTATGTGGATCCGCGTTCACTAACGCCATCATTAGAAACTCATTGTCTCTCTGGTTTTTTTTTGGCTGGTCAAATTAATGGAACAACAGGCTATGAGGAGGCTGCTGCACAAGGTCTCATTGCAGGGCTGAATGCAGCCCTTAAGTGCAGCGGAAGGAAGCCTTATTTTTTCAGTCGCACTAATTCTTATATTGGTGTTATGATTGATGATTTAGTAACTCGGGGAATTACCGAACCTTATCGGATGTTTACCTCCCGAGCTGAATATAGGTTGAGTTTACGAGCAGATAATGCGGATCAAAGGTTAACCCTCATCGGATGCGATCTTGGTCTTATTGGTACCTATCGACAAACAGCGTTTGAGAGAAAGTCTCGGCTTTTGCAAAAAGCGAAGGATGCATTTAATTCAGTTTTTTTAACGCCAAATCAAGCTATCGAGAGAGGATTAAAAATTTCATCTGATGGAATTCGTCGTTCCGCTTTTGATTTGCTGAGTTATCCTGAAATTTCAGTTAAAGATATTCAAAAAATATGGCCAGAACTGAACCGTTTTGACTCAGTTATCACTGATCAAATAAAAATAGATGCTAGATATTTTGTGTATTTAGATCGTCAGAAAAGAGATATTGATTCCATTAGAAGAGATGAAAATCAGATGATTCCATCAAATTTCAACTATGTTGATATCTATGGTCTTTCAAATGAGTTACGTGATAAATTATCGGCTGCTAAGCCCCAATCTATTGGACACGCCTCAAGGATTGAGGGGATGACGCCTGCTGCACTGACTCTCATTCTAGCTTATGTGAAGAAACTCAATATACAGAAACTAAAAAAAGATCGCTTTAAACCTGAAATCGAAGATGAAAAGAGTTGAACTGTTGATTCTCAATGAGAAAAAAATGGATCAAATAGGGTTGACACGAATCAGGACATTGATTGAGATTTCACGGGAAACGGAGATACGCTTACTCAATTATATTTTTCTCCTGAGGCAATGGCAACTTAAAATGAATCTTGTTTCATCATCAACATTGAAAGATGTGTGGATGCGTCATGTTATGGATTCAATACAAATTTTCCAAGTTGCCCCGACAGCAACTCAATGGGTTGATATTGGTAGTGGTGCTGGATTTCCTGGCCTTATCGTAGCAATTTTATTAGCTGATCTAAAGAGGAAGAATGATGAATTGTTAAAGGTTCATCTTGTTGAAGTTATTAGGAAAAAATGTTCTTTTCTAGAGGCTGTGAGTCGGGAAATCAAAAAAAATGACTTTGATGTTAGTCTCACTATACATAACAAACGAATTGAAATCATATTGCCTCGATTACAGGTACCCAATGTTGTTTGCGCCCGTGCGCTCACATCACTAAATCGCCTTTTTGATATCACTTATTGTCATCTGAGTGCTGGGGCTATAGGAATTTTTTCAAAAGGACAGGGATATTTGAAAGAGTTAACTGAAGCTAAACAACGGTGGTATTTTGATGTTATCACTCATTATAGCTGTGTCATGAATAATTCCGTTATCCTTGAAATTCATAACCTGAAAAAAAAATAATTTTGACCTTATTTACCTTCAGAATCTCAATAAGCCTCTCGTGCAATAGCTAGGAGTGTGATTGATGTCAGTGATTGAGCTAATCTAGTGTTTTTTCTAACTTCCAAAGAAGCTGTTTGCAGTTGAATCAATATCCGTTCCAGTGCAGAGCGATTCCAAATGGATACTGCCTTAATTATATTATTTCTTCTTTGAAGATTTAATGATGGATGTAAGCGTGATATCACTGATTGTGGATTCTCGTTTCTTGATTCTATCATTACGGCTGATTCAAGAATCATTTGAAAGTTTTTTTGTAGAGCTAAAGTGATTTGATAAGGGGGTATACCCCTTATCATGAGACGGGAAAAGATAGTTTCTATCTCATAGAAATGACCCGTGAAAACGGAATCAAGCAACTCATCTATGGCCAATTCAGAGACATCACTGACAATGGCTCGAATATCATCAAGTTCTATTTTTCCTTTTCCCAGAGCATAAAGACAGAGTTTATTTATTTCGCTGCGACTGGCCATCCGATCACCACCCAACCTTTTTTTTAGAAGTAAACGAGCCTCGCGGCTCATTTTTAGATTCCAATGGGTTAACTCATCATTAATGATCTGATCGATGGCACACGCCTGATCCTGATAACAAGGTAAGGCGATTGCAAATGTCGATTTCTCGATTCGACTTCGTAATGGATTTGATTTTCTAAGGACCCCTCCTTCAACCAAGATAATTGAATCAAAAGGCGGTAAATCAAAAACAGGCTTAAGGATTCTTGTGATATTTTTTGGTATCTGCCCTCGTATCCAGATCAATCGTTTATGGCCAAACATTGATCTGGTATGGATCTCATCGTTTATACGGGCGAAATCAACTTCTGGATTATCGGCATCAATCCGAACGGTCGAAAACGGATCATTGAGATCAATCCCTGTTTTTTGAGCAAAAACCTGTCCTCGTTCAAAAACAAGACCTCTATCTGGTCCGTAAATAAGAACGATCGTAAAACGAGTCTCAGGTTTCTTAAGAAACATGTCAACTTCGTCAGCTTTTTTTGTAACCATTGATCCCCTGCTCCTAAAGACTTGAAATAGTTCGTGCGATTACTAAACGCAATTTTTCTGCTAGGGCCTTTGCTCCACGATTTTCTGCATCACGCAAAGCGCGATCGCTTGCAAAGTTTTGATAATTTTGATTGTAGGAGATAAGAGTTTGGCATTTACCTGTATCAACTATTGACCCATCCTTCTTATCAAGAAGAGTATATTGGCTAGATAGTTCTAGACTTGTGGAAATGGGGGCTTGAATATCCCTGCTTAAGGGGAGATTCTGGGTGGTCTTTGTAATTATCAGATTGACTTGGTAGCGTCCATCATCCTTCTGTTTTCCGCCATTGAGAGCGAATAAAAGTGCATTGCGTACTTGTTGTCCAACGCGAGAATTTGCTTTCCCTACTTCCATGCGTGCGAGGATATCGGCTGTCGAACGGTTATACATAAATGAAGAATGAATAGAATCTTGGGTTGTATTCAGCAAGGACTGTATTGTACAACCCTGAAGAAGGATGAAAGTCATAGTCATAGCAACAGCAAGGCTACTATTGTATCGGATAGCTCCTTGAGATAGAAATTTCCTATATGACAACATTAACAATTTTACCTGGAATAATGATCATCTTTTTCAGTTCTTTCTTCAAGAGTGCAGACTGAACAAAGTCTAACTTCAAGACAAGATCCTTAATGCCTATTTTATCTAATTCCTTGTCAATAATAACATAACCGAGTTTTTTTCCATTGATCTGGACTGGCATAGTGATTTTTGTATCGAATAGAAAACTCTGATTGATGGTCGGCCAAAAAGTTTCACTCACCATTTTCTTAAAGCCTAAAGTAGCCCAACATTCTTCAGCTATATGAGGCATCATTGGAGCAATCATCTGTATTGTTATTGAAACCGATTCTCTTAATGTCTCACTGCTGACACCTGATTCGATAGCTTTCTCAATCTGATTAACCAATTTGTAAATCTGAGCAATAGCGCTGTTATAGCGCAGCTTCGGTAACATAATATCGAGATTAGCTAAAACGCGGTTCGTTGCTTTTAACAATTCTTGATCACCAGCATTGTTATGATAAGTATCTTCATATGTTGTGGTCTGCATGACAAGTCGCCAAAATCGCTGGATAAAACGGTGTGCTCCTTTAATTCCAGCCTCAGTCCAAATGATATCGCGGTCAGGAGGAGAATCAGAGAGAACAAACCATCGCACAGTATCAGCACCATAGATTGAAATGATATCATCTGGATCTACGGTGTTGCACTTTGATTTTGACATTTTCTCTAGGTTGCCAATAGGAATTTCTTCACCATTATCGAGACGAAAGGCTCGACGTGAATGACCTGTTTCTTCAATAGTAATTTCTTTTGATTTGAACCAGCCCATCTCTGTATTACCATAAGTTTCATGAACAACCATTCCCTGAGTAAACAGACCTTTAAAGGGTTCTTCGATCGATAGATGACCTGTTTTTTTCATCGCATAAGTAAAGAAACGTGAATATAAAAGGTGCAAAATAGCGTGTTCGATTCCCCCAATATACTGGTCAACAGGCAACCAAGCGTTGACAGAATTTAGGTTTGTTGGTGTGGAACAGTTCGAATTGGTAAAACGAGAAAAATACCATGACGAATCCACGAATGTGTCCATTGTATCGGTTTCTCGTTGTGCACTTCTTCCACATGAAGGGCAATTCACATTGCGCCAGGTTGGATGTCTTTCAAGAGGATTGCCTGGTTGATCAAAAGTCACATTATTGGGCAACAGAATCGGCAAATTCTCATCTTTTTCAGGAACCAGACCACAAATATCACAATAGACTATAGGAATGGGGCATCCCCAGTAGCGTTGGCGTGAAATCCCCCAGTCACGGAGTCGATATTGGGTTTGTGATTTCCCCCATCCTTGTTTCTCAAATTCGGCGATCGTAACATTGATCGCATCTTGACAGGTTTGAATCATACCTGATTGACCTATCCAGCATATATATTTGACTCTCTCAGATTTCTCTGGAACATAGGCGACATGGCTGACTCTCTTATCACCGCTGACAGGGACAAAAACATCGATCACTTTGAGTCCGTATTTATAGGCAAACTCAAGATCGCGTTGATCATGGGCTGGACAGCCCATGATCGCACCTGTGCCATAATCCATCAATACGAAATTAGTGATATATAAGGGGATCTCCCATGATGAATTAGCCGGGTGTCTAACCTTTAAGCCTGTATCAAAGCCTATTGGGGATGCAATCTCAACGGCCTCTGTTGAGGTGACTATATTAGAACATTTCTTCCGAAATTCAGAAATTCCATTAACTGATTTTTCAAGTTGTCTTGCTAGCGGATGATCACAAGCAATGGCCGCAAAGCTAAGACCGAAGATTGTATCAGGCCTAGTCGTATAAACAGGGAGTGTTTCAAAGCCTAAAGGAGCATCTTTAACGCTAAACGTAAAATACATCCCGAACGACTTGCCAATCCAATTCCGCTGCATCGTTCGTACCTTTTCTGGCCATTCATCAAGGTCATCAAGGCCTTTCAACAATTCTTCTTTAAAGTCAGTAATCTTAAAAAACCACTGATCAAGTTCACGTTGCTCAACCTGAGCACCTGAACGCCAACCTTTCCCCTCAATAACTTGTTCATTAGCTAGAACAGTCATATCAACCGGATCCCAGTTTATACGAGCTTTTTTACGATAAACCAGCTCCGCTGCTAAGAAATCGAGAAAGAGTTTCTGCTGATGACAGTAATAATCAGGATCACACGTTGCAAATTCTCGACTCCAGTCCAACGAAAGTCCTATCCTTTTTAACTGCTTACGCATGCGAGCGATATTATCATATGTCCAGTTTTTGGGGTGTATCTTTTCTTTTATCGCTGCATTCTCAGCTGGCATACCAAAAGCATCCCAGCCCATAGGATGAAGGACCTCAAATCCTTTCGCCCTTTTATATCGAGCCATGACGTCGCCCATTGTATAATTGCGCACATGGCCTATATGGATGCGGCCAGAAGGATAGGGAAACATTTCTAGAACATAGTAGGGTGTTTTCCTAGACTCCGGAATAATCTGGGTTTCAAAAATCTTGGCCTCTTTCCATCGGTTTTGCCACTTTATCTCGACGACTTTCGGATTATAATGCTTTAACATGGGATAGATATTCATAAATTTTGAAGTGATTTTTCTATTCATTTAGTGATCAGAATTATAGCGATAGGTCAACATCATGAAGCAAGTCTACAAGAATTTTAGCTGGATCCAATTGAGAAGTTGATCCTGATGTTAGCAGAAAAACGGTTATTCAGTGTTAAAAAAACTATTGAGAAGAGTGCTAGAAAAGTGGGCAGAAGGGATCATATCACAATGATTGCTGTCTCCAAAACATTTCCTGCTCATGTTGTGCGTCCAGTGATTTATGCAGGGCAGTCTATTTTTGGTGAAAACCGGTTACAGGAGGCAGAAGAAAAATGGCTCCCGTTACGGGATGAAATGCAAGGGATCGAACTTCATCTAATAGGCCCCTTACAATCAAATAAGGTCAAACAAGCGGTTGCTTTATTTGATGTGATTCATACGGTTGATCGGGAAAAAATTGCCAAAATTTTGGCGAAAGAGATTAGAAAACAAAAAAAAAAGGTCGACCTTTTCGTGCAGGTCAATACTGGCAAGGAATCTCAAAAATCTGGTATCAGCCCTTGCGAGGTGTTAGCGTTTATCCAGTATTGCAAGGCCGAACTTGGACTTTCAATTCACGGATTGATGTGTATTCCCCCAATCAATGAAAATCCTGAACCTCATTTTTCTACGTTACGTCAACTCAGCAGAGAAGGCAACCTTCCTAATCTTTCTATGGGAATGTCATCAGATTTTCAAATAGCCATTGAATTGGGAGCGACCCATGTACGTCTAGGCCATGCCATCTTTGGATCACGTTAGGAACCATTTGTTCTCAACAATGTTCAGAACAAGACACAGATTACCAAATTTTAGTGATCCTTTGGATTCTTAGACTGTTATTTAGTATTTTTGTATTTGCCTTTATGCGTTACCAAGGTAAAAACAATGAAGAAAAAGAAAGACCTTTATAACCGACTCCTCTTTGTAACTTTCACTTAGGAGAAGGAGAATAGGAGTTTAAATATGACAGGTTATAACGTTGCAGTTGTAGGTGCAACTGGCAATGTTGGTAGAGAAATTTTATCTATATTAGCAGAGCGTCGCTTTCCTGCTGATGTCGTCATTCCTCTGGCATCAAATCGATCCCATGGGACCGAAATTTCATTCGGCGATAAGAGATTGAAAGTGATGTCGTTGGATTCTCATGATTTTTCCACTAGTGACGTTGCAATTATATCTGCTGGTAGTTCGGTCTCTTTTGAATGGATTCCAAAGATTACAGCCTCTGGCTGTGTTGTTATCGATAATTCATCTGTCTATCGATATGATCCTAATGTCCCCTTGATTGTCCCTGAAGTCAATCCACAGGCCGTTGAAAACGTTAGGAAGAAAAAAATTATTGCTAATCCCAATTGTTCGACAGTCCAACTGGTGGTGGTACTCAAACCTCTGCATGATCGTGCCACTATTAAGCGTATTGTTATATCTACATATCAGTCTGTTTCTGGCGCTGGAAAGGAAGCCATGGAAGAGCTTTTTAAGCAGACTCGGTCTTTTTTTGTTTCTGATCATGTTAAAGTAGAAAAATTTACGAAGCGGATCGCTTTCAATTGTATTCCTCACATTGATACATTTATGGATTCAGGTGATACTAAGGAAGAATGGAAGATTAATGCAGAAACCAAGAAAATTTTAGACCCGAAAATTAAGATAACAGCCACGGCTGTTCGCGTTCCCATTTTTGTTTCTCATAGTGAATCTGTTAATCTCGAATTTGAGAGAGAGATTTCTGCTCATGAGGCTCGTGATATTTTACGTCAAGCGCCGGGATGTTCAGTGATCGATAAGCGTGAAGACAGCGGTTATATCACACCTTATGAGGCAGCGGGTGAAGACACAACATACATCTCGCGTATTCGCGAGGATCCGACGCTTGATAGCGGGCTCAATCTGTGGATTGTCTCTGATAATTTGCGTAAAGGAGCGGCTTTGAATACAGTTCAGATTGCTGAGCTTTTAGTCAATGGGAAGTTACTGAAAAAGAAATAGGGACCCTAAATAACTTAGACTTAATAAGATATGATTCTGAAAGGGATCAATGATTTTTACAGGTCAAAGATTCATTGATCAGGTCACAGTAATTGATTTCTGATTCAGAGTTATGAATCTTTTGAAAGGGTACCTTCCATTTAAAGGCATCCAACTCTCCGGTTACAGGAGAAACAGGTTCCCAAAAGTCAGCTATCTGTCCATCTGCAATCCAGGTTGGGCTTTTAGGGGTTTTCAGAGCATGTATGAGCCATTCACGCACTCTTCCACGATGAGAATGTTCCCCTTCTTCGATTTTTGCCATCAGTAAACAAGCGCGATCAGTTGGGTTATCTTGTAAAATCGTTGTCAAGACTGAACGAGCTTTTCCCCATTGTCTTGCATGAATTGCTGCATTGACTATTGCGTACTTGCCTTCTTTATGATCAGGATTTTTCTGGTTTAGAATTTCTGACCGCTTCAGTCGATCTAGGGCGGAATCTTTAGGATGAAGATTAACGTAAGTGTTAGCGATGTCTGGATGAGGTTCCCTTTTCCAGGTTGTTTCCAAAATCTTTGATGCTTTACGAAAATCACCTAAGATTGCACAGGCTTTTGCAGCTGTTGTTGCAGCAGGAACTAAGGATGAATCCAGGTTATGAGCAGCTAGAGCGTGCATCTTTGCTTTCTCCGGATGGTTCATCAATTCTCTAAGAGCAAGTGCAGTCAAGAGAACCGCTCGCTTACGATTGTATTCAATTCTTTTAAATGGCCCGTTTTTAGAGTTAGTTTCCAGTATCTGCAGTGCTTCCTCCCACTGACTAGAGAGAGAAAAATATTTGAGCATTGCTTTCACTGCCCATGGGAGTCCGGGCCTTTCTTTTAATGCATCACGAGCAAAATTGGCAGCAGCTCCAGATTCATTCTGATTTTCTGCTTCCATGTAAAGTCCCCGTAACCCTAAAAGCTTAGTATCTACCTGATCTTTCATAATGATTAATTTTCTATGAGCTTTTTCATATTCGCCTTCCAATAGAATGATTCGCATCTCAAGGAGATCTAGTAAAGGATCACTAGTGAGACACTTGTAAGCTTTTGTGATGAGTCTACGAGCAGTAGCGGTATCTTCTGCTCCTGCTGCTATTAGGCCTTTTGATATTGCTTGATAACCCTTTTCACGACGCCGCTCGATCTGCCACCGTTTACATTTTTTAGGAGTATACGACAGGATGATAAGAATTCTCAGTATTATCATCACAAAGATAATCATGAATATGAGGGCCGCTATCGCTTGCATGAGGGTCAGTTCAACCGAGATATTGAAAGTAGGCCAAATAAGAGTGACTGAGCCAGGATGATAAGCTAACCATTGAAAAACAATGACTATCGCAGAGATCATAGAACCCAAAAAGATGATTTGAAACATAATGATATTATTTCAGAAATGCTAAACTAAAGATAAAGACGTTGAGATGCTTCAATACAGGATCTTGGCTTATAAATTTTTATATAATGATGGTTGAGGTGTCTTGTATCGTAGTCAAGAGCCTCTTTCTTCATGGTTTTAAGAGGTTTAAAAGACTGTCCTGATTGGGGTGACTTGAAATCTTGCAGCTAATATTCTGAGATTGAGAGAAAACGGCTGCGATTTCTCTACTAAGACAAAAAACAACTGGTATTGATAAAGGAATTTCTAAGGTCTTTTCTAAATTTGATAATAATTTCAAAAATATTCCAGCAGTTTGAGATGAGTAGATCAAAATTCCATCAATCCAACCTTCTCTTAAGGCTACCTTCAGGGAAGGCGAAAATTGGTTGACTGGATCTGTACGATAGACAGGCCAGTTTATAATGTTGATTTCGCTACCAGATAGCATTTTTGAAAGATTGTTGGCAGTCGTTTCGGCTGATGGATACAGTATGCGATATGAAGTCTTATTCTTGGATTCTTGATGATATCCCCGAAAAAACCAGTGAGCTTGGAGTGCTATGTCGATTGCTCTTCCATCAGAGGATTGTGCATCATCAAACCCTGCCAATATCAGTTTTTTTTGAGTTGCGTTTCCGACTGCCAATACTGGAAAATTTCTTCTTGCGTGTTCTGGAATGATCGTTTCTAAAGCGTTGATGGCATAGTAGCTCGTTATAATAGCCCCGTCAAAAGAGTTTAAAAGCATATCCTGTGATAGATCGTTATTTAGGAGTTTCACCCTAATCATTGGTTCTATGATTGGATCGAATCCTTTTTTTCGTAAAATTTTTTCTGTTATTTGGGCTTGTTCATATGGCCGAGTAATGAGGATTTTTTTCAAAAAGGTAGACTTCTAATTCTAATTTTGTGAAATTTGATCTCAAGATCAACGTTAATTATTCCTAACCTTCATTCCATTCTTGGGGAGGGGAGGTTTGATCTTCGTCTACGGTGTTGAGAATCTTGATTTCTGATTGGATGTCAAGAATCTATTGCTTCTCAACTCAACGGTTCTGTTTTATGAAACCACAAGATCAAGCTATCAGCTATCACAATTGAAGATTGGAGAAGATAATTTTATCCTTTATTTTCAGGTGTAATAATTATGGAGGCGACCTCCCTGAGGGGCATACTCTTGTACGTATAGAGAAAAGGTTTATGAATAAGTATGAATAAGCATCTACCTGGAGCTTTCGCCGTCTGTGAGGAGATTAAGAGATTAAATGTTTAAACTATCGGTTTATGATTATGTCGCTAATTTTGATATGATTTGAGCCTCGGTTACAGAAAAAACTCGAGATGTCCTTTTAGTGAATCCTAATAATCCTAGAGGGACTTAATATTCCCATTAGTGAAAGTGAAGTCAAGCGGTTACACGGTCGTCCTGATTATTGATCCATCTATGTTGGTTTCAATGATTATGCAGCTAGTTTTGAACGGGTTGAGAGTAAGAAGAAGGTTATTCATGACCCGCACTTTAATTCGGGCCCCTTTTGTGGACTAAAGGGACTAAAGATAAAGATGCCATTCGAAATCTTGGTTTTGCAGTGACTCCCTAGTGTTGGTAATTTTATTCTTGTTCACTTTCATGATATTCTAGGAAAGGAGCTAAAGAAGAAGAACATTATTATTATTTGAGCCGGCATGGTTATTTCCTTCGTCGTGTTGCACTTCCCAATTCTCTCCGTATTGAGGGGAGGCCTGAATCTGATTTTCGAGAGTTTTGGTAGTGTTTAAACCTATTTTTGAATGTCTGTACCTAATCATGGGCTTGCTTAATGAACAGAACATTTTATTCTACTCTTTGAATGACTCATTCTCGAGGTTTTTATTCAAGGGACTGTTTGAAGAAAAAAAATCTTCTTCTCCATAATATGCTTAAACCATTCTCTAAGCCTAAAGGAGGTCGTTTTGTGTTTGATCTTGACGAAAATTATTACTACCTTGATCTCTTCAGGGGTTAAGGAAGAAGGAGAGCATCATGTTTAAGTTACTCTCAGATCGTTTCAGTGGTATATTTGATAGCCTGACTCGTCGGGGAGCCTTATCTGAAAAAGATGTAACGACTGCATTGCGTGAAGTTAGATATGCCCTGATTGAAGCTGATGTCGCCCTAGAGGTTGTCTACTCATTAATTGAGTCTATTCAGGATAAAGCAGTTGGCGCTGAGGTTCTTAAATCCGTTACTCCTGGACAGATGATTATCAAAATTGTTTACGATGAACTCGTGGCTATCTTGGGTCAAGAAGAAGTCAATATTGATCTTAAAGCCCCTACCCCGATTTTTATTATGATGGTTGGCCTGCAGGGATCTGGTAAAACGACTACAACTGGCAAATTAGCTAAAAGGCTAACAGAACAGCACAACAAAAAAGTCCTGATGGTATCTCTCGATGTTCGACGTCCGGCTGCCCAAGAACAATTATACCAGCTTGGAGAACGAACTGGAATCAAAACTCTACCAATTATTGAGGGACAGTCTCCTATCCAGATTGCCAAGCGCGCTATTCAAGCAGGAAAGTTAAGTGGCTATGATATTGTCATTCTTGATACTGCAGGCTGTAACCATATTGATGAATCTCTGATGTTCGAAATGGCGGAGATCCGATCAATTACGAATCCCCATGAAATTTTGCTGGTTTCGGATGCACTGACTGGTCAGGATTCGGTGAATATAGCCCAAAATTTTGATACTCTTATCGGCATTACAGGCTTAGTGCTCACGCGAATAGACGGAGATGGACGAGGGGGAGCAGCACTTTCTATGCGTGCAGTAACAGGAAAACCAATCAAATTGATCGGTACTGGAGAAAACATAGAGGCGCTTGAATATTTCTATCCCAAACGGATTGCTGACCGAATTCTAGGGAGGGGTGATATTATCACTCTAGTCGAAAAAGCTTCGGAAAACATCAATTCTGAAAAAGCTCAATCCATAGCTGATAAAATACAGAAAGGTCTCTTTGATATGGATGATCTTTCTGAGCAATTGAATCGGATGTCAAAACTTGGTGGTATTGGGGACATCATCTCTATGATGCCTGGAATTAACAAAATGAAAAAACAAATTGAAGATTCCGGTATTACTGATAATGTCTTTTCACGACAGAAGGCGATCATTTCTTCAATGACGAGAAAGGAACGAAAAGAACCTAAATTGCTTAATGCAAGCCGCAAAAAACGGATTGCTTCGGGTTCTGGTTCTACACTTCAAGAAATCAATCGACTCTTGAAAATACATCGCCAGATGGCTCGTATGATGAAAGCAATGGGTGGTAAAAGAAACAAGGATATGCTGTCTAAAATGATCAATGATGGTTTAGGAAGAGAGATCATGCCCCCAAAAAAGAAAAATTTTTCTGAACGGATCCCACCTTTATCCACTTCGTCGTTCATTGATATTCAACCGAGTGACATAAATCCTTTACCTAAAACTCAGCCATTTTCTCCATTTAGGAAGAAGAAAAAATGAGAAGTAGAGTCTTAATTTTTAATGTTTATGCTTGAAGGTGAGAATATCCTGTTGTCGAATAGAGATGGGGTCCTCAAGGCTGAGTCTGGTGTGCCTTATGGGTGATCTGATGAGGAAATTAGATTCAAAATTTGAGTTTTGACTAATATTCGAGAAAATAATATGTCACCAGTTTCAAGAAAATAAATTTTAGTTATTTACTTTTAAGGAAAACAAACTCATGGCTACTAAAATTCGTCTTGCCCGTGGCGGTTCCAAAAAGCGACCGACCTACCGCATAGTTGCTGCTGATGTCAAAGCTCCACGTGATGGTCGCTTCATCGAAAAGTTGGGTTATTATAACCCATTACTCTCAAAAGAATCAGAGAAGCGCATCATCTTGAATAAGAGCCGTATTCAGTATTGGCTCGACCAAGGAGCTCAGCCTACCGAACGCGTATCTCGTTTTCTTCATGCTTACGGTATTGTGAAACGTAATGTCCAGATTAAGCCAGGTAAGATAGAGAATCTCAAAATTCCTGCTAAATAAAATAATAAGGCAGAATTTTCGTTATGAAGAGAATGCCTTTTCGGTGTTCTTTTTTAAAAGATTTATGATAAAACTCATCAATCCTATTTTACTTGCGACCATCGGTAAAGCTCACGGACTTAAAGGAGAAGTCCGTTTGAACTCTTTAACTTTAACTGAAGATCCATTATACCTTAAAAATTTCAGAATTGTGCTAACAGATGCTCAACATACTATGAGAATTCGTTAACACCAATCTACTCTTGTTATAAGATTTGAAGGCATCAATGATCGACAGGCAGCGGAATCTCTGATCGGTACTAAACTTTTTTTAGATCTCTCCGTTTTACCAAAAGTAAAGTGATGAAGATAATTTTCATGTTATTGACCTTATGAGATTGAAAGTTATTGATTCAAATGGCGCCGGTTATGGCAAGATTGTGGAGATTTACAAATTTGGTGCAGGCAATATTTTAGAAATTGAAGGGTTCGACAGAAAAACCTGTTATCTTGAATTCAGAAGAGCTAATGTTCCTGCTATTGACTTCGTATCAGAAACTATAACTATCAATATACCTGAGACAGTCAGTTAAGGGGATCCTTCAATCAAATACGGAAGAGTCGATGAGACATTTAAATGCCAAAGGCTGATAAGGGACCATCTTCAGATGGTTTAAGTAATCAGTTATCAGGTTGTTAGGTGTTATTTTAGCAATGACTTTTGACAGTTATTTTATAACGAAAGAAAAAAGAAAATAAAATTCTATGAGACTCGTATCTTTTTCACTAAGTCAAGAACCTCCTAGTCTTTAATTTAATAACTATGTCGACTCATCCTCTTGATTCAAGGAGTATCTTCTTTATTCAGAGATTTGACATCCTAATGCCTAATGCCTAATGACCTGGTCCCGTAGCTCAGAAGGATAGAGCAATTGATTCCTAATCAATAGGCCACAGGTTCGAATCCTGTCGGGATCACCATCTCTTTAAGTTTGTAAGTTTATTTCAACCATTTCCCTTCATTTGAGGTCATCAAATGAGAAAAGCTCTCTTCCTTTACCATGCACTGAGTGCAGTTTTTTTGGCTTTTCTTATATCAGGGTCAGGGATTCTTAAAAGCTTGGCTCAAGAAAATAATACTGAATACACAGAGTTAGCCTCCCGTTCCTTTGCAAGGATTCCGAGTCATCAACTCTTGGTGAATGCTCGGCTTGTCAATCATGGTGATATCATCGAAAGTGGTATGATTTGGCGTATTTTCTCGGATATTATCGATAAAAATGGTCGAAATCCCTTGATTGCGACAAGTAAGGGAGGATCGGCAATATTGAAGCTTGTTCCAGGTGACTATCTAGTTCATGCGTCTTTTGGGCGTGCAGGGATAACACAGCGTGTGAAAATATATAATGAGGATGTGGAACTAAATGTTGTTCTTCAAGCCGGAGGACTGTTGCTCAATGCAGATTCTGGCGGAGAGAAAATTTCTCCTCGCTACTTAACTTTTTCTATCTATGAAAATGAGAAGGATGAAACAGGAGAACGTCAACTGATCGCATGCAATGTGACTCCTAACAAGGTTATTCCCCTGAATGAAGGTACCTACCATGTTATTTCTCAGTATGGGAAGATTAATGCAATCACTCATGCTGATCTTGAAGTGGAGGCAGGATCAACAACTCACGCCATGTTGCATCATAATGCGGCCCCTGTTCGTATGAAGCTCATCTCAAAATCAGGTGGTTATCCTGTGGCAAACACATCATGGTCTGTTTTCAACTCAAAGGGGAAGAAAATATTCTCCAGTCAACATGTATCACCGTTTTTCATTCTGGAGAAAGGAAAATATGAAGCATACGCCGGCAATGGTCAGAGAAGGTTTAAAACGACCTTTCAAGTGATCCCAGGACTCACCCATGAGATAGAGATAATAATCAAATAAATCTACAGACTAATATCTTGTTTTTTGATCACTGATCATCGCTCTTCGAGGTTTTCACGTTCACGTAGAATATCAGGAGGTATTGTCTCTTTGGAGAGAGAGAGAACAGCTTCATCTAGTGTCATTATTGTTTGATCGTTACCACCCAAGCGACGAAGGCTGACAGTTTCCTTTTCAGCTTCACGAACACCAACTACGATGATTACTGGCACTTTGGCGAGGGAGTGCTCACGAATCTTATAATTGATTTTTTCATTACGGAAATCGGTTTTAACATTCAAACTAGCATTACGTAGACTATCAAAGACTTTCTTACCATAAAGATCAGATTCCGATGTAACCGTTACTACGACGGCTTGCAGAGGCGCCATCCAAAGTGGAAAGTGACCAGCGTAGTGTTCGATAAGGATCCCGATAAAGCGCTCCATGGAACCGCATATTGCACGGTGGATCATAACTGGTTGCTGCTTACAAGAATCCTGGTCAATGTAAAGGGCAGAAAACCGTTCTGGTAATGCAAAATCGATTTGGATCGTGCCGCATTGCCAGTCACGACCAATGGCATCACGCAAAACATATTCAAATTTAGGACCGTAGAAGGCCCCTTGACCTGGATTCATCTCGGTTCTAATTTTACCATTATATTCCGATTCTAATTTATTCAACACCTGTTGTAATATTGTTTCGGCCTTATCCCAAACTTGGTCACTTCCAAGACGTTTTTTAGGGCGAGTAGAAAATTTTACTAAAAAGTTTCCAAAACCAAAATCGGAATAAGTTGTTATAATTAAATTATTAATTCGAAGACATTCTGATTCAAGTTGCTCGGGAGTACAAAAAACGTGGGCATCATCTTGAGTAAATCCCCGCACTCGCATCAAGCCATGTAAAGCTCCTGAGGGTTCATAGCGGTGTACATGTCCAAATTCAGCAATTTTGATCGGCAGCTCCCTATAAGAACGTAATTTGTTTTTAAATATTTGAATATGACCTGGACAGTTCATCGGTTTGATAACAAAATCACGATCATCTTCAGTCTGGGTAGTAAACATATTTTCACGATACCAGCTCCAGTGACCAGACTTTTCCCATAACGCTTTGTCAAGAATTTGGGGGGCGTTCACTTCATCATAACCATGCGCCTCAAGACGACGGCGCATGTAGTTAACAAGATTTTGAAACACCTTCCATCCGTTAGCATGCCAGAACACAACACCGGGACCTTCTTCCTGACAATGAAAAAGGTCCATATCATGGCCTAACTTACGGTGATCACGTTTCTTCGCTTCTTCGAGCCTGGCTAGATAAGCTTTCATCTCTTTATCACTGGCCCAGGCCGTTCCATAAATACGTGATAACATCTGATTACGACTATCTCCACGCCAATAAGCACCGGCCACTCTCATTAACTTGAAAGAATTCCCTATATGTCCAGTCGATGGCATGTGCGGTCCACGGCACAAGTCTGTCCAATCACCCTGAGTGTAAAGCGTAACCTCTTCATCTTCAGGGATAGAATCTAAAATTTCAACTTTATAGCTATTTCTGCTCTTTTTAAAAAATGAACGTGCGTCCTTTCTATGAACGATATTTTTGATGAAAGCATGATTACGCTGAATAATTTCCCGCATCTTTTTCTCAATTTTTTGAAAGTCTTGCGGTGTAAAAGGTACTTTTCTTTCAAAATCGTAATAAAATCCATTGTCAATAACGGGTCCAATTGTATTCTTGGTCTCAGGCCATATTTCTTGAACAGCTTCGGCCAAGACATGAGCACAACCATGTCGGATCAGTTGGAGAGCCCGTTCGTCGGTGCGGGTTATAATCTCAATCTGACCCGATCCCAAAATTGGAGAAGCGAGATCATTTAATTGACCATTGAAAGAAACGGCAATTGCTTGTTTTGACAGTGATTGAGAAATGCTTTCGGCGATCTCTTTTGCTGTAATTCCAGCAATAAAAACGCGGCAAGATCCATCAGGAAATGTCAGTGAGATGGCATAAGACATGGCTATGCTCCTCGTTATCCATTTCTGCCAAGGGGAAGAGGGACTTGTCGATCACGAACCCCATAAAAAATCCAAAAATTCCAGTCAAGATCCATATCCATCCTTAAGATAAATAATCACTTTATGCGAACCCCTTTTTTATTTTGATTGCATTCGTTTGATTGTTAAGATGTGAAGACTGAATCATCATAACGATCTTATAGGTTATGAATGAGGATCAACATAAAAACAACAGACTAGATAACCCTCAGCCATTAGATAACAAGTGATCTAACCAACATTTTCGACATGATGAGCTTGACCGAATTGAGTTCGTCGATAGACCCACAATCGAACAGGAGGAATATTAAACGCAACCCAGTTTAAAGGTTCTACCGAATATGTTGTCCAGTTCGGAGGGATCGGAGATTTAGTCCCATAGGACATCTGAACAAAAGGATGACCAGCATATAACCTATCTAGAAGATCGTTCAATAAATTGAGACGCTGGTCGAGTTTAAAGTTCAAAAGTGGAAGCCCTGAAATAATACTGCTAAACTTCATATCTCCTAAACCAGGTTTCACCTCATTTAGATGAAATGCATCTCCATGGATTATGTTAACTCCTGGAAAATCATCTTGGAGTTTTGGAATAAATTCTCTTGCTGATTCAACCGAATAGAGATTTTCTGGTTTTACCCCTCTTTCGAGGATAGCCCTTGTTATGATACCAGTACCAGGACCTAGCTCAAGGACAGGAGCAGTTGAAGAGGGACTGATAACTCTGGCCATTTTTCGAGCAGCCGCAGTGCTTGTTGGCAAAACAGAACCAACTGTTTTTGGCTTATTGACCCATGACCGAAAAAATCGAATCTCATTGTCGAAATGTTTGCTTAAGCGCTGCGTAAGGCGACTATGCATGAATTTTCCTTGTATATCTGAGATTCCTCATGAGTGAGGAATGAGGAAGTATAATGAATGTTTCAGCCTATATATTCTACAGAATTGTCGTGTTCAATCGTAAAGATGATAGATGATGGGACTGAACTGATTTCTTCTATTTCAGAACGCGTATAAGCCTTAATCTCTACAAGATGACGATGACAAGAGAAAAATTCTTTTCGAGGTCTTTGATAGATCATCTTAAAGAGACTATTCAAATTCAAAAATATCCTCACTGAAGTCTGTGCGATCCAGAACAATCTCAGAACTTGATTTTATTGATTAATAATTGTTATTATGAGGCCAATCTAGGGGATCGACTCGTGGAATTGAACATATTATGATATCATGCACCTTTCTACTGAAAAGGCTATGTTAATTTTAAGAGTAGAGAGAGTAGAGACAGAAGCTTTCTAGCTTAGAATTTTTAAACTTTCATCAACACTAACACTTTATTATTCCATACAGAGCAAATAATCGAGGTTTCCTCGGACATTCAAAATTAGAGAGCCCTGCCTAAACCAATATGGTGAATGGTGGACATATGAATATGAACAAGATCTTGCTTGCTGAAGATGACAATGATATACGCTTCTTTTCAAGAAAAGCCTTAGTTAATGCAGGTCATGATGTTGTATCCTGTAACAATGGGATGAGCGCCTATGAACGCCTGCGTGAAGAGCCATTTACTCTTTTATTGACGGATATAGTGATGCCCGAAATGGATGGCATGGAACTAGCAAGACGCGCTACTGATCTGGATCCAGATTTGAAAGTGATGTTTATAACAGGATTTGCAGTCATAGCATTAAAACATGATTCCAATACGCCTAAAAATGCCAAAGTTCTTTCCAAACCATTTCATGTTCGCGATCTCGTCCATGAAGTTAAGAAACTGTTGGCTTCTTAAGCGTTGAGTTCAACAAAATTATTTTTTAGTTGACGCTATGATTCAATCTATGCTGTGTGAGTGAAAGAAGAGTAAAGGGCGATTAGCTCAGTGGGAGAGCACTACATTGACATTGTAGGGGTCACTGGTTCAATCCCAGTATCGCCCACCAAATCGTAGTTATTCTTTCAATCATGATCCCAGAAGAGGGATGGGAGTATTTATTATTTACGCGTATACACGTAAAATCTTATTTAATTTTTCATCTGTTTCATGATCAATTGGATCGCATCATCACTATCCCAATCAGCGGGACCGTTAAGAAACCCTGAGACGCATCCTCTGCCGTCAATGAGAAGTGTCACTGGCAACCCATAAAATAGTCCGCTTTTTTTAAGAAAATCTAGTGTTTTTAGAGTGGGATCATGATAGAGTTCAAGATCTTTAAGTCCAATAGATTGATAAAATTTTTGGAATTGATCAGGGTCTCCCCGATCTATATTGACGGCAAGGACTTCAAATTCTTTACTTCCTAATTTTTCTTGCAATCTGTTGAGAGCGGGGATTTCTTTACGACAGGGCACACACCACATGGCCCAAATATTAAAGAGAACTGTACGTTTATGCCAATCGGCTATCGTCAAATGATTACCTTGAGCGTTTCTGAAACTAAGATCTTGAACAGAATAAGGACTATCCAAACCCTGGAATGCTGCCATTTTTCCTATAGCTGAGGCCTTTAATGACTGATTCTTGTTCTCATCAATGGTACATGTGCCCCTTGGAGCTTCTCTATCATTGCTCTTTTCAGGCAACAAAGAGTACATTGCGAATCCAATAAGTGAGGCTAATAAAGGATACCAAATTATCCTCGACTTAATTGTGATATTTGTATTCATCAACTCATCAACCTTCTCAGTTTATCTTATTATCTTATGCGTTATGCGGATCTCAAATTATGACGAAATCAATGGACTATAATCAAACCCAAAATCCTATATGGGGGAATCGGTTCTCTTCTACACCTGATGAAGTGATGATAAAAATCAACGGATCTATTGATTTCGATCAAAAGATGTACTCTCAAGACATTGCAGGTTCCCGAGCCCATGTAAAAATGTTACATGCTGTTGGTATTTTATCATTGGAAGATTCAATTACAATCAATGATGGTCTTAACACAATTCTGTTGGAAATAGAATCGGGGGCCTTTTCTTTTTCTGGTACTCTTGAAGACATCCACATGAACATAGAAACTAGGTTAGCTGAGCTCATTGGACCAACCGCAGGCCGTTTGCACACAGCCCGATCACGCAACGATCAAGTTGCACTGGACTTCCGCTTATGGGTCCGAGATCACATTGATTATACATCCAAACAGCTGAAACAGCTGATTCGGATCTTACTAGAAAAAGCTGAGAACCACGTCGATACGATTATGCCAGGCTTCACACATTTGCAACCAGGACAACCGATCACTTTTGGCCACCACTGCATGGCTTATGTAGAAATGTTTTCACGCGACCTATCCAGAATGAAGGATGCCCGTGAAAGGATGAATGAATGTCCTCTAGGATCAGCAGCACTTGCAGGTACCAGTTTCCCTATTGATCGTTCCATGACGGCTAAAAACCTAGGATTTCGAGAAGCTACGCGCAATTCGCTCGACAGTGTTGCTGATAGAGATTTTGCTCTGGAATTTCTTTCTGCGGCAACCATTTGTTGCACTCATCTTTCCCGTTTGGGAGAAGAAATAGTCATATGGTCAACACCTCAGTTTTCGTTTATCCGGCTTTCTGACAAATTTTCTACGGGTTCATCGATTATGCCGCAGAAAAGAAATCCCGATGCCGCAGAGTTAGTGCGAGGCAAAGTAGGACGTGTGACCGGGAGCTTGATCGGTCTCATCACAGTTATGAAAGGGTTGCCACTAACCTATTCAAAAGATATGCAGGAAGATAAGGAAGGCCTGTTCGATGCGGCTCAGACTCTTGATCTCTGTCTTACAGCTATGAGTGCTATGATTGATGATATGGAAGTTAATGTACAAGCTATGTATACTTCTGCTGGAATAAGCTATTCAACGGCAACGGATCTTGCTGATTGGCTAGTCCGTGACTCAGGTATGTCATTTCGTGATGCTCATCATGTGACCGGACAGGTGGTTGCTTTGGCTGAAACCAAATCATGTGAACTAGCAGAATTATCTCTTAGAGAACTGAAATCTATCTGTTCGTTTATCAATTCTGATGTTTTTTCAGTGCTAAGTGTTGAATCATCCGTTTCCAGTCGTAAGAGTTTTGGTGGAACGGCTCCTGAGAATGTGCGTCAGCAGATAGCTTATTGGAAATCTCAACTCAAATGACTCAATATATCGTTCTAATGAATAGAAAATATGATAGAATGATGGGACGAATTGATACCGGTTGCTCTGGATTTCTTTTAGGATGTCAGCACTCAATTGTCTTGGTGTTGATCTTTTTGCCTCTTCCTCTTCTGCATATCTTTTGGGTTGCCTTCGGACGATCTAGATCTCCACAAAGAAAAGAATCAATAACAAGGTTGTAGAAAACAACAGACTCAAAGAATATCAAGAAAATGACGGCTCAATATTCCTATTCCCTTTCCGTATCTATCTACTGATGAATCCCTTTGATTATAAAGACGGTGTGTTTCATGTTGAAAACACAAGTTTAAAGAAGATAGCTGATGCTATTAGAACTCCGTTCTATTGCTATTCATCAGTTAAGATCGCAAGCCAATATACGGAATTTTGTAAAATCTTTGACGATATTCCTTCTTTAGTTTGCTATGCAATAAAGGCAAATTCTAATCAAGCTGTGTTACGTATTTTGGCTCGCCTTGGTGCAGGCGCTGATATTGTCTCTGAAGGTGAATTGCGGCGGGCCCGGGCCGCCTTCATTCCAGCTGAGAAAATTATTTTTTCGGGAGTTGGGAAAACTATCAGAGAACTTGATTTAGCTCTTGTCGAGGATATTTTGTGTTTCAACGTAGAATCAGAACCTGAACTGGAATTACTCTCCTCTAGAGCGGTTACATACGGTCGAAAAGCTCGGATCTCTTTTCGTATTAATCCTGACATTGATGCCGGTACTCACAGTAAAACAGCTACGGGAAGAGCAGATGATAAATTTGGTATTTTTTGGCGTGATGCCCCTCGCGTTTATAAAAAAGCGGCACAACTCCCAGGAATAGAAGTCACTGGCATTGCGATGCATATTGGTAGCCAGATTATTAAAAGCCAGCCATTTGATGATGCTTTCAGTCGTTTATCTAAATTAATTACGATTTTGCGCGCAGACGGGCATACAATTAAACAAATTGACCTTGGCGGCGGCGTAGGGATTCCTTACGAAAGGGACAATTATAACCAATTGAATCTGAAAGCTTATGCAACACTTGTTCGAAAGTATGTCAAAAACCTTGACGCTCGAATCATTTTCGAGCCTGGAAGGATTATAGTAGGAAATGCTGGGATTCTAGTCACCGAAGTTCTTTACCTTAAGAAAAGCAGAAATAGAATTTTTACAATCATTGATGCCGCTATGAATGATCTCATTCGCCCTACACTTTATGAATCATGGCATGAAATCGAACCGGTCGTACTAGCAGCCGCTCATGCTCCTTACATTACTACAGACATTGTTGGTCCAGTGTGTGAATCTGGTGATTATTTCGCTAAAGAGCGTCAAATTACTAGACCAAAGTCAGGTGATCTGCTGGCTATCAGGTCCGCCGGCGCTTACGGTGCTGTACAATCCGGAACCTATAATAGCCGTCTACTTATACCGGAAGTTCTTGTCAAAGAGAATCACTTTGATGTGATTCGATCGAGGACCAGTTTTGATGACTTCATTAGCTTAGATCATATACCAGAATGGCTTTCTGATGAATAAACCCTTCATTTCATATACTGCTTTCAATTAGATATCATCTAATACTGGATCTCATAATCTAAAATATAGATTAATAATTTTATTTTAGAGATTCTCTTTTCTTAGAAAAAACAATATTCATTGTAACATTAGATATTATTATCACCTCATTGAACATGAGGTCAGTCAGCTGTTGATATGAACATCGTGAACGCGTCCCAGAAAGAGTTTGAGAAAAATTGATGGCTATTATGCGTATATCGTCCTTGGATACGCATGATTCTGTTCAGAATGACCCTTCTTCGGTTATTGCGATGTTACCTCTCGGAGCGACTGAGCAACATGGCAAGCATCTGCCCTTGGAAACAGATATCCTGATTGCTGATGGAATAGCGAGTCGACTTTGTAAAAAGGCTCCTATTGACCTGAATGTTTTGATTTTGCCAACCGAACCTGTTGGTTATTCGCCGGAGCATTTAGATCATGAGGGTACAAAAAGTCTTTCCTATCATGATGCCGTAGAACGATGGATAAACATTGGAAAAGCGGCTGCTAAAAAAGGAATCAGGCGATTTGTTATGCTGAATGCACATGGCGGAAACTCATCGTTGATGACAGTTATTGCGCAAGAATTGCGTATTAACTATTCTATGCTAGCAGTTTCAACTAGCTGGACTCGTTTTATACGAAATCTGGATGTAGTCAGTTCTCAGGAACATCATTTTGGCATTCATGGAGGGGATATTGAAACATCCGTCATGCTGGCTCTCGATCCAGAACAGGTCGATTTATCTCAGGCACGTAATTTCCCCAATCTTCAGGAAACTCTTGTTAAAAAGACTCTGTTCTTAAGAGCTTATGGACCTCATTCTTTTGGATGGAAAGCCACCGATTTAAACTGCGAAGGTGTTACAGGTAATGCAGCGGCAGCAACTCCTCAAAAGGGTGAATTACTTTTGAAATCTACTGTTGATGGACTTCTACTCCTTCTCAAGGAAGTTGCAGAATTCGATCCTGATACTTATTTTAGAGATCCTTGATCTTTTCTTTCTAGGATCTAATCCTCTTTTTTGAGAGTCATTTGACTGTGAGTCTCTGTTCATCCTTTTCATCTGTATGTTCCATTTTTTAATTTAGGTCAAATCGATCTGCATTCATGACCTTGTTCCACACCAAACCAAAATCCTGAATGAAAACTTCATTCGCATCATCAGATGCATAGACCTCAGAAATAGCTCGAAGCTGAGAATTAGAACCAAAGACAAGGTCAACACGTGTACTCGTCCACTGAATCTCTCTGGTTAAACGATCTCTCCCTTCAAATATATCAGAGTCTAATACAGGCTCCCAAATAATGTCTCTGTTCATCAGATGAACAAAAAAATCATTAGAAAGAGTTTCTGGTCGCAAGGTTAAAATTCCATGTTTTGAATCGTCAGCATTGGCACCAAGAACACGCATCCCCCCAATAAGAACTGTCATCTCTGGAGCTGTTAAAGTTAATAACTGCGCCCGATCTAACAGAAGCTCTTCTGGTAGACGAGAACTATTGCTCTTATTATAATTTCGAAACCCATCCGCTTTGGGTTCAAGAAAAGAAAATGATTTGATATCTGTTTGCTCTTGAGAAGAATCAGAACGACCAGGGAGAAAGGGAATTTCCAGAACATAACCTGAGTTTTTTGCTGCTTTTTCTATTGCTGCACATCCACAAAGAATAATCAAATCAGCGAGTGATACATATTTTTTTCCTGAATTAAAAACAGTTTGAATCCCTTTAAGAATTTTCAAAACATGAGCTAGAGCCGAAGGATTGTTAACATCCCAATCTTTCTGTGGAGCCAGACGAAGGCGTCCACCATTACCGCCCCCTCGCCTATCACTTCCTCTGAAAGTTGATGCGGATGCCCAGGCTGTTAAAACCAAACGGGAAATAGAAAGACCCGAGGCCAGAATCTTTTCTTTGAGTATAGCAATATCCTCTTGATTGATGAGCTCATGGTTAACAACAGGAATAGGATCTTGCCAAATGAATTCTTCCGATGGGACTTCTGATCCCCAATAACAGCTCATTGGTCCCATATCACGATGAGTCAGCTTAAACCAAGCACGTGCAAATGAATCAGAAAATTTATCCGGATTGTTACGAAAAGAGAGTGAAATTGGTTTGTAAATTGGATCCATCTTCAAAGCCATGTCAGCCGTTGTCATCATCAGTGATTCGGTCTTTGATGGATCATGGGCAGAGGGGGCGTGGCTAGCAAGGGAGTCAGCCTTTGGAGTCCACTGATGAGCTCCTGCAGGGCTTTTCGTAAGTTCCCAGTCATAGTCAAACAGAACATTAAAATAACTATCATCCCACTGAGTAGGATGAGGAGTCCATGCCCCCTCAAGACCACTGCTAATTGTATCAGCCCCCTTACCACTACCCATAGAATTGTTCCAGCCTAACCCCTGTTTATCAAGATCGGCCCCTTCCGGTTCAGCCTCTAAATAATCAAGATTTCCTGCACCATGAGCTTTCCCGAACGTGTGGCCACCAGCAATAAGCGCCACAGTTTCTTCATCATCCATGGCCATGCGGCTAAACGTTTCTCGAATATCTTTTGCTGAAGCTAGAGGATCAGGAATCCCATTTGGACCTTCTGGGTTAACATAAATCAACCCCATCTGAACCGCGCCAAGAGGATGAACTAGTTCTCGATTACCTCTATAGCGCTGTTCATCACTCAACCAGATCGTTTCAGATCCCCAATAAATATCTTCTTCTGGCTCCCATATATCTAAACGTCCACCTCCGAACCCAAAAGTTTGAAACCCCATGGACTCAAGGGCACAATTTCCAGCTAGGATAATAAGATCAGCCCATGAAATCTTTGAGCCATATTTCTTCTTCACTGGCCACAAGAGAGCTCGAGCTTTATCAAGATTGGTATTGTCTGGCCAGCTGTTCAGCGGTGCAAACCTCTGAGATCCGTTAAACGCCCCGCCGCGACCATCAAATATACGGTAGGTCCCGGCACTGTGCCATGCCATACGAATAAACAATGGACCGTAATTTCCATAGTCAGCAGGCCACCATTCTTGGGAGTCAACAATCAAATCCATAAGATCTCTTTTCAGTTCTCCCAAATCAAGAGTTTCGAAGGCTCCACGATAGTCAAAGCCCTCCCTGAGGGGATTCGAAAGAGGGGAATTCTGATGGAGAATTTTTAAATTCAATTGATTGGGCCACCAGTGCTGATTCGGAAGATTCCCTGTCCACTTGTGTTCCTTGCGGGTGCTCATAAGAGGACATTGAGACTGAATAGTGTTCGTCATATCGTTCATGTTTACTCCAGAGTGACATACATTATCATCGGCTGATTCAGAAACCTGCGCGATATTAAAATTCGATAACAATAGAAAACAGAAGCGACGGTCTCCAGTCTATAAATTACTGTTAGGTTGGTGTTGTCAAGTGCTGATCAGTGACCTTTGTTTTATAGAGAAGAGACATGATTAGCTCAAGTTATCTGATTCGATCTCCAGTTAAGAAAGATGGTTTTTGATTTCCTCTAAATCCGGGAGATGATCGATTGGACCTATCGCCGAAAGGGTCGGGTTACTTTCCTGAAACAACCGTCCGGTATGGTCACGAAGACTCTGAACTGTAAGCCCGTTGATGCGCTCCATAAGCTCTTCATTTGAAATCAGTCTTCCAAACAAAAGGATTTGACGCGCAATCTGCCCTGAGCGAGCGATCGGACTTTCCATGTTCATCATTAGCCCTGCATTGATTTGAGCTCGCGCTCGGTCTAGCTCTGTTTGTTCAATAGTATTGCTTGACTTTTTTAGCTCATTCAAAATAACAGGTAAAAGTTCAGAAACATCAGAATCTTGAGTAGCTGTGTGTATACCGAAGGTTCCTATATCCGAAAAACTCCAATGAAACGCATGAATTGAATAGCACAGACCTCGCTTTTCACGAACTTCCTGGAACAATCTCGAGGACATGCCTCCGCCCAACAGAAGTGCGAGGACCTGAGATGCGTAATATTCATCGGCATGATAGGCGCGTCCTTTAAACCCTAATATAATTTGGGCTTCCATCAAATCTTTTTTCAGACGTTTCTCACCGCCAGTATAATATCCATTCTCGGGTTCCTTGGGTAGTGTATTTCCGAAATTAGTAAATCGTGTTTCTACGAGTTTCATGATCTTATCATGATCTACAGCGCCAGATGCAGCGAGAACCATATTGGGCCCATGATAATGATCAAACAAATAGGCACGTAAATCTTTTGAAGAAAAAGAAGAAACAGTTTTTGGTGTACCCATAATGGTTCGACCTAGTGCTTGTCCATTAAAGGCTGTCTCTTGGAAATAATCAAAAACAGTGTCTTCTGGACTATCCTGGGCAGCCCCTATTTCCTGCAAGATGACATGTTGTTCGCGTGTGAGCTCAAGCGGATCGAAGAGCGAATTATTTAGAATGTCAGAAAGAATCTCAATGGCTAGTTGAACATCCTTTTTCAGGATACGGGCACAAAATGATGTCGTTTCAATACTAGTTGCTGCATTGAGGTCACCCCCAACATTTTCAATTTGAACAGCAATATCCCGTGCAGTACGCGAATGCGTACCCTTAAAAGCCATATGTTCAAGAAAATGGGCAATGCCGTGTTGATCGGGCAATTCATCTCTTGATCCTGCCTTGATCCAAAGTCCTAGAGCAATGCTTTCCAAATGATCCATCCGATCAGTTACGATTGTCATACCATTTTTTAGCTTTGTTACTTCGACGGGGCGCGGTAATTTTTTAGTCATACTGAAACCAATGTTTATTGCGACTGTTTGAATTTCTTTTAAGATCCCACTAGAAATATCTAAGAATATAATCCTCAATTACTTCAAGTCTGTCTGAGAGCAGTGTATAATCTTCTTCTTTCAGCATCAGATCTTTGCTTCTTTCAGGTAATTGCGGATAGATTCCACTAGAGGCTTTCACTGAATGGGGGAATTTAGACGGATGAGCTGTTGCGAGTATAATCATGGTTTTTTTTTCGTTGATACTGTCGAGAAACGGCTACAGAAACAGCTATATGAGGATCTAACAGATAGCCAGATTGTCGGTTCATACTGTCAATGGTATAGGCAACATCACTCTCATTCGCATGTCATGTCCGGCGTCAAAGTCTTTGCGGATGGTGTCAAGAGTTGCTTTTGGTATAATAAATGAACCAGATTTAGCAAACGAAGACATCATTTTTCTAACATACTCTGTGTTGCGATGATTGGATTCAAATAGCAGGCGTTCAAAATTTGAAGAGACTTGAAGATCCATGCTGGGAGAAGTCGTTGTTAATACAGAGTGTGATTCATAGTTCCCAGTTTTGAGAGCCCGTGAAAAAATATCATTCGAATTAGTTGCGATAATCAATCTATCAATTGGAAGACCCATTTTCTTTGCAGCATAGCCCGAAAAGATATCACCACAATTACCGCTTGGCACACAGTATGAAGGTTTTTCTTTAGGATTTCTAAGTGCTATAGTGGAAACGAAGTAATAGACAATTTGAGCGACTATCCTACCCCAATTAATCGAATTAACCCATACTAAAGCGACCTTATCGCGGAAACTATGGTGGTTGAACAGTTCTTTGACTAAGGCTTGGCAATTATCGAAAGTACCGTCAATAGCTAAGGCGTGAACATTTTTGTCTTTGACACTCGTCATTTGTAGTCTTTGTATTTGTATATCAGAAATTTTCCTATGCGGAAATAAGATCAATATGTCGAAGTTAGAAAGATTCTTAAATGCATTGATCGCTGCACCTCCCGTATCACCCGAAGTCGCCCCGATAATAGCAATTTTATGTTTCCTGTTCTCTAAAATAGAATCAGTTAGAGATGAGAACAATTGCATGACGATATCTTTGAAGGCCAGTGTTGGTCCGTGAAATAACTCTAATATCCATTCATTTCTGTTAGTTTGAACCAATGGTGTGATAGCAGGATAAGAAAAATTTCTATACGCTTTATCAACGATACGGCTCAGTGCCTTTTGGGATATTTCATTACCAACAAATGGATAAATAATGCGTTTGGCGACTTCAGCATAAGATAAACCAGCTAATTCGGACATGAATTCTTTATCAAATTTTGGCCATCTCTTAGGTAAATAAAGGCCACCATCGCTGGCAAGACGACTTAAAATGACATCACGAAAACCAAGTTCCGGAGCATTGCCACGCGTGCTGACATAAATCATAGAACTTTATAGTCTCTTTGTTAATAAATTTCTGCCTGTTAGATTCGTAGGATTCAACATAGTTGATATCAATCGATCTTATCAAGTCTGAATAGTGATCTAATCAGTGAGATGAAGGGGAAAGGGTAAGGACTTAAAGGGTTCATAATCCAAAATTCGAAGACCAGAAAAAGAGTGGACTAGATCAATCGAATTTTAATGAAATCTTCATTATCCTCTGTAAGAGATAAAGAGTTGACTATTTTTCTTTCCGTGCTGGTTTTATTGTATGCGTGTTCTCTCTTTTTCTGATTTATTGTCTTCTTCGATGAAGACTCAGAATCATGAGTCAATCTGGTTGGATTCGATTATCAAGGGTAATTGCATTTCTGTGATTGAGGCGTTGCCTGAAAATTCAGTAGATGTAGTTTTCGCTGATCCGCCTTATAATCTCCAGCTTTATCAAGCACTTTATAGACCTAACCAAAGTCTAGTTAATGGGTGCCATGAAACCTGGGATCAATTTGAGACTTTCAAAACCTATGATGACTTTACACGGGCCTGGCTTCTTTCAGTTAGGCGTGTATTAAAGGAAAATGGGACAGTCTGGGTTATCGGATCCTATCATAATATATTTCGTGTTGGTACGATTTTACAAGACTTGAATTTTTGGATATTAAACGACATTATTTGGCGTAAGGCTAATCCTATGCCGAATTTTCGTGGCCGTCGATTTGCGAATTCTCATGAAACAATGATCTGGGCCTTGAAAAATCAAACTTCTCAGCACTACACATTCAATTATGATGCCATGAAAATGGCGAATGATGATTTACAGATGCGTTCCGATTGGCTCTTTCCGATCTGCAAGAGTTCTGAGCGTCTTAAGGATAAAGATGGAAAAAAAGTTCATCCAACACAAAAACCGGAAGCTCTTTTACATCGTGTATTAATGGCATCTACGAATCTTAATGATGTGATTCTGGATCCGTTTTTTGGAACGGGCACAACCGGCGCAGTTGCAAAACGTCTCGGCCGACATTTCATAGGAATTGAAAAGGAGCAGAGATACATTGACGTCGCATCCAAGCGTATTGATGATATCCAACCATATTGTAAGGCCGAACTCACCATAACAACTGGAAAGAGGACAGAACCAAGAGTACCTTTTGGAGCCATGATTGAATCGGGATTGTTATCGATTGGTGACTGCCTTCAGGATTCAAAAAAGCGTTGGAAAGCTATCATCCGTATGGATGGGTCTTTGCAGTGTGGAGGGCATACTGCCTCTATTCATGGTATGGGAGCTTATGTCCAAGAAGTGGATGTCTGTAACGGATGGACCTTTTGGTATATTGATAAAGGCAATGGGTTCAAGCCCATTGATGATTTACGTTTACAGTACAGAAAAAGACTGGGAACGTCTTAATAGATTAATATTTTTCTCACTTAGTTCTTTCTTTGTTCAAATATCTTTCTTCTCTACAAACCGATCCAATCATGTTCCCAATTACATTCTAACCAGAATAGTCATCAGTCATTTGAGAGGCAATGATGATCTTTTTTATAAGAGTAGGCAATGCTTCTTTAACGAGTTTACAAGGTTCTGACCACCATCCATCATCTAATTTAATTTCAGTGAAGGCCGTCCACACTTCAATTTCTAGATGAAAGTGTGTAAAGGGATGTTGGACAGTGCTACTGAGTTTCCAATCTTCGTCTAACCATGCTGGAGGTGCTCCGCACTTCCCATTCTGAATCAAATTCCAATCCGACATCGGTATGCTAACCATGCCTGCTAATAAGCCGTTTCTCGGTCTACGAATTAGCCATATATTACCTTTCGAATTATAGGCAAGAAAGGCCGCTCCATATCGAGTTGGTTTTGGTTTTGATTTTTTTTTAACAGGATATAATTCTTGAGTATTCGTATTTCTTGCCTTGCAGATTTGATAAAGAGGGCAGATTCTGCACACAGGCGATTTGGGCTTGCAAATCGTAGAACCAATGTCCATCATGGCCTGAATAAAATCACCAGGTCTTTTTGAACAAATATTTTCAATCATGAATTCACGACAAATATTCTTCAGTTGAGGAAGAGGTGTTTTTTCGGCGGTGACTCGTGAAATCACGCGCTCAATATTACCATCGACTGCAGGAGCGGCCTCATTAAAAGCGATAGCGGCAATGGCCGCTGAAGTGTAGTCTCCTATTCCAGGTAATTGTTTTAACTCTTCCGCTGTTTTTGGAAAGAGACCGTCTAAATTATTGACGACTATCTTAGCGCATTTATTCAAGTTTCGTGCCCTTGAATAATAACCAAGACCTGCCCAAGCTACTAAAACGTCATTTTCAGATGCCTCTGCAAGGTCCGATATCGATGGCCAGAGTTCTAGAAATTTATGATAATAGGGTTTTACTGTCCTGATTGTTGTCTGCTGGAGCATAATTTCAGATAGCCAAACATTGTAAACGTTTGGTTTCTTACCTACTTTCTGTTCATAAGGGCCTATTCTCCAGGGAAGCTTCCGGAAATTTTTATTATACCAGGCTAAGATTCTATTGCTAAAGCTTTTCATTCACGTAATACTTTCATACTGGCCAGAAATTCAAGTAGGATAATGAGAACGCCCCAACCCCTCTCTAGTTTTGTAGTCAAAATCCTGAATCCTATAACCGAGAAACGTGCTGGTCTATCTATTGATTTGATTGCAAACTGGCCAGAGATTGTTGGTGAGGAGCACAGCCAAAATTCTAACCCCAAAAGAATCGTCTGGTTTAAGGAGTATGATAGCAAGGATAAAGACTTTACACCGGGAACATTAGAACTGGCTTGCAAGCCACAATATTCTCTATTTTTACAACATTGCACTAAGGTAATCCTGAGGCGTATCAACACTTATTTTGGATTCTCTGCTATAGCCCGAATTAAACTGGATCAAATGAGTTGGCCTTATGAAGGCTTTGAGCCTCAGACACAAACACCAAGAACATCTATATTAACAGCTAAAAAAGCAAGGATTTTGAAAAAAATGATCGTCAGCGTCGAGGATGAAACCCTAAGAAGAGCTCTCAAAAAAATGGGAGAGGGTGTGTTGAGAAACGAGAATAACTGGAATGTCGAGAGTGAAATGTTGATTCCACCTTCCTTGTAAGAACAGCCCATTTATCAACAGCAGGAGGTGAGCCAATGCCGATTGAAACAAAATTTTCTCGTCGTTCTTTTCTTATTCTTTTAGGTTCATCCGGACTGATTTATGGTCTTTTTCTATCAAAAAAAGGAAAGGCCAAAGGTGTGAATTGGCTCTTCGAGACTCTTCCTCTGAAAGATGATTTCATAGGAAAAGAAACCGCTCCGGTAACTGTTATTACATATGCTTCAATGACTTGTTCCCACTGCAAATCATTCCACGATACAGTCATGCCGATGCTAAAAGAAAAATATATCAATACCGGAAAAGTTAAATTAATTTTAAGACCTTTTCCATTTGATGGTGATCACAGAGGAGAAGCTGCTTTTATGCTGGCTAAATGTACTCCTAACGGCAACTATTATGCCATGATTGATGCTTTGTTCTCAACTCAAAGTGTATGGGCGAGAAAAGAGAATCCTGTTCCTGAATTTCTTCGGCTAGCGAAATTAGCAGGGATGTCTGAAGAAAATTTCAATGATTGTTTATCAGATCAGAACCTTCTAAAAAAAATTATTCAGAGTCGTCAAAAGGCTGTTGCTGATTTTAATGTAAGGTCGACACCGACAATCTTTGTAAATAATCATAAACTTAGGGATTTTAAGCTAGAGACTGTAATGAAAGCCATCGATGATTCACTGTAGTGATCTTGAAATGAGCATAATCGATCGGTTATCTTTAACATATTGCACCCATTTTTCTCTGAGGTTTCTTTAAAAGATCGTAAACCGCTTCCTACTCAAATCTTGGTCAGAAGTTTTATCTCTCTCTTCATTTTTTTCGACGATCTTTCTCAGAATGAAATTGGTCGATAGATAATCATAATCTATGTCCTAATTTAAGGACCTTCTCAATTGATTTTAGATTATAGTTAACATCGTATTGTGAATGAAGATGACCAATCATCTGTGTGATCAAGTCGTTTGCAGCGCTCTGATGTGCCCGTGTAATCTCATGGTTAAGAGACTCATTCCTTTCAGAGTTCCATTTCTTTCTTTCAGCAACTATAATGATCATTTTTGAGCCTGGATCTAAGCCATCGGCTATAGTAACAGACTCAATGTCTTTGCTAAAACCTACTCTTACTGCAGTTTTCGGAAATCCTTCTTCCTGATCAGAACGGCGTAGAAATCCCGTTTGTTTAACTTCTATGTCTAGTTCATCAGCAATAGAAATAATTTCAAATTTGTCTTCCTTTGATAAACGCTCTTTTAATTCATTTGTTTTTTTCGAAACTGCGATGAGAATCTGTTTTTTCCTCCAATCATCTGCTACCTTTTCTTTGACTTCATTTAACTTTCGGTCATGGGCAGGAATGATTTCTTCTACTTCGTACCAAACAAAGCCAGATTCACCATAATTCAGTGGACTGAATTGTTCTCTAATATTAGCTTGAAAAGCTTTTCGAAGGAGATCTTTAAATACTGGTATACCTTCAATAAATTCTGAATTCAGATCTTGCCCATTCCGATCAACAGCTTCTATTACGCGAACGTCTAGACCATTTTTCTCAGCGGCTTCTTCCAAAGAAGACCCCATGGCACGCATATCTTCGATGTTTTCTTGAATCAAAATCATTAAATCAGATGCTCTTCTTAAAGCTATTTTTTTACGGATACTGTCTTTAACCAACTCTATAATGCTAACCCGAGCAGGTATAACTTTAGCAACACGAACAATTGTTGGACCAAAAGGACCGTCAATAATAGAACTGACTGTCCCAGGTTCTAAATTGAAGGCAGATTTGCTAATCATATTTGGCAACTGACTAGCTTCGACGACTCCAACATCTACATCACTTAGTTTTAAATTATTTTCTCTGAGCATTGTTTCAAAAGATAAACCAGAATTGAGTGATTTCAGTGCCGTTTCGGCTGTTTTAAGAGAAGGAAAGGTGACTTGCTGTACGTGTCTTTTCTCAGCTGTTTCATAATCAGCTTTGTGACTGTGATAATAAGATTTGATACTATCATCAGTAACGTTTTGTTGATGGATGAAGTCTTCTGGTTGTATAGAAAGTATGCTCAATTTCCGGAGTTCGGGAGCTGCATATTTCTTTTTCTCTTTTTCAAAGTAGGTTTCCAGTATTTGATCATTTGGTTTATTGGGGTGTTTTACCACTTGTTCTGTTATCGTCACGTAAGAAAATTTTCGTTCCTCATTGAGATAAGAACTCAATGCTTTCTCAAAAGCAGTAGGTAATATTTTTCCTGAAGTCAGTGCTGCAGTCAGTTGGGTCCGAAGAGCAATAGAATTTTGATGAACTAGAAAATCATTTTCGTTCACTCGAGCATGAAGCATGGCAGACTTGAATCTTTGCGCATTGAATTTACCTTTTGAATCCTGAAAGGCTTGATTCTCAGCTAAAAGACGGGCTGTTGTTCTTTCTGAAATGGAAAGACCATTAACACGGCAAAATTCATCAAGTACAGAAGATGCAATCACTTCACTCAAAGCATGGTATTCTAGACCTAATGAGCGCTCCTGTTCTCTCGTCAAGGTTTTGCCCATTTTTTGCTCAATCATACTAAGGGTTCTTTGGTATGAAAAAAGGAAATCTTCCCTTGAGATGTTAGTATCTCCGACATGGCCAATTGTATATTGATTAGGATCATTGAGTACAAGGCCTGATAGACTCCATGCGCAAAAACTTAACAAGAAAAAAAGAAGGATGATTTTGGTAATCCAACCACCAATAAATGAACGCAACGCTTCAAGCATAGATCGATTCCCGATTGTTGAGATTTGTATTAGGAATTTAAAGGATAAATTCAATTCTATCTGGTTATAGCATATTGATTTTCTCACCGTAGTAGTAGGTCATCACGGTGTATTGAAATTGTCGTCATGATTCCTAATATATTATTCCTATCTATTAGAATCGAGGACCATATGACACCGGATTTAAAACCACTCATCGTGGGTAACTGGAAAATGAACGGTGACCGTGATCAACTAGATCAATTAGCTATCTTAGCTCATAGAATCAGTCATGAATTCCAACAGTCTGTTGACGTTGTGGTTTGTCCCCCTGCTACTCTGCTTTACGTCGCGAAAACGATAAGCGAAGGATCTCCTTTGATGGTAGGGGCGCAGGATTGTCATAATGAAGCAACAGGCGCACACACAGGAGATATTTCTGCTGAAATGATTGCAGATTGCCTAGCAGAGTTTTGTATCGTGGGTCATTCGGAGCGGCGTAATAATCACCGAGAGACGAATTCTCATGTTGCAGGAAAAGTCAAAGCTTGTTGGAGGGCTGGGTTAGCATCAATAGTTTGTATAGGAGAAACAAAAGCACAGTATGACGCTTGTGAGGTAGATATGATCATTACAAAGCAAATTACTGATTCAATTCCTGAAGGTGCAACAGAAAAAGATACCATCATTGCTTATGAACCCTTTTGGGCAATTGGTTCTACTAAGATACCAAGTCTTAAGTCTCTCAAAGAGATTCATGCCTTAATTCGTGATATACTGGTGAGGCGCTTTGGCGACCATGGATTACGGATCAGAATCTTATATGGTGGTTCTGTAAGACCAGAGAATGCAACTGAATTATTATCAATTCAAAATGTAAATGGTGCCCTGGTCGGAGGGGCGAGTCTCCAAACCGCTGACTTTCTAGCTATATGTCAATCTTGCCAATCATTAGTTCGGAATCATTATTGAGTTTAACCTCACTTATCTCTTGGAATTTTATAAGAAATAGTTAGAGTAATAGGTTCGTTGTTCGGATTTTTATTATGCAAACAGTACTTATTGTTGTTCATGTCACGTTTGTTTTAGCTCTGATACTGCTAGTTTTGCTCCAGCCTTCAGAAGGAGGCGCTTTCACAATTAGCAGTGGTGGTGGATTCTGTTCCGCCCGAAGCGTTAGTAATGCGCTAACAAAAACGACGGTGATATTGGCTATTGGATTCTTCCTTACATCAGTTAGTTTAGGTATTCTTTCTCAGTCCAATAACAGAATCTCCAATATTGTTAAGCAAGCTGTTAGCATGGACTCGACAGATCTTCCTTCTGAACCTGAACAAGAAAAGAAGACTAAAGAAAATTAGGGTATCTACTGGTTTTCAGTTCCATCCCTTCACTCAATCTTGGTAAAATAATAGTTTTACAATTGTCTAAATCCTGCATATTATGCTTTCCCTATGGTGCGGTATATTTTTATAACAGGTGGTGTTGTTTCTTCCCTTGGGAAAGGACTTGCAGCCGCAGCACTTGGTGCCCTCCTGCAAGCTCGTCAATACAAGGTTCGTTTAAGGAAGCTTGATCCTTATTTAAACGTGGATCCGGGTACAATCTCTCCTTATCAGCATGGTGAATGTTTTGTAACCGATGATGGTGCCGAATCCGATCTTGACTTAGGACACTACGAAAGGTTTACTGGAAGACCAGCTAATCAATGGGACAATATCACCGCAGGCCGCGTTTATCGTGATATCCTTGCCAAAGAACGCCGTGGTGATTACCTTGGCGCAACAGTTCAGGTGATCCCCCACGTTACGAATCATATCAAGCAATTTATTCTAGAAGGCAATCAGGAGTACGATTTCGTTTTAGTGGAAATTGGAGGGACTGTTGGTGATATTGAGGGTTTGCCATTTTTTGAATCGATTAGGCAACTTGGCAATGACTTGCCAAAGAATAGTTGTATTTATCTGCACTTGTCTTATATGCCATATATCGCTGTTTCTGGTGAATTGAAAACAAAGCCAACTCAGCATTCTGTGAAAGAGTTGCTATCAATTGGTATCCAACCAGATATTTTGCTGGTCCGATCAGATCGTGAAATTCCATTAGAAGAAAGACGGAAGCTTTCTCTTTTTTGTAATGTACGTTTTGAGGCAGTGATTCAAGCCCTTGATACGCATTCTGTTTATGATGTACCCATGGCTTATCATAAAGAAGGTCTTGATAATCAAGTTTTTGATGCCTTCATGATTGATCCTCAATCGAATCCTGATATGGAAATCTGGGAAGATATATCATACCGTCTACATCATCCTGAAGGGGCTGTAACCATTGCAGTTGTTGGCAAATATACTCTATTAAAAGACGCTTATAAAAGCTTGATAGAAGCATTAGTTCATGGAGGCTTAGCTAATCATGTCAAGGTTAATATAGAATGGGTTGAAAGTGATGTCTTTGAGTTGGAAGATCCATCGATATATCTATCGAAGATGGATGGTATCCTGGTTCCTGGTGGTTTTGGGGAACGGGGTAGTGAAGGGAAGATCCGAGCAGCTACTTTTGCTCGAGAACATAATATTCCCTATTTCGGAATCTGCCTTGGCATGCAGATGGCCGTTTTAGATGCTGCAAGAAACTTAGCTGGCATAACAGATGCAATGTCGAGTGAATTTGATCCCCACTCTAAGAGTCGTCATCATGTTGTTGGCCTTCTGACAGAATGGTTAAAAGATAACAAGATAGAAAAACGTAATGAAGACGGAGAGATAGGTGGTAGTATGCGTTTGGGATGCTATCCGCATTCCCTGAATCCCAGATCTCACATAGCTAAAATTTATGGGAATTGTAATATTAGTGAACGCCATCGTCACCGTTATGAGGTTAATATTGATTACAAAAAAAAATTGGAGTCAGTTGGGTTAGTTTTTTCTGGGATCTCACCTGATGGATTGCTTCCGGAAACGATTGAGTATTCTCAAAAGATGCACCCTTGGTTTATTGGTGTACAGTATCATCCAGAGCTGAAGTCCCGACCTTTTGCACCACACCCTCTGTTTAAAAGTTTTATTTCTGCAGCCAGGGAAGCTAGTTTGATGAGATGATCCACGGTTGACTTTACTTCATGCTAGAGTTCTTGTAAGTTTATTAACTCGATCTTTATCTTTGTCTTTACACACTTGTAGAGTAAGTGTTGTCATTACTATCGTAATTTTATGCTTGAGAAAACCTATGATCATGCCGTTTTAGAGGCGTGGATTGACAAGTTATGGGAAGATAAAAATGCCTTTTCTGCTGGTGTTGGTGCGGAGGAAGGCTCTGTCCCTTATAGTATTGTCATACCTCCACCAAATGTCACTGGATCTTTGCATATAGGACATGCTCTTAATAATACTTTACAGGATATTTTAATCAGATTTGAGCGAATGCGCGGTAGAAATGTTCTTTGGCAACCGGGTATGGATCATGCTGGCATTGCGACTCAAATGGTTGTTGAGCGACAACTCATTGAGCAAAAAGAACCGAATCGACAAGATATGGGTCGTGAGAAGTTTGTTCAGCGGATCTGGGAATGGAAGGAAGAATCCGGGGGAACGATCTTCAAGCAACTGAAAAGACTTGGTGCTTCCTGCGACTGGTCTCGTGAGCGCTTTACGATGGATGAAGGGTTATCAAAGGCTGTTCTTGAAGTTTTTGTCCGTCTTTATGATGAAGGTCTCATCTATCGTGGGAAGCGATTGGTGAATTGGGATCCCCAATTGGAGACTGCAATTTCTGATCTTGAAGTAGAGAATGTAGAAGTTGATGCTCATATGTGGCATTTCAAATACCTATTATCTGATGGTGAAACTTATGAATATATTGAGAGAGATAAAGATGGCATGTTAATTTCGCGTGAAATGCGCAATTATATCTCGGTTGCAACCACTCGTCCGGAAACCATTTTGGGAGATGGAGCAATTGCTGTTCACCCCTTAGATGATCGTTATGCTCCTATTATCGGTAAACTTTGCCAAATTCCGGTGGGGCCTAAGGATCATCGTCGTCTGATCCCGATCATCACCGATAACTATCCAGACCGCCATTTTGGATCCGGTGCTATGAAAATTACCGGCGCACATGACTTTAATGACTACATCGTAGCTCATCGTAACAATATACCTATGTATCGGTTAATGGATGTAAGCGGAAAAATGCGTAGTGATGGATTCACCTATGAAGAAGAGATAGAAAAAGCAGAAAATTTAGTTAAGAAGGGTGGAATTATTGATACTTCTTATGTTGATTCGATCAACCTTGTTCCCGATATTTATCGAGGTCTAAATCGTTTTGCTGCACGAGAACAGATAGTTTCAGATATCGATGCAGAAGGCCTACTCATCATGCGTGAGGACAAAAAAATGATGCAACCTTTAGGTGACCGATCCAAGGTTGTTATTGAGCCCATGTTGACTGATCAATGGTTTGTTGATGCACCAACTTTGGCTCAGCCAGCAATTGATTCTGTTAAAGAAGGACGCACTCGATTTTTACCAAAAAATTGGGAACAAACTTACTTTGATTGGATGGAAAATATTCAGCCTTGGTGTATATCGCGTCAGCTATGGTGGGGTCATAGAATTCCAGCTTGGTATGGCCCAGACGGTACAATATTTGTTACGAAAACTGAAGGTGAAGCATTGGAGAAGGCCCGACGGAGCTATGGTAAAGATGTTGACCTCAAGCGTGATGAAAATGTCCTGGATACCTGGTTTTCGTCTGCTCTGTGGCCTTTTACTGCTTTGGGTTGGCCTGATAAAACAAAAGAATTGACAACATATTATCAAACCGATGTTCTGATTACTGCCTTTGATATCATCTTCTTCTGGGTAGCAAGGATGATGATGATGGCTCTTTATTTTATGAAGGATGATAAAGGACATTCTATCGAGCCTTTTCATACTGTTTATATTCATGCTCTCGTGCGTGATAAAAACGGAAAAAAAATGTCAAAATCAAAGGGTAATGTTATAGATCCTCTTGTTTTGATGGATGAATATGGTGCTGATGCCTTACGCTTCACTCTCGCAATTATGGCTGCGAAGGGAAGAGACATAAAACTCGATACAGCAAGGGTTTCCGGATATCGCAATTTTTGTACAAAACTTTGGAATGCTGCGCGGTTTGCTGAAATAAATGGAGTGAAACAAAATATAAATTTTCAACCCAATGATTGTAAACAAACAATTAATCGATGGATATTGACGGAACTCTCAACACTCTCGGAAAAAGTGACGAACACTATTGAAAATTATCGTTTCAATGATGCTTCTAGCAATGCCTACCGGTTTGTCTGGAATACATTTTGTGACTGGTATCTTGAAATGTTGAAACCGATTCTAAATGGTAGAGATCAAGGAGCCAAAGAAGAATCTCAAGAAACTCTATCTTATGTTCTTGATAAAATTTATAAGATTCTTCATCCTTTCATGCCCTTTATAACCGAGGCATTGTGGAGTCAAAAACAGAATCCGACTTTACTTTGCCATTCTAAATGGCCAAGTGAGTCGATTAAAGATGATTCTGCTGTTGAAGAGATGAATTGGGTTATTGATCTCATCTCTCAGATTCGAGCCATTCGATCAGAGATGAAGATTAAGGCAAATCTTCCATTGCAGTTAGTGATCACGAGGGCCTATGAAAAGACTAAAAGACGGTTGAAGGCGCATGAGTCAGCGATTAAATGTCTAGCCAAGATTGAAAATATGAAGTTTGAGGATTTCTCTCCTCAAGGAGGAGTACAAATCATTATCGGTGAAGCGACGATCTGCTTAATAGTTGAAGGTGCGGTTGATTTAAGTAAAGAAATGGTCCGAATACACAAGGAAATTTGTTTTTTTGATCAGGCAATCAGATGTTTGTCAAGTAAACTTGAAGATAATCAATTTATCAAATATGCACCAGCTGTTGTTATTCAGGAAAACCGTGATCGACTGACTGAGTTTAAGAAAAAACTCGACAAATCGAAAGAGGCCCTCGTACGCTTGAGAAATTTTTCATAGAAATCAAGCTTTTTACTTTTTTGTTGATTCATCTATTTTATATCGTCTGTTAGTGAATCGATTCTTTTTACGGAAGGTATCCTATGCAGAATCCAATGAAAACAGCGATGAACCTTGTACCGATGGTCATTGAACAAACTCACAAAGGCGAAAGAGCCTATGATATTTTTTCCCGTTTGTTAAAAGAACGTATTATTTTTATTACTGGTCCTATAGAGGACGGTATGGCTGTTCTAGTTTGCGCGCAGCTTCTTTACCTTGAAGCCGATAATCCTAAAAAAGAAATTTCTCTTTATATCAATTCTCCAGGTGGTGTTGTTACGTCTGGTATGGCGATTTACGATACGATGCAGTTTATCAAGCCTTCTGTTCTAACACTATGCATTGGCCAAGCCGCTTCGATGGCATCATTACTCTTGACATCTGGGGCCCCTGGCATGCGATTTGCATTACCAAATGCGCGAATTCTCTTGCACCAGCCTTCTGGTGGGTTTCATGGTCAGGCTTCAGATATTGAAAGGCATGCTCAAGATATCATGAGATTGAAACGACATCTCAATGAAATCTATGTTAAGCATACAGGTAAAGACTATGAAACAATTGAAGCCACTCTGGACAGAGATTACTTCATGACTTCTGATGAATCTAAAGAATTTGGTATTATCGATAGTGTGATAAATACACGGGGAGAAATTGAAAGGTCCGGTGACGCATCCTAAAAATCTCTTTAAAACTTTACATTAAGAAATAGTCCTAATCTTACTAAGAGATTGCATCGGTTTTGGCTGTTTTCATTTTTTAAATGGCTTTATGTAGATGTCTAAGATTTAGGGTTGAAGTAAGAATGGACGATTGGTGTCCGATCAGGGTAAATTAATGAGCAAAGTTTCCGGTGCAGGTGTTGATTCTAAGAATACTCTTTATTGTTCATTTTGTGGGAAAAATCAGCAAGAGGTTCGTAAACTTATTGCAGGGCCAACGGTCTTTATCTGTGATGAATGTATTGAATTGTGCATGGATATTATACGTGAAGAGAACAAGGCTTCAATGGTAAAATTGAGTGAAGGAACGCCCACTCCGCAAGAGATTTTAGATGTATTGGATGATTATGTAATTGGCCAGCTACATGCAAAGCGGGTTTTATCTGTGGCTGTTCATAACCATTACAAACGGTTAAATCACTCTTTCGAGAGTGACGATGTTGAGCTTTCCAAATCCAATATTATGCTCATTGGCCCTACTGGTTGTGGTAAAACACTACTTGCTCAGACATTGGCTCGTATTTTGGATGTCCCCTTTACTATGGCTGATGCGACTACATTGACTGAAGCTGGCTATGTTGGCGAGGATGTCGAAAATATTATTTTAAAACTTCTTCAGTCTACTGACTATAATGTTGAACGTGCTCAGCGTGGTATTGTCTATATCGACGAGGTTGATAAAATTTCTCGGAAATCTGATAATCCGTCGATTACTCGTGATGTTTCTGGTGAGGGTGTTCAGCAAGCGTTGTTAAAGATTATGGAAGGTACCGTTGCCTCGGTTCCTCCACAAGGGGGACGAAAACACCCACAACAGGAATTTCTTCAGGTTGATACCACCGATATCCTTTTTATTTGTGGTGGTGCTTTTACGGATCTAGATAAAATCATTTCCGATCGTGGTTCCAAGACTGGTATTGGCTTTAATGCAAATGTCGAAAATCCTGAAGATCGAAAGATCGGTGAACTATTTAAGGAGCTTGAGCCAGAAGACTTAGTCCGTTTTGGTTTGATTCCGGAATTTATTGGCCGAATTCCTGTATTAGCAACCCTTGAAGATTTAGATGAAAATGCGCTTATACGCATTCTCTCTGAACCCAAAAATGCTCTCGTTAAACAATATCAGAGTTTATTTGATATGGAAGGAGTCAAACTTTCTTTTCAGGAAGATGCGCTTCGGGCAATCGCTAAAAAAGCAATCATACGAAAAACAGGTGCGCGTGGTTTACGTTCAATTATCGAGGCTATTCTCCTTGAAACGATGTTCGATTTACCAACTCTTGAAGGAGTCGAGGAAGTTGTCATTTCAGAAGAGGTGGTAAATGGAAATCACCCGCCTCTCTATATATACATCGACAAGACAATGGACGAACAAACTGCCGAAAGTGCCTAGCCTAGGTCTCTGTGCCTATGAAAATCTACATTTTCTGTTGACATCCATTTAATAATGGCCATTGCAGGAATCAACCATAAGCTGCCGCTAAAGAAGAAATATGCTAGATGTGCATACCAAGGGGCTTCAGCTAAGGTTGCTGAGGCCACGGTAACCGCTATCAATGAATAAATAATGATCAAAAAAATGATTAAAAATGTACCCAACATTTTTTTTATGTGTATCGGTAATGTGTAACGCATCAAGTAACGATTTGTTATTGGATTCTGGAATAGAATTCAGTCTAGCGAAAAAATCATATAGAATATAGCCATTCTTGACAATTTTTTGTTTTGTCATGTGTTGCAAAAATGGGGGATCTTTTAAGAGAAAAATGGGATGATATTCTATCAATTTTTTGTTTACAAATTTCGAAAAAAGAGCTTAATTAACAGAATTTTGCCAGTACGGATCTGGCTTTACTCTATTGCGATTCTTGTGTCGATTATGATTGTGGTAGGTGGAGCGACTCGATTGACTGATTCTGGTTTGTCTATCACAGAATGGGCTCCTCTGAGTGGCATCATTCCTCCTCTTTCTCTTTCTGACTGGTTAGAAGAGTTTGAAAAATATCAAACTACTACGGAATTTAAGACAATCAATAATCTGATAACACTAGATGAATTCAAATCAATCTACTGGTGGGAGTGGACGCACCGATTCCTCGGCCGTTTTATTGGTTGTTTGGTCGTTATTCCTATGATGATTTTTTGGGTTTCGGGTCATTTGAATCATTGGTTGAAACTTAGATTGATCTTTTTGCTTTTTTTAGGATCACTTCAGGGAGTCATCGGATGGTGGATGGTTGAATCTGGGCTTTTCGGTCAGGTTGACGTCAGTCATTTACGCTTGGCGGTTCATTTGACCTTAGCATGCCTTGTTCTTTCTTTAACAATCTGGTTAGCACAATCAGTTGATGTGTATTCTTGGAATCCTGTTTTGAGTAATTTAGTTTTGGGCTTTGTTTTATTATTCATGATATTTGTTCAAATCTTTTTAGGTGGTTTGGTTGCAGGATTGGATGCAGGCATGTCCTATAATACTTGGCCATTGATGAATGGTAATTTTTTTCCTCAAGATCTGTGGTCAACCAATTTAAGAGACGATCTCACTTGGATAGATAATATAGCTATTGTGCAATTTTTACATCGTTTAACCTCTTACTTTATCTTTATTCTTTCTTTGATTCATGTTTTGCAATTAAAGTGTCGCAATATGAAATTAATCCATGTTCGCCGTTGCTGGGGGATTGTCTTTCTTATTTTAATTCAGGTTCTATTGGGTATTGTAACTCTTGTATCCCAAGTACCAATAGAAGCCGCTTTACTACATCAATTGGGGGCCATCATCATCATAGCATTTTTAACCGTCCATCTTCATGCATTATCTTCTGATAACCCCAGTCTCCTAAAGCAGTCAAATGGATCATTCTAGTCGATTATTTTTAGGTGTTGAGAGTTCGATTCTGGGGCAAAAATGGGAAGAGAGACTGACACCTGTTGAACGTGAATATGCAGATTCGATTGCTGATAATCTTGATATCAAAGAACTTGTAGCTAGAGTGCTTGTAGGGCGCGGTATCACGATGGAGCAGTCAGAAAGTTTTCTCCATCCCACGCTGCGTGATGAGATGCCTGATCCTTCGAATCTAACGGATATGGATCGAGCCACGGATCGATTAGTGAGTGCCATCATCAACCAACAACGGGTTGTTATATTTGGTGACTATGATGTTGATGGTGCAACTTCGGCAGCGCTGATGTCACGATATTTCACCTATTTTGATCTACCCCATGAGATTTATATCCCTGACCGTATATTTGAAGGCTATGGACCTAATAAGACAGCAATTGAAGAAATGGTGGAGAGTGGGATTCAGTTGATTATTACAGTTGATTGTGGTTCAGTGAGCGTTGAAATCTTAGAAAGCGCGATCGGTTCGGGTGTTGATGTCGTGGTTATTGATCACCATCAAGTTGGTGATGTCCTCCCTGAAGTTTGCGCCGTGGTTAATCCAAACCGTAATGATGATTTGTCGGGGCAGGGGCATTTAAGTGCAGTGGGTATCGTATTTTTGGTTCTTGTTTCATTAAACCGTGTTTTTAGAAAAAAGGGAAATACAATTCCAGACTTAAGGAATTGGCTGGATATTGTGGCGCTAGGAACAGTTTGTGATCTTGTTCCCCTCAAGGGATTAAACCGTCCTTACGTTCTTCGTGGTCTGGATGTCATCCGGCGACAACGGTCTGTTGGCTTGACGACTCTATCCAGAGTTTCACATCAGGATGGTCCTGCAATGCCTTCGCATCTTGCTTTCTTACTCGGTCCGCGTATTAATGCAGGAGGTCGAATTGGTAATGCAAGTCTTGGCGCTCGTTTGTTAACAACACAAGATTGGACAGAGGCCGAAGAAATTGCGGTTCAGCTTGATCAACTCAATACTGAGCGGCAAGCAATAGAATCTGTTATGCTTGAAGAAGCTATAAACCAAGCCGAAAGTCAGATTGGATTAGATTCAGGCCGATCTGTACTGGTGACAGAGAGTGATCATTGGCATGCTGGTGTGGTTGGATTGATTGCTTCTAGGCTGAAAGATCGGTACAGGCGACCGGTTTTTGCAATTGCTTTTGATGATACCGAAAGGGGACAGGGATCCGCACGTTCAGTAGTAGGAATTGATATTGGTCATCTTGTTCGTATGGCGGTTGAAGAAAGAATTCTAGAAAAGGGTGGTGGTCATGCTATGGCGGCCGGGATTTCGATTAAAAAAGATCGAATGAGTCATTTCAGGTCATTCATGGAGGAGGCATTATCTAGGTCACGTAAAATGATTATCAATACGCTAAAAATTGATAGTCTTCTCACTGCACGTAGTGCAACTAAAGACCTTTTTGATGATCTTCAAAAAGCTGGACCTTATGGGTCTGGACATAGTCAACCGATCTTCGTATTTCCTAGGCATATCATTCGACATGTTTCTTCTGTTGGAAAGAATCATAATCATATTCGTTTTAGAATAGAATCTGCAGATGGGGCAACTCTTGATGGAATCGGATTTGGAATTACTGACAGTCCACTCGGTCAAGCTCTCTTAGAAGGAAGAAATCCGAATATGCATCTTGCTGGTACTTTGGAATACAGTTTTTATCATGGGCGTCACCAGATGAAAATGCGCCTGATTGATGCGGCTATTTCGTAGTCTGTCTTTCAATTCAAACGGGTAATCACACTAATATGTTAAGTACAATTCCAATGAATGTCCCTATCCGGATTGGTATTTCAGGTCTTGGTACTGTCGGCATGTCTTTGGTCACCCTCATTGAAGAGAAATCAAAATTTCTGCAGGAACGTTGTGGAAGAGTAATTATCATTACGGCAATAAATGCGCGATCACGTTCCAAAGACCGTGGCCGTCAGCTCAATGGTTACCAGTGGATTGATACGCCAGATAAGCTTGCCAGCAGAGATAATATTGATGTATTTGTAGAACTTATGGGTGGTGCAGATGATCCTGCTTTCTCATCCGTAAGGAAGGCTTTGAATAGAGGAAAACATATTGTTACAGCCAATACAGCACTTTTAGCGAAACATGGTGTTGAACTAGCTGAAATCGCAGAGGCGAATGGGTTATTTCTCAATTATGAGGCTTCTGTTGCAGGATGGATTCCTATTATTAAGACAATGCGGGAATCTCTAGCTGCTAATCAGGTCAATCGTATATACGGTATCCTAAATGGTACTTGCAATTATATCCTCACTCGTATGGAAAATGAAGGAACTTCACTTCAAACCTGTCTCATCGAGGCTCAGAAACTTGGCTTTGCGGAATCTGATCCCACTTGCGATATTGATGGTAACGATTCTGCTCAGAAGTTAGCGATTTTAACTAGTTTAGCATTTGGTACAGCTATATCTCCTGATTCAATTTATCTTGAAGGTATTCGTAAAATTGAAACTGAAGATATAGAAGCCGCTGCTAAATTGGGTTACCGGATTAAACTTCTTAGTGTAGCAAAACGGACGCCATTAGGCTTAGAAAGTCGTGTTCATCCGGCTCTTTTACCCTTGTATTCTCCTCTTGCAAAAATCAACGGTGTCACTAATGCAGTTTCTTTAGAATCCGATGCAGTGGGTCATCTGATGATGTCTGGGCCAGAGGCTGGAGGTGATGCCACGGCCTTTGCGGTTGCTGCTGATATTCTCGATATTGCTAAATCAGGACTAGGATATCAACACCGACCACCGGCAAGCTCCCTTATGCCATATAAGCGAGCTCAAATGGAGAATCACAAAGGCGGATATTTTATACGATTGAAAGTTATTGACAGACCCGGGACCATGGCATCCGTTGCAACTCAGATGGCTAAACAGGGGATTTCTCTTCAATCCATTTTTCAGAAACAATCGAATCAAGGTTACCTAGATCATCAGGCTGCACTCATTATTTTTATTACCCATGAGACAACAGAAATAGCTGTTAAGGAGGCCTTAAAGGCCATAAGAGTTGATGCTCGGGTTTTGGATTCTCAGATGATCCGTATTGAAAAGACTTAAGGCTAATGCTCCATATCTTATACAGATAAAGAAAATCGATAATACTATGTCTTCAGATCAAACAATTTCCAGTAAACTGGATCGTATGCTAACTCTGGAAATGGCCAGAGTAGTTGAATCTACTGCTGTTGCTGCAGCCTATAAACGAGGCAAAGGAAATGAAGAGGATGCTGATCAAGTAGCTGTTGACGCCATGCGACGAGAGTTAAACAGTGTTCCTATTAGTGGCCGTGTGGTTATTGGAGAAGGGGAACGTGATAAAGCTCCTATGCTTTATATAGGTGAAACAGTTGGATTGGGTGGAAAAGAGGTTGATATTGCACTTGATCCGCTAGAGGGAACAAGGGTTTGTGCTAAAAATCAACCGAATGCACTTGCCGTTATTGCTCTCGCTGAGCGTGGTAATTTGCTCTATGCACCCGATGTCTATATGGCCAAAATAGCCGTTGGTCCAGGATATCCGAAAGGTATTATCAATCTTGATGCCTCAGCAACAGATAACCTCAATGCCGTAGCAAAGGTAAAGAATTGTCCAGTATCCGAATTGTCTATCTGTGTAATGGATCGCCCAAGACACAGACAATTAATTGAAGAAATTCGTTCAGCTAATGCATCTGTTTTTTTGATTGGTGATGGTGATGTTGCAGGTATTATTCATACGACTGATCTTCAAAAAAAAGGGATTGATCTCTATATGGGTATTGGCGGAGCCCCTGAAGGGGTCTTGGCTGCTGCGGCCTTGCGCTGCATCGGTGGACAGATGCAAGGTCGTCTCCTTCTTGACACTACAGAAAAAAGGTCACGTGCTGAGTGTATGGGCATTATCGATATAGAAAAGGTTTATTCGATTGAAGAGATGGCAAAAGGTGATGTACTATTTGCTGCAACTGGCGTGACAGATGGCAGAATGCTCAAGGGAGTCGAGTTTACTGAAGATGGTATTTTGACCCAAACTCTCGTCATGAGCTCATCGACGAGAACAGTTCGTTGGATCAATTCACGACATGAATACACCTCAAAATCTAAATAGCAAACTCTAACCAAGCTTCATGATTTTGATCTTCTGGTCTTCAAACCCAATTGATATTTCCCCACGTTTGAGTTCAAGGGCTGATTTTCCAAAAATTTCATAGCGCCATCCCGACAAAGCGGCTACGTTAGCATCTTCTTTTTCTGCTATCTTTTCTAAGTCATCCATCGTAGCTATAAGTTTACTGGCCACTCCACTGGCCTCTGAAACAATCTTCAAGAGCAGTCTAAGTAATTCGGTCTCAGCCCCTTTTCTTCCTGTTGGTCTGGATGGAAGACGAAATTCAAGCCCTTTTCCATGACATATTTCTTCTGCATCTATAATAGCTTTAAGCAGCCTATCCAGGCTATCTGGACATGAACGTTGAGATTGCTCAACCCATTTGGAAACCGCTCTTAATCGAGTTAAATCGTTCTTATTTTGGGGATGTTTCTGTGCAATTTCGTAAATTGCTTTATCTGGGATCACTTGTCGCCGAGGAATATTACGCTGACGGGCTTCTCTTTCTCGCCAGGCCGCAACCTGCTTCATGATAGCAAAGTCTAGAGGGTTATGAACACGCATTTTCAAACGGGTCCAAGCTTGTTCGATTGGTAAGTCGTACGTCTTCGGTGATTTCAGAATCGCTATTTCTTCCTCAATCCAGTCTTCTCTCTGGTTTTTCTCAAGATCATCTTTCAAACTTTCGTAAATCTGTCGTAAGTATGTGACATCTGCCAATGCATAGTCTAATTGCTTCTGTGAGAGGGGACGCTGAAACCAATCAGTAATCCGAGAAGATTTATCGATCTCTATGTTCGTAATTTTTGAAACGAGCTGATTGTAAGCAATCGAATCCCCATAACCGCAAACCATAGCGGCTATCTGTGTATCAAAAAGAGGAGTTGGTATGAGGTCTCCTTGATGATAGATGATTTCGATATCTTGCCGAGCACCGTGAAAAACTTTAACGACTCTCTTGTTGACCATGAGTTTAAAAAATGGTTCGAGTGACAGTCTCTTTTCCATTGGATCTATAATTACGGCTTCGTTTGAACTTGCCATTTGGATGAGGCAAAGGATAGGCCAAAATGTTGTCTCTCTTAAAAATTCTATATCGATGGTTACATAAGGATGATTGCTAAATTCATCACAGATGGAGGCAAGTTCATCTGTATTTGTAACCATTCTCATAAAACGCCCTTTGCTTTTTTATTTTTCTTTTTAGTAAGGTGTATGAAGACCTGTGGCTTGCGGAAAGATCTAACCAATAAAAATATCGAATGGTTCGAATCCCTGATGAAAACGAGAAAAGAAATCATTTCGAACACCCTCTTGTTGGGGGAAAAAAAGTGATGTAATGGATCATGGTATCGGGTCTGTAGCTCAACGGTTAGAGCCAGCGGCTCATAACCGCTTGGTTGGGGGTTCGAATCCCTCCAGACCCACCAATGGATAATGGATTATTCACTTTCCAATAAATTTTGAAATTTGAAAGCGGAGAAGGCATCAATTATCAAATAACGGTTCTTTTTATAAGGAATGCGGATATGGTGGAACAGGTATACACAACAGACTTAAAATCTGTCGAGCAAAGCTCATCCGGGTTCAAATCCCGGTATCCGCACCAAGATAAGAGTGTCCTACTACAAGAAGCTTGTGTTATCAAGAAATTAAGCTTTCCTAATTTTCTGCTATTCAATCTTCCCTTTTTATTCCTTCACCAAGTTCGAATCGCACAAATCCTTTCAGTCTAATAGTTGACCCTGCGTTTTTTTCTGCATTTCTTAGAGCTTGTTCAACGGTCTGAGTTCTATCAATAACAAACGTTTGAGAAAGAAGAACATTTTCTTCATAAAATTTTTGGATACGACCTTGAACCATTTTTTCAATGATATTTTCTGGCTTTCCTGATTCTCGTGCTGAAGCAGAGAAGATTTCCTTCTCTCTCTCCACGAGGTGATGATTAATATCATCTTTGGTTGCTGCAATAGGTGTGGCAGCAGCCACGTGCATCGCAATCTGATGGCCAATTGTATTCAACACAGTAACGTCTCCTGATGATTCAAGTGCCACCAGAACACCAATCTTACCTAATCCATCCCCAATCGAATTATGAACGTATAAAGCAATCAAACCCTGTGATACGTTCATAACAGCAGCGCGGCGTAAAGAGATATTTTCACCAATGGTTGAAATAGATTCCTTCACTATATTAGTGATTGATTTTCCATGAGGCTCAAGACGAGCACCCTTGATCGATTCAAGAGTTCCATCTGTTTTGATAGCAGTTTTGGCAATAGCTAAAACCAATTCCTGGAACTCTTTGTTGCGAGCAACAAAATCTGTTTCAGAATTTACCTCAATAATCGCTCCCTTGGAACCACTTCTCATAACAGCTACAAGCCCTTCAGCAGCGAGACGACCTGACTTTTTTTCAGCCTTTGCTATACCTTTTTTGCGTAGCCAATCGATTGATGCAAGAATATCATTCTTGTTTTCCTTGAGAGCTATTTTGCAATCCATCATTCCTGCACCTGTCTTTTCGCGTAGTTCTCTTATCATTGAGGCAAAAAGAGCCATTGAAATTTACCTTTTCTTCTTATGATTTATGATGATCAAGAAAGTCAGATCGATTTTTCACCGATCAACAGTTAAGAGTTAATTGAAATCAGGTCTTAAGATAAGAGCAAAGATCTGATTTCTGTAAAGACAGGAGGAACTTCTAAGATTTTCTTGAGATGATCGAATTTTAATTCGAAGGAGTCAAAGAATCCTGTCTCATGGTTCCGGCTCAAAGAGTCTTCGCCTGAAGAGAGGTCGTCTGAATCGTTATTTTCTGTTGCCTGATCAATAGCGTTTCCTGCTAGGCTTTTTTCAACCGGCATCTCAAGACGTGCACCAAGATCAAGACCTGAAGCACCCTGCTGCCGTTCAATTCCATCGAGGGACGCTCTTGCAATTAAATCACAATAGAGTGATATTGACCGTTTGGAATCATCATTTCCTGGAATGGGTAAGTCGATATTAGAAGTATCTGAGTTCGAATCCAGAATCGCACAAACAGGAATATCAAGCTTTTTCGCCTCCTGAATTGCGATTGATTCTCTGTTTGTATCAATGACAAATAGCATGTCTGGTGTACCTCCCATATCCTTAATTCCACCGAGGGTCCGCTCTAACTTGTCGCGTTTACGTGTTAGATGGAGCAATTCTTTCTTGGTCAGACCCCGTCCCTCACCGGCGATGAGTTCTTCAAGCTCACGCAACCTTTGAATCGAATTGGAGATTGTTTTCCAATTCGTCAACATACCACCAAGCCAGCGAGCATTAACATAATATTGAGCGGAACGACGGGCAGAAGCTGCGATGATATCTGATGCTTGACGTTTGGTCCCAACAAAAAGCACTCTGCCGCCACAAGAGACAACATCTGAAACTTGTTTTAAGGCCTGATGTAAAAGAGGAACTGTTTGTGACAGATCAAGAATATGAATATTATTACGCTTTCCATAAATGAACTTATCCATTTTTGGATTCCAGCGGTGTGTTTGGTGACCAAAGTGAGCACCCGCTTCCAAAAGCTGGCGCATTGAAAATTCAGGCAGTGCCATAAATCACATCTCCTTCCGGTTAAAATTTTACGGATGCTTTAATTTAATGACATACTTTTCAATTCTAACTAAGAATTTTAAAGCATCCCTCTCAGCTCCATAGTCTCAATAGATTAACCATCGGAACGAAATACCATACTTGGTCAGTTTAAATAGGGTCAACGTCAGTGTCAAGGCCTGGCACAGATACAAAGATAAGGTCACAAAAGCTATTTGCTATTGACAAGTTTACCTTTGAATATACAGCAACAGAAAGCCATTTATTTAATGGTGAAAATACATGAATTCTAAGTCGTTGATCATTCAACTCCCTTTTTTAATGAAGGTCAAGATAAGATATCCACTCAGAGAGGAAGATGACAAGGAAACAAAGATTAACGTCAAATGTAGTTGAAGGATATCGTAACCATGTTAAACCGAGATGATATTCCAATGGGCCTGCCTCCGGATATCGAGGAAAAAAAGCGGCTTGCAAAGAGCTGGTTTGAATGGTTGCGCGATGATCTCTGTAATCGTCTAGAGGAACTTGAAGAGAGTGTATCCTTGCCATTACTAGAGCTGAATCCTGGCCGTTTTACCTCTACTCCCTGGGAACGAGATAAAGGTAAAGGAGGAGGGGGGGTTATGTCAATGATGAGTGGGCGTGTTTTTGAAAAAGTAGGCGTTCATGTTTCCACAGTTTACGGAGAATTTTCTGAAGAATTCCGTTCCCAAATACCTGGGGGCTCTGATGATCCACGGTTTTGGGCATCAGGAATTTCTGTTATTGCCCACCCCCAAAATCCTCATGTTCCAACTATTCACATGAATGCAAGAAAAATAGTTACGACTCGGTATTGGTTTGGTGGTGGCGTGGACCTCACACCTTTGATCGATCGAAAACGCCATCAAAGTCACCCTGATAGCCAAGCTTTTCATGAAGCTATGAGATCAGCATGTAATGCTCATGATGTGGTGAGATATCAGGAACTCAAAGAGTGGTGTGATAGTTATTTCTATCTGAAACACCGTGATGAACCAAGAGGTATTGGTGGTATTTTTGTTGATTATCTCCATTCCGGTGATGATAAAGGGGGCTGGGAAGCCGATTTCGCCTTCATTCAAGAAATTGGCTTAGCTTTTGCTAATATCTATACTCACTTGGTGACTCAAAGTTATAATACACCGTGGACTCAAGAAGAACGAGAGGAACAATTGATCCGCCGTGGACGTTACGTAGAATTCAATTTATTGTACGATCGAGGAACAAGATTTGGACTGGAAACAGGTGGAAATGTCAATGCTATCCTTTCATCTATGCCACCGGTAGTTCGTTTTCCATCAGTTGCGTGAGTGTTCCGAGTTATATGGAAAGTAAGGACCTCTTCACAGCATATTTCTATATGAAATGAACTCAGATAAATCACGGGAGTGATTGAATCTTATTCATTCCTACTTGCCGTTTCGAGAAGATAGCTTTATGATCTCATCATAGATGTTGATACCTGTTTTTTTTGAAACGGCGACGATTATTACGGTTGGGGAGACTTAATGATGTCGTATCCTGAATTTAAGGGTTCGCTTGTAGCCCTGGTAACTCCGTTTACCAAAGACGGCTTATTGGATGAAGATGCCTTTGCGAACCTTGTGAATTGGCAGATTTCACAGGGTACTCATGGATTAGTTCCAGTGGGAACTACTGGTGAGTCACCGACTCTATTCAACGATGAGCATAAACAGGTAGTTGAAATTTGTGTTGATGTCGCCGCTCGCCGTGTACCCGTTATAGCTGGTGCTGGCTCTAATAATACGGCCGAAGCAATTGACTTTGTCAAGTTTTCTGAAAAGGTTGGTGCTGATGGCGTTTTGGTTGTCACACCTTATTATAACAAACCTAACCAAAGAGGGTTAAAAACCCATTTTGAATCAGTTGCTCGGTCAACAACATTGCCTATTTTCATTTATAATATTCCTTCGCGCTCGGTTATTGATATGACTAGCGAAACCATGGGTGAACTCGTATCTGCTCATGACAATATTATTGGCGTTAAGGATGCGACACTCAGAATAGATCGTGTCAGCGAGCAAAGGCTGCATTGTGGTCCTAATTTTATTCAGTTGTCGGGAGAGGATTCAACATCTATCGCCTTTAATGCTAACGGTGGAAAAGGGTGCATTTCTGTCACGGCCAATGTTGCGCCCGCAATGTGTGCTGACATACAAAACTTGACAGCAAGGGGAGATTATAAAGCTGCTTTAGCCCTTCAAGATCGTCTTTTTCCATTACACAAGGCACTATTTATTGAACCCAATCCAGGGGGGGTGAAATATGCTTTGTCTTTGTTGGGCCGCGCCGAGAATATTCAACGTGCCCCTTTGGTCCCGATAGAAGCCTCAACAGAAGAGAAAATCCGTTTGTCCATGGTTCACGCAGGGTTGATCAACTAGTTTTCATTTAATATTCAATGGGGCAGGAATTAAAGAAAAAGATCTCAATTATTCCCTTAGAAAGTAATAATCTGTTTTCGTTATTTAGAATCAAAGGAATCTAGGAACAAGGGGATCAATCGGTCAAATGATTATTGAGAACCGTAAGGTACAATACAATTTTTTTATCATAAATGATGCGGAAGCTGGTCTTATGCTGACCGGAACTGAGGTAAAATCTTTACGGAATGGGAAGGCCAACATTACTGAAAGTTATATTAGCTGCGAAGGAGCGGAGCTCTGGTTGATCAATGCTCATATTCCTGAATATCTTCAGGCCAATCGTTTTAATCATAAGCCCCGTAGACGCCGTAAACTGCTGATGTCACGACGTGAAATTAGATTGTTTTCACGTTCGGTTTCTCGAGATGGGATGACAATTGTTCCCCTTAAACTATATTTTAACAAATCTGGATTAGCCAAGATCCGTATCGCCTTAGCTAAAGGCAAGAAAAATTACGATAAGCGAGAAGTAGAAAAAAAAAGAGACTGGAACAAAGAAAAATTACGTTTATTGCATGACCGTTAATCATTTTTTTTCAAGCGATTCGATGATCACCAATGCTTGGGCAAGAGGATAATTATCAGTGAGAGTTAGGTGTATAAATCCTTCAAAATCTTCTTGAATCATGGTATCTAGTCTTTTTTTAGCGTTGCCCGTTAACTCTATGGTTGGTTTTCCGCTTGTGAGATTAACGACACCTATGTTACGCCACAATATGCCATGACTGATACCAGTCCCAAGAGCTTTTGAACAAGATTCTTTAGCTACGAATCTTTTGGCATAGGAGGCTGCAGGATCCTTACGCCTTTCAGATTCTTTCCGTTCGGTTTCCGTGAAGAGCTTTTTTGAGAACCGCTCACCGAACCGTGTTAGTGAGTTTTCAATTCGGCGAATGTCGATGAGGTCAATGCCTAGTCCAATAATCATGAGCTAATAACAGGAGTTTTGCTAAGGGGTCGGGGTTGAGAAGGAGCATGACTCTCCTTTGCACCTTTCATTAGTTGATTCCGGCGTGACTCGCGAAAAAAGGTAACTCCTTTTCTCACTAAAAAGTAGCAGGGGATAGCAAAAGTCAGACCAAGGACGCTTCCACCAGCGAGCATTGGATAGAGAAGAGGCATCCATATCTTCCCTACGCTCGTCATTGCCGCCGTGCCATCAAGATTCCAAGTTGCTGTCGCGACAGAACTCATGACTGCACCAATGTCGGCAACCTTTTCTGAAGATGGTGCTTCAATCTGGAGAATCAAGCGCCCAGTTGAATAAGATGCAGCCCAAATGAAAGGAAAACTAAGAGGGTTTCCTACAAACGTACCAAGTGCAGCTGCCAAAAGATTAGCTCTGATCAGCCAAGAGAGTGCTAAGGCAACGCAAAAATGAAACCCCATAAGCGGGGTAAAGGAGGTAAAGGCACCTACTGCTATGCCTGCAGCAATAGCATGAGGTGTTGCACCCAGACGAAACATTCGTTTCAAAATATACTGGCTAGATCGAACCCAAGAACGGCGAGGCCAAATAGATATTCTCAAAGTTTCGATCCAATTTGCTGGATTCCGTCTTTTCAGTAGCATGATTTTCTTACCTTATGATGATCATGAAATGACGTCTAAGTTTTACAGAAAACTATCAATTCTGTGATGAACTTAATAAACATCAGGTTTATGACTAAGAAATAATAGATGTCGCTATATTATATTCCAATATACAACTTGAAAGAGGGTATTTTTATCCGTTCAATCGGGTAACATGGCTGACGGCTGACAATCCACGCACTTCGCGTATAATACGATTTAAATGTTTCATATCCCAGACTTCAAGACCAATATCCATGCTGGTCAGGCCCCAATTAGGGGATTTGAGACAGAGTGTTGAGATATTCGATTCTTCTTTTGCAATCACTTCTGAAATGTCAGCTAAGATTCCTGGTCCATCAATCGCAACAACCCGTATTTTGGAAGGAAATTTTTCATGATTATCTGGATCAATATCCCACCTCAAATCAAGCCATTCATGAGCCGTTTGCTCAAAGGCTTTCAGCGCATTTGCTTGAATGGGATAAACAGTGACTCCTTCACCTGGTGTAAGGATACCAACAATCCTGTCTCCTGGTACTGCTCCTCCTTCAGGGTTAAATTTAACGGTCATGTTTTCGTTTGCGCCCCTTATAGGAATCTTACCCGTCAACTGATGATTATGAGCGGTTTCAAGAAATTTGAAGCTGCGCCTACGTCCTGGAATTTTAAACATAAGATTCAGATTAAACCAACTTTCGTTGGTCCGTATTTTATTAATAGGGACTCGTTCTTTTTGATAATCAGGAAAAATCGCTTTTATCACATCCTTCGGTTGTAGTTCGCCGCATCCTACTGCCGCAATGGCATCATTAACTGTTTTGTACGCGACTTTCTCTAATACAGCTTCTAGTTGGTCAGGCTCAAATTCATGATTTATTCTTTTAAAGGTTGCTATCAGGATTTTTGTGCCCAATCCTAGATATTGTTGGATTCGAGCTTCTTTTGTTGCTCGCCGAATGCCAGCACGGGCTTTTCCTGTTGCAACGACATTTTCCCATGCCGATGATGGTAACTGATTTCTTGAGCGAATGATGATGACTTCATCTCCATTTTGGAGGCGTGAAACAATCGGTGCATGCTGTCCATTGACCTTACAACCTACACAAGAATTTCCAATATCCGTGTGTACAGCATAAGCAAAATCAATGACTGTGGCACCCCGTGGTAAGGCGATGAGTTTTCCTTTAGGAGTAAAACAGAAAACTTGATCTAAAAATAATTCTAGTCGGGTATGTTCAAAGATATCGTCAGGATGTTCACCATCAAACAAGGTTTTAACGGTTCTATGTAGCCAATGATACGAACGGCTCTGTCCAATCAAATGGGTGTCACTACTATCATTATCTGTATCTGTAGCTGAATATATGCCATCCTTGTAAAGGGCATGGGCCGCAATACCATATTCGGCGATCTTGTCCATTTCATGGGTACGGATTTGTAACTCGACTCTTTGGTGGTATGGGCCAATAATTGTTGTATGAAGAGAGCGATAATCGTTTTGTTTGGGGGTAGAAATATAATCTTTAAATCGACCAGGAACTGCGGGCCATTTTGTATGTGCAACACAAAGCGTTTGATAACAATGCTGCACTTCATCAACAATGACTCTGAATCCGATAATATCAGACAATTGTTCAAAACTAACGCCATTACGCTCCATCTTACGGAAGACAGAATAGGGGCGTTTGCTACGACTTTTGACAACGGATTGAATGTTAGCGATCAAAAGAGACTTGACCATTTTTTCTTCGATCTCTATGATAAATTTTTTGCTCTTTTGGATTAGAAGGGATAGTTTGTGATGAATGGTCGAATAGGCTTCAGCATGTAGAGTTTGAAAAGCAAGGTCTTCAAGGTCTTCGCGTATTTCTTGCATTCCCATGCGGCCAGCAAGTGGAGCATAAATTTCCATAGTCTCTTCTGCTATGCGTTTCCTTTTTTCCGGAAGCATGTAATGAAGTGTGCGCATATTGTGGAGTCGATCAGCCAGTTTAATGAGCAGTACTCTAACATCACTGGCGATAGCTATCAGTAAACGCCTCAGATTCTCGCCTTGCCTCGTTTTTTTAGAAACGAGATCAAGTCGACGAAGTTTAGTCAGACCATGGACAAGTAAGCCAATATTGGTGCCAAATATGCAGTCAATCTCTTTTTTAGTCGTTTCGGTGTCCTCAATTGTGTCATGCAAGAGAGCAGCAACCACGCTATCTTGATCTAATTGGAGATCTATGACGATCGCAGCTACTTCTAGTGGATGACTAAAATAAGGAGCGCCATTGGCCCTTTTCTGATGGCGATGTTGGTGCATCGCATAAGCATAGGCTTTTTTTAGCAACGTTTCATTAAAATTAGGGTTGTAACGAGCAACCCTCTCCACAAGTTCGCTTTGTTGCATCATGTAAGAAACTCTATGAGATTTTTGTTTCTAGGGTATGGAATGATACAATGATACAAAGTGTAGAATAGCATCTTCTTTCAAGAAATCAGGAATCATGAGCAATCCTTAGATTCATTTGAACCGTCCTTGATGAGACAAACGAATGGAGGCTATTGTTTCATGTTTTAAACATGAAAATGCTTTATCTAGCCTTGTTACATTTTCTCTTAATCACGCTGCCTTGATCTTCTCTTGATAATATTAACTACGAAATTTCTTATGCATTGTATGAAAAGCACGTAATAAACCACCTGTTGAGCTGTTCACCCTTTGAGATATATATTTTTTTTTAACCATTGGAAGCAATTTTTTTGTTATTTCTTTGCCTAATTCGACACCCCACTGGTCGAAAGAATTAATATCCCAGATCACGCCCTGTACAAATATTTTATGTTCATAAAGAGCTATTAACTGACCTAACCGATTAGGAGTGAGTATAGGATAGATAAAGGTGCAGGTCGGCCGATTTCCAGGGAACGATCGATGCTTGGCGAGATAGTGGGAGCGACGAGTATTTATGCCTTTAGCTAAAAGCTGTGACTTGACTTTGTTCATTGATTTTCCGACCATCAAGGCTTCAGATTGTGCTAGTGCATTTGCTACGAGTCTTTCGTGATCATCACCAAAGTATTCGTTAGAATTTGCAGCAATCAATATATCACAGGGAACAACTGAGGTTCCTTGGTGAATAAGTTGATAGAAAGTGTGCTGTCCATCTATTCCTGTCCCCCCCCAAATCACAGGTCCAGTCTGTGTTTCAACCCAACGCCCTGACATTGATACGCTCTTGCCATTGGATTCCATATCAAGTTGCTGAAGATAGGGAGGAAACTGTGAAAGATGTCGATCATAAGGTAAAATGGCATAAGTATCATAAGCACAAATATTACGATGCCATATGCCAATTAGAGCCATGAGTACCGGTATATTGTGTTCAAAGTCGGTATTACGGAAGTGAGTGTCGACGGACCGTGCCCCTGCAAGAAAGCCTTGAAAATTCTCAACACCAATCGAGAGCATGACAGGCAACCCTATAGCAGACCAGAGAGAGTAACGTCCACCTACCCAGTCCCAAAATCTGAATATACGATCCTGCTCAATCCCAAACTCAATGATTTTATCTAAATCCGTGGAGAGAGCAACGAAGTGATCTTTAACAGCATCAGGACCGAGTTTGTTGATCAACCAACAACGTGCTGCATTGGCATTCCTCATCGTCTCCTCAGTAGTGAAGCTTTTCGAGGCAATAATAAAAAGGGTTGTTCCTGCATGAACTCTGTTCAAGATGCTCATCATTCCATCAACATTGGAGACGAAATGGATCCGTGGGCCATCATGAAAAGGGCTAAGAGCTAAGGTCGCCATATGAGGACCTAGATTTGAGCCACCAATTCCAATATTCACAACATCAAGAAATTTTCCTCTACCTCCCTTGATAGTACCGTTGCGAACACCATTACAAAATTCTATCATCCGATGTCGCACGGCTTTGATATCAGGAAGGATATCATATCCTTCAACATATATAGAATCATCTGAGAAATTACGTAATGCAGTATGGAGGACAGCACGCTTTTCAGTCTCATTAATCAAGCGACCAGTGAACATATTCTCTATCATAAGATCAACCTTGGCTAACCTTGCAAGACTGATCAGATCTTTTAATTGATCGAGATCAATATTAGTTTTGGAATAATCAAACAGGAGATTATCAAGTTGCGTAGAAAAAGTGTCAAAACGCCTCTTGTCCTGCTCAAAGAGGCTGACGATACGTCGTTCTTTTATAGCATGATATTGTCGCTGGAGTTCAGAAAGTTTCTTTTTCGCGGCTTTGATCATATGAGCCTTTCACTAAATTGAGAAATTGGACCAATTACTTTGATAATGTTAATTAGACAATTAAGATGCTCTGTTTTTTCAGAAAAGATTTGAAGTGAAGGAACAGTCTTATTGTCAGAAGTATAGAATGTTGTAGAGTATAAAAATTCCATATAATCTTATCTTAAAGACCTGAATTGTACGCTGATGAAGACAATAGAAATTGATGAAATCGTTGAAAATTTTGCCTTTCTTGATAACTGGGAGGATCGTTATGCTTATCTCATTGAACTCGGCAGACTGCTTCAACCTTTCCCTCACAACGATATGATCGAGAGCAATAAGGTACAAGGTTGCATAAGTAATGTTTGGTTGACATCGCATCTCGTCAATAATTCAGGGCCCCTAAAATTGATTTTTAACGGAACATCAGATTCTCATATTTTGAAAGGGTTACTCGCTATCATGCTATCACTCTTTTCCAATCAGCCTCCAAAAACAATTTTAGAAACGGATGAACAAGAGATAATGAAAAAAATTCATCTTGAAGAGCATCTAACACAGCAAAGGACCAATGGGTTGCGCTCCATGGTTTCTAAAATCAAATCTATTGCTTCTTCCATTGAAAAGAAAAAATAAGAGAGCTATAGATAATCTTCCTTCCTAACTCTCTTTTGATCTTTCGAAAAAAGCATATCCTGATCTTCTTTATTTCAGTCTGTGTATCTCTTTCCTAATCAATGAAAATTGACTCAATTGGGATCTTTTGAGGTAATTTTATTTAATATCTTATTAGCATTAGCAGTCTCAATTCAAGACTCCTTATATCTTGAATATTTATTTGCTAATAAGTTTTCAGTAGAATCGTTTCAGAAGAGAAGGAATAGGAATATGACTGCGCCAAATCTCAAGTTAATTGAGGCCAAAAAAGTGGATAAGTCAAAAGCACTGAAAGCGGCTTTAGATCAGATCGAACGAACGTTTGGAAAAGGATCTGTGATGCGCTTGGGTACCAATGAAATGGCGGTTGAAATTGAAACAATTCCAACCGGATGTTTAGGTCTGGATATCGCTCTGGGTATTGGTGGGTTGCCAAAAGGGCGAATTGTTGAGATTTATGGTCCTGAATCATCAGGAAAAACAACCTTAGCACTTCATACTGTTGCGGAGGCCCAAAAAAGAGGCGGTATTTGTGGCTTTGTGGATGCTGAACATGCACTGGATCCAGTTTATACTAAAAAACTAGGGGTTGATCTAGAAAATTTGCTCATCTCTCAACCTGATACCGGTGAACAAGCTTTGGAAATTACCGACACTTTGGTTCGTTCTGGCGCATGCGATATTTTAGTGGTTGATTCTGTTGCAGCGTTGACACCGCGGGCTGAGATTGAAGGTGAAATGGGAGCCTCTTTGCCAGGTGTACAAGCTCGTTTGATGAGTCAAGCTTTACGAAAGCTAACAGCTTCAATCTCTCGCTCTAAAACGATGGTAATTTTTATCAATCAGATTCGTATGAAGATTGGTGTGATGTTTGGTTCTCCTGAAACCACAACTGGTGGTAATGCTTTAAAGTTCTATGCTTCTGTGCGTCTTGATATTCGTCGGACTGGTGCGATAAAAGATCGTGATGAAATTGTTGGAAACCAAACACGAATCAAGGTTGTAAAAAACAAGTTAGCTCCTCCTTTTAAGCAAGTGGAATTCGATATTCTGTATGGTGAAGGGGTTTCTCATATAGGAGAACTGGTTGATTTAGGGGTGACCGCAGGAATTATCGAGAAATCCGGAGCATGGTTTTCTTATAACAGCCAAAGGCTAGGTCAAGGAAGAGAGAAGGCAAAACAATTCTTGAAAGAAAACAGTGTTCTTGCCAGGACTATTGAAAATTCTATTCGTGAAAGCGCGGGCTTAATTGCCGAAAAGCTTCTTGATGAGCCAAGGGGTAAAGATGAAAAGAAAGAAGAAGCAGACTGTGTTTGTGTCGCTAAACGTGTGGTGTAATTCGGCTGATTTTTTGAACAGCTGTTTGTGTTTTTGAGTTCTGAAAAATTTCTTATAAAGCTGGAAAGGACCATGATCCCTTCAGATCTTAAACAACACAGAGAAAGTCTCTCTATAACCAACAAGAAAGGAATGGGGTTTGTCTTCTCGAGACATAGAAAAAAACTATAATTTTGGCATTATGCGCTGCCATACCATATCATATTGAAATATATTGAGTTGGCAAAAAACATGATGATCATTGCTATCAAAAAATAATTTTTGGTTTATTAAAAAGAAATGCCACAAGTGAATATGTCGATTTGTCCTGATAATGATAAGCGATTATTAGGAGAGATTGTTTCAGTGCTACTGCCTATACCCTCTGAAGGACCTTATTCTTACTCATTACCTGACGGTATGGCGAGGCCACCTGTAGGGACTTTTGTACAGGTTTCTTTGGGATCGCGTAAACTTGCTGCTGTGGTCTGGGAAATGAAGAAGAAAAATAAGATTGTTAATCCTAAGAAATTCCGTCCTATTGAATCAGTTTTTGATTGTCCCCCTGTTTCTGATGAATTAAGGCGATTCGTGGATTGGATAGCTTCTTATACTATTTCTTCACCGGGAATTGTTTTACGGATGGTACTGCGTGTACCAGCAGCGTTGGATCCAGAATCATTGATAAAGGGTCTTCGTTATTCAGGAAAGCAGCCAAAGCGAATGACTCATGCCCGTCAGCGAGTTTTGAAATTGATGAATGAGCAAAAAAATATGTCATGGACGCGATCTGATCTCGCTCATGCCAGTGGTGTAAGTCCTTCAGTTGTTAAAGGAATGGAAAAATTAGGGATTTTCGAACCGGTTTTCATGCCTCCTCCTGCAGTGGTACCTTTACCAAATCCAGAGACCGTCACTGTTGCAATGAGCCAGGAACAGATAAAGGTTACCAAGCAATTCTGTCAAACAATTCAGTCAGGTAGATTTGTGACAACTTTGCTGAAGGGCGTTACTGGATCAGGAAAGACAGAAGTTTATTTTGAAGCAATTGCCGAAGCACTACGTCAAGGTAAACAGATTTTGATTTTGTTGCCAGAAATTGCATTAACATCCATTTTTCTAGAACGCTTTCAAAAGCGTTTTGGTGCGCCACCAGCTCAATGGCACTCAGGACTAACCCTTAAAATGCGTGAACAAACTTGGAGACAGGTGTCTACCGAACAGATTCGTGTTCTTGTCGGTGCAAGATCAGCCTTGTTTTTGCCCTTTCAAAATCTTGGTCTTATTATTGTTGATGAAGAGCATGATGGTGCCTACAAGCAGGAAGAGCGTCTATTTTATTCTGCTCGTGATATGGCTGTTGTGCGCGCTTTTCTGGGCAATGGTACGTGTATTTTATCCTCTGCAACCCCTTCAATTGAAAGCCAAGTAAATGTTGAAATGGGTCGCTATCAATGTGTGAAATTGAAAAAAAGGCACGGCGACGCTGTTCTTCCAGTGATTGATATCATTGACATGCGCAAAGATCCTCCCAAAAGAGGGGACTTTTTGTCACCGATCCTCACGCAGGCGGTGGGTAAGGCGTTGGTTCGAGGGGAACAATCGCTACTGTTCCTTAACAGACGAGGCTATGCACCTTTAACCTTATGTCGAGTCTGTGGATTTCGGTTTGAATGTAAAAATTGTTCTGCTTGGCTGGTAGAACATCGATTTTGTAATCAGCTTCAGTGCCATCATTGTGGCTACAAAGAAGCGGTAACAAAGGACTGCCCTAACTGTGGACGTCTCGATTCTCTGGTAGCCTGCGGGCCAGGTGTTGAACGGTTGGCAGAAGAGATTAAAACAAGCTTCCCAAATGCACGCATAATTATTTTATCTTCTGACACTACGGCAAATCTTTCATGTTTGCGACTCGATCTTGAGACCATAGTAAAAGGTCAGGTCGATATAGTCATAGGAACACAATTACTTGCCAAGGGGCATAATTTTCCTTTGATAACCTGTGTAGGGGTCGTCGATTCGGACATAGGCTTGAGCAACGGAGATCCTCGTGCAGCGGAGAAAACATTTCAATTAATCAGTCAGGTTACAAAGAAGGCAGGGAGAAAAGGAACGAAGTCAATCGGATTGTTACAAAGTTATGCTCCTGATAACCCCGTTTTGCGAGCGATTGCTAATGGCGATGAGGACATTTTCTATGAAAGAGAGATTGCGTTAAGGCGACAGGCGTTTCTTCCACCTTTTTCTAGACTAATTAGTTTAATTATATCGGCAAGAGATAAAAAGGAAGCCGAAATTCATGCATGTAAACTCAAATTGGCTGCTCCTCATCATGAGAATGTGAAAATACTGGGTCCAGCTGAAGCCTTGATGGCTTTGGTGCGAGGTCGCTATCGATATCGTCTTCTTTTACAAGCGCCTCGATCGTTTGATTTCCAGAATTACTTAAAGGTTTGGCTCGCTTATACAAGTACACAACAAGGATCTGTGCGGGTGCAAATTGATGTCGATCCACAGACTTTTTCATGAAGGACCCTTGGCTATAAACGCTTGCTTTGACTATAGGATTTCATAAAGAAAAAGAATAAGGGAAGAGTTCTTATCCATAATCGATAGATTTGAAGAAAGCTTGTCTTCGATGTGTTGCGAGTGTTGAAATGATATGCTAAAATGTGGGGGAATTTTATCATGAACCCTTCTCATACAGAAGAGGAAGTTTTTAGTGCCTGATTCTTCGTTACAATCATCAAAATTTCCTTCTTCTGATTTTTCTCAACGTTATGCTTCAGCTCTATTCGAGTTAGGGGGATCTCAAGAAAAAATAACTCTTATTGAAAAGGATCTTAACAATATTCGGTTATTAATTGATAGCAATGAAGATCTGATGTTTCTAATTCGTTCTCCTATTTTTTCGATTGACGATCAAAGATCCGCTTTCGAGAAGATCTTAGCGAAAGCGGGTATTCAAGGTCTCATAGTTAATTTTATTAACGTTATCATCCTGAACCGTCGTCTCTTTGCCCTTCCTTGTATATTGTCTGCTTTTCATCACATGCTTTTAGAGATGCGTGGAGAGATAAGTGTTACCGTGAGAATCTCAAAGAAATTGTCAACGAATCAAAAAAAGAAATTGAAGTCAACGCTTGATAGAGTTACTGGTAAGAATGTTTCCCTTGATGTGATTGTTGATCCTTCATTGCTGGGTGGTATGGTTTTGAGAATTGGATCCCTTCAAGTTGATACTTCTCTTAAAACACAATTATCTTCCCTAAAGCTAGCGCTTAAAGAGGTAGTCTGATGGATATTCGTGCTTCAGAAATTTCTAAAATCCTGAGAGATCAAATCAAAAATTTCGGTAAAGAGGCTGAAGTTTCTGAAATAGGACAGGTTTTGTCTGTTAAAGACGGTATTACTCGTGTTTATGGACTAGATAGCGTTAAAGCTGGAGAGATGGTGGAGTTTTCCAGCGGTGTTAAAGGCATGGTTCTCAATCTTGAAGTAGACAATGTGGGTGTTGTTGTTTTCGGTTATGATCGTGATCTTAAGGAGGGTGATAGCGTCAAGCGAACTGGTGATATTGTTGATGTTCCTATTGGGAAAGAACTACTCGGTCGTGTTGTTGATGGTCTAGGCAATCCTATTGATGGTAAAGGGGCCATTAAATCGAAAGTCAGAGCCCGTGTCGATGTTAAGGCGCCTGGTATCATTCCACGTAAATCAGTGCATGAGCCCATGTCGACTGGTCTTAAGGCCATTGATGCTCTTGTGCCTATTGGGAGAGGTCAGCGTGAACTGATCATTGGTGACCGTCAAACTGGGAAAACGGCTATTATTTTAGACGCATTCTTGAATCAAAAATTAAACCATGATGAGGGAAACGAAGATGATAAACTTTATTGTGTTTACGTTGCTGTTGGTCAAAAGCGTTCTACGGTCGCCCAGTTTGTAAAAATTTTAGAAGAGCGGGGTGCTATGGAATATTCCATTGTTGTGGCTTCGACTGCATCGGATCCTGCTCCCATGCAATATCTCGCTCCGTTTACGGGTTGTACAATGGGTGAATATTTCCGAGATAATGGGATGCACGCTCTTATTGCCTATGACGATTTGTCTAAACAGGCCGTTTCTTATCGTCAGATGTCACTTTTGCTCCGCCGTCCCCCCGGACGTGAAGCTTATCCAGGTGATATTTTTTATCTTCATTCTCGTTTGTTGGAGCGTTCGGCTAAGCTGAATGAAGATAGTGGTTCAGGTTCTCTCACTGCCTTGCCTGTCATTGAGACGCAGGGCAATGATGTTTCAGCTTTTATTCCTACCAACGTAATTTCAATCACCGATGGTCAGATTTTCTTGGAAACAGACTTATTTTTTCAGGGAGTTCGTCCAGCTGTCAACGTAGGTCTTTCTGTTTCTCGTGTGGGGTCTGCAGCACAGATTAAGGCCATGAAACAGGTTGCAGGTTCCATAAAAGGTGAGCTCGCTCAGTATCGAGAAATGGCTGCTTTTTCTCAATTTGGATCTGATCTTGATGTTTCTACCCAACGCTTACTGAATCGAGGTGAGCGGTTGACTGAGTTATTGAAACAATCTCAGTTTTCTCCTCTTAGAACCGAAGAGCAGGTTGTGATTTTATTTGCAGGTGTTAATGGATATCTGGATAAACTAGAGCTTTCTCAGATTGCTTCCTTCGAGGTTGGCTTCCTAAGATTTTTATGGTCTGATTATGCTGATATTCTTAGAGAGATTGCAGAAAAGCAGGTTCTTGATGATCCGATTTCTGATCGATTGAGGGCGGCACTTGCATCGTTTCTAAGTAGTTTTCAACATCAACAGGGTTGATTCTGGTTATCTGATGTCAAATCTCAAGGATCTTAGAGATAGAATTGCCTCTGTTAAGGCAACGCAAAAGATCACTCAAGCGATGAAAATGGTAGCAGCATCTAAATTGCGTCGCGCTCAGAGTGACTTAGACGTGGCCCGCTCTTATGCACAGCGTATGGATACTGTAATAAAAAATATTTCTTCCTTTGCAGATGATGATAGAAGATTCCCTGAGCTTTTTGTTGGTACTGGTAGAGATCAAATTCATCTTCTTGTTATTGCAACTTCTGAAAAAGGGCTTTGCGGGAGCTTTAATTCATCTATTGCAAAACTGGCTCGTCATAGAGCAAGAGAATTGCTTGACTTAGGTAAAGAGGTCAAGATTCTATGCATTGGTAGTAAGGGTGTGGAACTTTTGAAGTCAGAGTTTCATCTCATTATGATGCCCCCGATTAACTTCAGTGAAGTCAAGGGTATAACCTATGAAAAAGCATCCGATATTTCCAATAAGGTACTATCGATGTTTCACGCTTCTCAGTTTGATGTAGCGACATTGTTTTATTCTAAATTTCACTCAGTGATCTCTCAGATTCCAACAGCACGGAACATTATCCCTTCTCGGTCCATAGGTCAGGAGGATGATTCTCTTGTCTTTTCAAGGAACTATGATTATGAGCCCGATCAATTAGATGTCCTCAATCAACTCTTACCGTGCTATCTAGTTGTTCAGATTTTTAGGGTTCTTCTTGAAAATGCAGCATCTGAGCAGGGAGCACGTATGTCTGCTATGGATCATGCAGCTTCCAATGCCGGTGAAATGATTGATCAATTGACCTTGACCTTCAATCGTCAGCGTCAAGCACAGATTACAAAAGAACTCATTGAAATCATTTCGGGTGCGGAAGCACTTTAGATTTATGATCGTTAAGGGATCATATAGTATATAAATATAGTATTAAGGTATAAGGTTAGAGACTATGGCGCAAACAGAAGCTTCCCCAAAACTGGCAACTAGAAAGAAGGCTATAACAAAACAGGCTTTTTCTATGGGTAAAGTTTCTCAAGTCATTGGTGCAGTGGTGGATGTTCAATTCAAATTCAGAGATCATCTTCCTCCAATCCTTAATGCACTTGAGGCCAATAATAACGGTCATCGTCTGGTTTTGGAAGTTGCGCAGCATGTGGGTGAGAATACTGTTCGTACCATCGCAATGGATGCGACTGAAGGTCTTGTTCGCGGTCAATCAATCACCGATACTGGGAAACCCATTGAGATGCCCGTGGGTGATGAAACTCTTGGCCGTATAATGAACGTGGTTGGTGAGCCGGTTGATGAGGCAGGGCCCATCAATTCTAAATATTTTCGTTCTATCCATCAAGATGCTCCCCCTTTGGTAGAACAGTCTACAGAATCTGAAATTTTGGTCACAGGTATTAAGGTAGTTGACTTGCTTGCTCCTTATGCAAAGGGTGGAAAAATAGGACTTTTTGGTGGTGCTGGTGTTGGAAAAACAGTTCTGATTTTGGAATTGATTAATAACATTGCAAAAGCTCATGGTGGTTATTCTGTTTTTGCAGGTGTTGGTGAGCGTACACGTGAGGGAAACGATCTTTACTGGGAGATGATTGAATCTGGAGTCAATAAAGAAGGAGGTGGCGAAGGATCGAAGTGCGCCATGGTTTTTGGCCAGATGAATGAGTCCCCAGGGGCTCGTGCACGAGTTGCCCTTTCTGGGTTGACAATTGCTGAAGATTTCCGAGATAAAGGACAGGATGTTTTATTCTTTGTGGATAACATCTTTCGATTTACACAGGCTGGTTCGGAAGTCTCTGCCTTGTTGGGCCGTATTCCCTCTGCAGTTGGCTATCAGCCGACCTTAGCAACTGATATGGGGACCATGCAGGAGCGGATTACAACAACAACTAAAGGTTCAATTACATCCGTTCAGGCAATTTATGTGCCAGCTGATGACCTCACGGATCCGGCACCTGCAACTTCATTTTCTCACCTTGATTCTACTACGGTTCTTAACCGTTCGATAGCTGAAAAAGGTATTTATCCTGCTGTTGATCCACTTGATTCAACATCCCGGATGCTCGATCCAACGATCCTTGGTGAGGAACATTATACAACGGCTCGTCAAGTTCAACAGGCGCTTCAGCGTTATAAAGCTCTTCAGGATATTATTGCTATCTTGGGTATGGATGAACTTTCTGAAGAAGATAAATTGTCTATCTCACGGGCCCGTAAGATAGAAAGATTCCTTTCACAACCTTTCTCTGTTGCTGAGGTTTTTACTGGTTCTCCAGGTAAGTTAGTTGATCTAGAAGACACGATTAAAGGCTTTAAAGGCTTGGTTTCAGGTGAATATGACCATTTGCCAGAAGCGGCCTTCTACATGGTTGGTGATATTAAAGAAGCGGTTGAGAAAGCTAAGAAAATAGAAGCGACTGCTACGTAATTGAAGGGAAGGACACGATGAGAGATAAAAATATGTTAGATGTGCGTATCTGATTGTTCTGATTTTTATATGATTATCTTTTTGAGAGATGATTGATGGCTGATAATTTTGCTTTTGAACTCGTCTCACCTGATAACTTGTTCTTCTCTGATCATGCGGAGATTGTAATCATTCCTGGCATGGAGGGGGATATGGGCATTTTATCCAATCATGCCCCTCTTATTGTGAGTTTGCGTCCGGGTTTTGTACGTGTAAAATTATCGGATAGTGACGAGAACTCCTATTTTATTTCAGGAGGATTTGCTGATATAATGCAGTCTCATCTTATCCTTCTAGCAACCTACTTTATACCGAAATCTGATATGACCCATGGACTTCTTAAGGAACAGATCAAGAAAGTAAATCAGAGATTTGATAAGAAGAATGACGATGTAAGTAAGGCTATGGCCGATTTCTATATTCGGCAGCTTCTCTCTCTTGAGGACAGTATATAATATTTTTGTTTTGATATTCAGAAATTGCTCATAGCAATCAGAAGATGAGTGACCACTTTAATGCTTCTCGTCTTATTGTTTAGATAAGTAGGAAAAACGAGTTATAAGATCTTCGTATAGTGGCCTTTTAAAATCAACAATGAGTGTAGGCAACTTGTTCATCTCTTCCCAGCACCAGGTTTCAAATTCAGCATAGTAATCTTGTGTAATTGGTTTGATTCTGATTTCATTTTCGTTTCCTTTAAAACGATAAACGAACCATTTTTGTTTTTGGCCACGGTATTTTCCTCTTAGGCTGTAGCCTATCAAATGGTTTGGCAAATCGTAGGTTAGCCAGTCGTTTGTCTGTGTGATGAGGCCAACATTGTGAATACCCGTCTCTTCATATAGCTCTCTTAAGCTAGCAAGAACCGGATTTTCATTTTTTTTGATTCCCCCTTGTGGCATTTGCCAGCGTTTCTGTGATTGTTCATACTGAGTCTGATTTCTAGCAATACGCTTTCCAATCCAGACTTTATTGTCATCATTTAGTACCATAATTCCTACACATAGCCGATAGGGGAGCTGTTCTCTTAAACATGTCATTTTTCTGTTCACAGTATTGGGATTCTCTTCTTTGAGAATTGGCTAAATAGAAATTGCATAAAGGCTTGCAAGCTATAAATCTTCACATTATATCTGTTGACAGGATTTTTTATTTTCAAGATTCGTTCCACTAGGACTGGGAGGGAAAGTAGAATCTTTTTTTATGTTCCGTAATAAATCGAGTGCATATCTTAACTGAAGGTCGTCGTTTGGATCCTTCGGAACATAAGCGATTGATCCTGATCCGCTTTCATCCTGAAATTCTCCTTCGATCGAATTAGGAAGACTCGACTCACCTTTTTCTACCATAACACCCTGCAATTCCTTAGGTAAGGGTTGTTGAACAATGATATCAGGATCAATACCTTTCCCCTGAATAGAGCATCCACTAGGCGTGTAATATAATGCTGTTGTCAACCGTAAGGCACCATTGGATTTGAGAGGAATGATCGTCTGTACAGACCCTTTTCCAAATGAGCGCGTACCTAATACCGTGGCGCGGTGGTGATCTTGCAATGCTCCCGCGACGATTTCAGAAGCGCTAGCAGAACCACCATTAATCAAGACAATGATAGGCTTACCGTGGGTCAGATCTCCTAACTGGGCACTCTCTTGAGCAAAATGAGTCTTGTCGCGACCACGGGTTGAGACAATTTCTCCGTGATTAAGAAATGCATCTGATACGCTTATAGCCTGTTGCAAAAGACCACCGGGATTCAGTCTTAAGTCAATGACATAACCTTTTAAGATTTTATCTGGTATTTTGACACGAATGGTTTCAATAGCTTCTTTTAGACCGGGATAAGTTTGTTCGGTAAACCTATTGATATCCAGATACCCGACATCATTTCCTTCAATGCGATATTTTACTGAACGTATTGTAATTATATCTCGGATAATTTTGACGATGATGGGTTTATCTATCCCTACACGAAAAATGGTGAGCTCAATGGGAGTATTAACTGGTCCACGCATCTTTTCAACGGCTTGCTGTAGTGATAAATCACGAACGTGTTCACCATTAATCCGGCTGATGATATCTCCTGCAAGAAGACCAGCTTCCGATGCTGGTGTATTAGAAATAGGTGCAATGACTTTGATCAAGTCATTCTCCATCATCACTTTTATACCTAAACCACCAAACTTCCCGCTATTTTGTGCACGCATTGTGTTACGTTCCTGTGCATCCAGATAAGAAGAATGAGGATCTAAAGCTTGTAGCATACCATCGATAGCACCTTTAATAAGCTTTTTCTCTTCTGGTTCTCGGACATATTGAGAGCGAATCCGCTCAAAAATATCACTTAAAACATCTAAGTTATTAACTCCTATAGTACCAGCTTGTATAGAAGGCTTGTCATCTTTTTGAGCACTAGCAACTATTAAAGCTCCTATCATGGCCCCCATACATAACCTTGGTAATCTATGAATCATTTGTTAGCCTCTAATTTTGGGGGACATCCACCATGGAGCAGGATCAATAGGCTTGCCATCTTTTCTGAATTCAATATACAATACTGGTCTCCTCGAACCAATTTTCCGCGAGGAGAGGGGGAGGAATGGCCGTTCCCCCATATACCCGACTGTTTGACCTTTTAAGATAAATTGTCCCTTAGAGACATGAATTTCTTTCATTCCTGACAAAAGGATATAATATCCTTGACCTACTTTTAAAATAAGGAGGGTTCCATAGGAACGAAATGGGCCTACATAAGCGACTAAGCTATCTGCAGGGGATCGAACTTTGGCATGAATGTTAGTCGATAATGCGATGTTTTTAGCCCTTTCTTCTAATTGATCTTGTGATCCAAACCCATGAAGTTGAATGCCAATGACTGGGAATGGTAGCATCCCTTTTAATTGACTAAAGGCCTGGGTACGTTCAATGGCAGTCCTTTTTGATTCTCGATTTTCAGGGTCCGGATTCTGGAGTTCTTTTTCAAGAAAAATGACTGTAGCTAACAATTCGGATGCTCTGATATTTTGCTCGTCTTTTTTCTTTTTGAACTGAAGAATTTTTTTTTGGTTCTTCTCGATGAGAAGAGTCAATTTAACCTCATTCTCTGAAAGATGTTGAAAAGTAGCTATTAGCTTGTTCTTTTCGTTCTTAATATGTTTGCGAACCACCGCTATGATTCTAAAATCTAACAATAGTTTATCAATTTCATTCTGAATGTGATTCAGAATGGTTCCTAAAAGAATAGTACTTCGTACCACTTGTAAAGCATCTTTCGGATGACCCCAAATAGCAGAAAGAGGATTTCCTCCCATATGTTGAAGTGATATCAGGATCTCCGTTAGCACTAATCGCTGATGAGTGAGTGATTCTAATACCGTAATACCCTTTTTCTGATAGTCTTTAAGACGACTTTCTATTTTAGTAATGGCCTGTTCGAGGTTTTTTGATCGTTGAGTATTCTCTACAAGAGACCGTTTGATATCTAATAGATCTTGCAAGAGATCAAATCTTTCGGCCTTCAATTGACTTTGATTTTGAATAACATTTGTCATAGGTTGGTTCAGTATTTCTAACTCATGTTGTTTAGAGATCTTCTCTTCAACTGTTTTTTTGATACGAGTTTTTAATAGATTCTGATAGACTAATGGAACCACAACGAACACCATGCTTACGCGTAATAGAGATCTGATTCCTTTCCTGAAAAATATTTTTATATTTTCTTTCTTAAGAAATTCACTTGGTATTGATGATCTAAACTTTATTAATCCTATCTGTATAGGAAGTTGAGGAGGCATAGAATGTCAGTTTTTTGTTTCTAGTCTTTAAATTATACAGATTGTTCAATGAGTGAAGATAAGCCTCTCAAATCAAATTTTCTAGACAAGTGTTGATTGATTCTGAAGTAGGAACGAGAATGCCCTTTTCAAGATTATAAAAACGACGAACTTCAGGGCGGAAAATATGCACTATAGCATTACCAGAATCAACAAGAACCCAGTCACATGCTGGTAATCCCTCCACTTTTAGATTTCGAAACTCATTCTCTTTGAGATCTCGGATCAGTCGATTTGTTATTGCCTTGACATGTTGATGAGACCGGCCGCTGGTGATAACAATATAGTCTGCTAAAGAGGAAGTCCCCTTTGTATTAATACAGTTGATGGCTTCTGCCTTTGAATTATCAAGACTCGCTTGAATCGTTGTGATCAGAGTATCAGATCTTAAGTTTTTCTTGTCAGAAATACTCTGGAACGAACTTAATTGAGAAATCTGGGAGGTCGTATTCAGTTTTTTAACCTTTTCTATTTAAGTGATGACACGATACTTCATGTGATAAGATCAACTCTCGTCTTTACGAAGAGATGTTGATGATAGTATTTTTCGGGGTCCATAGAGCAATGTCCATGCTGGAGGCTTTTTTTGTGCTAGAATCGTTGATTCAGATTCCTTAAGTCTGTCTTTTGATAGTACAGATATAGCTTGGGTACTATGTAATGATAAACTTGAGCCAGGACGATCAACTATAGCAATAGGTATCATATAGATAATATCACGCCAACGCTCCCAACGATGAAACAGAGTCAGATTATCTGCTCCCATAATCCAGACAAAATGAACGTTGGGATATCGCTTTTTTGTTGTTCTTAGGGTCTCTGCTGTATAATGAATTGAGAGCATGGTTTCAAAAGCTGTAATTTTCATGGCAGGATCGTGGACAAGAGCAAGACAAGCATCTAATCTCTCCCATAAAGGTGCTAACTTAATCCTGTCCTTGAGAGGGTTTCCAGGAGTAACAATCCACCAAACTTGATCTAACTTTAACCTTCTTAATCCTTGTCTCGCTACATGAAGATGACCTTCATGAGGAGGGTTAAATGACCCACCAAACAAGCCGACACGCTGACTAGGTGATACCATTGGCATTCGCATATACTGATGGAATCGGGTTGGTAGCGAATACACTGTTTCAGCTCCGTATTTGTCCACTGCCACGGACGACGTATTTGAAGCTAGTGAGTTGTTCTGCCCCTACAGGGCCACGAGCATGCATCTTTCCAGTAGCTATACCTATTTCAGCTCCCATCCCAAATTCTCCCCCATCGGCAAACTGGGTTGAGGCATTATGCAAAACTATCGCGGAATCCACTTGTCTGAGAAACTGACTCACAATATCTGTATTTTCAGCAATAATCGCATCGGTGTGATTAGAAGACCATCGCTCAATATGAGCGATAGCACCATCAACACCATCAACCAAACGAGCTGAAATAATTCTATCTAAATATTCAGTTGCCCAGTCTTTCTCATCTGCAACCATGATCACCTCCGAGAGGGAGGCAATACTTTTATCGCCGCGTATTTCGCATCCCTTTTCAATAAGAGCATTGATAAGAGGTCGAGCGAGACGATCAACATCATTGCCATCGATTAGAAGCGTTTCAGCCGCATTACAAATTCCAGGACGACGCAGTTTTGAATTAACAACGATCCTTATAGCCATTTGGAGATCAGCGCTGGCATCGACATAAACGTGACATCGACCTTCAAGATGAGAAAAAACAGGAACACGAGCATCTAATTCTACCCTTTGAACAAGACTCAAACCACCACGTGGGATAATTAAGTCAACGGTTCCTTCCAAACCTGTTAGTAGTTCTCCTACAGCTAAACGGCTAGCTGTCGGGACAAACTGAAGGATATCTTGAGGCAAGCCAGCCTCTGCTAGACCTGTGATCATGCAATCATGAATCATTTGTGATGAATTCAAACTATCGGAACCACTGCGCAAGATAGCCGAATTTCCCGCTTTTAAACAGAGGGCACCCGCCTCTGCTGTTACGTTTGGACGACTTTCATAAATGACACCTATCACGCCGAGAGGAGTACTAATTTTGGAAATATTAAGTCCGTTAGGTCGCTCCCATTGAGACATGATGCGACCAACAGGATCAGGTAGATCCGCAATAGTCGCGACTGCATCAGCCATATCCAAAATTCGACTTTCTGTTAGATTGAGACGGTCAAGCATAGGATTCGAAAGCCCCTTTGAACGTCCTTTCTTTATATCAAGATCGTTTGCATTAAGGATTTTGAACACTGAATTCTGAATTACTTTTGCTGCACCAACCAAAGCAGCGTGTTTTTGATCAGCTGTTGTTGATGCCAAAGTGCGGGATGCTTGACGTGCTTTTATTCCAATTCTTTTCAACAAAGCCGAAATTTCAGTTCTTGTCGCTTCTGTTTTATTTAGCATAGAATATGATGATCCTCATGTTGATCATGTTGATAATGTTAGCACCAGATTATCCCTGTGAACTATCTCGTTTCGGCCCTCGTATCCCAATCCCAGTATCTGGGAGAGTTCTTCGCTCTTATAGCCCATGATCAGTTTAGCAGATCGAGAATCATAGCCAGCTAGACCTTGGGCAATTCGTACTCCATTCGAGGCATATATTGCAATAATATCACCGCGAGAAAATGAGCCTTCAATATCTATAACTCCAGTGGGAAGAAGGCTTTTACCATTTTCAAGAGCTCTCACTGCACCTTGGTCAACTGTTAAGCCTCCCTTAGTTTCCAGTTGACCAGAGATCCATATTTTTCGTGCACTAGTTCTACTTGTAGATTGGTTAGTCAAGAACCAGGTAGCAGGTTGACCCTCATCAATGGAACGGATAGGAAATCTTCTTTTTCCTGAGGATATGATCATGCTTATTCCTGCCCGTGTTGCAATTTTTGCTGCTTCAATTTTTGTAACCATACCACCCCGTGACAAATCTGATTTAGCGCTTCCAGCCATTCTTACAATTTCAGGTGTAATATCATTGATGATTTCAATGAGTCTGGCATCGGGATTATTAGTCGGTGGTTCTGTGTAGAGACCGTCAATATCAGACAAAAGAATTAAAAGATCAGCACTGATCATGGTCGCGATTCGAGCTGCTAGTCGATCATTATCACCATAACGTATTTTAGATGTAGCAACTGTGTCGTTTTCATTGATCACGGGAACGGAGCGAAGTGATAATAGTCGCTCAATAGTGTTTCGTGTATTCAGATATGATCGTCTTCCTGACCATCCTTCAGTATCATTCACGGTCAGCAGAATCTGTGCAGGAACAAGGCTATAGCTACATAAAGCTTCTGACCAGGCTTTTCCCAGTTCTATTTGACCAACGGCAGCGGCAGCTTGATTTTCATCTAGCTGTAAAGGTCTATTCGGTAAATTCAACAACCTATGTCCGAGTGCAATCGCACCTGAAGAAACTAATAAGATTTGAGTCCCTCCTGATATCAGAGTCCGAATATCACTCGCTAGTGTTGCAAGCCAAGCCTGATTGATCCCTGAATTTTCAACCAGAAGAGAGGAGCCAACCTTAATTACGATCCGCTGACAGTCATGGACAGAAATTCTTTTTGAGATCACGTTTTGTCCAGATTAGTATGTTGCCAGCGGGAATCAGTGATTTCTAATTCTTCAACTTGATCTGCTATCATCTGAAGAATATGTTTCACATTCTGATGAGTGATGGATGAGAATAAGAGCACAGGGGTCCTTGAAATCTTCTCAAGCTCGGCCTGTTTTTGTTTCTGCTGTTTTTCATCAATTAAGTCTATTTGTGATAAGGCCAGAATTTCTGATTTTTTCGATAATCCATGCATATAAGCATCGATTTCACTCCGGACTGTTTGATACGCCGTAATCACATCTTCTTCTGACGCTGAAACAAGATGCAAAAGGACCTTTGTCCGTTCCAAATGGCCTAGAAATCGATTCCCGATCCCCATGCCCTGATGTGACCCTTCAACAAGGCCTGGAACATCTACGATAACGAGACGGCGTCCTTCAATCTTTGTAACACCAAGATGAGGATACAGGGTTGTAAAAGGATAATCTGTAATCTTGGGTTTAGCAGAACTAACGGTTGCCAAAAACGTCGATTTGCCTACGTTAGCCAACCCAACAAGACCTACATCAGCGATGAGTTTTAAGCGTAACCATATCATGCGTTCATGACCTTCTAGACCGAGATTAGCGTGGCACGGTGCCTGATTGTTAGACGTCTTAAAATGAGCATTCCCAAAGCCCCCATTACCACCTCTGGCGATGAGAACTCTTTTTCCTTCCTCACTCAGATCGTAGATTAGAGTTTTGTTATCTGATTCAAGAATCTGAGTTCCGATAGGTATTTTGAGTATTATGTCATGACCTTTAGCACCATGCCGTTTGCGACCCTTACCGTGACCACCAGCCTGAGCTCGATAATGTTGTTGAGATCGATAATCAATAAGAGTATTTATGTTGCTTACAGCTTCAGCCCAAACATCACCACCTCTGCCACCATCACCACCATCAGGGCCTCCATATTCGAGATACTTCTCACGATGGAATGAGATACATCCTGCCCCGCCTTTTCCTGAACGAATATAGATCTTTGCCTGATCGAGAAATTTCATGATTATTAAGAGGTCTCTCTTTAACAAGCCAAAGAGAATCTCTCTCTGTACGGTTATACAGTTATGAAGTACGTAAGGGGAGAGTTCTTGAGGTTATAAAATCACTAAAAGTATAGAACCGGAAATTCTAATTGATCTCAGTCTATTCCGTAGCTTTCTGTTCTTGGTATGACTGAAACATATCTACGATTCTTCGATTTCTTTGTAAAGAAGATGTTGCCTTCTATCATTGCAAATAAAGTGTGATCTCTTCCTATGCCAACATTACTTCCCGGATGGAATTTCGTACCACGTTGACGAACAAGAATATTACCAGGAAGGACAGACTGACCACCGAACTTTTTGACTCCCAAGCGACGCCCTTGGGAATCACGACCATTCCTCGATGAACCACCCGCTTTCTTGTGTGCCACTGACTCTCTCTCCTTCTCCTACAATGAGAAGATAATAAAAAATAATAAAAGTAAAATTAGCTTATTTGAAAAATAATCACAACAAGATAACGTAGAATCTATTCCCTTTCGGAAAAATTTTTGTCATCAATTAGAATTTCGCTAATTTTTAGTAGCGTATAATGTTGACGATGACCGATTGTACGCCTCGAATTTTTTCGGCGGCGTTTTTTAAAAGCAATGACCTTACGATCACGGCCTTGTTTGACTATTTTAGTTACGACTATGGCACCTTCAACAAAAGGCATACCGATAAAGCCAGTTACCATTAAAACTTCTTTAATCTTTACTACATCACCGCATTTTCCGGGGAGCTTTTCGACCTTGATTTCATCTTTTTCGGAAACAGAGTACTGCTTTCCACCTGTTTCAATAACTGCGAACATCGTTTTCTTGATCCTATTACTCTAGAAGGGAATTTGAATGAAGGGCCTTCTTCATTAAGCAGCTGTAACATTTAAGAGAGGCAAAGAAGGACATGAAAGAGAAAACTCATGATATCAAAAAGTCAAAGAGAGTCAATCTTTCATCTAGAAGGGAATGAGGATTATCAATTAAATCAATTCTTGGCTCTATCTTTTGTAAAGAAAAGGGTTATGATTTATCTTCCTTAATAGCCGTTCAGAGTTCTTAATTTTATGCTATCTTATCTTGATCCTGAAAACGGATGAAAGAAGACCATAGAGGAGCAATAAAATGAACTAAAAGAATCAAAAGAATCGATCAATCTATTAGATATTAAGCTAATCTTAGTTTTAACAACCTTTCATCATGCATGTAGAGATCACGCATTTTTATGGATACAAAGATTAACGGGCTTTCAGTTATTAGCACATCGTATGATGCAATATTCTGTGACATCTTTGGTGTCTTACATAATGGATGCATCAAGTACAAAGATGCTGTATCTGCTCTGTTAAGGTTTAGAAATGAAGGGGGCAAGGTTGTCTTGATGACCAATTCTCCAAAGACAGTTCCCCATGTGATTGAGCAACTGAGAATTCTTGATATTGAGGACCAAGTTTACGATGATATCGTGACCTCTGGAGAGGTTACACGTAATTTGATATGCAAGGGTTCTGTCTTTCATTTAGGTCCTGAACGGGATATCAGTCTGTTTGATACACTCGATGTAGATCGAGAGACAGTCGATAAAGCACAAAAAATTGTCTGTACAGGCCTTTTTAATGAAGATCATGAAACGCCTGATCAATATGAAGAAATGCTGTTGGATTTATTGGATCGAGGACTACCTATGATTTGTGCAAATCCTGACATAGCGGTTGAACGTGGTGATCGTCTTGTTTGGTGTGCTGGTTCTCTTGCTCAGATGTATAAAAAAATGGGTGGCCTTGTGATGTTTGCAGGCAAACCGAACCAATGCATTTATAAGCTAGCTATGAGTAAGCTGGGTATTATACACTCTCAACTATCTGATAAAACTCGTATTCTAGCAGTTGGTGATGGAATCCTGACAGATATATTTGGTGCGCAGTCTGCAGAATTGAATTCACTGTTCATTTCTTCAGGCATTCATGCTTCTGAGTATGGAGGAAAATGTCCAGATTCTAAAATGTTGAGAGCTTTTCTTTCTAGTTATAATTTAGATTCCGTCACCTGGATGCCTTATCTTCGTTGGTAAGTATAATGGCTTTGCTATGACTATTTCTCATTTTCTTCATTGCAGACTTGGAGATCATTGTTCGATCGTTCCTAGACCTAGAGAGAGTGTGGTAGCAATCGGTAATTTTGATGGCGTTCACTGTGGACACCAAAGTGTTTTGCAAATGGCTTCTGGTATTGCGCGTTCAAAAGGTCTAGATTGCTATGTACTTTCGTTTGAGCCTCATCCTCAAACGTTATTTAAGCCTCATTCACCTGTGTTTAGATTAACACCTGAAATTATCAAAGCCAAAGTTATCAAGGCATTTGGATTAGATGGACTTCTTATTCTGCCTTTTACATGGGAACTGGCTGACACGTCAGCGGATACATTCATTAAGCACTATATTTTGAAACAAGCAGGTGCGAAGCATGTTGTAACGGGATTCAATTTTCATTTCGGAAAAAATAGGCAGGGCTCCCCTGAATATTTATCATCAAAAGGTAGAGGCTTAGGGTTCAGTACGACAACCGTTGAAGAAAAGGATGATGAACAAGGTGAATTGGTTTCCTCTAGACGAATAAGGAAGCTGCTGGAAGCTTCTGATATTAAGTCAGCTAACCAGCTTTTGGGATATCGATGGATAATTAATGGTTTCGTGCAGGCAGGTCAGAGGATCGGAAGAACACTAGGATATCCTACCGCAAATTTGTCATTACCATCGACTTGTCACCTCGCTTATGGTATTTATGCTGTTCGTCTAAGACGCGAAAATGGTCAGCTTTATGATGGTGTTGCAAGTTATGGTCGAAGACCGACTATAGGTCATGGAGAAGTCTTGCTAGAAATTTTTATTTTTGATTTTTCGGGTGATCTCTATGGCGAAGAACTATCAATTTCTTTATTTGATCATATCCGCAGAGAAAAAAAATTTAAAAATATCAGAGATCTTATAAAACGAATGGATCAGGATTCGATAACAGCTCGTAAAATTCTAAGAGGAGCTAGACCTTTTTCCAGATTGGATAAGATCATGAATTTTTCAATGTAGACAATGGATAGGCCCCTCATTCTGATGACCAGCTCGATCCGGTCAATTCACGAACAAGATCAAAATCTGAATTTACAAATATTGAAGATTAGTACCAATCTAAGTGATAACAATGCTAACGTCTCTGAAGACTTTAATTACCCATATCTATACCCTCGTGGAAGTTGTACAATTACAGTTACAGAAGCTGTAGAATCTATAGTATAGAAGATCACCTATAAACACCTTGAGGTCTATAAAAACCCTAATCAAGAATAGGGCGATTAAATCCTGAATCAATATAGAAATTGACTAGACTTTAAAAAACAATGACTGAAACATTAAAATCAAAACAACTCTCGCGTTTGAAAGCATGCCAACCGCGTGGGGTTGTTGATCGTTCATCGCATGACATTCGTATAACTGAGGCGATGATGATCAAAATTCGTGACGTTTATGAGCAATATGGGTTTGACCCAATTGAAACTCCCATTTTTGAATATACTGATGTACTTGGCAAATTCTTACCGGATATAGATCCATCTAACGATGGTTTTTTTTCTCTTCAGGACAGCGATGAAAAATGGATCAGTTTACGCTATGATTTAACCACCCCTCTTGCCCGTCACTTTGCGCAAAATATCAATACGCTACAGGTACCGTATCGTACTTATCGGTCAGGATGGGTTTTTCGGGATGAAAAGCCAGGCCCAGATCGTTTCCGTCAATTTATGCAATTTGATGTGGACACAGTGGGTGCCCCAAGCTCTTCTGCAGATGCAGAAATGTGTATGATGATGGCTGATACAATGGAAGCTTTAGGTATTGCCCGTGGAGACTATATTATACGAGTCAATAATCGTAAAGTACTAGATGGAATTATGGACATCATTGGTCTTAATGGCAATGACAATGCCTACAAGAGGCTTACCGTCCTAAGGTCTATCGATAAACTAGATAAGGTTGGTGAATTGGGAGTCAAACATCTGCTAGGAACAGGGCTCACAGATGAGAGTGGAGATTTCATCAAAGGTGCTGGACTATCTATCGAACAGATCGATATGATCATCGGCTATATGCATGGTGAGATCAGTCCTTCTCTTAAGGAAAATGCTTCTTACATGCAAGGATATTCTGAACTGGATATCATTGCATCTCTGGTTGATCGTGCCGGTTATAGTTTAAGTCAAATCAAAATAGATCCCTCAGTTGTTCGTGGATTAGAATATTATACAGGCTCTATCTATGAATGTGAGTTAACCTTTCCTATTACGAATGAAAATAGTGAAATGATTAGATTCGGTGCGGTTGCTGGTGGAGGCCGTTATGATAGGCTGATTAAGCGTTTCACGGGTCTAGATATCCCCGCTACAGGATTTTCAATTGGTGTATCACGATTGAAAGTAGCTCTTAAAAAGATAGGTAAATTTTCGAATGAATGTATCAAAGCCCCTGTCATTGTTTGTGTTATGGATCGACATATAGAAGCTGTGGCAGAATACCAAAGCATGGTTCAGGATTTACGAAATGCAGGTATAAGAGTAGAAATGTATCAGGGAAATCCAAAACGATTTGGCAAACAACTGCAATATGCTGATCGACGGGGCTCGCCTATTGCCATTATTCAAGGTTCACATGAACGTGAAGCAGGACAAGTTCAGGTCAAGAATCTAATTGAAGGCAAGTGTTTGGCAAAAGAAATGAAAGATCATGCAGAGTGGCGTAAAAATCATCGTGCTTATCGACTTGTTGCTCGTGATCAGCTTGTATCTGTGGTACAAGAGATTTTGGCAGAACAGGTTGAGGTTGAAAAGAACCAGAATCAGACAAGTTAATGGACTAAAATTTTGATGGTTAGGATAGTGATACGAGAAAAAGCTTAGAATAATTTTATCCTTGACCAGAAAAGAAAAAGGGACCAGGCTTCCCTTATCAGGAAGCCTGGTCCCTTAACTTAACGTAGACATTATAGAGTGAGAGAAGTCTACATCATTCCCCCACCCATACCGCCACCCATACCACCCATATCAGGCATAGATGGATTATGAGATGATGTCTCTTTTGACGGTTTTTCAGCAACCATTGCCTCTGTTGTAATCAAGAGGCTAGCTATTGAAGCTGCATCTTGCAAAGCATGACGAACAACCTTCATAGGATCAATGATTCCCATTGAAACCATGTCGCCATATTTTCCGGTTTGAGCATTATAGCCATAAGCAGAACTGTTATTACTCATAATCTGACCAACAACAACTGACCCCTCATCACCAGCGTTTTCTGCTATCTGACGCAATGGAGACTGCAGAGCACGACGAATAATCTTGACGCCAGCAGCTTGATCAGGATTTTCACCTTCACATTTTATCTCAGAAGAGGCACGCAAAAGAGCAACACCACCACCAGGAACTATACCTTCTTCAACTGCAGCACGTGTTGCATTTAACGCATCGTCAACACGGTCTTTTTTCTCTTTTACTTCAACTTCAGTAGCACCACCGATGGAAATTACAGCAACACCACCAGCAAGTTTTGCAAGACGTTCTTGAAGTTTTTCACGATCGTAATCTGAAGAAGTTTCTTCAATCTGTTGTTTAATTTGAGCAACACGACCTTCTACGTCTCCCTTCTCACCAGCACCATCAACAATTGTTGTTTCTTCTTTAGAAATAGAAATACGCTTAGCAGTACCCAGCATATCGAGAGTCACACTTTCTAGCTTGATTCCTAAATCTTCGGAAATAACCTGACCACCAGTTAGAACAGCGATATCCTCGAGCATTGCTTTCCGACGATCTCCAAATCCAGGGGCCTTGACAGCAGATACTTTAAGACCACCGCGTAGTTTGTTAACAACAAGAGTCGCCAACGCTTCGCCTTCGATATCTTCTGCGACGATCAACAGTGGTTTGCCAGATTGAACAACAGCTTCTAGAATAGGCAGCATAGCCTGCAATGATGACAGTTTTTTCTCATGTAGAAGAATATAAGGATCGTCCAATTCACACATCATTTTTTCAGAATTGGTAACAAAGTAAGGTGAGAGATAACCACGATCAAATTGCATACCCTCAACAACATCAAGACTTGACTCAAGGGATTTTGCCTCTTCAACCGTTATAACACCCTCATTTCCAACACGCTGCATCGCTTCAGCAATACGAGTGCCGATTTCTTCCTCGCCGTTAGCTGATATGGTACCAACTTGAGCAACCTCATCAGAATCTTTAATTTTTTTGGACATTTTTTTAAGAGATTCGACGACCTCATCGACAGCAGCATTGATTCCACGTTTTAGATCCATTGGATTCATTCCAGCAGCAACTGCTTTGACCCCTTCACGAACAATAGATTGTGCTAAAACTGTTGCTGTTGTCGTACCATCGCCTGCCTCATCATTCGTTTTCGATGCAACTTCGCGAACCATCTGTGCACCCATATTCTCAAACTTGTCTTCAAGTTCTATTTCCTTAGCAACAGATACACCATCTTTTGTGATACGAGGGGCACCAAATGATTTGTCGAGAACAACGTTACGACCTTTAGGACCTAGCGTAACTTTTACAGCGTCAGCCAGAATATCAACACCACGTAGCATGCGAGCGCGAGCATCTGAACCAAATTTGACTTCTTTAGCAGCCATTATTTTAAACTCCTTTGTATTTGCGTCTTCACGCAAGTTTAATATTTTGAGAACTATTAAGCTTAGCCAATAACACCCATAATGTCGGATTCTTTCATGATTAGCAGATCTTCGCCACCAATCTTAACTTCGGTGCCAGACCATTTGCCAAACAAAACACGATCACCTTGTTCAACATCGAGAGCAACAAGTTTACCACTTTCATCACGGACACCAGAACCAACCGAAACAACTTCCCCTTCGGCAGGTTTTTCCTGAGCATTATCTGGAATGATAATGCCTCCAGCAGTTTTGCTGTCAGCTTCTACTCGACGCACGACAACTCGGTCATGCAACGGACGGAATTTAAGTTTTTCCATAATCTTTTAGATCCTGTATTAGGCTCGCCCTTAAAATGGACATTCCTTAACTTTTTATATTATTCTATAATTAATTATAGCACTCACATTCATTGAGTGCTAACAACTAATGGATGAGATAGTAAGTCATCATCTATAAGTCAAGGGTGAACTGCTAATTTCTTGCTAATAACAAGGATAGAAAAGGATTTCCTTCATGCAATTTTCTAAAAATTAGGCTATAATCCATCCTTCTTTTTCTATGATGAGGATACGGAAGAAGGATTGAAATTTCTTCTTCAAAAGAGCATGAACTGAACTGGAATTAATCGTTACTTAACTATGTTTGATCGTTCTCGACATCTAGCGCGTTTAGCGCGGGCTAAAAATATTTTTGATAACGGACACGATTTTCTCATTCGAGAAACAGTTAAAGACATGATCGAGCGTTTATCTCTTGTGCAACGCCCTTTTGAGGGTGCAATTGCATTGTTTGGTAGAAGCTCTTTTCTCTTTGAGGCCATGAAAGAATGTCATCAAATATCAACTGTTATCCGTATTGAAGACATATTTTCAATTGAAAACTTAGCAGTAAGGACAGAAAAAAGCATTAAAACCTCATCCCCTGATCGAATCATTCTCCCCGAGAATTCAGCCGATCTCATCATCTCCCCTCTTACACTGCACTGGGCCTCCGATCTACCAGGAGCTCTTATTCAGTTACAAAGAATATTACGTCCTGATGGATTACTACTCGCTACATTACCCGGCCCTGGCACTCTATCAGAGTTAAGAGAATCACTTCTAATCGCTGAGAGTGAGATCTACGGGAGGGCTGTCAATCGTATGGATCGATTTACCGATATTCGCGATGCTGGTGCTTTGTTGCAAAGAGCCGGCTTTGCTTTACCAGTCGCCGATCAGTATTGGGTGACTGTGAGGTATAATCAAGTGATGGATCTCATTCGCGATCTTCGACGATTTGCTGCCACCTTTCATTTAAAAAACATATCCAATCCCTGTTTAACACAAGAGATTATGGAAAAACTGATGTTAGTATACAGAGATCGTTTTTCTGACTTAGACGGTCGAATACGGGCCTCTTTCTCTATCATATCCCTGTCAGGATGGGGCCCTCATGAGAGCCAGCAAAAACCCCTAAAACCAGGATCAGCTCAATTTCGACTTTCAGATATCTTAAAAACAAAGGAGCATAAAATATGACGAGCACCGTGAAGACATTGACATTGGTCTTAACGTTACTCTTCTCTCATGCTCTCATCTTAGAAATTCTGTCATAGTTCTTTTCAATAATTTAATGTTTTCATCAGTCGACAGACGATGATCTCCATCTTTGATGAGAGTAAGGGTTACATTGTCTTGCGACAGGCAAGAGAAGAGCCTCATTGTGTGAGAATAAGGGACTTCTGAATCTTTCATCCCCTGAAGGATATGTATCGGAGCATTAACGACTAACTCATCGTCCATCACTAAATTTTTGTCCCCATCATCAAAAAAAAGCTGCCGCATGACATGCGAATCGTTAGAATCATTAATCAATCGTGGTTTCATCAAATATTGAGTAAAATCTGAGGCAGGGGCAATAAGCAACATCCCAGATAATCTCTCTGATTCACGGATTCTTTCTAATTCTTGTGCTACGCGAAGGGCAATCCACGCTCCCATCGATGATCCAAGAACAACCTGTGGTCCCCTTGTAAACTTCCTAAAAACAGAAAGCGCTTGAGCTATCCATGATGAAATGGTTCCATCAACAATATTGCCACTAGATTGTCCATGTCCTGAATAGTCAAATCTTACCGTAGTGCAGCTCAGTTGAGCAGCATGTGCAACCATTGATTCCGCTTTTTTTCCCATCATATCTGATCTAAAACCACCAAACCAGATAAAGCCTGGACCATTACTATCAGCATTTTGTTGAGTTTTTACGGCCAAGACTACAGCAGGGTTAGTATCTGAAAACCTAAACCTATGATTCATTTCCTTCATTCATTATTTTCCTGTATTTCAAAGAGGATTTCTATATTAAAGTAACCTGTCCTTTTAAGTCTGTGAAGAGCTGCGATGAACGAACCAACAATTCTTCAAATTGTACCAGCACTGAAAACCGGCGGGGTCGAGCAAACGGCTCTTGATGTAGGCCATGCGGTCTCCAAAGAAGGCTGGAGATCGCTCATTGCGAGCAGTGGTGGTCGGATGTGTAAAGAGGCTGAGCAATTAGGCAGCGAGCATATCATACTCCCACTGGATACTAAAAACCCTATCGCTCTTTTAAGAAATACAGATCTTCTGAAATCTGTCATTCGATCATACCATGTTGATCTTCTTCATGCTCGTTCAAGGGCTCCGGCTTGGTCTTCGCTATTTGCGGCTCGCCAGACCAATACACCCTTTGTCACGACTTATCACGGTGCATACACTCAAAAAAGCTGGCCGAAGAAATTCTACAATTCAGTTATGGTCCGTGGTGACATGGTCATTGCAAATTCTCAGTGGACAGCTAACCTGATATACAAACGACATCCTTCTGCTTCTCAGAAAATCGTCGCTATTGCACGCGGAATCGATTTTTCAAAGTTTGATCTTTCTGTAATATCTGAAGAACGTCTCATGGCATTGCGCCAAAATTGGAATATTAGGGAGAGCGATATTATATTCCTGAATCTAGCACGTCTGACTCATTGGAAAGGTCAATCGGTTATCATTGAAGCCGCTCGTCAAGTGATCTCGTCTTACCCTTGTGCTCGTTTTATCTTAGCTGGTGATCCACAGGGGCGAACCGATTATGTTGATCGTTTACAAAAAAAAATTACCGAATATGATCTTAAGAATCATTTTGTTTTACCGGGACACTGTAATGATCCTTCTGCTGCTATAGCACTCGCAGATATTATTGTGGTTGCCTCCATTAAAGCTGAAACATTTGGTCGAACAGCCGTTGAAGCAGCCGCTATGGGCAAGCCAGTATTGGCCACACGTATTGGAGCTGTGGAAGAAACGGTTTGTTCAGAGCCTGAATGTATCCATGATCAAAACACTGGATGGAAAGTTAAAGCAGGCAATTCTGAAGAAATGGCAATTGCAATGAACCATATTTTATCGTTAAGTATGAATACGCTTCAGGAAATAGGAACAAGAGCACGTAATCATGTTCATAAGTTTTATTCTGTCGAGCGGATGAGGGAAAAAACTATTGCTGTTTACCGTAGCTTATTAACGAAAAGAAAATAGAAATTAATAAAACTATGTTAATTCATCTGTTTTTCATTAATATCCATGTTATATTGGGTCGGAGGTTGAAATCAATCCTCTTTAAGCTTTATAATGATCATTATTCAGGAGAACACGACCATTCGACGTCCTCATAGAACTGCCGCAATACCACAAAAATCTGGACCACGCGCAAACCAAGAAATTTCTGCTCCTGAAGTACGTCTTATTGATGAGCATGGGGATAACCATGGCTCAGTTCCTCTTGAAGCAGCCCTTGAGATGGCTCTTGATGCAGGTCTTGATTTAGTAGAAATTTCACCAGCCCATAGACCTCCGATTTGTAAAATTCTTGATTTAGGTAAGTATAAATACGCAGCGCAGAAAAAAGCGGCTGAAGCGCGGAAAAAACAAAAAACTATCGAAGTCAAGGAAATAAAAATGCGTCCTAACATTGATACACATGACTATGATGTAAAAATGCGCTCTGTACGCCGATTTTTTGAAGACGGAGATAAAGTCAAAGTGACTTTACGGTTTCGGGGTCGTGAAATGATGCATATAAATCTTGGTATGGATCTTTTACAAAAAGTGAAAGGAGATACAGAAGAAATTGCAAAGGTTGAATCTGAACCTAAACTCGAAGGCCGACAAATGATGATGGTATTGGCTCCGAAAGGTCATGTTTCTTGAATCAAATTCGCTTTGGGTTAAAGAAGCTTGAATACTAGTCTTTATGGCTCGTCTTCATTTTAAAGTGAAAGGGATCGAAAATGGAGTCGTTATGTTATTACTAATTTCCATCGCCTGGAGATTTGCTAAAGTATTTTTCAAATTTACCTTGCTCACCATCAAAATTCTCGGCATCAGCAGGTGGATTCCCTTTCGTGATAATATTAGGCCACTTTTTAGCATATGCAGTGTTAATCTTGAGCCATTTATCCAATCCAGAATTCGTATCAGGCTTTATCGCTTCAGCTGGACATTCTGGTTCGCAGACCCCACAGTCAATGCACTCATCAGGGTGAATGACAAGCATGTTTTCACCCTCATAAAAGCAATCGACAGGACAGACTTCAACACAGTCCATATATTTACATTTGATACAGTTTTCGGTGACAAGATAAGTCATTTCAAAACAAGAACTCTATAAGGAAAGAGATGACTCTTATAACTCACTTTACCTAAAAAGGAGAAAAAATTAAACACTTCACGACCTTTTACCTTCTAAAACACTCCAAAATAATTCAGATATATCAGCTCCACCAAATCTTTTTACTTCGCGTATACCAGTTGGTGATGTTACATTGATTTCAGTCAAGTAACCACCTATAACATCAATTCCGACAAAAATAAAGCCTCTCCTTTTCAATTCTGGACCAATCCTAGCACAAATTTCTTGTTCCTTTTCTGTCATGCTAACAATTTCAGCTTTTCCACCTACATGCATATTAGACCGTGCTTCACCCTGCATTGGTAGCCGATTGATCGCTCCAACAGGGGTACCATCTATTAAGATTATTCTCTTGTCACCTTCCTTGATTTCCTTCAGGTAACGCTGGACAATAAATGGTTCCCGCCACCTATCGTAAAACATTCTAATCAAAGAAAAAAGATTTTCGTTCTCTTCTGAGATCCTAAAAACACCCTCTCCCCCACTGCTGTATAGAGGTTTGATGATAATATCTTTAAACTCATCTCGAAACCTTTTCACCTCATCAGCAGAGCGAGTGATGAGGGTTTCGGGCATTAATTCATTGAATTCAGTGACAAAGATTTTTTCTGGTGCGTTGCGAACCTCTCCTGGGTTGTTGACAACTAATGTACCCGGATGAATACGCTCAAGAAGATGAGTTGCTGTGATATAACCCATATCAAAAGGTGGATCTTGACGCATCAAAATTACATCCATTTTGGCCAGATCTCTTAATTGGGCATCACGTAATGAGTAATGGGCTCCTTTTTTGTCCTTAACCTCTATAATTTCACAAAACGCATAAACATGTCCCTCACGCATCGACAAGCTGTCCACTTCATAGTGGAAGAGAGTATGTCCACGACGCTGAGCCTCGAGCATTAAGGCGAAAGTCGAATCTCCGTTAATATCGATACAGGAAATATGATCCATTTGTACAGCTACTTCCAATCCCATCCTATTTTCTAGTCCATAAACATAAAATCTTTACGTGTGATAATCATCATCTTGATAATCAGTCAATCAAATAGAATCCATTAGTATAGACAGCTCGTTATTTTATGTTAGATCGTTAGAGAAATGAATTGCGCTCTAGTTTTTTAAGGATAGCTTTCCTTTTTGTTTGAGGGTATTTTGATATAACCATGACAGAAAATAATAGAATCTTAAGTTTTTAAATGTTCAGCATATAAAACTGACATTAATGACTTTAGTATGATGAATTTATTCATAGAAAACATTTCCAAACATATCAATTGATTCTGTAAACCCTAGACCTAGAATATTGACTATACAAACATAAGAATTTCTTAAGACTGGAGCTACTCTATGAATGACGATAGAATAAAGAAAGCTTCATTTGATTATGATTGAAACAATAGCTGCTGCCTTTGGAAAAATTGTCCAACCACTCTTGTTATCACTTGATCCTGAAAAAGCACACTCGTTATCACTTGTTCTACTGAAATTAGGTTTATTTCCAAAGCTTTCTAGGAAAGCTGACAAAAAATTATCAATAGATATCGCTGGACTAAAATTCCCCAATCCACTTGGCATGGCCGCCGGTTACGATAAAAATGCGGATGTTTTTGACTCATTGCTGGCGCTAGGTTTTGGTCATGTAGAGATTGGAACAATCACACCTTTTCCTCAGAGAGGAAATACCAAACCCCGAGTGTTTCGCTTTCCTCACGAAAAAGGGATTATTAATAGACTTGGTTTTAATAACAAGGGACATCATCACGTCATTCAGGTACTGGCGAGACGAATCCATAAAACAGGTATTGTTGGTGTTAACATTGGCGCAAATAAGAATTCTGAGGATTTTATCGCAGATTATGTAAGCGGTATCCAAAGATTTGAAGACTTAGCCAATTATTTAACGATCAACATCTCATCACCTAATACACCTGGGTTACGAAACCTGCAAGATAAGAATAGGCTGATCAATTTGCTAAACCACGTGGATAAAGTGCGCAAAAAAACCTGCATTAATGGTAATAAAAGAACGCCTATTTTTCTAAAAATAGCCCCTGATTTGTCCGAACAAGACCTTGATAATATAACATCAGCCGTTCTGAAATCAGATATTGATGCATTGATTGTATCCAACACAACCTTGTCACGCGATGGACTGTTTGATTCCAAACGGGCTCCTGCTGGAGGTTTATCTGGGGCCCCTTTGTTTGATCGTTCGACTCGTATTCTTGCTCACGTCTATCAACGATTAGAAGGCAGAATACCACTAATAGGTGTCGGGGGTGTTGTTAATACTGTAAATGCGATTTCAAAAATTGAAGCTGGGGCTTCGCTCGTACAAATTTACACAGGCCTGATCTATAAAGGTCCTTATCTAGTATCAAAAATGCTAGATGAGATCAGTCAACATCTAAAGAAGAACAATCTGAACAACCTTTCTGAACTAATAGGCAAAAAAGCAAACATGTGGTGATGTCAAGAAGAAGAGTCATTCAATCTTGAATTAAATAGATTCTTTTGGTTTAAGAATCTGATTTCCCCTATATATACCAGTTTTCATATCAATATGGTGAGGACGTCTAAATTCACCTGAATTTTTATCCTCAATATAAACCGGATCCTTGAGTGCATTTGATGACCGACGATGCCCTCTTTTCATCCGAGTGCTTTTACTCTTAGGTACAGCCATCTTTTTTTACTCCGGTCATTGATAATCGAACCAACATCATAAACTGAGATCGTCTCTCTCAATATAGACGATCTGTATATTAGGGATTAAGGAAAAAAGCAAGTTCTTTACGCTTTTAGAATAGAGCCTATCGTATATGCTCCTGCCTAACTTCCTAAGTCAGAGGAAATAATGAAAACTTTCTGATCAGTAGCAATAACTGAAGTTTTCGAAAGAAAAACCTATAAAAAAATCCCTGTTTCTATAGTAATGTTAACACAAATTATCACGATCGTTGATCCTATATAATAGGATAAGATATACATAAGCTGTCAAAGGTAAATCATAAACTGATTATGATTGATTGCGTTATTTATCTTAATTCTGAATTCAAGCCTAGTGTAGGAGGAGCTGATACTTATAATCATCACCCCTCTCCGAATAAAATTAATCACACTGGCAGTCGTAGAATAGAAAATGATAGTTCAATGTCCTGCATCTTTTTCAAAGGTGTTATTTATAGATAATTTGATACCATATCAAATCGCTCAACAACAAGCTGATAATTAGGATAAAATATGATCGACATGCGTGAAATAATAACTCCAGATTCAGTTTTGGCTAAGTTGAAAATAAATTCTAAAAAACAGTTGTTGCAAGCTCTATCTGAGTTAGCTGCTACCCAAATTCATCGAGATGAGCATGAAATTTTAAACACATTAATTGAGCGGGAACGTCTTGGCTCAACAGGGATTGGACATGGAGTCGCGATCCCTCATGGAAAATTAAACGGGCTTAGCAGAATTATGGGGGTTTTTATCCAACTTGCAAAACCGGTTGAGTTTGAGTCACTCGATCACTCTCCAGTTGATCTCGCTTTTATGTTGCTCGCACCAGAAGATGCCGGCGCGGATCACCTTAAAATTTTGTCACGCAGCGCCCGATTCCTTAAAAAGGAGACAGTACTCTCAAGCTTACGCTTATCTCTAGATGCTCAAACAATCTATAACATCTTAGTCACCATCGAATACGAAAATATATCATAAAGAGAATCCTTATCGCTCTCACAAGAGAGCCTTAACGGGTTCATATTGGATGAAAATAACGATTTTACTATCCTTCTTTTCTTGATGCAGAATGAATATTAAGCAGACCTTAAGCGTCTTGAATATGTCATCATCTCACTACACTGCTATGATGAGAGGAAATCCGCAAGGTTGCTCTCTCTTCTCATGAGGTGTATATAATGAAGAGAATCAATCTAAAAGCGGATCTTCTTTCTGTCAGGAACCGTATTTTCTTCATCCATAATACGCCACAAGAAAGACTGGAAAGTATAAAGTCAAAGTCGTTTTATTACTGATTGTCAATGCCAACACAATGGTAAAGAGGAAGGATCTCGCTTCAGATCAGAAAATTACGGATCCAAGAGATCACTTTCTGAGTCTTATAAAGACTTATGGTGCCCCTACACGGAATCGAACCGCGGACCTACTGATTACAAATCAGTTGCTCTACCATCTGAGCTATAAGGGCATGTGACCCATTATCGATGGCTAGATAAAAAAAGAATAATAAGTTAATTATATCATATTTTTATCTTGAGGGGAAACAAGAAATATTCATTTCTTGGTGCCTCAAGATAAAAATATGAGAGCCACTTCTCATGATCTTCAATCCTTTTTTTTCAAAAGAGCATAGGAGTAGTTATACCATTTGCTATTAGGAAATTGTTTTCCCAGAATTCCTGCAGCCGTTTGAGATTCATTTGTTAGTCCTAACGCATAATAGGTCTCAACTAGACGTGCTAGAGCTTCTTCTACATATTGAGTTTCCTGATACATTTCTAGAATAGTACGGAATCTATTGATTGCGGCCAAAAATTCATGACGTTCTTGATAATATCTCCCCACACCCATCTCCTGACCAGCAATTTGCTCTTTAGAAATCCGCATTTTACGCTTGGCCTCTTCAACATATTGGCTGTCAGGATATGTATCAACAAGCTCATTCATGACCTGATACGTCTTTTGTGAATCACTTTGGTCAAGCCTTATATCTGATGTCTGCCGTGCGTAGTGAGACATGCCAATAAGATACAAGGCATATGGCGATGCCTTGTGAGCAGGATACCGCGACAAAAAACGTCTACCTTGAGAAATCGCTTCTTCGTAATTCCTTTTTTGATAGGCAATATAGGTCGCCATAAGACTGCCCTTCTGAGCATAAAGAGAATAAGGATGCTGAAGGTCAAGTGTTTTTAACTGTTTCTGAGCTTCCTTATAATCCCCTTTCTTCATATAAGCCAAAGCGTTATTATAAACCTGTTCAGCCGGCATAATAAGATCTGAAAAGGTAATACCATCGATGTCCGTCGCACATGAGACTAAAAACAAAGATGTTGAAAGAGCCAGAACTTTCAAAAGAGCAGATAGAGAACTCAACGGATCTAATCTCCTTTTAAAATGAATGTACAATTGATTCATATCTTCCTACGAGTCCTTTTTCTTTCCAAATTCATTTATCCCATTTGAATGTTTGTAAACCTTACTGAAAACCGGTAAAGAAAATAGCCTAAGACGATTATGAAATTAGCTTTTATCAGCAGCATATGCAGGACTACCAATCGTACTAAGAGCCCTCAATTCAACATGAATTGCATGATGACGGGTCTCAGGAACATCGACCCATTCATAGGATTTTTGATCTTGCAATAGTGTCTGTAATGCCATGATATTGACTTTATGTCCTCCACGATAAGAACGGTAACATCCCAATATCTGAGCGCCGGCAAGTGCTAAATCTCCAACAGCATCAAGAGTCTTATGGCGAACAAATTCATCTTCATAGCGCAATCCCTCTGAATTGATAACTCTGTTATCATCTCCAATAACAACAGAGTTATCGAGACTGGAACCCAGTGCCAATCCAGAAGCCCAGTAACGCTCAACGTCCTTCATGAACCCAAATGTCCGGGCACGAGAAATGTCTCTCCGAAAGATCTCAGGTGTCAGGTCTGAGGCAAAAGACTGATTCCCGATAATCTCTTCATCAAAATCGATTTCAACCTCAAAACGAGTTGTATTATAAGGCGTGAACATCCCCCAACTGGATCCCATATCAAACCGAATTTCCTTAAGTACCCGAAGATATCGGCGAAGTCTGCTAAGAGAACGAAGACCAACACCATCAATGGCTTCAACAAAAAATTCTGAACTACCATCCATCACCGGAATTTCAGAACTATCAACTTCAACAATAACATTATCAACATGCAGACCAACAAGTGCAGCCATCAAATGTTCAACTGTCATCACATTGACACCTGATGGATCACCCAAAACAGTACAAAGCGCTGTCGCGCCAACAGACGACACAACAGCAGGAATCTCTCGTTGATTGTTAGATTCTACATCAGTCCGCTGGAAGACGATACCGACTCCCACGTCAGCAGGAAGAAGAGAAATGGAAACCGCCTTACCACTATGAACACCGATTCCTTTAACATCAATCCGGTCGGCAAGTGTGTTCTGATATCCGATCTCATTCATTTAATATGTTCCTAACTCTTCGTTTCTAGACGTTATGATTCCTGTCTTTAAAAGATTCTTGCTCAGCACTTACTGACTTACTGCTCTCAACTCCACAAAAACGACAGAATAAAGAAAGTATATAGAAGAAACTAGACCTGTTTCGAATCTGCCTCTCTAGGCAGTGAATTGACACTGCGTTATCAAAAAATTAAAACAACAATATTTAAAAGAAAACCAAGCGAATGTTAATATTAATTTGCTTCTCGGCGTAAAAATGCTGGAATATCTAGCTCATCATCCTCAGATAAGATCTGACCCGAACTGCTCATTCGATCATGCATATCTAAACTATTATTCCTTTGAGTCGCAGAAGGGTTGTTATTTTCGCAAGGAATATGTGGATCCCTTTCAAAAGAACGGTTGATTGATTGATGATTATCAACACGATCTGATGTTTTTGTAGACCTTGTAGCGCCAAAACCTTTAGCGAAACGTTTCAATAAACCTATTGGACCATTTTCATCGTTAGCGTGTCCCTGTTTCGAAACCAGTTCTTTTTCTCTAACATCTCCAACACTAGGAGGAACATCTGAAATCTTCGGCATCTCAGTACCAGATACTTTAGAAAAAGTCATGTCAGACTTCAGAGCCTTCTGGAAGTCGATTTCAGAAAGACGACCCCTATCAGTGATCATCGGTTCATGCTCTCTTTCATTACCGCGAAGAAGAGCAGAAGAAACAGGTAGTGTCGTTTCTAAAAAAGTAGGTTCTGATTCTATCTTCTCATCTTTTTCATCAGCTTTTGACTCCAGAATAACAGGAGAACCAGTTGGATACGCCATTGCAGATTGTTGTAACCGTTCCACTCCCTCATCTATTCTCTCCTGATTCTGAGAGGTTGTTTGAGAGGAATGGCCGTCAATTCCTGTTGCTACAACAGAGACCCTAATAACACCCTCAAGACTCTCATCAAAGGTTGCTCCTAGAATAATATTGGCATCTGGATCAACCTCTTCCCGAATTCTTGTAGCGGCTTCATCAACTTCAAACAGGGTCATGTCCCTGCCACCAGTAATGGAAATTAACACACCATGAGCACCAACCATCGATGTTTCATCAAGGAGTGGATTAGAAATAGCCGCTTCAGCCGCCGCCATAGCTCTGCCTTCAGATGATGCTTCACCAGTTCCCATCATAGCTCGACCCATCTCGCGCATAACAGAACGAACATCAGCAAAGTCAAGATTGATAAGACCTTCTTTAACCATGAGATCAGTAATGCAGGCAACACCGGAGTAAAGGACCTCATCAGCCATTGAAAAAGCATCAGCAAATGTCGTTTTCTCGTTGGCAATGCGGAACAGGTTCTGATTGGGAATAACAATCAGTGTATCGACATGCTTTTGCAACTCATCAATACCAGCCTCTGCTGTCATCATACGGCGCTTACCCTCGAAACTAAATGGCTTGGTAATAACCCCCACTGTTAAAATACCCATCTCACGGGCTGCACGTGCGACAACAGGAGCTGCTCCTGTTCCGGTACCCCCACCCATCCCAGCAGTTACAAATGCCATATGTGTGCCCGACAAATGATCATTGATTTCATCAATGCACTCTTCTGCAGCTGCACATCCTATTTCAGGCTGCGATCCTGCACCCAATCCTTCCGTTACAGCAACACCCATCTGGACCAACCTTTCGGCTTTTGACATAGCTAAAGCTTGAGCATCAGTGTTCGCAACAACAAATTCTACGCCCTCAAGACCTGAATGAATCATATTATTGACAGCGTTACCACCACCACCACCAACTCCAAATACTGTAATGCGTGGCTTGAGCTCGGTGATGTCTGTCTTCTGCAGATTAATCGTCATATCATATTTCACCCCTGGTTACTCTTTATTGCCTGCATAAAAGCAGAATTCACTTTAAAAACTTTCTCGAAACCATTCGCTGAATCGGCGAAAACTACTTTCAGACAACGGTTGCATAATAGATTTGATATGCTTTTTCTTTGGAATGTATTCAAGATGGGAAATCTGAGGATAAATCAACATACCAAAACATGCCGAAAACGCAGGGCTTTTAGCGATCTTTGGCATGGCAGAAATCCCTAATGGCCGGCCAATACGGGCACTGGAACCCAAGATACGAGAGGCTAATTCACCAACACCCAGCAACTGGCTCGCTCCACCTGTCAGAATTAATCGTTTACCAACAGCATTCGCAAAACACGATTGATTAATACGATCACGTACCATCTCAAAGGTTTCTTCAACACGCGAGCGAATGATCTTTGAGATATGAGATTGGGTAACCTGATGTCTGATAATCCTCGTATCTTCTCCGATCACTGGTACGCTAACAAAATCTCTATCTCCTGCCTGAGTTAACAGAACCGATCCACGCAAGATCTTGATCCTTTCTGCATCAGCCACGGGGATCGAAAGAATTTTTGCAAGATCCATAGTCGCATGATTACCACCAACAGCAATGGAATCAATAAATACAAGATCTCCATTCAGGAAAATAGAAGTAGTTGTAGTTCCTCCCCCCATATCAATACAGGCACAGCCCATACGCATCTCATCGTCCATCAATGATGCAAGACCACTGGCATAGGGTTCTGCAACTATAGCATCAAGAGATAAATGAGAACGATTAAGACAGGATTCAATATTATTCAGCGGCGCAATATCAACCTCGACTACATGCATATTGACACTCAGCTTACGACCAACAAGACCTTCAGGATTATGTATTCCTGTTTCATGATCCAGAGAATAAGTAATAGGTATAGCGTGCAATATTGCGCGTCTTTCCTGATTAATATCGAAATGACAGGCAGTCAAAACTTCACGAATATCTTGCTTCTGAACTTCATTACCCTTTAGCATTATACCAGAGGTAAGAAGATGACTAGTAAACCCTCTGGCTGAAACAGTGGTCATCATGGAATCAACGGTTAAACCAGCAGACTGTTCTGCTTGATGAACAGCAAGGCGAATTGATTTTTCCACTTCAATCATATCAACAATAACACCAGCCTTAACACCTTGAGATTTTTGGTAACCAAAACCAATCACTTGAATGGAATGAGAACGCTTCAGTAGCATTGAGCGCTGATCATAGGGTTTAAGCTTGGCAATAACACAACAAATCTTCGTGCTACCAATATCAACAACAGATAAGGTTGTTGTTCGTTTCCCTGATAACCGTTTAATACGAGGAATGAGATCAGATGGGTTGAATAGGCTCATAAATGGTGATCCTTATTCCTCTCAGCTGCTCTTATTTTCTGTGACCGATCGGTCACAAATTCTCTGCGCTCAGCAAGGACCTCCGGACTCAGCCTTAATATGATCCTCCCCGCTAGACGAGCATCAATCACATCTAAATCTCGATCCAGAATACTCCACAAAAGCTGAAGATGAGCTATTTTTGCAAGTGCTCTAGAACAATTCTGCTCTGGCAACAAAATTTGAAGACCATTTTTCAAGAGAACATCCCACCGACGGTCGGCAATACGCTGATAGGTAACCGCACGATTCGCAATACAAGGGTATCGGTTAAGAATGGGCAAAATTTCTGAAGCAGTCTTAGCAGCACCCTCTCCCATTAAATAAGGAAGATAAGAAAAACGATGATGATGAAGCTCTGAAATACCAAAACTTGTAATCACATCCCCGCTTTTTCGAACTATTGTCATTTTTTTATCAGTTTGCCAGACAGCAACAGCTTTGTACTCTGATATCATGACTAGAAGCGTGCTAGGATAAATTTTTCGAAGGATGACATCTTTTATCCAGGGCAAAGATCTCACTCGACGCCTTGCAGAAATAAGATCAAACCCCAGATTTTTTTTTGACTCTTCTAATCTAAGCGCATTGATAATGTCTACTTCTTGTGTTTCAATCTGTCCTGAAATAACAATGTCCTTCACTTCAAGTTCTAAAAAGGAGATCAATCGAGGAAGAAGAAGAGAGAGATAATCACCTAAAATAAAACCATAGGACCAACAAGATATTAAAAAAATAAGTGCTAATCTAGTACCATTACCCTTGTGAAATAAAGATCGATGACTAAACCATCGAGAAGAACGGCGGACAAAAGTGCGATAACATCTTGAAATAAAATTCCCTAAATAGGAAGAATCAATGGATTTCAACACTGTTACAGATTACCTCGACGACAATCGGAGTTTATCGTTTATCGACAGCAACTAGCATCCTTCACAATCCATGTTAATAGTTTATCTAATCCATACCCTGCGTACTGAGCAAGCTTAGGAAACAATGAACCAGAAGTCATGCCAGGTTGAGTATTCAACTCTAGCCAAATTAATTCCCCTAACCCTTTTCCACGATCATCCCACCTAAAATCAGAACGAGTAATTCCACGACATCCAAGAGAAAGATGAGCTTTCAGGGACAATGTCTGGATTTTTTGGTAAACTTTTGGGGGAATATGGGCAGGAATAATGTTTTGTGATCGACTCATCCCATACTTTGAATCATGGTTGTAAAATTCAGATTCCTGTATGATTATTTCAGTAACACCAAGCGTTACATTTCCCATGACAGCGCAACTGAGTTCTCGACCATAAATGAATCGCTCAACCATCAACAGATCACCATAAAGCCACTTTGAAGAACATAACTCCTGCGTTGGGATAGATTGACCCTCACGAACGATCAACACTCCAAAACTGGATCCTTCATTTATTGGCTTAATAACATAAGGAGGTTTCATCGGATGTTGTTGACTTATTTCTAACCGATTCTGAATCTTGGATTCAGCGACAGGCAAACCAGTACTGTGAACAATCGTTTTTGAAAGACTCTTATTCATAGCCAAGGCTGAAGCGGTAACACCAGAATGAGTATAAGGAATAGCAAGATATTCCAAAATACCCTGTATGGTTCCATCTTCACCATAAGGGCCATGCAAGGCATTAAACACAACATCTGGCTTCAATTTTTCCAGAGTTGTACTGACCGATCTATCTACATCGATACGAGTGACCTTGTATCCAATAGACTCTAACATTCTTGAGCAGACTTCACCAGTTAATAAACTAACATTTCGTTCAGAGGAAAAGCCTCCCATCAAGACCGCAACATGGCTCATAACCAACCCTTTCTAAAGACTTTCAAGGAAAACCGGCTCAGGGGATAAATTTAAAGAATTATTTTCCTGGCGCGAATCCCCTAACTTCTTGATTCTCAGAGAATCGGCCCAACCGTTTAATCTCCCACTGAAGCAAGACACCGGAGTGAGAAAAAACACGCTCACGAACAGTTTCACCCAAAGTCTCAAGGTCATACCCTGTTGCAGGACCTGTATTGATCATGAAATTGCAATGCATACAACTCATCAAGGCACCGCCAATTTGAAAACCTCTTAATCCAGCCTCATCAATTAACTTCCAGGAAGAATAACTCAACGGATTTTTGAAAGTTGATCCAGCAGTTCTCTCTCTAATGGGTTGAACTGTATCACGATGCCCCTGAGCATCATTCATTTTCTTTTTTATCATCTCCTTCTCTCCCCTGATTCCTTGAAGGATCACAGAAGTAAAGATAAGATCAGAGTCTACTCCTGAATGGCGGTAGACATAGTGCATATCGGACAATGACAGCGTCACAATATTTCCCATCCTATTCACTCCCCTCACTCTAATGACTCGATCTTGAGTTTCCGAACCGTTCGCCCCAGCATTTGTTCTCAGAGCCCCTCCAATAGAGCCAGGAATTCCATAATAAAACGAAAAACCGTCAATAGAGGCTTCCAATGCGGCATACGCAACACGCTTGTTAGGAACCGCTGTCCCCACCTTAAGACTCTCATCTCCAAGTAAGTGAATCCCACCAAATCCAGAAGCGGATAAACGGATTACTACCCCTTCAATCCCTCCGTCTCGGACTAACACATTTGAACCTAAGCCAAGAACGGTTACAGGAATTTGAGAAGGTAAAATTGTCAAAAAGACAGATAAATCTTCTTCATCTATCGGTTGAAATAACAAATCAGCGAATCCACCTACACGGAGCCACGTGACCTTTGATATCGGCACATTCAAAGTCAAAGTCCCACGAATCCCCTTCCTTCTCGAACCCAGCACATCAAGAATTTCTTGACCCATCATGAGAAAGACGCTAGCTCGTTAGGCAAGGAATGGGCCCAAAATGTGATATCTCCTGCTCCCAAGAATATCACATAATCACCCTCTTTGGCAATGCTTGAAATAATAGGGGCAATATCTTGAGTGCCAGTGATAAGGCGAGCATCGCGATGGCCAGCTAATTTAAGACCAGAAACCAAAGCCTCAGAATGAATACCCTCAATCGGGTTTTCCCCGGCCTCGTAAACAGGCGCGACCAATACGGTATCAGCATCGTTGAAGCATAAACAAAAATCATCAAATAATGAATTGAGTCGTGTGTATCGATGAGGTTGTTGAATAACGATAACCCGACTACCTTTATTAAAGCCCGCAGCCATGCGTGCCGCTTTGAGTACTGCCGCAATTTCAACAGGGTGGTGCGCATAATCATCAAAGATGCGAATTCCTTTCCATACACCGGTCAGCGTAAATCTCCGTTCTACACCCTTAAATATTTTGAGACCGTGACGCATCGCCTCTTCTGAGATACCTAGCTGATGAGCTACGGCAATAGAAGCTGTTGCATTAGTCACATTATGGATCCCTAACATGGGTAACAAAAAGTCTTTAAAAGAGATCTCGTTATTACGTTTACGATCACGTATAATGATATCAAAATAACAGTGTGTTTCTTCAAAGCGCACATTATGAAAGTGAACCTCCGCCCTAGGATTATGTCCATACGTAATAATTCTACGATCTTCAATATGGCGGATGAGGGATCGTACTTCAGGATTATCAATACACATCACGCCAAATCCATAAAAAGGAATTTTCTCTACAAAAAACTGAAATGCCTCTTTAGCTTTTTTAAACGTACCATAATAATCAAGATGTTCAGAATCAATATTGGTAATAATAACAACATCAGCAGGAAGTTTAAGAAATGAGCCATCGCTTTCATCAGCTTCCACAACCATCCAGATTCCTTCTCCCATACGAGCATTAGTTCCTATAGCATTGAGAATACCACCATTGATAATGATAGGATCAAGACCACCAATTTCTAACAACTGGCCAACCATGGATGTTGTAGTGGTTTTTCCATGTGTTCCAGCAACCACAATGGTCTGTCTAAACCGCATAAGCGCAGCAAGCATTTCTGCACGAGAAACAATAAGAAGATGCCTCTCTTTAGCTTCGGCATACTCAGGATTCTCAGCCTTAATAGCAGTGGAGATGACAACAACTTCGCTCTCTCCAATATTTTCAGCACGATGCCCAATAGAAACTTTGATACCTTTTCCCTTCAACCGGGTTACATTTTTCCCCTCAGAGGTATCTGAACCCTGAACCGAATAGCCTAAGTTATTCAGCAGCTCAGCAATAGCACTCATGCCAATCCCACCAATGCCAATGAAATGGATAAGACCAATCTCATTTGGTATTCTCATGGAGAGGAATCCCTTAGATTGATAGCACGTCAAGGTTTGAAAGGTTTGATACGATCATAAAAGCTCTCTTAATAGCTCGGCTCTAACGTCCTGCGTATTGTTCAACCATATTTGCTAACCGTTCCGTTGCATCAGCCACGCCGCATAACCTCACCTTTTCTGCCTGTGTAGAAAGATTCTCAGGGTGGTCAATTGCTTGACTCAGTATCCTCGTAAATACTTCTGGCAAAAAGTCCTTTTGTTGGATGATTGTTGCACCTCCAGTTTGTTCAAGATAAGCCGCATTAGCTCCTTGATCATCGTTAAGAGATTGGGCTCTAGGAAGCGGAACCAGGACACTAGGTCGACCAATAAGCGCTAGCTCTGCAACAGATGATGCCCCAGCTCGGCATAAGATTAGATGTGCACAAGCGATCCGTTCAGGCAAATTTTTAAAGAACGGAGCGACTTCCGATTGGATGCCAAGATGATCAAGTGCATACTGAACATTCTCTCTATTTTCAGGTCTTGATTGCAAAACAACTAAAAGCTGTTTCCGCTTAGTTTCGTCTAATCCAGAAAGAGCCTCCGGCAAAAAATCTGAAAAAAATCGTGCTCCTTGACTCCCACCAAATACCAACAACTTAAAAGGCTCATCGCTAGATGGAGGAACGAAAGGCGTTTCTGATGCAATGTGGGCACTTTCCCTTAAGGGAATACCTGTTACTATAACAGAAAGACCATCATGAATGCATCCTGCTTTTAGATGAAAGCCTGTTGCCACAGCGGTTACCCTAGAAGCAAGAAATGTGTTGGCGCGACCCATTACCGCATTTTGCTCATGAAGGATACAAGAAATATTCATATGTGCTGCTGCCATCATGGGTGCCACTGTTGGATATCCTCCAAACCCAACAACAATATGCGGCTGTGTTTGACTAATAATGAGACGTGATTTCCAATAGCCGCTTCCTAAGCGTATTAAAGAACCTAACCCAGTCACAAGATTTTTTCCTGAAAAGGGTTCTGATGGAATGATATGAAGATGATCAGCAGGAAAATCGTCGAGATAAGCTGCAGCCCTTAAGTCAGTTGCTAGATCAACAAACAATCCACGATTTTTTAGTTCCTGTGCCAAGGCTTGTGCAGGAAATAGGTGACCACCGGTTCCACCAGCACATAGCAAAGCTTTTACTTGACTCATAGCAACATTAAACTGAAGGATTAGAAAAAAGACCGCAGCATAAAGGAATGCGTCTGTAGGAATCTGCACGTTTCTTCGAGAGACACAAAATGAAACCCATACCCAACGCAATCGCTAGAAGAGACGATCCCCCATAAGAAACAAAAGGAAGGGTCATCCCTTTGGCAGGCATTAAACGCAAACTCACACTCATATTGATGAGGGCCTGAAATCCAAACTGCAGAGAAAGACCTGAGAGAGCAAGCTGAACAAAATGGTCCCTCTCTTGCAGGCTATGAAATAATGAACGAAGGACAATAAAAGCAAATAGAGATACTAGGAGAATAGTCAGAAGAATACCAAATTCTTCGACCGCTACGGAAAAAACAAAATCCGTATGACAATCGGGCAAATTGTTTTTTGTGATTCCCTCACCAGGTCCAAGACCAAACCATCCACCATTAACAACGGCTTCAAGAGCTCTTTGAACCTGATAATTATCCCCTGTCCCAATTAAAAAGAGATCAATTCGACGAGAAACATGATTGAAAGAAAAATACGCGATCACCAAACTACAAGCACCAAATCCTAACAAAGTTAGGATCACCATCCAAGGTATACCGGCCATAAAAAATAGACTGATCCATATACCACCCAAAAGTACAGCCTGACCGAAGTCAGGCTGGATAATCAGCAAAACAATGCAAAGACCCAATAATCCGATAGAAATTGTATAGCAAGGTATGTCTGGCCGCTTTACACTTTCAGAAAACAGCCAAGAATTCACAATGACAAAAACTGGTTTTAAAAATTCTGAAGGCTGTAAAAGAAAAGAACCGATTGATAACCAACGTGTTGAGCCTTTAGCAGAAAACCCTATCAAGGGTAAACACAACATTGAAAGGATCAAGATCCCAAATAACCAAAATGAAAAGCGACGCATGTCCTTGATGTCCAAGAAGGAGATTCCTATCATAAGAATCATTGCAGGAAACAAAAATAGCATATGTCGCTTAACAAAATGAAAAGTATCAATCGCGAGTCGATTAGCAATCGGAGGAGTAGACGAAAATGAAAGTAGAAGACCTATGGCCATTAGAAAGAGAGATGCGGCTAAAAGTAATTTATCGACACTCCACCACCAATCCGAAAAGAGACCTCTTTTAGCACGTGAGATCATATTGAAAAATCTACCTTAAATCATCTAAAGGATCGAGGGCTTTAACTGCATTCTTAAATGATTCACCTCGTTCCTCAAAATTCGAAAATTGATCAAAGCTAGCCGCAGCAGGCGATAGCAAGACGACTGGACTTTTACCGAGTTGACGAGCATCCCAAGCGGCATGGTTAACGGCTTCTTTCAATGTATTAGATATCTCATAAGGAACCTTATCACCTAATTGTACCGAAAAGAGTTTTGCATCTTTTCCTATAAGATAAGCCTTTTCCACATGAGATAACGATCTCAATAAAGTAGCAGAAATGCCAATATCTTTTATCATTCCACCTGCAATCCAGAACACGTTCTCAAAACTTGAAAGAGCAGCAGCAGCAGCATCCGCATTTGTTGCTTTAGAATCATTGACAAATAAAACTCCATCTAAAAGCCTCACCTGTTCCAGGCGGTGAGAAAGACCTGAAAAACTGATCATCGCTATTTGTATTTCAACTTTTGAGACTCCCAAACTCTGACAAACGGCAATAGCTGCTGCTGCATTTTGCATGTTATGTTTTCCTCTCAACGATCCAATGTTGCTAAGATCAGCGATTCGCCTTCCTTTCTGATCCCAAATATAAGGCGATTCATAGTTGTAATGAGCATCTTTATGCTCGCCAATCGTAAGAAGAGATTTGGAGGACAAGGCAATTGCATTAGCAATCTTGCGGCAAGAGTCACTATCAATTGAGATGATAGCAATGTCACTTTTCTTAACAAGTTGCTCCTTAACCGCCACATAATTTTCGATCGTTCCATGCCGGTCAATATGATCAGTCGACAGATTGAGCAAAACACCCACATTAGGTCGCAATGAAGGTGCTAAATCAATTTGATAAGAAGAGCATTCAATAATATAAACCTGATCGATTGAACCTAAAGAAGGCGGTGCTAAATCTAAGACAGCTCGCCCAATATTTCCCCCCATCTGAACATCCCAGCCCCTAACACTGAGGATATGAGCAATCAGCGCAGTTGTTGTCGATTTTCCATTCGTCCCCGTGATCGCAACAACAGGAACTGTGCTTTTTTCTGCTAACATTTGTCGATAAAAAAGCTCAATATCACCAATAACCTCAACTCCTGCCCTTCCTGCATATTCAACGCTCCAGTGAGGGTGAGGATGGGTTAACGGAACACCAGGAGTCAAAACCAAGGCTGATACATCTTGCCAATGGATATCTCTGAGATTACCAATCGGAATCCCTAACTTAGAGGCTTTCTCAACAACAGTATAATTATCATCAAAAGCAATAACATCGGCACCGCCAGAAATTAAGGCATGAGCAGTTATCAATCCCGAATGACCTAGACCAAACAAGGCAATTTGTTTTCCAGAAAACAAAGATATTGGAATCAAAAGAGCTTACCGTAGTCTGAGTATGGAAAGACCAAGAAAAAAAAATAACACTGAAACGATCCAGAACCGTATCACCACCTGACTTTCTTTCCAGCCAAGCTGTTCAAAATGATGATGGATTGGTGCCATCCTAAAGAGCCGTTTTCCTGTGAGTTTGAACGATGCCACTTGAATAATCACTGATATGGTTTCGATCACAAAAAGGCCACCAACAATGAAAAAAATGATCTCATGTCTCATGGAGACAGCAAGTGTTCCTAACATACCGCCTAACGCAAGTGAACCTGTATCTCCCATAAAAATGGTAGCAGGAGGGGCGTTAAACCATAAAAAACCTAAACCAGTACCAATAGCAGCAGCACAAATGATCGACAACTCCCCAGTACCAACCGAAAAATGAATGTTCAAATAGTCAGAAAACACCTGATAATCTGATAGATAGGCAAGTGCTCCCAAAGAAAAAGCAGCAATCATAACTGGAACAATAGCTAATCCATCGAGACCATCAGTCAAATTGACCGCATTCCCAGATGCTACAATGACAAAGCATCCCCAAGGAATAAAGATAAGGTATTTAAAGAAAGGAAAAGTAACAGTTCTTGATAGATCCACACTTTCTGTTAGATAATGTGACGGATGAGTTCGCATCAGAACATAAACAGCAATACCCCCAATAATAAATTCTAAAATCAGCCTTATTCGCCTCGAAAACCCTTTTTCTGTTGACTTGATAACTTTTAGATAATCATCGTAAAATCCGATCATCCCAAAAAGAACAGTAACCGCTAAGACGGTCCAAACCAATACACTCAGAAGGTTTGCCCATAGTAAAGTGGTCATAACAATACCTGATAAAATCATCATCCCCCCCATCGTAGGAGTTCCTATCTTTTTTAAATGTGTCGCAGGACCATCTGGTCTAATTGGTTGACCTTTCTTTTGCCGATCCCGTAAGAGTTGGATGATTCGGGGACCCAAAAGAAAAAGGATTAAAACTGATGTAAAAAAGGCTCCTCCTGTTCGAAAAGTGATATCTTGAAAACGATTCAAAACAGGTAAAGAAAAAGCATCACCAAAATTAGACAAATAATAAAGCACTATTGATTCCTCCGAGACAACGATCAATTCCAAACCCCAAGCAGAAATTTATATTTCTAGCCTATTCGTCGTTGTTAGCTTCTTGATGATTGTATAAGAGCGCATCAACTAAAAGGGAAAATCTCATTCCTAAAGATGCTTTGACCATCAGGACATCATCAGAATGAATCTCAACACGTACAAGAGTTATGACACATTCAATTTTCTCTACATGCTTACAGGAAATTTTTCCTTGCAGAGAATCACGAAGTACTCTCATCTTCGATCCAACAAGAAATACCTTGTCAATCAGATTTTCTTGAACAGAAACAGCTAAATCAGCATGAAATTGAGAGGAATGAGGGCCCAGTTCCAGCATATCACCTAATATAGCAATTCGTCTCCCACTGTTTTTCGGTTTCAACAATCCTAGCAATTTAAGTGCGGACTGCATGCTAGCAGGGTTCGCATTATAACTTTCATCGATGAGAATAAAACTCTTGTCTTTATAATCAATTGGGTACCGTTTCCCTCTCCCCTTAAGTGCAGTAAAATGAGACAGCGCAAGAGTTGCCTGAGATAAATCAGCACCTAAAAATTTTACAGTAGCCAGGACAGCGAGTATATTTTGAATAAAATGGCGCCCTGGACTGCCCACTTTCAATGCTATTTTTTCTCCTAAAATAGAGGCTGTGAGGTAAGAATACTCCTCTTGGAGAACAATTTGGATCGCCCTTGAATCTGATTTCTCTGATTCCCCGAATGTAACAATATTTTCAATACCTCGACTCCGCGCAATCTCGGATAACATCGAGAATCTCTCGTCATCACGATTCAGAAGAACAGTTCCACCACTTATCAGACCGTCAAAAATTTCGGCCTTTGCAAAAGAAATATCATCGATACTTTCAAAAGCACCGAGATGAGCCGCCTCAACATTGGTTATGATCGCAAGATGAGGCTGAACCCGTTTTACTAATTCCCCAATTTCACCAGGACCATTCATTCCTATTTCAAAGATACCGTATTTAGTATCCCTTGGCATTCTTGCTAATGTTAATAGCACTCCCCAATGATTATTATAAGACTCTACAGAAGAATGTGTTGGCCCATTCGGTGAAAAAGCTGCTTTTAGCGCTTCTTTTGTTGTTGTTTTACCTACGCTACCGGTAACAGCTATAATCTTTCCAACCATCCTGGCACGTGATATTTTTCCTAGTTCTTCTAACGCCTGCGAAACATCCTGGACAACGATAAAATTACCTCTTTCACCGATTAAACTATCGATTTTTTCTTCGGATACGCAAGACGCGGCAGCCCCTCTAGCAACTGCCTTTGCAATAAAATCATGACCATCGAGTGAATCACCGCGAACAGCAAAATACAAGTCACCATATTTTAATGTCCTTGTATCTATAGAAACGCCGTTAACACCTAAAAACCAAGATCCAATCAATCGTCCACCAGTAATTTTCAAGAGTTCCGGTAAGGTCCAAAGAAGATCGCTCATTATGAAGTATGCAACGCCTCTTCAAGCACTTGGCAATCAGAGAATGGGACTGTGATTTCACCCACAATTTGCCCGTTCTCATGTCCCTTTCCTACCACAATGAGACAATCGCCAGCCCTTAGCATGGATACAGCTACATGAATTGCTTTTCGCCTGTCAGCTATTTCAATCGCCTTAGGAGCTCTTCGTATAATGGAATGACGAATCTTAGCAGGGTCTTCATCGCGTGGATTATCATCGGTCACAATTACCCGATCTGCCATTCTTTCAGCAATTTCTCCCATTACAGCACGCTTCCCTTTATCTCGATTACCACCACAACCAAATACAAGAGTTAATTTGCCAGTTGTATAGGGACGAAGAACTTCTAGAACTTTTTGAAGTGCATCAGGTTTATGAGCATAATCGACATAAACCGGAACTCCATCACTTGATTGACCAATCAGCTGAAGGCGACCCGGAGCACTTTTCAAAAATTCTAAGGATGAAAATACAGCACTTGCATCAACATCTATACCTGTACTGAATGCCATGGCTGCAGCAATCAAAGCATTTGTTAGCTGAAATTCACCTGCTATTGGTAGCTCTACGATATAACTCAATCCATCGAATTCAATTTCTGCAATCTGCGAAAAACGGTTTTGTTTAACTCGTTTCAACGATAAAAAAGAACCATGACGCCCAACGGTTCTCACATCAAGCTTGCGAGCAAGAGCACAATCAATAGCTGCATGGCTGTAAGCATCATCAGAAAAAATGACAGCGGGTTGATCTTGATCAAGCAAATCATTAAACAAAATAAGTTTAGCGGCTAGATAATCGTCCATATTAAGATGATAATCCATATGATCACGCCCCAAATTAGTAAATCCACCAACAGTCAGTCGTACACCGTCCAACCGACGTTGACTCAATCCATGACTGGAAGCTTCTATCGAACAATGAGTCACCCCTTCTCTTGAAAGAGTAGTCAGAAGCTGATGCAAAAAAACAGGATCGGGAGTCGTAAGAGGGCTATCAATATTATGAATATAGCCACCAGCTTTTTCCACGCCAATCGTTCCTATCATCGCAGATTCATAACCCAAAAAATGCCAAATCTGGCGTAAAAAAGAGGCGACAGATGTCTTACCAGCGGTTCCTGTTACTGCTGCTATAGTTGGAGGTTGCTCTGGATAAAACCTCGATGATAGAAGAGAGAGCGCCCGACGGGGACTTTCTGAACGTAAAATTGGTCCAAAATAACCTAAGATATCAGTCTTTTTTTCTGCAATCACGGCCACAGCGCCGGATGCAACAGCATTTTTTATAAAATTCGAACCATCAACTGTTGAACCTTTCAGAGCTGCGAAAATATGACCCGAAAGAATTGTGCGTGAATCTGATGAAATCCCAGAAACCGGTATCGAACGATATTCCGGATCGACCTTAAGACAATCCATGGTCAGATCTCCAAGTCTCATGAACCAGTTACCATCTTGATGCTTTTATAGGATGATCCAACGAGAATCCTGCTGTCTCACTAACTCTAAAATCAGGCATAATATCAAGAAAAATCGCTGATCTATTGATGATATTCGATACCACAGGTGCTGCATTACTCGCTGCAGTGGCATCTCTTTTCCCTTGTTCAGGCTTTGGTTCATCAATAATAACAAGAACAATATAACGGGGACTATTTACTGGAAATGTAGCTAAAAATGCATTAAAACGCTTGTCTTTTGAATATCGCCCCCGAACGACCTTCTCCGCTGTGCCTGTTTTCCCTCCGACTAAGTATCCAGGAACTTCAGCGTTTTTACCCGAACCTTTTAAGACATTAAGACGCATTAAATAACGCATGATTTCTGATGTTTTAGGATGAACCACCTGTTTCGCAATCTTATCAGCTTGATCCTGAGATCGAGGGAATAAAGTAGGAGGAATCAATTTACCACCATTCACTAATGCCGCCGCTGCGACCGCTGTTTGTAGAGGCGTTGTGGACAGACCGTGACCATAAGAAATCGTGGTAGAATGAACTTTTTTCCATATTCTGGGTACATTCGGACTTGCAGTCCCTGGTAGTTCAAAACTACTCATCCTATCAAGCAAACCTAGTTTTGACAAAAACTGCCTATGTTGATCAATACCAACAACATGAGCCATTTTTGCAGTCCCAATGTTTGATGAATAAATATAGATTTCAGGGACGCTTAAAATTCGATGTTTCCCATGAAAATCATGGATTGTGAATCGCCCAATGCGCAGTGGTTTTGAGACATCAAATCGACTCTGTAAATTGACTTCGCCAGAATCAAGGGCCATGGCAGTTGTGAATGTCTTGAAGGTTGATCCCATTTCATACGTACCAGTCGATATTCGGTTCAAACGATCTTTTTGAAGTGAACCCACAGCATCATTAGGATTGTAGTCAGGTAATGAAGAGAGCGCCATAATTTCTCCAGTCTGTACATTCAAAACTACACCCGCCGCACCGATAGCATTGTACTTCTCCATAGCTTGAGAGAGTGCATTACGAACAAAGTACTGAACACGAAGATCAATGGATAAATACACAGATTCTATTTCTTTCTTCAGAAGAAGACCAGAATTTTGAAAATCACGTAACCAAACATCATCCAGATGTTTTTCAATTCCAGCAATACCCTGATTATCGATATTAGTATGCCCGAGGATGTGGGAAGCAATTGCTGCTGATGGATAATAACGCTTACTTTCTTCTTTGAATCCGATCCCAGGTAACCCTAATGCTAAAACTTCTGATTGTTGCCGTGGTGTAATTTCCCGCTGAATCCATGCAAAAGCGACATCACTGCTTAAACGCTTTATTATTATATCATAGTTCAGATCAGGTAGGACAGTAATCAACGCCTTGTAAATTTCATTTGGATGTTCAATTTTCCTTGGTTCCGCGAAAAGTGATTGCATCGGAATATCAAGTGCTAGTATTTCACCGTTACGATCAAGAAGACGCGGTCTTGAGGCGGCCAAGTTCCTATCAATATTTAACTGATGGACCACCTGTTTCTCAGGCTGGAATCCTAGGAATACCAATCGGCCTTGAATACTTAAAAAAAGAAAAATCATAACCAAACGGATCAGTGTAATTCGTTTTTGCGTCTTCTCAGCATAATTTGAGCAGGATACATCATGAAACACGCCTTTCGATATCCTTATTTGTATACCAATGAATTGATCTCATCTGTCGTCGAGTGTCCATCCAGATCGCTTCCTTTATTTTTCACTATACTGAAAAAGGAAGCTAATTCATCAAGTTGGATGATCTGGTTTGATTGAATCGCCTGCAATTGAAGCTGAGACTGAAATTTCTTAGCAATTTTTTCCAGTCGATCAGGGTTTGTCATAATTGCCCAGTCAGCTTCCAGTAAACTAATTTTTGTATTTTGTTTCGCAAGCTCTCCACGCAATCGTACCAAAGTCTTGGCAGACTGCTTAGACTCATGTTTGATTCCATAAGTCCATATCGTAACTATAAGAACAGAACCCATCATTAGAATATGAGTCACTCTGATCATTCGGACTGTTCTCCTAATACTGAACTAAGGAGTTGCAGTTGAGGAAGTCTAAAATCAAGGTTCTTTTCAATCCGAGCGGGAGACTCAGTACGAAAGGCATAGCGCAATTTTGCAGATCGAGCTCTCGAATTTGTTTGTATTTCTTGGCTAGATGGAAAAATTGGGGAGCGATATTCTAATCTAAAGGTCGGTGCTTTAAAAGCAATCTGTGGAACATAACGGGATGGCTGATGGGTTTCAGAACGATTCAGCATAAATTTCTTCACCAATCGATCTTCTAGAGAGTGAAAAGTAACTACCACTAATAGCCCTCCTGGTTTCAAAATTCTTTCCGCAGCAAGCAAAGCATTGAACAACTGATCGAGTTCAGCATTGACAAAAATACGTAAAGCTTGAAATGTTCGGGTTGCTGGATGTATTTTACAAGACTGAGTGCGCCCCAAAATACCTTCAACACATTTTGTTAGATCAATCGTAGTTTCAAACGGTCGAATCTGACGGTCTTGAATAATTTTTTTAGATACTTGCGAGGCCCTCTTTTCATCTCCTAGCATTCTGATAATTCGTGTTAAGTTAGGATGGTCCATAGTGTTAATTACATCAGCAGCAGAGATCCCTGCCTTTTCCATCCGCATGTCAAGCGGACCGTTTGTTTGGAAAGAAAATCCTCTTTCTGGTCGATCGATCTGCATTGAAGATACACCAACATCAGCAATCACAGCATCAACCTGAGAATAGCCTAAAAGCCTTGCAATAAAATCGATCTGTGAAAATCGAGCCTGTTTAACAGTTACCTGACCAGGGAATTGATTCACAAGAACTTTTGCTGCAGCTACTGCATCTGGATCACGATCAATCCCAAGAACTTTTGCCTGACGTTTCAGAAAAGCATGGCTATATCCTCCAGCACCAAAAGTTGCATCAATGAGGATCTGTCCTCTTTTAATATCTAGAACATTGAGAACATCACTGAGCATAACAGGGATATGAACATTTCTCATCTCCTTAAACAAGGATCCAGCAGAAACATTGAGAAAAAATATGCTGTTGAAGAGAGACTAGTTCTGCATGCTGTTCTACGAACAGTCGAAGAGATAACATAAAAGACTTCCCTTCTCCCAATACCAGCTGATTGGAACTTTTCGTACACGTTAATGCTTGAGATAAAGTCAAGAAGAATAGCAGAAAATACTCTGATTTCTAGCAAGTAAAAAGCCTTATGTTTAGTACAATCCATAAAATCATCAAAGTCAGTTGGCTTATAAGCCGGGTTCTGTACGCTTTTCACATCAGTAAAAAGATGGTGACCATTCCTCTAGGATCCGTATTGCTACGCACCTCATCGCGACCAACCCGGACACTCTCCTGCCTGGAGACAAGCTCGCTTTGCCGAAGCAAAACACGGCGTCCCTATTAGGTCTTGCTCCCGGTGGGGTTTACAAAGCCACTCTCGTTACCGACAGTGCGGTAAGCTTTTACCTTACCTTTTCACCCTTGCCGGATCGGATAGAGAACCGGCGGTATATTTTCTGTTGCACTTTCCCTAGGGTCACCCCCGCCGGTGGTTAACCGGCACCGTGCCTCCATGGAGCCCGGACTTTCCTCCCCGCACAGAAAAAACTGACGGAGCAGCCACCCAGCCAACTGACCACGCTCTAACTAACTGAACCCTCCCAAAAGTCAAAGAGAAAATATTCTCATAACCTTCTTGCTTTATTGTATTCGATCGACCTGTTAAGTGCAGAAGTGATCGCTAAAATCTAGGACTGTTTAGTTTTATCCCAGAACCCAATACTAATACCTTAAATAATTGCCCCATATCTTCAGGCGAGGCAAGCCTTGTGACTGCTTCCTGTAAGGATTTCTGTACAACACTATCTTGATTCCAACCGAGCCTAGAGGCTCTTTCAAGTAATCCAAGACTCAACAGAAAATCTGACTGTGTAACGATCTGGTGCATCTGATTCAGATTTTCTACGCTTTCTATCATTGACAGCAGAGCTGAGAAGTCAACATGGCTGGTCAAATCAGACTTTCCTGGGTTATAAAAGACATCGCAATAAGCATGATCTCTGACTGCTTGAAAGGTATTTCCAAATCTTGGTAAAAGATGGCCATAATCGATAAAAAGCGCAGCACCGGAACAAATGCTGATATATGTTTGTATCTCGTCAACAATGGCTTCACGAGCTGGAGATGTTTCAAATATTGTTCCTTTTGGTTGTCTGGCATGATTTGAAGGAAGCAATGCCTGATCTAAAATGGATGGACCTGTGACAAAGCTTAATTTATGATTAATCACTCCCACCGCACGCTCGATCCAGTATCTTCCTACTTTTATCCACTGTTTTACAGCGAGAGTATCAAGAAATTCATTAGCAATAAAAATTGTTGGTGCAGAAGGAAGCGGAAGAAACATTAAATCCTTAATCCACTGAATAGGTACTGTTTGGTTTGACAATGTTAATCGTTGTTGTTGTATCAAAGAAGGGCTTATTTCCAAAAGAAAAATCTGGATCCCTGATAAAAAAAGAGGTAGAGTTCTTCCTACGCGTAAAAGGTCTTTTATTAACGTACCACGACCTGGCCCCATTTCTACGAGGTTAAAAATGGAGGGTTTACCCAGTTCAATCCACATATTCATACACCAGATCCCAACTAGTTCTCCAAACATCTGATTAATTTCTGGAGCAGTGATAAAATCACCGCCATCTCGGTTTCTCAATGATTTCTTGCCAATAGGCTGGTGTGTCATGTAATAACCGTGTTTGGGATGGGTAAGGCACATTGCCATATAATCAGACACCGGCAAAGAGCCTTCATTGATAATGCGTTCTCGAATTTCGTTCTCCAGTGCATTCATAATACAATTACAATACTATATTTTGTCTGTCGTGCCAAACAACACGGCTTTTGGCACTCATCATCCCCCAAATTCCTAAGGGAATCATAGGGAATGATAAAATCATCCCCATTGTTATCCATCCTCCAGCAAGATAACCAATATGCGCGTCGGGTTCACGAAAAAATTCAATGAAGATCCGGGCTGTTGAATAACCAACTCCCCATGCTCCACTGATAAATCCTGGCATTACGAGCTTTTTAAATTTGAAGATTAATATACTCAGGATGATAAATAGGACGACCCCTTCAAGACCAGCTTCATAAAGTTGACTGGGATGACGTGCAACTGGCCCACCTGTAGAAAAAATGAAAGACCAAGAAACATCCGATGGGCGTCCCCAAAGTTCCGAATTTATGAAATTTGCGAGCCTGCCGAAAAACAATCCAAAGCAGGATGAGACGGCCATGATATCAAAAAGTGAAAATGGTGAGAAAGACCTTTGCCGAGAAAATAAGATCATCGAGAGAAGAGAAGCTAGAGCTCCGCCATGAAAGCTCATACCACCACACCATATTGCAAAAATATCCAAAGGGTTCATAAGATAATAACCAAAATTGTAAAAAAGCACATAACCTAGTCTACCACCGACAATAATGCCAATAATGGCCCAAATCATAAAATCATCAAGGTCAATCTGTGTGAAAGGGGCACCTACGGGAGACCATAGACTGGAGCGAGAAACAACTTGTCTGGCAAAGAACCATCCCAAAAGAATACCGAACATGTAAGAAATACCATACCAATGGATAATGATCGGTCCAATTTCAATTAAAATAGGATCAATCGAAAGAAACTGCAGAAGCGATTGACTGTAGGATAGTGTACTCATAGTGTTTTTCTTTAAAACTAAATAAATAGAGAAATAATCATTCAGTGAACTCTATCAATGCAACTTCACGCTTCTGAGAAAACTCTTGGTCTATAAAGGAATTATTATTGAGAGTGAGCTTGCGCTTTCAAGTTCGGGATAGAAGATTCTTCTTGTATAAAAATCCCTATCAGCATGAGGTTTATTGATTATGCTCAACTTATCATATGTGGTAGAAAATGATTTGTCTTTCCGTTACAGACCGACTATAAAGCAATATATCCATTATATTTGTCATGATATTAGTGAAAACATATTTTTGGGCTTCCATTCTTTTCATGTTCATGACTGTTTCAGGTCAAGCAGCCGCACTCTCTCCTTTTTTGGGTAAGAAACGTCTTCTCCTTTTATTTTCTAAATCTAGAAGCAGCGCAATACTTGAAAGACAGATTGATTTGCTTCAGGATGTGCGCACTGATCTTTCTAATCACGATATAATTGTATTGGTGACTCAAGGAAAACAGAACACAATTGCTAACATTGGATATGCCCACATGCCACCAAATGCTGCACGGGAATTGAAAAAAAAATTTCAGCCAAAGGACTCCCTTCTCACTGTAGTACTCGTTGGTAAGGACGGATTAGAAGTTGGACGATGGAATAGGATAATTTATCCCGAAGCTATTATTGATCTCATCGATCCTTCGATTCTGCCCTGACCGTTCAAAACCCCATAATAGATCTATCTATTACTTGACATTGGTTCGAAAAGATAAGCTCCGAGCAGGTTCCTGAAATGGCATTCTCATGAATAATTCAGTTAATAATGGCAGAATTCATCGTCAAAACAATCCAGATCTTAAGATATCTAAGCTATTGGAATTTGCATGAAGCCATTGACCCTCTATATAGAGAATCAATGATTGCCACTTAATGCTACCGAGATTCATGGCTATAAAAAAAATTCTTGTTGCAAACCGTTCTGAAATTGCTATCCGTGTCTTCCGCGCTGCCAACGAGCTAGGTCTTAAAACTGTCGCTGTCTGGACCAAAGAGGACAAATTAGCCCTTCACCGATTCAAGGCTGATGAAGCCTATCAGATAGGGACCGGCCCTCATCTCCAAATCCCCATGGGACCGATTGAAAGTTATCTCTCCATTCAAGAGATACTGAGAGTGACCAAACTTTCAGGAGCAGATGCCATTCATCCGGGTTATGGTCTCTTATCGGAAAGCCCAGAATTTGTTGACGCCTGTGAAGAAGCCGGCATCACTTTCATTGGACCAAAGTCAGAGACAATGCGGGTACTTGGTAATAAACTGACAGCCCGAAATCTTGCTCTCTCCGCTGGAGTGCCTGTTCTTCCAGCGACTTCTTCTCTTCCTAATAACATCCATGAGATCAAGCATCTGGCAACCGAGATGGGCTATCCTGTTATGCTCAAAGCCTCATGGGGTGGTGGAGGCCGTGGTATGCGGATTATTCGGTCTGAGAATGATTTGGAACGAGAGTCCCTTGAAGCCCGCCGAGAAGCACAGGCTGCTTTTAACAAAGACGAAATTTATCTAGAGAAACTAGTTGAAGATGCACGCCATGTAGAAGTTCAGATATTGGGTGACACAGAAGGTAATGCGGTTCACCTGTTTGAACGAGACTGTTCGGTACAACGTCGTAATCAAAAGGTAGTCGAACGTGCACCCGCTCCCTACCTTGATGAAACACAGCGCAGAGAACTTTGTGAGTATGCACTGAAGATTGCCAAAGCAACGAATTATATAGGAGCAGGTACGGTTGAATTCCTGATGGATATCAACACGAGAAGCTTTTACTTCATCGAAGTCAATCCTCGTGTCCAGGTCGAACATACGGTAACAGAAGAAGTGACAGGAATAGATATTATAAAAGCACAAATTCATCTTGTCGCTGGCTATGCAATCGGAAGTCAAGAATCGGGAATACCGAAGCAGTGTAACGTTCGATTGAACGGTCATGCTCTGCAATGTCGTATCACAACAGAAGATCCTGAACGAAACTTTATTCCTGACTATGGACGAATTACAGCCTATCGTGGTGCTACTGGTTTCGGTGTCCGTCTTGATGGTGGCACAGCGTACTCAGGAGCGGTTATTACTCGCTTTTATGATCCTTTGCTAGAAAAAGTCACAGCATGGGCCCCAACACCTCAAGAAGCCATAAAACGTATGGATCGCGCTCTGCGAGAATTTCGTATTCGAGGGGTATCTACTAATCTAACTTTCCTTGAAAATATTATCACACATCCAAAATTCAACGATGGAACTTATACAACAAAATTCATTGATACAACGTCAGAATTATTTGAAAAAGTGAAGCGACGGGATCGTGCAACTAGATTACTGAACTATATCGCTGATGTCTCAATTAATGGGCATCCTGAAACCCGTAATCGTCAAAAACCAGAATTAGGAGTTACATCACCCGATGCTCCCTGGTTTGAAAGAAATATCCAAGATGGAACTCGAAACCGTCTGGATGCTCATGGACCTAAAGAATTTTCTAAATGGATGCGGAATTGTGATCAGGTTCTGATTAGTGATACCACCATGCGAGATGCCCACCAGTCACTATTAGCTACACGTATGCGGACCTATGACATTATTCCTGTCGCAGCTTCTTATGCTAAAAGTCTTCCGCAATTACTATCATTGGAATGTTGGGGGGGGGCAACTTTTGATGTTGCGATGCGCTTTATGAACGAAGACCCTTGGGAGCGTTTGATGCTTATTCGTGAACAAGTCCCCAATATTTTACTACAGGCACTTGTTAGAGGTTCTAATGGTGTTGGTTATACTGGATATCCAGATAATATTGTAAGTCATTTTATTTCTGAAGCAGCAAAAAATGGTATTGATCTGTTTCGGGTCTTCGACTGTCTGAACTGGGTTGAAAACATGCGGGTATCTATAGACTCTATTTTAGAGAGCGGTAAACTCTGTGAAGCAGCAATTTGTTATACTGGTGACGTGCTCGATAAAAAACGGCCTCAATACAATTTGGATTACTATCTAAAGATGGTGCGCTCTCTTGATCAGGCCGGCGCCCATATTATTTGCATAAAAGATATGGCTGGTTTGATGAAACCCGCAGCTGCACGACAATTGTTCCCTGCTCTACGCAAGGAAACTGATCTCCCGATTCATTTTCATACCCATGACACGTCAGGTATTTCTGCAGCAACCGTTCTTGCTGCTGTCGAAGCTGGTGTTGATGCGATTGATGCCGCAATGGATTCATTATCTGGCAATGCATCTCAGCCGTGTTTGGGGTCTATTGTCGAAGCTCTCAAAAATTCGGATCGTGATTCTGGTCTTGATGGTGATGCTATTCGAAAAATTTCACTCTACTGGGAATCTGTCCGTGCTCAATATTTAGCCTTTGAAAGCAATGTAAGATCACCAGCTTCAGACGTTTATGTTCATGAAATGCCAGGAGGTCAGTATACTAACTTAAAAGAACAGGCCCGTTCATTAAATCTCGGCACCCGCTGGAATGAAATTGCCAAGACCTATGCTGAGGTCAATGATATGTTCGGTGATATTGTAAAAGTCACTCCCTCTTCGAAAGTTGTTGGCGACATGGCTTTGATGATGGTTAGTCAAGAGTTGACACGTCCTGATGTTGAGGAGCCTAAGAAAGACATTGACTTTCCTGATTCTGTGTTATCCTTGATGCGAGGGAATCTAGGTATTCCTCCAAATGGATGGCCTAAACTTCTCCAAAAAAAGGTCTTAAAAGGGGAACAACCTCTTATGGAGAGACCTGGTGCTTCGATGCCACTAGCAAATCTCAGTTCATTACGCAAAGAGGCAGAAGAGGTGGTACAGAGACAGATAAGCGATACAGAATTTGTTTCTTATTTGATGTATCCAAAAGTATTTACCGATTATGCTTATGCTCGGCGGGAATATGGTCCCACATCTACATTGCCTACGCTTATCTATTTTTATGGGATGCAACCAGGCGATGAGATAACTATTGAAATAGAAAAGGGCAAGCTACTTGTTGTCCATTGTCTTGCCTATGGTGAGATTGATAAACAGGGGATGGTTACTGTATTTTTTGAACTCAATGGTCAGCCGAGACGTGCTCGTGTTCCTGATCGAGTGCGTAGAAAAAATGCCGAACCGGTCCGTCCTAAAGCTGATCTTGATAATCCTAGCCACATCAGTTCCCCTATCCCGGGTGTGATTTCGATGATCATGGTAGAAGCTGGGCAGTACATATCAGCAGGTGATGTTCTATTGTCAATTGAAGCAATGAAAATGGAAACTGTATTGCATGCCGAAAAAGATGGAAAAGTAGCCGAAGTCCTTGTCCGACGTGGAGATCAAGTTGATGCTAAAGATTTATTGATCCGCTTCGAATAGATCCAACTAGGATACGTTCTCATTGATATGCTGATCAACACCTTTAAAGGTTGTTAAGAAAGGTTATAATAATAGTGATTATATCTGTCATTGGAACAGGACATGTTGGTCTTGTAACCGGAGCCGGATTTTCTGAAATGGGCCATACGGTTATTTGCATTGATCAAAATCAGGATAAGATAACGTCGATTATTGATGGAAGCATTCCTATTTATGAGCCAAGTCTTGATGAGATCGTTTCAAGAAACAAAAGCTCTGGAAGACTCCATTTTACAACAGATTTGGCCGAAGGCATTTGTTTATCTGATGTTATTTTTATTGCTGTTGACACCCCTCAGTTATCTCATGGACAGTCTGATCTCTCACAGCTTGAGTCTGTGACTCATCAGGTCGCTAAAGCTTCTAATAACAAGAAGACTATTGTTATCAAGTCAACCGTTCCTGTATCGACTTGCCGACGGATTGACCGCATACTTAGAAAATATGGGAATGGTACTGTATTTAATGTTGTGTCAAATCCTGAGTTTTTGCGTGAGGGGAAGGCTGTATACGATTTCATGAATCCTGATCGTATTGTTTTAGGCACTCGATCTGATGATAAAGATGCAAAACGAACCATGATGAAAATTTATGAACCTTTTGAAAAAGACCATGTTGAGATCATTTACACGACCTTAGAAACTTCTGAATTAATTAAATACTCAGCTAATGCATTTCTTGCTACTAAAGTTGCATTCATCAATGAAATGGCAAATTTATGTGATGCAGTGGGAGCTAATATCACGGAACTGGCACGAGGGATTGGATTAGATAATCGCATAGGTTCATCTTTCTTAAAACCAGGACCGGGCTATGGTGGTTCTTGTTTTCCTAAAGATACACTGTCCTTAACGGTTCAAGCTCAGGAAGCTAACTGTCCGGTTAGGATTATCGAGTCTGTTATTAATTCAAATTCTTCTCACATACGGCGTCTTGGAAGACGTGTTTCTGACTTCTGTGCGGAGTGCTGGAATATTGACTGCAAATCTTCTCTTTTAGGTAAGAAAATTGCAGTACTCGGTCTATCTTTTAAAGCAAATACAGATGATATTCGCTCTGCAGCTAGTACAGTCATCATACCTTTTTTGATCAAACAGGGAGCTAAAGTAATGGGCTTTGATCCAGTGTTAAGCGCAACTGAAAAATTTACTGATCAATTTCAGGATACCATTCCAACCTTCGAAGCAAAAACGGATCTCGATACTGTTTTATGGGGTGCCGATGTAGTTCTAGTGCTCACCGAATGGGAAGAGATCGCGAAAATAGATTGGTTAAAGAAACGCTCAATTCTTAATTCACCTATAGTCGTTGATTTCAGAAATCTATTTAATCCTGATTTAATGAGAAAATATGGATATCATTATGCATCGCTCGGGAGACCCTGATCCAGTAATCTCTAGGAATATTTTCTGTTTGCTAGATCTTCTGGAATATGGATCTCTATCCGTTCTATTTTTAGAAAAATCGAGAGCGATTCTTAGTAATATAAAGGGCAAGAGCTGCTGAATTGGAGACATTCAGTGATTTTATAGAACCTGGCATTTCAATTTTAGCTATTTCTGTACAGATATCCCGTATTTTTTTACGTAATCCTCGGCCTTCTGATCCTATGATTAAAACCATGGGTTGGGCCTGGTTCGACTTTGCAATTGTTTCCATTAAATTGTCTCCATCGCTATCCAACCCCACGCTTTTAAAGCCCATTTCATTCAGTTCGATCAGAGCCTTAACGAGATTATTGACCTTGATAATCTGCATAAGATCGAGAGCACCAGAGGCCGATTTTGCCATCACAGCAGTCTCAACGGTTGAATAGTGACATGTTGTTAGTACATAATCCACATTAAAAGCAACGGCTGATCGAAGAATCGCACCAAAATTATGAGGATCAGTAATCTGATCCAAAGCTAGAATCAAATCGGAATCAGCAATTTGGAAAAGATTTGCAGACCCTAACGGTTCAAGAGGGTTGCAGGTGAGGACCACCCCTTGATGGACCTTATCGTCACCAACCAATGCATCAATCTGTGCAGGTTTAACAAGTTTAGTTTTTATAGAAAATGATTCCAAATCTACTTGAAGGCGATTACGTGCATTGACAGTTATCAAGAGACTCGACTTTTTCCGTTTTGGATTTTGAAGAGCTGCCCGTACAGCATGAAGACCATAAATATAAAGATTATCTAGTGACTTACCTGATAATCTAAAAGATGATTTTCTTTGTCTTGATTGGCCTCTCCTTCCACACATTTTAGCTGAATGATGAGTTAATTTGAAGCGTGAATGGTTCATTATCAAACGATAGCATGGTTAGATTTTACAGACCATAACAAATTGAAGAGACTCTCTTCTCATGGATTCGGGATTGACAAGAAAATTGGAGCTTTAGCTCTAATCTGAAATTACTAATTTATCTTGAGCGATTCCATAAAAGCAGATTGAGGAATTTGAACGTTACCGAATTGACGCATTCTTTTTTTACCAGCTTTCTGTTTTTCAAGTAGCTTACGTTTTCTGCTTTTGTCGCCTCCATAACACTTCGCTGTGACATCTTTTCGAACAGCTGAAATCGTCTCACGTGCAAGAATATGACTACCAATTGCAGCCTGAATCGAAATCTTAAATAGATGCTTCGGAATGAGTTCTTTAAGTTTTTCACACATAAACCGACCACGGACTAGTGCAGCGGAGCGATGAACCAGAATGGACAAAGCGTCAACTGGTTTACTATTAACCATGATAGAGAGTTTAACAAGGTCAGCATTGCGATATTCATTGATATTGTAATTAAAAGAGGCATACCCCCGCGAGAGACTTTTTAATCGATTATAAAAATTAAATACTATCTCACTAAGAGGTAACTCATAAGATAGCATAGCTCGTAACCCTACATAAGTAAAATGAGTCTGAATTCCCCGACAATCTTGACATAATTCTAAAATTGGCCCCAGATATTTATCTGGTGTCAAAACAGTTGCCTGAATCCATGGCTCATGAATCTCTTCAATTTTCATCAAATCGGGCATATCAGATGGATTGTACAAGCTCAAATCTCTACCATCACGCATTTTAAGACGGTAAACAACACTGGGTGCGGTTGCAATGAGATCAAGATTGAATTCACGTTCCAAACGCTCCTGAATAATCTCTAAATGCAAAAGACCTAGAAACCCACAGCGGAAGCCAAATCCAAGGGCCGTGGAACTCTCCACTTCAAAGGAAAAGCTCGCATCATTAAGCTGCAATTTACCAACAGCAGAACGAAAATCCTCGAAGTCGTCTCCATCAACAGGAAACAAACCACAAAATACAACCGGTTGGGCTGGTTTAAACCCAGGCAAGGCCTCTGTGGTTGGACGTCTATCCTCAGTGATCGTATCACCAATACGGGTATTGGCCACTTCTTTGATTGAAGCGGTCATAAACCCGATCTCGCCTGGTCCTAAAACTTCAACCTCTTTCAGCTTAGGTAACATAACACCGATCCGGTCGACTGTGTATTTAACTTTTGTACTCATCATCCAAATACTCTGGCCTTTACGGAGCTCACCCTCAATAACACGAACTAGGACGACAACACCTAGATAAGAATCGTACCAGCTATCAACCAACAAGGCTTTTAAAGGTTGATGATCCTGAACGAGAGACGGTGATGGTAATCGCTCAATAATTGATTCCATCACTTTTTCTATACCAAAACCGGTTTTAGCAGAAATTTCTACTGCTTTGCTGGCATCAAGACCAATAATTTCTTCAATCTGTCGCTTGACACGTTCTGGTTCGGCAGCAGGTAGATCAATTTTATTAAGAACAATGATAATCTCATGATGATTTTCAATCGCCTGATAAACATTTGCTAAAGTTTGTGCCTCTACACCCTGACTAGCGTCAACTACTAACAAAGAGCCTTCGCAGGCTGATAGTGACCGTGAAACTTCGTAAGAAAAATCAACGTGGCCGGGGGTATCAATCAAATTTAAAATATAGTTTTTACCGGCGGTTGTCTTATAGTGCAAACGCGCTGTTTGAGCTTTAATGGTAATGCCTCTTTCTTTTTCGATGTCCATACTATCAAGGACTTGCTCACACATTTCATATCCATCTAAACCGCCACAATACTGGATGAGTCGATCTGCAAGTGTTGATTTACCATGATCAATATGGGCGATAATAGAAAAATTTCGTATGCAAGAAAGTAGCGTAGACATATAGGATCTTCTCTTTAGTCAGTTTTTTTTGAACTATTGGGTCACTTTCATAAAGGAATTTCTATTGATCTCTGCCGCGCAAAGACATAGACTGTGGTATTTGTTAATACAATCCTGATTATTCTTGTAACCGTCTCTCTTTAAGTTGTATTGAGCATTTTTGATAATAGCTATTTCTTTTCAGGAGAATTCTGAATCAGGACTTAGTGCATCGTTACATTCATGATGTCGATTGGATTTGGGGGATATAGTTCTTTTGTTTTGAACCCTTCTTTTTTCTACATTTTACATAAGATACAAAAACGGATAGAACTTTCTGACATGCATGGAGTCACGAATCTTAAGAAACTTCCTATCTATCCACAAGATAATTAGCTATCTTAGCCTTATAAGAAAAAACATATTTGGCTTTGGTTGATTTGTTCATAATAAAGACAAGTTTATACTAGCCAAGATCACCTAAAATCTCGAGTCCTCATTATAAATAAATTGATTCAAAACCGTTAAAGAGTAGTCTTGCTCTGAAATAGAAATCTTATAATCACACTATCTATACAGATCATTGAATAGAAGAGATGTAAAACTGAAAAATATGATGAGACTTTCACGTCGAAGTATGTGCCTAATGAGGGTCAAAATGAATTCATTTGACCGGCTATCATGTGATCTGTAAATTGACCGTACACACGGCCGGTCACTTTGCAGTCTATAAATTTAGGTTGTTGAGATCAAATTTTGAGTTTCAGGGTGGCGTTTATGCATAAGCAAAAGTCCAGTTATTCACATGAAGAAGTTCTACATTGTAGCCGAGGAGAGATGTTTGGAGCTGGGAATGCTCAGTTACCTCTGCCTCCTATGTTGATGTTTGACCGCATAACAGATATTTCAGAAACTGGCGGTAAAAATGGCAAGGGTTATATTCGGGCTGATTTTAAGGTACATGATGATCTGTGGTTTTTTCAGTGTCATTTTCAAGGTGATCCAGTAATGCCGGGTTGTCTAGGCTTAGACGCTATGTGGCAATTAACCGGTTTTTATCTAGGTTGGCTTGGAGAATGCGGGAAAGGACGAGCTCTTTCAACAGGTGAGGTAAAATTTACCGGCATGGTAACCCCGAAGATAAAATTGGTGGAATATGGTATTGATTTAAGTCGAGTGATAAGAAGTCGTCTTGTTCTCGGCATCGCCGATGGGTGGATGAAAGCAGACGGAGAGATTATTTATATTGCAAAGGATTTACGAGTTGCCTTGTTTCAAAAATAGTTTCTAGTCGACATTAACTGATAATATGGGATTTAGTGACCTATAATTTAACGAGATATTAGAGAATATTAGCATGCAAAGGATCGAAGAATGAAACGGGTTGTAGTGACCGGAATGGGTATTGTTTCTTCAATCGGTAATAATTCTCAGGAAGTGCTTAAGTCTTTGCGTGAGGGTAAATCTGGAACGAGCTTTTCCAATGATTTTTTTCAACATGGATTCCGATGTCATGTCCATGGTGAACCAGAGATGGATCCATTCCAAATTTTAGACCGTCGTACAGCCCGATTTATGAGCAAAGGGACCGCATGGAATTATATTGCTATGCAGCAAGCTATTCAGGGTTCGGGTCTGGAAGAATCTGAAATTATCAATCCTATGACTGGGATCATTATGGGTTCTGGAGGTCCTTCAACAAAAACGATTATAGAGGCTGCTCAAAAGACCATTGAAATGGGATCTCCCAAACGGATCGGACCGACTGCTGTTCCTAAAGCTATGAGCTCGACTGCATCAGCTGTTCTAGCTACTCAGTTTGAGATTAAGGGGGTTAATTATTCAATTTCTTCAGCCTGTGCGACATCTAATCATTGTATAGGTAATGCATTTGAGACGATTCAATTAGGCAAACAGGATATTATATTTGCTGGGGGATCTGAAGATCTTGACTGGACAATGTCAAACTTATTTGATGCGATGGGAGCGATGTCCTCAAAATATAATGAAACACCTAATACTGCTTCCCGTGCGTTTGATGTTTCTCGTGATGGGTTTGTTATTGCAGGCGGTGCTGGTGTTTTAGTTCTTGAAGAGCTTCAGCATGCAAAGGCACGTGGTGCTAAGATCTATGGTGAAGTGATTGGATATGGGTTAACTTCAGATGGGTACGATATGGTCGCTCCTTCTGGAGAAGGAGCGATCCGTTGCATGAAGATGGCGCTGAAAGATGTTCGTGAAAAGATTGACTATATCAATCCTCATGCGACATCGACTGGACTGGGTGATGAGAGAGAAATAGAGGCTCTGCGTGCGGTGTTTGGCAATGATTGTCCACCGATCTCTGCCACAAAGTCATTGACGGGGCACTCACTAGGAGCGACAGGTGTTCAAGAAGCTATTTATTCTCTTTTGATGATACAAAATAGGTTCATCTGTAAAAGTGCGCATATCACTAATTTAGATCCTGAGTTCTCTGACATGCCGATCGTTCGAGAACGCGTTGATAATGTAGGAGTCAACACAGTCTTATCAAATTCATTTGGGTTTGGTGGTACTAACGCATCTCTTGTTTTTCAAGCCTATCAGTAGATGAAAAGATTTACTTGATTTTTAATCAAGTAGTACAAAACAAAACTTACACTTGTAGATGAGATAATGATCTATGACACACTTGACTTCAAATATTATGGTTGGCAAACGTGGTCTTGTCATGGGTGTTGCCAATAACCATTCGATTGCATGGGGTATTGCTCGTATGTTATCGGTCCATGGGGCCGAAATGGCTTTTACATATCAAGGTGATGCGTTTGGGAAGCGGATTAAGCCATTAGCTAAATTACTTGGTTCATCTTTGCTCTTACCGTGTGATGTAGAAGATATAAAATCAGTTTCCTATGTTTTTGAGACACTTCGAAGTGAATGGGGGAAGCTTGACTTTTTTGTTCATGCTATTGGCTTTTCAAATAAAAATGAGCTGAGAGGAAAATACTGCCATACAACTCGAGAAAATTTTATTAAAACAATGGTGATCTCCTGTTTTTCTTTTACAGAGACAGCTAAACGTGCTGCCGAGCTAATGAGAGAAAGAGGTTCGATGGTTACTCTCACCTATGGAGGAGCCAATCGGGTTATGCCTAACTATAATGTAATGGGGGTTGCCAAAGCTGCTCTTGAAGCAAGTGTACGCTATTTGGCAACCGATCTTGGACCAGACGATATTCGGGTTAATGCAATTTCTGCTGGTCCAGTCAGAACTCTTGCGGGGACTGGCATCTCTGATGCTCGATTGATGTATAATTACCAGCAGCGTAATGCTCCCCTTCGTCGTACAGTGACTCTCGAAGACATCGGTGGCTCTGCCCTGTATTTGTTATCGGATTTGTCTTCAGGTGTTACTGGGGAAGTCCATTATGTTGATTCTGGATATTCTACTATCTACATGCCAACGATTGAAGAATTGAAGAAAATAGACGGTGAGTGAATTCATCTGCTTTTAGTCTAAAAGGTTGAATCACCTACTAACGTTTTCGGTTCCAAATCTGATTGCAATCGTGAAATTGAATACCTTGTTAAATTTTGCTAATCAAGTAATTTTGATAGCTTTCATATGAGATAAGAACTGATAAACAGGGGATAGAGTTCTGATAATAAATAGTGATCCCAAAAATGATTACGAAATTCTGATCTGGTATCGAGATTTAGGTATCGATATAGCTTTGTTAGATCATCCCGTTGATAGAAGAGTTAACGAGCCATCAAGAGAATTACAAAAGACAATGCACGTCAGAGACAAGTCCCCTCAATTAGGAAAAACTAAATATGCTTTATCACCGACGGATCAAGATGCTTTGCTCAACGCAAGAGAATCGGCTCATGATTCAGTAACACTTAAGGATCTTCAGCAAAGAATTTCTGATTTTACTGGCTGTAATCTGAAGTCTACGGCTCTCTCGACTGTTTTTTCTGATGGAACACCTGGCTCACGTGTTATGCTTATTGGAGAAGCCCCTGGTCGAGAGGAAGATGAACAAGGCCTTCCATTTGTTGGACGGTCCGGACAACTGTTAAACAAAATGTTAGCATCCATAAACCTTCAAAGAACAGATGTCTATCTTTCTAATATAGTGCCGTGGCGTCCACCCGGCAATCGAGCTCCAACGCCTATCGAAATAGAAATCTGTCGCCCTTTCATTGAACGCCATATTGAACTAGCCCACCCCAAATTTCTAGTATTGTTAGGAGGGTCATCGGCAAAAACTCTGTTAAAAACTTCTAACGGTATCATGAGCTTAAGAGGGAAGTGGCGCTCAATTGAGATTGCAGGACGTCTCATCCCTGCTATACCCTTATTGCACCCAGCCTATCTCTTGCGGCAACCGTCTCAAAAGAGATTAGCTTGGCAAGATCTTTTAAAAATAAAAAAAAATCTGGATATCGAAGATGGAAGTCAGACGTAATAGACAGGACATGTCGCATTTTCCTCTAGGCAACATTCTAATTCTTAGATATTGAGCGTATATGATTTAGTAATATCTAACGTACCGGGATATCTGAATCTCTCCCATTAATTTTGTGACTGGAAATGCTGTGGTGAATCAGATCGTTCCGATATTCGCTATGCTGGGTAGCATGGTTTTTCTTATGCTCGGCGGTGGATTGCACTCAGTTATTATCCCGATCCGTGGTCAGATAGAGGGATTTTCTACATTTGAACTAAGTTCGATCTGCAGTGGATGGGCAGTGGGTTTCACCCTCGGTTGTGTTATTGTACCTCATCTAGTACATCGTACTGGCCATTTTAAAACATTCAGCATTCTGACAGCTTTATTGTCAATAAATATTCTACTGAACGCTATGGTTATAGATTTTCTGTTTTGGATTATGTTGCGTGCGATTTCAGGATTCTGTTTTTCTGGCTGTTATATGGTTGCCGAAAGCTGGCTAAACGAGAGAGTCAATAACAAAAATCGGGGTAGTATCTTTTCGCTCTATATGATAGCTACCCAGACTGCAATGATGGGAGGACAGTATTTACTAGTGATTGCTGATCCTAAAAGCGAGATACTTTTCATGATCGGTGCGATACTGTTTGCTGTTGCGGTTTTGCCAACAGCTGTCTCAAAAGCACAATCACCAGCTCCTCTTGTTCATGTCAGTCTTGACTTACGTAAACTCTTTTGTAACTCTCCCTCTGCTGTTGTTGGAGCCATATTGAGTGGTATTATTTCTTCAGCATGGGGAAATTTTGCACCCATTTTTGGGTACCTTAACGGGTTTTCAAACGCCCGTATTGCAACGTTGCTTTCAGCTGCAATGATAGGCAGTATTCTCTTTCAATATCCTATCGGAAAACTATCAGACGTCATAGATAGACGTTACGTGATGGTATTTTCTGGTCTTACTGGCATTGCATTTGGATTGTTGATGACAATGTTATCTCAAAAAGAACAATTCGATATGATATTTTTTCTTTCTGTCATTGGATATGGCGCTGTGATCTATTCAGTTTACTCACTTGTTGTGGCACACGCTAACGATTTTGCCAATCAAAAAGACTTTTTTGAGATATCAAACGGCCTTCTGATCCTTTATGGATTTGGGGCCATGGTTGGACCCCTTTTTACAGCACAGATGATAAACATGACAGGGCCATCTGGTATTTTTACGACTACCACAATTGCTCATTTAGCCTTCGCATCTTATACGATTTACCGTACATATCGTCGGGTAAAACCCAATAAGGATGAGCTCATTCATCTCTCTGAACCCGTTAGCGAAGAGTCTTTACCTGAAAAGAAGAACAGTTTTCCATCTATGCCAACTGCAATTACAGTTAAAAGATAAAAGCCTAACCCAGGAAAAAGTCAAAAATATAAAATATGATATCAATAACTATAAATCATTCACTTCTATCTCTTTATATGTTGTCATGAAATTTATCCTTCTTGAGGCCAAAGGTGGTGAAAATGATGAACTGGACCCGAACCTAACCCCACATCAAGTTTTTTAGAATGCTGAATAGCTTGTGAAAGCCAAGCTTTTGAAGAAAAAATAGCATCTTCTAAACCATCACCATGAGCAAGACGAGCTGCAATTGCTGACGATAGCGAACAACCGGTCCCATGGGTATTTTGATTGAAAATAAAGGGCGAAGAGTACCAGACAGACTTTCCATTAGCCGTCAGAAGAAAATCCTTTGCTTCTTCGGTTTGGGCATGTCCACCTTTTATGAGAACAGACTGGGGCCCCATATCAATAATAGCAGTTGCTTGACGTTCAATCGAATCATCATCGATAGCGATCTCTTCATCTAATAAGTGTGCTGCCTCATAGAGATTTGGCGTTACGAGAGTCGCCTGTGGAAAGAGGTCATTAACTAAAGAGCCTATCGCTTCTTCAGGTAGAAGGATATCGCCACTTTTTGCTATCATCACCGGATCCAGGACAATATCACCACTGTGATAGGACTTCAAACTTTCGGCCACTGTCATAATTATTGAAGGCCGATACAGCATGCCAATTTTCACAGAATTGATCGTTATATCCTCAAAAACAGCATTCATCTGTGACTTCACAAAATCAGCGGGGATATCGTGAATAGCTGTTATCCTTCGAGTATTTTGTGCGGTTAGAGCGGTGAGGACAGAAGCACCATAAACTCCCATCGCTGAAAATGATTTGAGATCCGCTTGAATTCCTGCCCCCCCCCCCGAATCAGAAGCAGCAATGGTCAATGCTTTAGGGATCATTTACCTTCACCTTCCTTCTTTTGCTTATCTATTATTAACTTCAAGCTAACCGTTGCTTGCCTGACTTGATCTTCCATAAAAATTGATGAAATAACAGAGATCCCATCTGCACCATTGGCAATCAACGCGCCAGCATTTCTTCTGTCAATGCCTGCAATCGCACCAATCGGTAATTGGGGATTTCTATTTCGTAAAATATCCGCTATCTCTCGCCATCCTTCCAGACCTATTGGCGTGATATTATCCTTAGAGGGTGTATCGTATACACTTCCAATGCAGGCGTAGTTGATTATTTCCAATGGAGCTTGACTAGCATGATGATGTGTTTTGATGGTCAAACCAACAATAGCATTATTCCCAATGAGTAGACGAATATCAGCAGGAGACATATCATCTGGACCTACATGAACACCATCCGCGCCTGAATCTAGTACCAGATCGACACGATCATTGATAAGAAAGGGTATGTTATAAGGTTCCAAGGCTCTTTTGATCCGATAGGCATTGTTCATAAAAATAGCTGTATCAGCATATTTATCACGGTATTGGATCATTGTAGCCCCTCCAATAGCCGCTTCGACGGCTATTTCTGATAGTACTCGTCTGCAGGACCGTGTTGGATCTAAAATTGCGTAAAGTAAAATATTACACGGTTTCATAAAATTTTTATTCGGTCTCTAATTTGTGATTCATTGACTGTTGCAAGTTTATCAATGAGAGCCACTGAAAAACTACCAGGACCTTCAGATGTTTCGGCAGCGATTTCACCGGCTATATTAAGCCAAGTGATTCCGGCAACTGCTGCTAGCTTATAATCAGTCTCAACAGATGCTACGGCAATCAAGACTGCAGTCAAAGCACAGCCTACTGCTGTGACTCGTTCCATCGTTGCAGTTCCGTTACCTAAACGTAGCATAGAATGATTATTCGCAATGCGATCTTCAAGACCTGTAACAGCAAATATTGTATTGTTAAGAGACGCTTGCTCTTGTACCGAAAGATCAGTGCACGGTTCACCTGTCACGGCTTCAAATTCCTTAGCATTGAGACGGATAATGGTTGGAGAATGAGCGATTAAGTAACGAGCCAATTGAAATCGCTCATGAGAAACCTCAACAAATACTGGATCGAGAGCCCAAGGTTTACTTAGTTTTTGAGCGATATAGGCAGCATTTTTAATAGACTGCTTCTGTTGGGCATTGATTGTTCCTAAATTAATCAGTACACCCCTAGATATTCTTACAAAATCTTCAATTTCAGAAATTGCAGTTGTCATTGATGGCAAAGCACCAATAGCGAGTAAAACATTGGCTGTAAAAGACTGAGCAACGTAATTGGTAATGCAGTGAATATGGGGACGTTCTCTACGAACTTTATCAATAGAAAATACGATTCGTTCTATATTAGACTGATGATGCAAAGGCAAAAATACATCTCCTCTATATTATAAGCTCATCATCTCAAGAATTATCTAATACACACGTAATTTGGGTTTTATATAACTCACTTCGCCACTCAGTGTTTCTGTATGTACAGGACGAGTATCAAGTGTGACAGATTTTTTGTCTATATTGACAAAAGCTAGAGTGTGATGCATCCAGTTTTTATCGTCCCGTTCAGGATAATTTTCATGGGCATGAGCTCCACGAGATTCCTTTCTATTTTGTGCAGAATCCATCGTGACAACAGCCTGTGAGATCAAATTATCAAATTCAAGTGTTTCGATTAAATCCGTATTCCAAATCATACCGGTATCGTTGACAGCAGCAATGTCTCCACACTTTTTCCAGACCTCATGAATTTTTTTGTGTCCTTTATCAAGAATTTCGGAGGTTCGGAAAACACCACAGTTCGATTGCATGGTGATCTGCATCTCGTTCCGTAACTTTGCTGTAGGCGTATGGCCACTTGCGTAGCGAAAATAGTCAAGACGAGCTATTGCCAAATCACTAGCATTAGCTGGGAGCGGTCCATGATTGATACCAGGTTTAATTGTTTCCGCACATCGGATACCTGCAGCGCGACCAAAAACCAACAAATCAATGAGAGAATTGGAACCAAGACGGTTTGCACCATGAACAGAAACACAGGCAGCCTCCCCTACAGCCATCAAACCAGGAACTACACAATCTGGATTACCATCAACTTTGGTTAACACTTCCCCATGATAATTGGTCGGTATACCACCCATATTATAATGAACGGTTGGAATCACAGGAATAGGATCTCTAGTAATATCAACACCAGCAAAAATACGGGCTGATTCTGAAATACCAGGTAAGCGTTCAGTTATCAGCTTATGATCAAGGTGATCCAGGCGAAGGTGAAGATGATCTCTTTGTGATCCTAATCCTCGACCTTCACGAATTTCCATTGTCATAGAGCGAGAAACTACATCACGAGAAGCGAGATCTTTCGCAGAAGGAGCATAGCGTTCCATAAACCGTTCGCCTTGTGAATTGACCAAATAACCGCCTTCTCCACGTGAACCTTCTGTAACAAGACAACCCGAACCATAGATGCCAGTAGGGTGAAACTGAACAAATTCCATATCCTGAAGTGGTAACCCAGCACGCAAAACCATAGCGTTGCCATCACCAGTGCAAGTGTGAGCTGATGTACAGGAGAAATAAGCACGCCCATAACCGCCAGTTGCTAAAATCACTTTATGAGAACGAAAAGAATGCAGTTTTCCAGTTGCTAAATCGATTGCAATAACTCCTCGACAACAACCATTTTCCATAATTAGATCGATCGCAAAATATTCTATATAAAATTCCGTATTATATTTCAAGCTTTGGCCATACAGTGTCTGTAGCATAGCATGGCCTGTCCGATCGGCAGCCGAACAGGTCCGTTGGGCTGGTGGTCCTTCACCAAATTCTGTGGTCATACCACCAAATGGACGTTGATATATTTTTCCCTCTTTGGTACGAGAAAAGGGAACTCCGAAGTGGTCAAGTTCATAAACAGCATTGGGAGCTTCACGGCAGAGATATTCGATAGCGTCTTGATCACCAAGCCAGTCAGAACCCTTGACTGTATCATACATGTGCCATTGCCAGTTATCTGCCCCCATATTCCCTAAAGATGCAGCAATCCCTCCCTGAGCAGCGACTGTATGAGAGCGGGTAGGGAAGACTTTAGTGATGCAGGCTGTTTTCAATCCCGCTTGAGCTGCACTGAGTGTTGCGCGCAAACCAGAACCACCTGCACCAATAACGCATATATCTATCGTATGATCAACAATAGAATAGGAAGTATTAGACGGTGGTTTTTTATCTTTCCGCGATTTGATTGGTCTAGACACAGATCATTAACCTTCAAAAGTGAGTCTTACCATTGCCAAGCTGCCAGAAAAGGCTAAAATAATACAGAATGAGATATTTAAAACGGTCAAAAGTTTCCTTATATAACCATGAACGTAATCCTCAATAATAATCTGCATCCCAAGCTTCATGTGGTAGATGCTAGAGCCAAGAAACAGCAGCATCAAGAAAGTAACTAAAGGCTGAGAAAGGTAAGAGACTGTTTGTTCGTAACTCGCACCATTTAACCTAATAAGAGTCAATAGAAAAAATAGAATCAAGGGAACATTAGCTATAGCTGTCAGACGCTGACGGCAAAAATGCCCTGTTCCTCCTTTAGTTAACCACATCCTAGAACCTCATGAAAAATCGGATTGTGTATTCATAGACCAAAACCAGTGATTCTAGCATCAGATAGAACCCAGACTAAAGTAGTCAATGCTATGGATGTAGGAATATGTAACCTTGCCACTTTTGTACTAACACTCCTTCCTAGTGCAACACCCGTATCTTGTATTAGATGTTTGATACCACCAATCATGTGATGAATCAAAGTCCAACTGTATATAAATAAGATAAACTGACCAATCAAGGAGCAGAAAAACCCATTAGCAGTCTTAAATAAAGAGGGCCCACTGGCCACAGCCACAATCCAAGAAACTATAAACGGTGCACTAAAATATAGAGCCACCCCTGTTATACGGTGGAGAATCGACATCACCATAGTGGGAATAGGTTTATAAACTGATAGATGAGGAGAAAGCGGTTGCTCTCTTACTGACTGATTTCTGCCAGATAAAGCTGTCATTGGAGTTCCTATTTCCCTTCTCAATTCGCTCACTGGCAAGAGGTCAAAGCCCAATCAGAAAGCTTCTTGAATTAAAGAAAAAATTATACTCAGTAAAAACAAAATTAACCACAGGAATTTAAAATAAATAGTTTTCAATCAGTGTGGATCATTCACTTTAATTATGACTCTTATTGGAAATAACTGCGAAGGATCTGAGTCAAGTCTTGTTCTTTGATCTCCAATTTTCAGATATTCACAATTAGACTTCATGTTAAGATGTGTTATTGTATTAAAGCATCTGCATATTTTATAGTCAGTTCAGCAAGATATGGTTAAACGTGAATTAACAGATCAGGAATATCATCTGTGGAAACAGATCACGGATACTACAACGTCTTTGAAAACTAGAGAATCAAATTGTTATTTAATGGATGATATGACAGCCTTGCTGAAAGAAAAAGAAATAATGGTCAAATCGTCCCTTGCGATCAGAAGAACAGAACAATCATGGCAAGCGAATCAAATCCAAAATCAAAAGAATAAAGAAAAACAGAAGCCAAATTATTATTGCTCTAAAGATCATGACTTTATTGAGAGATCGATCCTTCGCAAAATTTCTAAAGGTCACATATCAATAAATGCACGTCTAGATTTACATGGTATGACACAAGAAGATGCGAAAAATGCACTTCATAGTTTTTTGATAAACGCCCAAAAATGTAATCATCATTTCGTTCTTGTGATTACAGGTACAGGTAAAGGGCGTCTCGGTTCAGGCATTTTGCGTCAAATGGTGCCAATCTGGCTCAACCTTAAGTCATTTTTACCAATTGTGAATGGCTACAAAAATGCCCATTCTTGTCATGGTGGTCAAGGAGCATTCTATGTTCGGATTCGTCGGCATAAGCTATTACCTAAGGTAGAAAGCATCCTGTCTGATCGAATTCAAACCAATTAACAGAAATTCATTTTTTATTCTCCTGAAACAGGGAAAGCGTTCATAGTAAAGATCGTAGTTCATCTTCTTTTTCATTAATGAACCAGCCATAATAATTTTCTTGTGGCAACCGTGTTCTCGAACCAGAAGACCTCTTTCCACGATTGTGTTTGCGTAATTCTTGAGCTCGTACTGTAACATTTCCTAAATTGTAGAGTGTTGCTGTAAGTCCTGGATTGTGAGAAATATCGAAGGCTGCTATGTCACGATAAACATCGATGGAATGGCGTAGTATAGCTGCCATATAAAGGAGTGTAGAATCTGGATTGATGATTGTATTGTAGATTCTTGGGGCCTGATCTACAGATAACTGAGGTTCTTGAGGTGAACGAGAACGCACTAAATCGTTCACTTTTAGTGCAGTAAGAGGATTCAGTTGACCTAACCCGAATGTTTGACCAGCAAAAAAAGGCCGAAAAAAAACTCGGCTAAACGATTCATCTGGCCAGATTTCACCATCTATAGTTTTACCTCGGTAATTTTGATTCCAGACGATTTCCCGACAAGTCCACAAATCATAGTTTCTTTGATATTTAAGGCATTTTTTAAAAGATGGCCGAGTAATAAATTTACTAATAAGAATATTTTTATGTCTAAAAGAAAGATTCTGATTCAGATATGCTAACGCTTTGACATAATAGCTTTGAAGATGATCTCTTGCATCAACATTGTAAGTATGTTCACCGACTAAAGCACCAATTATATGAATTGGATCAAGATCATATATACATGAGACTTTTTTGATCTTAGATATTAGCTGTTTTTCTTTGGCGAGGAGATGTCTTATTTTTTTATATTTGCTCTCAAAAGTAACTCCACTTAACCGAGTTCTCTTATATGAACCAGATGGTATTGGGGGCTGTTGGACATTACGATTTCCTGGTAATACAACGATCTCAGTATTCTCTGCACCTAATTCTGTAGAAAAGGGAATCAGAAAAAGAAAAGCAGAAAAAATAAAAAAATGAGGCATTATGTAAAGAACGAACGATGCTATCTCGATCAATCAAAATGCCAAGAAGAATAAACTAAACATTTACAAAACGTAACGTGATAAATCAGTATTTTGTGCTAGATCACCGAGATTGCTACGAACATAATCAGCGGTTATCTTAATACATTCTCCTCCTTTATCTGGGGCATCAAATGAAAGCTTATCTAGAACCTTTTCCATAACCGTTTGCAACCGGCGTGCACCGATATTTTCAATTGCTGAATTCAAACTGACAGCAATATCAGCCAGAGCATCAATTGCTTCCTCAGTAAAACTCAGAGTCAGATCTTCTGTTCCCATCAAGGCCACATATTGCTTAATCAGACTCGCTTCAGTTTCTGTAAGAATCCGTATAAAATCCTCTTTGGTTAGGGCACGCAACTCCACACGAATAGGGAGGCGACCCTGAAGTTCTGGTAATAAATCAGAAGGTTTGGAGACATGGAAAGCACCTGAGGCAACAAACAAAATGTGATCAGTTTTCACTGCTCCATGTTTAGTTGCTACTGTCGTACCTTCGACGAGAGGCAGAAGGTCACGTTGAACACCTTCGCGTGAGACTGAACCCCCACGCACATTTTCAGAAATCGCAATTTTATCAATTTCATCAATAAATACGATACCGTTATTTTCAGTACTTTCTATCGCCTCTGAAATTAACTGTTCATCATCGAGCAGCTTATCAGATTCTTCATTGATTAAGATTTCATAAGATTTTTTAACTGAAGCTTTGTGTTTTTTTGTTTTCCCTCCCATGGCTTTAGACATCATTTCACCAAGATCAATCATACCGACTGATCCGCCTGGCATTCCAGGTATGTCAATGCCTCCTACAGGAGACCCTGTATCGGTAATTTCGATCTCAATTTCTTTGTGATCAAGTTCGCCGTCACGAAATTGCTTGATGGCGATCGAACGGGTAGAAGGGGTTGCATCAGCTCCGAGCACCGCATCGAGTACACGATTTTCTGCTGCATAGCGGGCTTTTGCTTTAACTTGTTCTCGTTTCTTTTCTCGAACCAACCCAATTGCAATCTCAATGAGATCACGAATAATTTGTTCAACATCACGACCGACATAACCAACTTCTGTAAATTTTGTTGCTTCAATTTTAATGAAAGGAGCTTGTGCGAGCTTAGCCAAACGGCGTGAAATTTCTGTTTTTCCAACACCGGTAGGCCCGATCATCAAAATATTTTTTGGCATAACCTCTTCCTTCATTGGACTTTCCAACTGCTGTCTACGCCAGCGATTACGCATGGCAACAGCTACGGCACGCTTAGCACCGTTTTGTCCAATAATGAAACGGTCAAGTTCGGATACGATTTCGCGAGGGGAAAAATTCGTCATATTCTTACCATTAAGTAATTTTTCATCAGAAGTAGGCTACCCTAGTGTAGTTATGTACAGAACCCATATCATACCCATACCAATGCACAATCAATCATTAGAGTCAGAAAGCATGCTTTCCTTTTTTTTGATATCAATAATATCATGCAGCACCTAGCCGAGTTAAAGAAGGATAGTTACCAAAATAACAAAAAGAATGACAGAAAAAAAAAGAGACAAAAAGAGACAAAAGATAACCTTTCCATTTTTTTCTTCAGTATGCAAGTCGATCTGTAAATTCTCATCATACAATAAGATTATGTTTCAATCAGCGTTTCGATGATTAGATTATTATTAGTATAAACACATATATCAGCGGCTATAGACATCGCTTTTTTTGCAATATTTTCGGCATCCTCATCTGTATCGTAGAGTGCACGCGAGGCAGCTAGCGCATAATTGCCACCGGAACCAATCGCCATGATTCCACCTTCAGGTTCAAACACATCGCCCGCTCCAGTTAAGCAAAGGCTTACTTTTTTGTCACTGACTAGCATCATCGCTTCTAATCTTCTTAAATAACGGTCTGTCCTCCAATCTTTAGCAAGCTCTACACAGGCACGCATTAGTTGACCAGAATATTGTTCTAGCTTAGTTTCCAATCGTTCCAAAAGTGTAAAAGCATCAGCCGTCGATCCTGCAAATCCACAAATCACATCACCCTTACCGAGGCTTCGTACTTTTCGAGAATTTGACTTGATAATAGTCTGTCCGATCGATGCTTGGCCATCACCAGCAATTACCACTTTACCCCCTTTTCGCACCATAATGATAGTCGTCGAATGAATCGAAAAAGAACCATTGTTTTCCTGTGTTTGCTTCAAGGATGAACTCCAAACTACTTAGATTAGTTAATCGTAATAAATTATTGACTGATTTCTGCTTTGGCTTTGATAGCGGAATTCAAAACAGGTAGCAATTCAACTCATCTAGATTAGTTAAAAATATCATACTGGAAAGTAGAAAAATTGTTTATAAGTTTTTGATCAAACGAAATTTAAACAATGGACTGAATGGTTCAAAGTAAATCCTGTTTAAAAAGGTGCCAGGAGCGATATAATCTGTCGTCTCAAAGCGATCTTAGAGAGCAACACAAATGGTAGAAGATTGCTAAATTATTTTAGGAAAAGCTTTAAACAAAGCACTAGGTAATCAACTCGGTATTTATGTCAGGCCTCGATGCTTTGCCAGAGATGATTTCTGTTCTCAACAGGAAAGTGATAGAATCCAAGACTCCTTTTCTTAGAAAATGGCCCGTCGGGGCATAGAAAAAATAATTGTGAAGGTCTAGGATGAATTACAGTTGACGTAGTTGCCATGATCAAAATTCCTCATATTAGCTAGAACACATTTGGCAACAAACATTGTCTTGAGCTCAACAAAGTTCAATGCCGATTATTGCATCTAGAGGGTTGGCGTTGGCATCTATAAAAGATATAGAAAGGCTGACTATATTGGATTCAAAGATACTAGCTGTGCTCTCGTATTAAAGCGTAGAGAGCTCTGAATCTGTTATGGAGTCAACCATGAGTATGAGTTTGAAAGTTCGTATTATTCCTTGTCTCGATGTCAAGGATGGCCGGCCTTGCTGAAAAAGACTCTCGTCAATTGCTAAAATAGTTCGGCCGTGGTGTTAGAAAGAATGAAGTGTAAGATCCAACAGAATGGGGCCTCACCCTCACCCTATCTGTTTTTTGATGCTCAGGAATGGGCGTCCTTTCGGGCCGATACACCACTTACCTTAACACAAGAAGAAGTTTACCGGCTACGGTCACTGAATGACCCCATTAATCTTGACGAAGTGCGTAATATTTATTTATCTTTATCACGTCTGCTAGCCTCACATGTAGAAGCTGCTTTGGGTTTATTTAAACAACGCAATCGTTTCCTGAACTTGAAAGACCAAAAAACACCTTTTATTATAGGCATTGCTGGTTCTGTCGCTGTCGGTAAATCAACAACAGCTCGTATTTTACGAGAATTGCTAACTCGCTGGCCAGCAAGTCCGAAAGTTGATTTGATTACGACAGATAGTTTTTTATATTCAAACGCTGTTTTGCGTAACAATAATTTGATGAATCGTAAAGGTTTTCCAGAAAGTTTTGATCGTCGTCGTATTCTTGAATTTCTTTCCCAGATTAAAGCTGGCCAGCGTCGAGTTAATGCACCAGTTTATTCCCATCTGATTTATGATATCATTCCTGATGAAGTGGTAACTATTGATCGTCCTGATATCCTTATTTTCGAAGGTATTAATGTTTTGCAGGTTAACGATTTGCCCAAAGCTGGCAATTCTGTTCCTTTTGTATCCGATTATTTCGATTTTTCGATCTACATAGATGCTGATGCCGAGAATATCGAGAGGTGGTATGTTGAGAGATTTATGCGATTGTACAAAACTGCATTCCGGAATTCGGAATCTTTTTTTCACCGTTATAGTGAATTTTCTCAAAGCGATGCTTGTACCATTGCTCTTGATCTTTGGCAACGTATTAATCTCGTTAATTTGAATGAAAATATATTACCGACTCGCTTAAGAGCTGATTTAGTCTTACATAAAGGGATTGATCATGCCGTTGATTGTGTTGGATTAAGACGTCTTTAAACTGAGTTCTTAACTCCCAACGCTGTCTTAGCGATGAAGATTGTTTTGAAAACTTAAGAATAGAGAGCGTAACAGAAGCCTCTGATCCTGATTAGAGGTAAAAACATAAAATCAGTTCCACTGAACTCTCAAAAAGAACCTGCTAGTCAATCTATTTTTGATCAACTATACAAAAACAGGATATACTTAAAGCATCAAATACAGGCAGTGTTAGTTAATGTCTAATGTTGATCTTCTATTCGGACTAGTTGATGGTGCCGATTTAAGGCAAAGTTTAAGATCAGTAGTAGCCAATAATAACCTTGATCATAATACTTCTTTTATCCGCTCTCAAGTACTGATGATTTTGAAAAAGGCCTCAACATCAGGACGTCAAAAAGCCGAAGCAATGTTATTGGCTGATGGGAAAGGTGCGGCCTGTGCAATAAGAATTGCTCACCTTCAGGATGAAATTATCCGGTGTCTTTATGATTTCGCTGCCTCTCATGTCTTTCCCAATCCTCAGTTATCCAATGATGAACGAATGGCGATTCTCACTGTTGGTGGTTATGGTCGTGGTACGTTAGCGCCCAGTTCTGACCTCGATTTGCTATTTCTATTACCCTATAAAGAAACGCTTTTTGTTCAAAAAATCATTGAATACATGCTCTATATGTTGTGGGATCTTGGCTATAAAGTGGGTTATGCAATACGAACATTAAGTGAGTCTATCAAACTGGCTTTAGATGATATGATGATTCGTACCGCTATCCTCGAAGGACGATACCTGTGTGGAGAGATGAAACTCTTCAAACAGCTTATTGATCGTTTTGATGATGAAGTTGTCTCTGGGACAGCTAAAGAATTCATTGCTTCCAAGCTAAATGAGCGGGATGTTAGACACGCTAAAGCAGGAAGTTCAAGTTATCTTGTTGAACCGAATGTAAAAAATGGAAAAGGAGGTTTGCGCGATCTTCATACACTTTTTTGGATCTCAAAATACTATTATCGAGTTCATACTTGGGCAGATTTGCAGAAAGAAGAGGTTTTTTCGGTCCCTGAATTTAGGCGTTTTACTAAAGCGCATGACTTTCTTTGGGCTGTTCGATGCCATTTGCACTTCTTGACTGGAAAAGCCCAAGAGCGACTTTCGTTTAACTTGCAGCCGATATTAGCTGAGCGTCTGGGCTATAAAAACCGTCCTGGTTTGATTCCTGTTGAACGATTTATGAACCATTATTTTTTGATTGCCAACGATGTTGGAGATCTAACTAGAATTTTGTGTGCGAGTCTTGAAGATGAACCCGCTCAAGAATCTTGATCTCGTCATCCTATTTTAGCATACGATTCGAGGGACTGATCAATTTTTTATATCAATAGTCTTCTTATTCCACTTGATTCGAATGTATTTAAGCGTGCTTCCCTAAACCTGATCAAAAAAGCTAGCAGAATAAAATCAGTTATTGTTTTACCTTAATGTTTTTCAATTGGCCCCTCGATCACTGAAATTCATTGAATTGACCAGACACTCCGTTAAGATCCAGATCTTACGGACTCCTTTGTCTCTATCTTAACTTCTCGTAGGAAACCGGAATCCACTCTGCATAAGATGAATGAGTGTGGTGTTTGGAGCCGATTTCTTCCAGAGTTTTGTAACATCGTAGCGATGATGCAGATGTACCATTATTATGATGAGCCTTTGTTAAGGTCTATTGGTATGTTATCACAACTTGAGCACGGAGAGGACTATGAAAAACACCCCCTTGCTAATCAAATAATGACCCCTCCACAGGATCGTACTGTATTTTATGTAGCTCTCATTGCTAAGGGAAAAGCAGTTGACCACTCGATTGCTAGAGCTGAACATCATCTTTTCCCGAGTCTTGGATTTCAACAATCACAAACAGAATTGGTCGCTTGTTGGTTAGTCGGCAATCATCTTTCATCTAATTTGCAGAAATGATGAAAAAGATAGATAGAATGAAAGCCCTGCTAACTATCTGTTGCAGGCCCTGCCCTGATACATGGAATCTGGAATGGATGAAAAGGTCAATTACTGAGACGAAACAGAGCCTGATCTGACTGGCACCCCTCCCCGTAATACCGTAATAAAAGGGGGATTAAAGTTCTTGAAGAATTAAGGAAAGAATTCTCAGATTGGTATGAAGAGGCCATTGCATCTGTTCTTAGCACTTCATCATGAAAATTACTTACTGACTATTCTACGTAATTCATTCGTGAGACTCATAGGTCTGGACGAACGTATGCGATACATATGGCGAAGCACAAAATTAAAGATTTCACCAGACCATTCCCGACTATTATCAACTATTACTGGATACTATATTGTTGTGAGAGCGACTATTATGAATGATCAGATATTTACCAAAAAAGATGGGAGAGCTGTTATCAAGCGGATCTTTGAAAGATCACTAGATGAGAAAAGACAAGCTCATAAAGGTGGCAAGATGATTCAAATTTCCAAACTTATAGAAAAACAGACAACTGCAAAGCAATGGATACAGGTTTTCTCGATTCCTTCCATGATTCAAATCAATAATCCATTGTCTGATTATTTCACCGTGATCGAAATAGAGTCTTTAGACAGGCCAGGTCTTTTGCTCCATATCATTAACACTATCGCTCATTTCTCGTTGGGTGAAAAAATGATCGATACATTTTATATTACTGATTGTTATAGAAAAAAAATAAAGAGTCCTCAGAAATTAGTTTCAATCCGATTGAAACTAATGGCGATGTTAGAGGGAATTCAAGACGAAGGATCATCGATAAAGTGACTTACGACTCATGGATAAAGGAAGTTAAAAATATAAAGACTCTCCGTATGAGCAATGGTCTTCTTAAAAAATTTGCCTCTGTTGGTAGTGCGACGATGACCAGCCGTATGCTTGGTTTCGTGCGTGAATCTATCGTTGCTTTGATATTGGGTACTGGGCCGGTTGCGGATGTTTTTTACACTTGCTTTCGCTTTCCTAATTTATTTCGCCGTTTATTTGCAGAAGGTGCTTTTAATATTGTCTTTATACCACTTTTTTCAAAAGAAGTAGAGAAAAGGGGACCGAAGGCTGCACAGCTCTTTGCGAATGAAATTTTTTCTGTTCTTACTACTTGGTTGTTCATAATAACTATTGTTGCTATCATTTTCATGCCATTTTTGGTGACTCATTTAGTAGCACCGGGTTTTAACAAGTGGCCGCATAAACTAGACTTATCTATAACGATGACACGCATAATGTTTCCTTACCTTTTTTGCATGTCGCTTGTTGCAATGTTTTCCGGTATTTTGAATGCATTGAGGTATTATTTTCTTACAGCTGCTGTCCCGATTCTGCTCAATATTATACTTATAGTTATTCTAACATATGCTCTGGTCTTTGATCTTGAGATGAAAACGACGGGATTGGCTATGGCGTGGGGTGTTTTTGTATCCGGTTTTACTCAACTTTTCATATTGGCTTTAGCCTTGTATCGTGAAGGTATGGGGCTGAGATTTTCACTGCCACGTTTAACACCGTCGGTAAAGCGATTCCTGGGATCTATGGGGCCAGGATTGCTGACCGGCGGTGTTTTACAAATTAACTTGATGATCGGAACGATCATTGCTACTGGCCAAGATGGTGGAACTGCTTTACTGAATTTTGCGGATAGGATCAATCAGTTTCCCTTAGGAGTGATAGGAGTTGCTGTTGGTGTTGTTTTATTGCCCGAATTATCGCGTGCGCTTCAGGCCGGTGACCAAAATGAAGTAGAAAATTTGCAAAATCGATCCTTGCAATTTGTATGGGCGCTCACTTTGCCGGCGACCGTTGGTCTCATTCTCTTACCAGATGAGATTGTAAGCCTACTTTATGAACGAGGAGCCTTTAATAGCATAGACAGGGAAAAAACCGCTCTAGCATTGGCAGCTTTTGCATCTGGCCTTCCTGCCTATGTCATGTTAAAGGTATTCCAGTCTGCTTCTTTTGCCCGTGAGGATATGAAAACGCCATTTGTTTATTCTGTTGTGATGGTGTTCTCAAATGTTGTTTTCAGTTTGGCTCTCTTTCCTCATTTGGGGCATGTAGCAGTTGCACTAGCAACATCTATGTCGGCGTGGATCAATTGTGTATTCTTATCCGGAACGCTTTGGTATCGGGGACATTTTAAACCTAATAGGATAACATTGAGACGGTTGGTCGTACTTTTTTTTTCAACTTTTGTCATGATCCATCCGGTTATTGCCTGTCGGAATGGGATGGAAGATTGGTTTCTTGGTTCCAAGATTTCTTTTCAACTTTTGGCAATCTCTGTCACCATCATTACAGCTATGACTAGCTTTTTGGGGGTGGCTTTTCTATTAGGTGGTCTTGATCGCTATCAATTTAATGTCCTTTTCAAAAAACGATGAAGAGAGATGTTTTCGAGGACGTCTATGGCCTGATCTTGAAGTCAAGGAAATAAAATGACTGAAATCTCTGATCGTGTTTTTTCCGGTATTCAACCGACTGGCACTCTTCATATTGGGAATTATTTAGGTGCTATGAAACGGTTTGTTGAGTTGCAGAAAAGCTATAATTGTATTTATTGTGTTGTTGACCTTCATGCTATCACTGACCAAGTTCAGGAACCTCAGAAGCTAGCTCATAACACTCGCAAAGTAACCGCAGCGTTTTTAGCTTGTGGTATTGATCCCCAAAAACATATATTATTCAATCAGTCACGGGTTCAGGAGCATTTAGAACTAGCCTGGATTTTCAATTGTGTCGCCCGGATGAGTTGGTTATCACGAATGACACAGTTTAAGGAGAAAAGTAGAAAGAAACAGGAAGGGATATCGGTCGGTTTGTTAATCTATCCAACCCTTATGGTATCTGATATTTTAACTTACCGTGCAACACATGTACCTGTGGGAGAGGACCAGAAACAGCATTTAGAACTAACTCGTGATATCGCACAAAAGTTCAACAATGATTACTGTGAACATATTAACCATCTTGGATTAGGCCAACCATTTCAGGTTGGTGATGAGATCGTTAATGGTTATTTTCCATTGATAAAACCAATGATCGGAAGAAGAGGGAGCAAGGTTATGAGCTTACGTGATGGGACCCAAAAAATGTCAAAATCTGATCCTTCTGATTTTTCCCGGATCCTCATGACTGATGATGAAGATACAATCGAGAAAAAAATCCGTAAAGCAAAGACAGACATGGATGGGTTGCCTGGAGAGTTGATCGGTTTGAAAGGTCGCCCGGAAGCTAAAAATTTAGTGGAGCTTTATGCTGCGCTAGCAGATACCACTAGAATTGAAGTGTTAAAACAATTTGCTGGTAGTCATTTTTCCAGATTTAAACCTGTATTGGTTGAACTAATTGTTGAAAAAATAGGACCAATTGCTAAGGAAATACGAAGATTACAGCAGGAATCTACCGAAATTGACAAGATTTTAATTAACGGTGCTGAAAGAGCAAGGGGATTGGCAAAGGAAACATTAGCAGATGTCAAAGAAATTGTTGGTTTTGTCGGTGCACGTGATTAGAACTTTTTTACTGTATTAAGAGATGGTTAGACCGTCTTAAGGTTCTTGCGGCGGTTGATTCGACCCCTGAATGCACCAGTGATTGTACAGAATCAGCCGTACGCATTGATCTTCTTGTCTTCATGATTCTTACAGCAGGGGAAAATAGAATTTGTATAAGCAAACACATCTTAAAAATTTTTAACTATCTTGATTTTATAGTATTAAAATCTTAATCTCAAATCAAATATCTTTTAAAGAAAGTTCACATTTATGTTTATTCAAACAGAAGCCACACCCAACCCGGCGACATTGAAATTTTTGCCTGGTAAGACCGTTTCTCGGAATGGACCTTTTGAATTTACATGCGCTGAAGATGCTGCTCATCGTTCTGCACTGGCAGAAACACTGTTCAGAATCGATAATGTAACCGGTGTCTTTTTCGGATTTGATTTTATCACTGTGACCAAATCAGATTCTATTGATTGGCAAAATCTTAAACCTGCTATCCTTGGTGCTATTATGGAACATTTCATGACGGGCATCCCTGTGATCTATCCTCAGAAAGAGGAATTTTCAGACGTTGAAACATTCGTTGAAGAAGGAAGTGAAGAGATTGTTGCAACCATTAAGGAATTACTTGAAACTCGTGTTCGTCCTGCTGTAGCTCAGGATGGTGGGGATATTACATTTTATGGATATAAGGACGGTCATGTTTTTCTGCGTATGCGGGGAGCCTGTGCCGGTTGCCCATCATCAACAGCAACACTACAGCATGGTATTCAAAATCTTTTGAAGCACTTCATTCCTGAAGTAGAAAGGGTTGAGGCCGTTCAATAACAATTTTTACCAAAGCTCATTATTATAGAAAGTTGAGCTCTATGGATACTCTTATTATATGTTGCTAGCGATTGATACTTCTGGTTTTTTTTGTTCTGTGGCTCTATTTGACCGTCAAGAATCGACTATTCTTATCGAGAAAAGCGAAAAAATAGGCCATCGGCATTGGCACACTGAATCTATCATTCCTCTTTTGGAAGAAGTCCTTATTAAGACAGGGTATTCCTGGAACTCAGTCAACCATGTTGTCTGCATTACTGGTCCAGGATCTTTTACCGGTCTGCGAGTTGGTTTGGCAACAGCTCGAGGGCTGGCTTTAGGGTTAGGGATAACAAGTTCAGGCGTATCAGTATTTCAGGCTTTTTCTTGTTATGATAAAGGAAAGTATCCTCTTGCTGTTTTACTTGATGCAAAACGTTCTGAAATATGGCTACAGGTATTTGATAAACGACGGAATCCTCTATGCGATCCTCGTATTGTCCTTATCAAGGATGTTTTGGATTCTGTTGTTAGTGTTTTAACACCAACGGATAACAGTCCCATTGGCCTTGCTGGATCAGGTAGTCGAATTGCCTTTCGAGAGGGGTTTAAAAAGAGAGACTTGCACTCTTCTCAATCGCTCACTGTTGTTAACGAACTCGTCTCACCTCCTATCTCATCCGCAGTTGAATTTGCCTCTCTTCATCTTTCTATGGATCTTCCCTTGCGCCCTCTTTACTTAAGGGCGCCAGATGCTAGCCGTCAAAATTTATAATTTAAAAGGTCGAGTAGCTATCAGTGATTTCATTTTGGAGATCTTCTAAAGAGTTTTTCGTGATGCCAAGTGTGATTGGAGATAATGAGAGAATAGCAGAAATTCATGCTTTGGGATTTGATAAAGGTTGGTCCGTTTCTGAAATTGATAGTTTGTTGCAACAGAAAGAAATCAGTATACTGGTCGCTCGTGAGATAGGAGGTGGTGATAAACCTGTCGTCGGTTTCATTATTTTTCGTTCCAAAGCTCTAGAGTCTGCGTCTGCTATCTTATCGGTAGCCGTTGACCCCTTTATACACCGTTTAGGTATTGGTAGTCTTTTGATACGCCAATCCATTCGGCAATTACAAGCTAACCGGATTTCTCAGGTATTTCTTGAAGTGGATGATAGCAATCAGCCGGCCATAAAAATGTACAGAAAGACTGGTTTTCAGGCAGTTGGATCCCGTCCTTATTATCATCAATACGAAGATAGTTCTCGTGAATTGCTTAAAGTCACTGCGCTTGTCATGTGCCTTGACCTTGGTCCGTTGAAAGTGGTATGTGAGAAGTAGACTTCTTTAGGACTAAGGATAAGCGATCTCTGAGAATCAGCTTTTTCCCATTCAATGTCAGGAAGAATTATGGTTATTTTCATTTATGGGAACTCCTTATATCGCATCTCCTTTTCTCTTGAAGAGAAACCCTAAAATCTTGCTAAATCCAGAGCGTTTTCTATAGTGGTTTCAAATGGAACCTGCTCTTGTCGGTTCTGATTAGTTTTTATGCTTAAATCGTAATGTAATAATGTAATGATGAATGGTTTCTCAAATTGAGTGGCATAGATTTCAAATATCCTGATGACAGGATTATTATTGAGAAAGGGCTTGAGAAGCTTATTTCTTCTTTGATTATGCCTATATTAAATTGTGAAGAGTTTAGATTGGTAAAAGTAAATCTCTTTGATCACAATGGAAAAACGCTTCAGATCATGGCTGAGAAACTTGATGGCACAATGTCGATAGAAGATTGTGAAAAGTTATCAAACGTCTTATCGTCGTTTCTGGATATCGAAGATCCATTACCATATGCTTACAATCTGGAAATTTCTTCTCCAGGCATTGATAGGCCTCTTGTTCGAAAAAGTGATTTTGAGAGATGGGTTGGATATGATGCGGAAATTGAGACAGAATATTTTCTTTTTGGAAGAAAAATATTTTTTGGAACCATCGTTGGATTAAAAGAAAATCATGTAGTGATTAATATAATCAATGGTTTGGACAAAGAGCATGGAAAGGTCACACTGCCTATCGAATCAATTGCTCGCGCGCGTCTTGTTTTTACCGATTCCTTGATCACCGAATCGTTCCAACGTGAGAAAGCGTTACGTAAAGCAAATGAAGCTGATCGTGAAAGTTAAGCGGACTCTATTCTGCATTTTTTTTGATTGAGGTCAGAAAAAATCCCAATGGGTAACGTTGAATGAATAAAGGATAATGGAGAAACACTATGGTTGTCAGTGCCAATAAAATTGAACTGATGCAAATTGCAGATGCTGTTGCTCGAGAAAAGTCCATTGATCGTAAGATTGTTATCTGTGCCATGGCAGATGCTATCGAAAAGGCAGCAAAAGCACGTTATGGAATTGGGACGAACATTAGAGTTGATGTTAACGAAAAGAATGGTGAGATTAAATTGCAGCGCTTGCTAGAGGTCGTTGAAATTGTAGAAGATCTTAATACTCAAATTGATCTGATCTCAGCTAAGAAAAAAAATGAAACTGCTAAAATAGGTAGTTATATAGATGAATTGCTACCACCTATGAATTTTGGCCGTATTGCTGCTCAGTTAGCTAAGCAGGTGATTGTTCAAAAAGTTAGAGAGGCCGAGCGTGATCGGCAGTTTGAAGAATACAAAGATCGAATCTCTGATATTATTAATGGGACTGTTAAGCGAGTTGAGTATGGTAATGTCATTGTAGATTTGGGTAAGGGGGAAGGCCTCATTAGAAGAGATGAACTGATTCCTCGTGAAAGTTATCGTTACGGTGATCGAATCCGCGCTTATGTTTATGATGTACGCAGGGAGCAGCGTGGTCCACAAATATTTCTTTCCCGTACCCATCCTCAATTTATGGTCAAGCTCTTTCAGATGGAAGTGCCAGAGATTTATGACGGAGTTATTGAAATTCGTTCAGTGGCACGTGATCCAGGTTCACGGGCAAAGATTGCTGTAATTTCAAATGATTCGAGTATAGATCCTGTAGGTGCTTGTGTCGGCATGCGTGGTTCACGTGTTCAGGCCGTTGTTAGTGAACTTCAGGGCGAGAAAATCGATATTATCCCTTGGCGTGAAGATGCAGCCGCTTTCATTGTCAATGCCTTACAGCCTGCCGAGGTGTCGAAGGTGGTACTAGATGAAGAAAAAGAACGGATAGAAGTTGTTGTTCCTGATGATCAGTTATCCCTAGCAATTGGACGAAGAGGTCAAAATGTGCGTTTAGCATCTCAATTAACAGGTTGGGATATTGATATTTTGACAGAAGAGGAAGAATCAAGTCGCCGTCAGGCGGAATTTAATGCGAACACGCGAACTTTTGTTAAATCGTTAAATGTGGATGAAATGGTTGCTCAGCTATTGGCATCGGAAGGCTTTTCTGATCTTGAAGAAGTCGCTTATGTTGAATTAGATGAGATCGCAGTCATTGAAGGGTTTGATGATGAGACGGCATCTGAACTTCAGGCGCGTGCGCGGGAATGTATTGAAAGAAAAGAGGAAGAATTAAATGAAGAGCGTAAGGAATTAGGCGTATCCGAGGAGTTGCGTTCGATATCGGGTATAACAACAAGCATGATGGTAGCTCTTGGTAAGAGCGGAGAGGCAATTAAATCTTTGGAAGATTTTGCTGGTTGCGTTGCCGATGATTTAATTGGTTGGAATGAACGTAAGGATGGAGAAATAAAGTATCATCCTGGAATTTTAGATGGATTTAATCTGACACGCGCATTAGTTAACGAAATGATTATGTCAGCTCGCATCTCTGTTGGATGGTTACCCCCCCCAAATTCTAATCCACTAGAGATAGAAGGAAAAGAAACAATTACATGAAGATGAAGAAAGCAGAGAAACAGCTGTTAATTTTGTAATCATTAGTACTCATCTTTAGAGTCTTGATGGAATCAAGAAATAAAGAGGATCACGATTTAATATTCTTAGAATTCTCTTTGGACCGATTCCATGCTCTTTTCAAAACCTTCCAGTCTGTGGAATTGGGACTTGTACGTGAATAGTGTTAATTAGTTGATGTTATCAAAAGTTTTTGAAAAGGCTATTAAACAAAATATGATTACTCTATTTCATGCAAAACAGGATAATTCATAAGAAGGTATAATATTTAGAAAATGAAAGGTATTTTCCCGCCAAATGGTCAGGAGGGTAAAGACAGTCATGAGCGATACAAAATCAGGTAACGATAAGAAAAAGTGTACGCGTACGCTACAGCGAGGCACTCTGTCTCTCCGTGGTCGGGGAGTATCCGGTACTGTGAGACAGAGTTTCTCTCATGGTCGAACAAACTCTGTTGTAGTGGAAACAAAGAAACGTCGCATTATCAAGCCAGGTGATGAGAAGACCGTTTTTGCGCCGAAAAAAAACGCGCCTCCCTTTTTATCGACTAAGTCTGATATCCATAACCAAGAGACACAATTGGGAGATACGCCTGGAAATATTGTAGGGCATTTATCAGCAGGTGAACTAGAGGCAAGGACCCGTGCTTTGGAGGAATCTAAAGTTAGGGAAATTAGAGAAGTAGAACGCCGTGAACGTGAAAAAGAAGATAGAAAACGGTCTATGGCTAGTGCAACTCAAAACAAACAACGTGAAGAAAAGAAGCGTTTGGTAGAAGTCAAGATACTGAAGTCAAAAAAAGAAGCGGAATATAGAAAAGCCGAAGAAGAAGAAAAAGCACGTATTGCTGCAGCCGATGCCTCAGCTATTGCTGCTGCTGCAGTGGATACTGAGGTTCCGAAAAAGAAGTCTACAGTTGGTTCTCAGGGTCTCCGTGATTCTATCAAACCAAAACAAGAAACACAAAAAACCACGCGTCCGCGAGGTCGTAGTCATCGCCGTACCAAGCTCACGCTGAGCAACGCTTTGGACGACGATTCGACCCGCTCACGCTCTCTTGCATCCATACGCAGACAACGTGAAAAACAGAGACGAGAAATTAATTCCGGACCTCGGGAAAAAGTGATGCGTGAAGTAACAATTCCTGATACCATTACGATTCAAGAGCTCGCCTGTCGTATGACAGAACGTGCTGTTGAGGTTGTTAAATTATTGATGCAACAAGGACACATGTTGAAGCCTGGTGACATTATCGACGCGGATATGGCACAGCTGATCGCAGAAGAAATGGGTCATACTGTTGTTCGTGTATCAGAATCTGACATTGAAGAGAGCCTAGTTGCAAACTTAGACTTTGATAATCAGTTAGAAACAAGGCCCCCCGTGATTACAATCATGGGCCATGTAGATCATGGGAAAACATCTTTATTGGATCGAATTCGTTCTTCTAATGTTGCGTCAGGAGAAACTGGTAGTATTACACAGAATATTGGTGCTTATCAGATCAAACATGGCGAACAAAACCTATCATTTATTGATACACCAGGTCATGAAGCCTTTACTGCGATGCGGGCCCGTGGGACACAGGTAACTGATATAGCTATTTTAGTAGTTGCTGCAGATGATAGCATTATGCCTCAGACTATTGAGAGCATTCATCATGCAAAAGTTGCAAACGTTCCTTTGATTGTTGCAATCAATAAAATGGATATTCCTGGTGCAAATGCAGACAAAGTCCGCACTGAACTTCTTCAGCATGAGGTCTTCGTTGAGAAGATGGGGGGAGAAATATTGGATGTTGAGATATCTGCAAAAACTGGATGTGGTATAACCTCTTTACTAGATACCATTTTACTACAATCAGAACTACTTGAACTGAAAGCGAATCCTCATCGTGATGCTGAAGGCATTATTATTGAGGCAAAACTCGAAAAAGGTCGGGGTGCTGTTATAGCGGTGATCATTCAACATGGAACTCTTAAACGTAGTGATATTATTATCGCAGGGAATGAATGGGGGAAAGTGAGAGCTATAATTAATGATCAAAGTGAATCGATAGAGAAGGCAGGGCCCTCTACACCTGTGGAAGTTCTCGGTTTGTCTGGCGTTCCATCAGCAGGAGAGAAGATCATTGTTGTCGAAAATGAAGCTCGAGCCCGTGAGGTTTCAGATTATCGCCGGCGGAAAGCACGTGAACTGGCCGTGGCAGCACAAGCTGGACAACGCGGATCACTAGAGCAAATGATGACCAACTTAAAGATAAAAAGTTTAGATGTTGCCCAGTTTGTTGTCAAAGCTAGTACACACGGTTCTATTGAAGCTATAATAGCCTCACTTGAAAAATTAGGTACTGATGAAGTTCAGGCTCGTGTTATGCATTCTGGTGTAGGTGGAATTACAGAATCCGATGTTACATTAGCTGTAGCATCTAAAATGCCAATTCTTGCATTTAACGTTCGTGCTAACAAACAGGCTAGAGATATGGCTGAACGCGAAGGGATAGAAATTCGCTATTATTCGATTATCTATGATCTTATAGATGATGTGAAATCTACATTATCTGGATTATTGGCACCTGAGCGACGTGAAACCTTTATCGGTTATGCTGAAATTTTGGAGATATTCAATGTTTCCAGAATTGGGAAAGTAGCTGGCTGTTTGATAACTGAAGGACGGGTCGAACGTAGTTCTGGTGTACGTCTGTTGCGCGATAACAGGATCGTACACGAAGGAGAATTGTCTACGCTTAAACGGTTCAAGGATGAAGTTTCTCAGGTACAGTCTGGTATGGAGTGTGGTATGGCATTCCTCAACTATCAGGATATACGAAAAGGAGATATTATAGAGTGTTTCATCGTTGAATTGATTGATAGATCTCTTTAGCAAACAATACAAGAGATCATATGCTCATATAAAGGATCTTGATGTTGAAAAACAAAATGCTATCTCAGCGGCAGTTGCGTTCTGGAGAGTTAATCCGTCATGCTCTCGCCGAGATTATTGGTTCAGGCCAAATCTTAGACTCTGATCTTTTGGGTGAAATTTTTTGTGTTTCAGAGGTACGTATGTCAAGGGATCTCAGAATAGCAGTTTGCTATGTTTCATCTTTAGGAACAAGCAAGACAAAAGAGATTGTCAAGGCCTTAACTCGTAATATGAAATTTATTCGCGGCCGTGTTGCTTCTAAACTTAATAATATGAAGTATATTCCAAGACTTTGCTTCATAGTGGATGAGAGTTTTAATAATTTTTCTAAAATTGATCATTTGCTTAAATCTGAACGAGTTGCCAAAGACATCAGCAGGTTAGAATAGATGTCATTGCGAAAAAAAGGACGATTGGTATCAGGTTGGTTGATACTCGATAAACCCTACAAGATGGGATCAATGAACGCTGTTTCTAGGATTCGGTCCCTTTTTCAAGCCCAAAAAGCTGGTCATGCTGGAACCCTTGATCCGTTGGCAACAGGAATGCTCCCGGTTGCTTTAGGAGAGGCCACAAAAACTATCCCATATGTTATAGATGGACAAAAATCTTATATCTTCACCGTGTGTTGGGGAAATCAAACCAATACTGATGATGCAGAAGGTGAGGTTATTAAATCAAGTAAAAGACGGCCAAATTTAGAAGAGATAAAGGCTATTTTAGGTAACTTTACGGGCGTTATTTCTCAGGTTCCACCCAATTTCTCTGCCATAAAAATCGGTGGATGTCGTGCCTATACACAAGCCCGCTCTGGATTGTATATGAAAATTCCAGCCAGGAAAGTCATTATTTTAAGTCTTAATTTAGTACGGATGATCGATGACGATCATAGTAGCTTTGAAATCAAATGTAGCAAGGGAACTTATGTTCGTTCCTTAGCGCGTGATCTTGCTCTTAATCTCGGTTGTTATGGTCATATCAGTGCTCTTCGTCGTCTTGATGTATATCCATTTTCAGAAAAGCAAATGGTGAAAATAGACAAACTAGAGCGATTTCAAAACATACTGGAAGAAATGGATAGCCACTTACTCTCGCCTTCTGTGGCATTGGCTGATAGTACTCATATTTCAATATCTCGAGATCAAGCTCGTCGCATTGTTGTTGGTAATTCGATCTTTTTGTGTGATGATTCAATCTCTGACTCTGATGAGAAAGAAAGAGTTTGTTTAGCGTATAAAGGTAGACTGCTTGCAGTAGGACATTGTCATCAGGGAGTCTTCTATCCTAAAAGAGTGTTATCTCAATCTTCAGCTTTAGCTTCCTGATTGAGAGATTAAACGTGAAAAAAATGGGCTTAAAGTATGTTTAATTGATAATCCTAGCGATTAATTTTTTCTCCAGGATAGATCCCCCACAAGCTATCCTGCTTCATCCAGGCACGTGTTGAATGAGCATTAATTTTACACCAATTTTGATAGCAATATTCAATGGAAACCACAAGGCCGGCCTGTAAGTGAACAATAGTTAATGAATCGGTAGCTGCCATTTTTTTCCCAGAAAAAACAGAAATGTTTTTCTTATCATTTTCTTGACTATTTCTATGTGCTGCCCATGGTGCAACAATAGCTGTTCTTTTGCTGGAAAGTAAGGAGTGAAGAACCCATCCTGTAGTTCCCTCTGAATCACGAATCCGACGCCAGCGCTCAAATTCTTGTATAACCTCAACAGGTAATCCACGTTTTCTGTACAACCAAGCAATTGCATACTGAAGTCCAGGTCCAACGCGCATATTCACAGTTTTTGATTTTAAACTCACAAATCTTGGTATTGGCAAACCTGTGACAGGGCCGTTCACAATCCCCCCTTGAGCATTATAGGGTATGATCATTATTAAAAATGAGACTAGCAACACTTCTGATGATAAGACTAAAGGTTTGATCGTAAAGTTCAAGATTTTTAGAAAAGAACAAAAAAAATGGGAAACTGAATTTTTCAAAACTAAACGGTTCCTAATTTCTAGGTGTATGTATTCATCTCACCGATCCATTGGGAAGCTTCGTTTCTATTCTTCTCAAAGAAAGGAATTATACGAAGAAATCATATTCTAGAACCCTTTTTATTCATTAGAGGAGAGGTTATAGTCACTTTAAATTGACTGCTAGGCTAGTATATGAATGCATGATCCTCCGTTTTTCAAATAAGATTGGGCTTGTTTTTCAAATTTTCTTCGGGCACCTTTGCTTGGCGATAAAAAGGATTAACGGTGAGTGTTAATGACTGTCAACTTGATTATGTTCGATGCATGAAATGAGGAAATGAGCCAACACCAACATTCAAGATCCCCATCCATTACGCCGATGATGGTACAGTATATCAAAATAAAGACAGATAATCCAGATTCTCTTTTATTCTACCGAATGGGTGATTTTTATGAATTGTTTTTTCTTGATGCCGAGATTGCATCCAAGGCGCTTGGGATCACCTTAACAAAACGTGGTAAGCACTTAGGAGAAGATATTCCCATGTGCGGCATACCCTACCATGCTTTAGACGATTATCTGCAAAAGCTTATTGCATTGGGTTACCGAGTAGCTATATGCGAGCAAACTGAAGATCCTGCAAAAGCTAAGGAGCGTGGTTCAAAATCAGTAGTACAGCGTGAGGTTGTTCGCCTTGTTACACCGGGTACAATCACTGAAGATCGACTATTAGAGCCCGGTATATCAAATATTTTGGCTGCTCTAGCACAAGTTGATCAGTACGCACTTGCATTTGTTGATATTTCAACAGGCTTATTCAAGATTATAAAAACAGATCTTGCTCGATTGGGTGATGATCTTGCCCGTATTCAGCCTCGCGAGCTAATCCTTGCGCAATCCCTATTCGATGAATTATCTAATGGGACTCTTCTCAATCCTTATGAAGGAACTCTTCAACCGTTACCAAGCGTGATGTTTGATTGCTCACAGGCTGAGAATAATCTTAAAAAATTCTACGCCGTAAAGAGTCTAGACGCATTTTCCCCTCTTTCTCCCGCAGAATTATCAGCTTCAAACGCTATACTAAGTTATATTGAAAGGACCCAGATTGGTCAGCGTCCTATCCTGTCGCGTCCTGAGCCTGAAGAAGAAGTTAGCATTGTCTATATTGATGCAGCTACCCGTGCCAATTTAGAACTAACACGTACTAGAAGCGGAGAACGCGAAGGCTCATTATTGAAAACAATTGATAGAACGGTAACCAGTGCTGGTACTAGACTCCTTTCTGATCGACTATCTAGTCCATCAACTAAGGTAGACATCATCGCTCAAAGGCATGATGAAATAGATTATATGCTACAAGCTGATACATTACGCCTTAATTTACGGAAATTGATACAGGGGATGCCGGATATGACACGAGCTCTCTCTCGATTATCGCTGAATCGTGGCGGCCCACGCGATCTTTCATTTATCCGTTTAGGCTTGTTAATTGGAACTAAGGCTGCAGAATTGCTTAGAAAAGAACAATCTATTCCTCCGAATAACATAAAATCTGACCTGGAAGATCTACAACAATCAACGGCAAGTCTTATTGAAGTTTTGAAAAAAGCTTTGGAGACGGAACTGCCAGTTCTGGCTAGAGATGGCGGATTTATTCGATCCTTATTTGACCCTAATCTCGATGCATTAAGGAAGATGAGTGATAAAACTCGCCGGATTATTACTAATCTTCAGTCACGCTATGCATGCGAGACTCAGGTAAAAAAATTAAAAATCAAGCATAATAACGTTTTGGGTTATTTCATTGAAGTGACTGCACTCCATGCCAGTACATTGAAACAGAAAAAAGGGTTGTTTATACATCGCCAGACTACAGCTAACACAATGCGTTTTACAACAACAGAACTTTCTGAACTGGAAGATAAAATCTCTCATTCAGCGATCAAAGCGCTTCAATTAGAGCTGGCTCATTTTGAAAACCTAAAATCTATTGTTATTGAAAAAAGGGAGTCAATTCGTGCAATTGCCACTATTCTAGCCCATCTTGATGTCGCGATGGCTCTTGCTGAACTCGCAGAAAAACAAGATTATGTGCGACCTCTGATTGATAATAGCAGAGCTTTTTCTATCATTGCAGGTCGACATCCTGTTGTAGAACAGGCTTTACATCGTCATGATAATCATCATTTTATAGCCAATAATTGCGATTTAGGTGGCAAAGATTCAGGATATCTTTGGTTGCTCAGCGGTCCTAATATGGGCGGAAAATCAACATTTTTACGCCAAAACGCACTGATTGTCTTGCTAGCTCAGTCCGGCTCGTTTGTGCCTGCTAGCTCTGCTCATATAGGTATTGTTGATCGCCTTTTTTCTCGGGTTGGTGCTGCCGATAATTTAGCACGAGGACAATCAACCTTTATGGTTGAAATGGTTGAAACTGCAGCTATTCTCAATCAGGCTGGAGACCAATCTTTTGTCATTTTAGATGAAATCGGTCGAGGAACATCAACATTTGATGGTCTCTCTATTGCTTGGGCAACGGTGGAACAATTGCACGAAATCAATCGCTGCCGTACTTTGTGCGCAACCCATTATCATGAACTCACAGCTTTATCTGCTAAGCTTGATCGAATGAAGAATATGACGATGAGTGTCAAGGAATGGGGTAACGATGTAATATTTTTGTACGAGGTAAAAGAAGGGATTTCTAATCGTTCTTATGGTATTCAAGTAGCTAAAATCGCGGGTTTACCTTATGGAGTTACTGAGCGTGCACAGATGATTTTAGATCGTCTTGAAGATCCGAATCAGGAAAATCGATTTTCACGTTTGATTGATGATCTGCCTTTATTGTCAACAGGGGGGACAGGAAGTAAGCTTTCATCAACCGAAAGATCTACAAGGCAACGAAAAAAAATGATCGAAGAAATTGAAACATTGACTCTTGATAACCTAACACCTCGAGAAGCATTAGATTTTCTCTACAAGATCAAAGAAATAGAAGAAAATAAGGAATGAAATCAATGAGATCTTGTTCTCAAATAGAAAATATTTTATAAAGCTCCGATTGTTGAAGCCGTTCTTTTAACGAAACTTTCGGACGAGGGCCTATGTGTTGGATAACTTCAGCGGCTGCTAATCCTCCAATTCGAGCACAATCATACATTTCGAGATTATTAGTTAGACCATACAAGAACCCCGATGCATAAAGATCGCCTGCACCTGTAGCATCAACAAAAGTCTCAATAGGATAAGCAGGAACTTCCACTATATTTTCTCTTGTAACAACAATTGAACCTCTCTCTCCTAATGTCAGTGCGCTCAACGCCACATCTTGGCGTACAGCAGAGATAATTGTCGCAATGTCATCCTTCTGATAAAGAGATTTAATCTCTGCTTCATTGGCAAACACAATATCAACGGTGCCAGTAGTCATGAGTTGGAGAAAATCATCGCGATGGCGATCCACGCAAAAAGAATCTGAGAGTGTTATCGCAACCTGATGATTGTGATCATGAGCAATGGCAATAGCAAGACGTATCGCCTCTTTTGCATGAGGAGAATCCCATAAATAACCTTCAAAATAAGTGATTTGGCTCGCAGAAACGACATCTACCTCTATATCTTCTGGGGAAAATTCCATACAAGCTCCTAGATAGGTGTTCATGGTCCGTTCCCCATCAGGTGTAATTAAAATGATAGATTGTGCTGTCAGTGGGTTTCCGCGTAACGGTGTTACACCAAAGGAAATCCCCATTACTTGCATATCATGAGTAAAAATATCGCCGAGAGGGTCATTCGATATCTTTCCAAAATAAGCAGATCGACTTCCAAGACTGGCAAGACCAGCGGCAGTATTACTAGCACTTCCGCCAGAGGTTTGAAGGAGAGGTTTAATGACCGAATAAAGATGTTCAGCTCGGTTAGCATCAATAATGTTCATGGCTGATTTTTTTATGTTTTCAGCAATAAGAAAATCATCTTCAACACATGCAACAGTATCTACAATGGCGTTGCCGACAGTTAAAACGTCAAAACCTATATGTGTCATCATTTTGATTATCCATTCTAAAGAGTTTAGTAGCATCACTACGACTATTTTAAACTCTTTTATCCAAGTGTTAGTCTTTAAATTTATTGAATTGGCAGGATCAAGGTCTCAATTTATGAAAAAATTAATGTTCTAAGGGAATTATGGATGCTGGTATGTTGCAGGTTTTCTCTTTTGACTTACACAAATCTGCTATGATGCAATCCTTACATTTCGGCTTACGAGCTTTACATATATAGCGTCCATGTAAAATGAGCCACTGATGGGCATGGTAAAGAAATTCTTCTGGAATCTGCTTTTTTAGAAGCACTTCAACTGTAGCAGGGTTTTTACCGGGGGCAAGATCTAGACGGTTGCTGATTCTGAAAATATGCGTATCAACTGCGAGAGTTGCATAACCAAAAGCTATTGACATAACTACATTTGCAGTTTTATGGCCAACACCGACCAAAGAGGTTAGACTCTCAACATCTTGTGGGACTACGCTATTGTGATTCTTAACGAGTTGATAAGATAAAAAAGTTATATTTTTAGCTTTTCTGCGATAAAGACCAACGGTTTTGATAATGTCTCGTATTCTGCTTTCACCTAAAGCGAGCATTCTTTGGGGATTATCAGCAATTTTAAATAATTCTTGAGTGACGTTGTTAACACCGATATCAGTTGACTGAGCTGATAAGACAACGGCTACCAAAAGAGTAAAGGAATTGATGTGATGAAGCTCGCTCTTAGGGTTCGGGCGTTGAATCCGAAAACGTCTGAAAATTTCAACTATCTCATCATGAGTATATCGATCATGAGGTGTAGATTTTAATAAAGATCGTATTTTTACCATTAGAGCTCTTATAGGTTTTTTTCAAGAAAGAAAGGAATTTAGAATTCCTCTAACAGTTGAGCAGAATAGCAAATGGCTGCTCTCAATTCATTAATCCCAATTTTCTTTTGGCTTGACGTTCTGATGAGTTCAGGAAATGCAGCTGGTCGTTTTTTGATTTGGTTCATCGTCTGGTCGATGATCTCTGGTAGTAGCTGTGGCCTTATTTTATCAGATTTTGTTAACACTAGTTGGTAGGATATAGCAGCCTTATCCATCAAGTTTAGTATCTTCTCGTCGGTCTTTTTAAGACCGTGTCGTGAATCAATAAGGACAAAAATCCGTTTTAGGCTTGAACGATCACGTAAATAGTTAAAAATTAGCGCTGTCCATCGATCTGAAACATCTTTAGGCACTCTAGTAAAACCATATCCTGGCATATCGACCAATAGAAGGGAATTACCTTCTTGAGAAAAATAATTCAATTCCTGAGTTTGGCCTGGAATCTTTGAGGTCCGAGCCAAGCTTTTACTAGACATTAGCGCATTAATTAATGAAGATTTTCCTACATTGGAACGCCCAGCAAAGGCGACTTCTGCGGTTCCTTCCGGTGGCAAAAAATTAATCGATGAAATACCCTGTACAAAACTCCATTTACGGGCAAAAAGTTTGCGTGCCTTACCTTTGACTTCTGCACATAACCTCTCTTCGGTATTTCTTAGGTTCATTCTTGATTAATCGTAAGAGCTATAGGGAACCGTTGAAAATAAACGTATAGTTTTCTTGAGATACATTGACTCTACGTAGATTCTCCTTAAAAATTTCAACATAAATGATTACCAATGATTACCAAAGTGACTATACCTTTTTCTGATAAAAAGTCATTAGAAATAGATAAGATAGTGTAGCATCAAAAGATAAAGATGAAGAGGCTTTGAGAGGCACATATTTCTGGATCAAAAAATATGAAGTACAAAAAGTTACAGAATACAATTGAAACCGCTTTTGAAAACAGGAAAGCAATTGATTCTAATACTCAATGTGAAGTTCATGAAGCTGTTAAAATAGCTTTGAGACTTCTTGATTCAGGTCAGTTACGAGTGTCTGAACCAAGATTCGATGGGACATGGAGAGTCAATCAATGGTTAAAAATGGCTCTTTTGCTTTCTTTTGAGTTCAATAACATGGAAATTCTTGATTCAGGTCCAGGTGATTCGAAATGGTGGGATAAGATTCCTTCAAAATTTTCTGGATGGGATAATCGTCAATTTCGTGAAGCTGGTTTTCGGGCAGTCCCTAATTGCCTTGTTCGTTACTCTGCTCATATAGCAAAGGGAGTTGTTCTAATGCCATCCTTTGTTAATCTAGGGGCCTATGTTGATGAAGGCAGCATGGTAGACACCTGGGCAACTGTGGGATCTTGTGCTCAAATTGGGAAAAATGTGCATCTTTCAGGCGGCGTTGGCATTGGTGGAGTACTCGAACCGCTGCAAAGTAGCCCGGTCATTATCGAAGATAACTGCTTTATTGGAGCACGATCAGAGGTAGTGGAAGGTTGTATTGTAAGGAAAGGATCTGTTTTGGGGATGGGTGTGTTTATAAGTCAGTCAACTAAGATTGTTAACCGTATAACAGGCAGTATAACTTATGGTGAAATACCACCCTATTCGGTAGTCGTGAGTGGGAACAGGCCTGATCAATTCATGCCTGGCCTGAGTCTATATTGTGCCGTTATCGTTAAAACTGTTGATGAAAAAACCCGTTCGAAAATTGGAATTAACGAGTTATTACGCGATGAGTCACGATGAGTTATGAACTTTTAGTCAGCTTGTCTTTTTCCTTTTCATCTCATCGTGTCTGATCTTTCTAATGCTGCTGTCCTTCTGCGTGATCTGATTCGCTGTTCTTCCGTTACACCGTTTGAAGGTGGAGCTTTATCTCTTCTTCAACATTGTCTCGAAAGATTGGGATTTGTGGTTATAAGAAAGATTTTCGGCGCACCTGGAACAGAAAAAGTTGAAAACCTTTATGCACGGTTAGGGAATAGGGACCCCAATCTTTGTTTTTCTGGGCATATTGATGTTGTACCCGCTGGAGATCTTAAGACATGGGTCACTGACCCATTTGAAGCAGTTGTTGTTGAAGATAAGATTATTGGCCGTGGAGCCGTTGATATGAAAGGTGGAATTTCCTGCTTTGTGGCTGCGGTAGAGCGTTTTACGATCAATAAAAAAAATATGGGATCTATGGGATCAATATCGTTTTTGATAACAGCTGATGAAGAGGGACCAGCAATTAACGGAACAGCTGCTCTGCTCGACTGGTTAGTTAGGAAAAATGAGAAAATTGATGCCTGCATTGTTGGAGAACCGACCAATAGGAGCGTTATAGGAGATACGATTAAAATCGGTAGGCGTGGTAGTCTTTCAGGAACGCTTACTGTCAACGGAATACAAGGACATACAGCTTATCCTGATCTAGCGGATAATCCTGTGCGAGGAATCACTACATTGATAATATCGCTGATGACTCCTCCCTTCGATAAGGGAACCAAGAATTTTCAGGCAACTAATCTCGAAGTGACATCTCTTGATACAGACAATCATTCTTTTAACATGATTACACAAAAAGCTACTGCTTTATTTAATGTCCGTTTCAATGATTTGTGGACAGTAGACACAATCAAAAAGGAAATTGATTCTAGACTCATTACGTCTTCTCAGAAAAAGAAATATAGAAGCTTGATAAAGAATCAAGCAAAGGAATTTATAGATTTTAATGTTTCCTATACTGAACAATCAAGTCCAGCATTTCTAACCCTAGATTGGGAGCTAATCAATACACTTACAGATGCAGTAGAACAAGTCTGTGGCTATCGACCAGCTCTTTCTACCGGTGGGGGAACATCTGACGCGCGTTTTATCAAAGACTTATGTCCTGTTGTTGAATTTGGTTTGGTGAGTCTGACAATGCATCAGATTAATGAGCAGGTTTCACTGACTGACCTTGATTTACTGACTGATATCTATGCTGAATTTATCAGACGATATTTTGAGTTAAGATCCTCGTTATAAGAAACGAGGATAAACTTTTACGAAATTAAGTATTAAACAAAAAATTCTAACGAAAATGCTTAGACAGTTTCAAGCTTTGTCCTTGATAATGAGAATTCATCTCTGCACCGTAGACTGTATTAGGTCTTTCTAACATCTGTTCATAGATCAGATGACCAACAATTTGGCCGTGTTCTAAAATAAAGGGTACCTTGTGACTTCTGACTTCCAGGACGGCTCGAGCACCACCAGAACTTACATTGCCAAAACCTGGATCAAAAAAACCAGCATAATGAACTCGAAACTCGCCAATAAAGGGATCAAATGGAACCATTTCTGCGGCATAATTCGGTGGAATATGAACAAATTCACAGGATACAAGAATATAAAACTCATCTGGATCAAGAATAAGGTTATCGACGCCTTTATTGAAAAGAGGTTCCCAAAAATCGAGAGGATTATAGAATCCTTTTTTATCTACATCAATGGCAACTGTATGTCGCTTGCCGCGGTAGCCAATCAAACCTTCCTGATTGGCGTTCATGTCTATAGAGATAGCAACACCACTATTATCTATATTAACCTCTTCTTTAGCTACTAATATTTCATGGTTTTGAAGACTTAGCATTTCTTCATAGCTCAATGTTGCGATCCCTCTCCGAAAACGAATTTGCGATAATCTCGATTCGGTCCTGACAATTATAGGAAAAGTGAGTGGACTGATTTCAAGATACAGAGGACCCTTGTAGCCTTCCGGGACTATATCAAATTGTTGAGCATAGTCTGTAATGAGCCGTGTAAAGATATCTAATCGGCCTGTGGAACTTTTAGGATTAGCAGAAGCCGATACATCTTGAGGTAAGCATAAATTTTCGATTAACTGTACGATATAAACGCAATCTTTTTCAAGAACAGCACCTTCTGTTAAATCAAACTGGTGGAGTAAAAACCGGTTAAGTTTTTGGAAAACTTGGTATTGTTTACCTGGCAAGAAAGATGCTCTTACACGCCAGGCAGTTTTGCCTAGACGCAGGTCCAGACTGGCTGGTTGAATCTGATTCGTCTCCAGATCCTGTTCAGTTACAATATTTTTATACCTAAACAATTGCGATATTTGGGTATCGCTTAATATTCCTTTATCTGCTATCATCATTTTTTATTTTTGAAAAATCCTAGTGAGAGTCGATAGTAACCGCTGGATAACCAACGAGTCCTTCCCAGGTTTACATTTAAAATGGTGGAAATCGCGAGCGGATTCAGAATTTATCCTTTTCTGATTCTGATGATTTTTATAATTGTCAAGAGTGAATTCGTACTTTCTAGCAGTTTATTGATTATTTTTTCATCTTGACGGAGAACTGTTTCATGCCTTCCGTTGTGAACCAGCGATTGACTGCCTTGTCAGATCGAACTCTTCGAGTCAATTCTGAATCGTTTATTAATGAACATTGAATAAATTTTTCTTGGATCTATTCGTGCTTAGAAGTATAAGAAAAAAGAATTTGATCAAGAAGAGGATATTATTATGCGTCATGTAGACTTCAGTCCCTTATATGGATCTACCATTGGATTTGACCGTCTTTTCAACTTACTTGATACGCTCGGTCATCCGGATTCTCCGGAAAAAAGTACAGCATCCTACCCTCCCTATAATATTAACCGGATAGGTGATAATGCTTATCGTATTTCAATGGCTGTTGCAGGGTTTTCTGAAAAAGATCTCTCAATTGAAGTCAAGGAAAATTCTCTTTTCATAAAAGGGGAACAAGCATCAAAAGACAATGAAACAACTGAAATATTGTTCTCTGGAATCACCACGCGTAACTTTGAGCGAAGATTTCAAATCGCTGATCATGTCGAAGTACGCGATGCGCATTTGGAAAATGGTTTGCTGCATATTGATCTGATTCGTGAGATCCCTGATGCAATGAAGGCTCGGAAGATTAAAATCAGTGAGCCAAGTTCGACAAGTTCGAAACGAATTGATCGTCAGTAACCTGAAAAAGGTGATGATCGATGGTCATCACCTTTCCTTATTTAAGGTGATCAGCTATGGGGAAACAATATTCTTGAAAAATGAGACTCTTCTTTAATATTTTTGCCATATGTGGAGCAGCCGCTTTCTCGGGATTGATGCTATGTATTGGTATCACGCTGGGAAACTACTGGCTTAGTTTAACTTCACAAGATTTTCTGGATTGGTTTTCTAAAAACCATATCTTTATATCAAAAACGATTCCGCTTGTTGTTACACCAACAATCATCGGATTATTCGGTTCCTTATGGACGTCTTGGCATACCAAACTCAAACCGTTTTGGCTTTGGGTTACTAGTACGAGTTGCATAGGCGTCGTCATAGTATTGACAGCTATTTATTTCGTACCGACGAATCATGCCTTCGCAAGCGGAAATTTGGACCTTCTCCAGGTTAACGAAAAGCTCAATCAGTGGTTACTAATCCACTATATACGAATAGCGTTCGCTATGCTATCCGCTATTATAGGATCTATGGCTTTGGCTTTAGATCGTTAAACGGTCAGTCGTCACGTCCAATGTCAATGTGCTCATGTCTCAGCTGTCTGATGCGATCAGGAGGGAAATATCGGTAGAAAGCAGTACGCCCGATTTTGAGCTGATCAATGACATCTCCGATGAAAGGGTAATTTTCAGTGTCTTTAAGCATTGCCTCAGCAGACTTGATCCTTTGATCGTTCATCGCTCTTGGTCTTCCTCCACGTCTTCCCCTTTTGTTGGCAGCCTTCAGACCAGCACGAGTATTTTCAACAATTAAATCGCGCTGGAATTCATCGAAGGCTGCTGTCATATGGAAGAAAAGACGTCCTTCTGGAGTGCTCGTATCAATCTTCTGAGTTAAAACCTTGAGGGTAATCCCCCTATCATTGATATCAGCAACGGTCTTAATGATTTGCGTCAGCGAGCGAGCTAATCGAGAAAGCTTCCATACCACGAGTGTATCTCCTTCTCTGAGAAAAGCAAGAACAGCTTTCAATTGAGGTCTATCCCGATGTGAACCTGAAGCTCTCTCTATGAAAATCTTACGACACCCTGCTTCTCGTAACGCATCCATCTGCAAAGCAGGAGTTTGATCTATAGTTGAGACACGAGCGTAACCGATAAACATGATCATTCATTCATTCATTCATTTCTCTTCAGAATATTAGAATCTATGTTTCAGAACAAGGAATTTTGTGATTACTTTGATTCTGAGATAAATCTCGTATAAGCAATTACGCTTAAACCTCTATAAATTCCTGAAATGTCAACAGTTGGTAGCGGGAGAGGGATTTGAACCCCCGACACGCGGATTATGATTCCGCTGCTCTAACCAACTGAGCTATCCCGCCAAATAAACTAAATATTGAGATCTAAAAACGTAAGCAGATCTCTAGTACTATACAGAACGTTGATTCTCATTTCTCAAACATTCATATCGTTAACACTATCAGTTGTTTTTATCCAGCCCCCACCAAGAACACGGCTTTGATCACCTGTATCTTCATAAAAAACACAGGCTTGCCCAGGAGAAACACCTTCTTCACTTTGAGAAAGGATAATCTCAACTTTTTTCTTCTCTACAACGAGTCTCGCAGAGCGGGGTAATTGTGTAGAGCGGACACGAACGGCAATATCCATTCCTGAAGATTCTATCTCCTCTAACGGTTGATCGCCTAACCAATTCACGTCATCCAATAAAATTCGATCTGTTGCTAAAGCAGAGCGTGGTCCTACATAAACCGTAGAAGATGTAACATCCAATTTGATCACATATAGTGGATATCCCATTGCAACACCAACTCCACGCCTTTGCCCGATCGTATAATGGATGATTCCCTGATGTCGACCGACTCTCCGGCCATCAAGATGAATAATATCTCCTGGTATAGTAGCTTCTGGCTTCAATTTTTTAATAAAATCTGAGTAATGTCCTTTTGGTACAAAACAAATATCCTGACTCTCAGATTTTTCAGAAACCTTTAACCCTATCTCTTTTGCGATCGCTCGCGTTTCAGATTTTGATATTTTTCCGAGGGGAAACCGCAAATAATTAAGCTTCTCTTGTGAAATAGAAAACAAAAAATAGCTTTGATCTTTATCTCTATCGTAGGAACGATAAAGATTCTGATGTCCTTCTTTCCCTTCGCGACTGACTATATAATGACCTGTAGCAAGACAATCAGCACCTAGGTCACGTGCAGCAGAAAGAAGATCAGAAAATTTAACGTTCTGATTGCATGTTATGCAAGGTACAGGAGTTTTTCCTTCAATGTACGCGTTAGCAAAAGGATCAATAACGGATTTTCGGAAAATGGTTTCATAGTCGAGCACATAATGAGGGAATCCCATTTGCTCTGATACACGACGCGCATCATAGATATCTCGTCCTGCGCAACAAGCATCCTTACGTCGTATATTAAAATTCTGATCGTAAAGCTGTAAAGTTATTCCAACAATATCATAACCTTCTTTCTTAAGCAAACTTGCTACAACCGAAGAATCAACACCACCTGACATAGCGACGACGACACGAGTGTCGATCGGTGATTTAGGAAAGCCAAGACTATTCAGCATTTTATTTTTGCTCAAAGTTCAATTTTTTAGCTTATCTGACATAATCTGTTTCGATCATCAAGTCTTCTGAACAAAAGTAAAGAAAAAGTGAGGACCACTTTAATGATTGCTTCTTTGATCATGGCAATAAAAAATGTTGCTGTTGACAGACCATGATGAACCGATACTCCCTCATATGTGGAGCTACTTAGGAAGTCAGTTAAGATGGTAAGATAACGGAAACTGCATACGGCATTAGCATAAGTTTTAGGTTCCATGGTCTCATATCCATATCGGTTAAGCTGACCGATTGAGCATGACTTAAGAAAAGTCTTAACACCAAGTGGAGAACATGTTTTTGCTTTCCCTGATGGAGGCCAACCACAATTGATCTCCATCATGTAATTAGCAATAAGAGTTAGGTGTGTTTTTACTGAAAAGAATTTCTGAGGCAGTGTAAATATGTTCTAAATGACTCTCAGGAGCTTTGGATAGAATTGGGGAATGCTCTGAAACTTCACCGTGCTCAACTTGAGGTGTGACATTTTAAATATGATCGATTCAGGGATTCCAGTATCAATTGGATTGGCCAGTTATCTTTTCGCTGCTACTCTCCAAGATTCCTGAACCTTCTATCTTAAGAGATTTAGGAATAGTTTCCGTCCCCAAAAATTCAATAGTCTTATTGAGTTTTAAATGTTCTTAGGATTCTTCAGAGTAGAGAGGGGTAAGAAATGGATCTTTGCAAATTCTTTACAAAGGAGCTAGATTAACCTTTTTCATTTTAAGCGTGAGGATCTTACGATGGATAATTCATTTATTCCCTATTTTCAAAATAACGCTGGATTCGATCAGATTTCTATTGGGGCAAAAGAATTTATGTGTATTGGAGCATCGGCCCCTCATGAGCATCCTTATATATTTCTTAACATGGGAGAAGAGAATAAGATAGTTTGTCCCTATTGCTCTACTTTGTTTAGATTTGATTGTCATCTTGGTCTTACTGAAAGTATACCGGATGGATGTTTGATTGAAATGTAAATATAGAGTTTTTGATTCAAACACTTGCTCGTGGATGCTTCGCCCCATGCCCTCTTTGCGAATGATGAAAAGAAAGAATCCTCTTCTAGCAATAGCAGGCGGTGGTATTGCGGGTCTTGCTTCGGCTCTTTTTCTAGCAAGATCAGGTTTTGAGGTAATGGTTTTTGAAAAAGAGCAACAGATTCAGACAAAAGGAGCGGGAATACAGCTTTCACCCAATGCATTCAAGATTTTGGATTCTATAGGACTGACTCATCACCTCAAAGCTGACGGTTATTTTCCAGATCATATTAATATCCGTTCAGGTCTCAATATGCAATTACTTACACGTTTTCCATTAGGAGAACAAATTAGACATCGCTATGGAGCCCCCTATCTCCTGATCCACAGGGCTGATCTTCTTCATCGATTATTAGATGCCTGTAAATCAGAACATGCGGTTCATCTTTTTTTTGATCATAAAGTCTACAATGCTTTCCCGCATGCTCATGGCATCAAGATCTTAGTAAGAAATGGAGAAATCTATGATGAATATTTAGTTACAGCTTTGGTTGGTGCTGATGGTGTCTGGTCGACGATTCGAAAGCAGTTAGAAGGTGCCATTGAACCAGAGTTCAGTCATACAGTGGCATGGCGTACATTGCTTCCTCACAACGAAGTTGATGAAAAGATCTTAACATCTTCGATAGAACTATGGCTTGGCCCTAACGCTCACATTGTGACTTATCCTGTACGTGATGCGTTCAACATTGTAGCCATCACACCGTTCTTATCTGATAAGAACCCTGACTCAGGAAGGATTAAAGACAGAAATAGAAAGAATCGACTGAGTTTCTTTATCCATTGGCATGATTCCGCACGCCATCTTGTCAATCTAACTAGTGATTGGGAAGGATGGCCAATATATTCTCTTATTAAACCTCATAAACCTTTCAAGGAAAAAAATGGACTCCCCATCTGTTTAGTTGGTGATGCTGCGCATACGATGTTACCATTTGCAGCTCAAGGCAGCGCCAGTGCGCTTGAAGACGCAGCTATACTAGCAAAATGGTGTCATCAAACCCCCGAAGATCTGGAAACTTCTTTCAAAAATTATGCTAAAGAACGGCATGGACGAATCAAATATATGATTAAACTTAGCGCACAGAACAGATTGATCTATCACGCCAGCGGCCTTGTCTCTTGTGCCCGAGATTGGATCCTTCAACTGATAGGAAATAAAATTATCAACCACAGAACAGCTAGACTCTATAGCTGGACAGCTGATTCATCGTCACCTCCTTGAAAATAGAATGAATAGTTGAGGTAAGATCATAAACACTTCTCGTGAATCCACTCTTTATCTCCACCAATTTCTCGACATTTCTAGCCGTTGAATATGGTCACAATTGAGAACTTTAAGGTACGAATTGATCGAAAGGCCACCCACCACCAGATCAGGAGTGATTTGCTTAAGAGGAACCAGTGCAAATGACCGTTCTAACATTCGTGGATGAGGAAGTGTCAATTGTTGTTTATGCTGGACTATTCCTTCATATATAAGGATATCAACATCAATGGTGCGAGGTCCCCAGCGAATTTGACGTTCTCTTTGACCCGCATTTTCGATAGTTTGGCACAATTTGAGAAGATCTCCAGGTGTTAAACAAGTTGAAATTTCGGTGCAACAATTATAAAAGCATGGCTGATCTTCAATACCCCAAGGGGCGGTTCTGTAAATAGTTGAAACGGCTTTAACACAGATAGAAGAATTTTCATCAATACGCCGTAATGCTTTTGCCAAAGATACAAAGACGTTTCCTATATTACCACCTAATCCTAGCCATACTGTTGCCACCTTTAATTCCCTTCAGGGTAGTAAACTGTTACTCCAACATGATCTAATATTCCATAAACCGGTGCATGAGGTTTTTTTAAGGTCACTTTCACCTGCACGATTTCAGGAAACTTGTCGCAAAGACCCTTAGCAATATCCATTGCTAGTGCCTCAATAAGATAACGCCTGGATGTTATCATAATACCTTCAATTATACCAAAAACGTTACCGTAGTGAACAGTATCTTCTATCCTATCCTCATGAAGGGCCTTCCAAGAATCAACCTTTAGTGTCGTATCAACAAAAAATCGCTGGCCCAGTTTTTTTTCTTCTTCATAAACACCATGATGAGCAAAAAAGGTACAGTTTTTCAAAGTAATTTCATAGATATGAGGATAAGTATTAGGTTGAGGCATCAATGATTAACTTCTAATATAGTTATGATTGTCTTAAGTTCATTAAAGCATCTGCTACAGCTAAAGCATCTTTGTTCATAACAATATCATGGACACGAAAGATTGCAGATCCTTTTTGCCTTGCGAAAACACTTGTCGCAGATGTAGAAACACTTCTGTCTATAACATCGCGTCCAGTAATTTCTCCCAAAAACCGTTTGCAGGAAGTTCCTACCAAGAGTGGAAACCCTAGATCATGCAATTTTTCAAGGTTGCGAAGCATTAAAATATCATGGTCTGTTGTCGATGAAAACCCAAATCCCGGATCCAATACAATTTGGCTGGCTTCAACACCAGCAACAGAGGCGATCTTTAAAGAGTGCAACAAAGATTTTTTCGTATCTTCAATCAAATCAGATCCAAAATCATGCTTGCGGCGATTGCTCATCAGAACCAAACCCGCCCCCGTTGATGCAGCAATTTGGGCTAGTGAACAATCATGCTGACATCCCCATACATCGTTGATAATATGCGCTCCAACATCAAGAGCAAGCTGAGCTGTTTCTGATCGATAAGTATCAACGGAGATGATAACGTCTCCTCTATCAGCTAACTGCTCAATAACAGGTAGTATACGTTTCTGTTCGGTTTTTGCATCAATTGATGATCCGCATGGACGAGTCGATTCACCACCAATATCAATAATAGTAGCACCTTGTTTAACCATATTTAGTGCATGATACACTGCATCGTCTATGGCTAGATACGATCCTCCATCAAAAAATGAATCGGGAGTAATGTTTAAAATTCCCATAATATGATAAATCGGTCCGATCGTAAGAGAATATCCGTGAGCAAGAGACCAGCGTCTTGGCAGAAACCAATTAGCTTGAGTCGTGGCCTCTATCATTGATTTGACCATCGATGAGTCATTGGATAACGCCTATCACGTCCAAAGGATCTGCGTGTAATTTTAACACCAGGGGCTGCTTGTCGCCGTTTGTATTCAGACATATGAAGCAACTGTTCGATGCGTATGACTGTTTCACGGTTAAAGCCATATTTTCTAACGATCGCGTCACTTGACATGTCTTCTTCAATGAGACTCTCCAAAATTGTATCCATAACCAGATAGGGTGGCAGGGTATTCTGATCCAATTGGTTTTCCTTCAACTCAGCAGATGGAGCTTTACTGATAATATTGGGTGGGATGACAATACCTGATGGACCTAAGCAGCTTGGCGGCATATGTTGGTTCCGCCAACGCGATAAAGCGTAGATATGCATCTTGTACAAATCCTTGATAGGGTTAAAGCCACCGTTCATATCACCATAAAGTGTCGTGTATCCAATCGACATTTCACTCTTATTTCCAGTTGTCACAACCATAGAACCAAGTTTATTCGACATAGCCATCAAAATCATGCCCCGGGACCGGCTTTGAAGATTTTCTTCGGTAATACCGGATTCTGTCTTTTCAAGAAGCGGAGCGAGAATTGTGCTCAATCCTTCGACTGATTTATTAATAGAAAGAATATCATATTTTACGCCAAGCGCTTGTGCACAAGCAGCCGCATCCGATAGAGATGTTTGAGATGTATAACGATATGGCATCATAATGCACTGGACATTCTCTTGACCTAAAGCATCAACACTCATGGCTGCACAAAGCGCTGAATCAATACCACCGGACAATCCTAGAATAATGTTTTCAAAACCGTTTTTATTTACATAATCGCGCAAACCTAGAACACAGGCTCGCCAGTCTGCTTCCTTCGAATCCGGTAGCGTCGATTGAATATCATTCTGACAAATCCAGCCTAACTGACTACGCTTCCAGGTACTGACAACTAACCCTTCCTCAAATTGGCTCATCTGAAGGGCAACCGTTTGATCACAATTGACAACAAAAGATCCGCCATCGAATACTAACTCATCCTGCCCCCCCAACTGGTTAACATAGATGAGTGGCAGACCACTCTCACTCACCCTTTTGAGAACAATCTGAAGACGCAGATCTATCTTATTACGACAATAGGGTGAGCTATTTGGTACAATTAAGATTTCCGCTCCTTCTTTTGCAAGTGCTTCACAGACTCTGAAATCCCCCCACATATCCTCACAGATTGGGACCCCCAACTTCACCCCACGAAATTTGACCGGACGAGGCACGGGACCAGCTTTAAAAACACGTTTCTCGTCGAAAACACTGTAATTCGGCAAATCTACCTTAAAACGAAACGCTATAATCTTTCCATTATCCAGAACAGCTACTGCATTATGGAGAGTTTTGTTCTCTGTCTGCCAAGGTGTACCTATCATGATACCTGGCCCACCATCTAATGTTTCTTTTGCCAGTCTTTCTATAGCTTCTTGGCATTTTTTGACAAAAAAGGAGTTTAAAACGAGATCTTCTGGTGGGTATCCAGAAATAAAAAGCTCGCTGAACACAATGAGATCAGCTTTCTGCGCAGCAGCATCAATCCGTGCTTGTTGTACCAAAGACAGGTTTCCAGAAATATCACCCACAGTTGGATTGAATTGACCGATAGCTATTCGTAAAACATCAATAGAATCGTTAGACATGATAGAAATTCTTAATTGATATCTTCTAGCTAAGCCGTTGTATTACGTCAATCTCTAACAGGTTTTGATCCATTATCAACATGCTCCAAAAGTGAAATTATATTTGAGAATCTATTTTCTATTTACAGAGTCTATCGATGTCTAGCATAATAATTCATTTCAGCTAGAACTAGGAATTTTCATGCTCCTTATGTTAGGGATTAGATATTAAAATAGATGTTCCTCCTCTTCCTCTAAAGATAGATTACTAACATGAAAGAAGCTATGCAAGATCGTGAAAATAATGTCGATGGTCGTGATTATTCTAATACCCTCTTCCTTCCAAGGACGACCTTCCCAATGCGGGGCAATCTTCCGAAGAAAGAGATTGAAATCCTCTCTCAGTGGGAAAACAATGGTCTTTATTCTCAACTGAGAGAGGATTCAATAGGAAGACCAAAGTATGTGCTCCATGATGGTCCACCTTATGCCAATGGTCATCTTCATATGGGTCATGCTCTAAACAAGATCCTGAAAGATTTTATTACGCGTTCGTTTCAGATGCGCGGATATGATTCGAACTATATCCCAGGCTGGGATTGCCATGGTCTTCCGATCGAATGGAAGATCGAAGAACAATATCGAGAAAGAGGGAAGAACAAAGATGAGGTTGATATCAATGGCTTTCGGAAAGAATGTCGTGATTTTGCTGCTTACTGGGTAGCGGCACAAATGAAAGAGTTCAAACGTCTTGGTGTGATAGGGAATTTTGAAACTCCCTACCTTACGATGGACTATGAAGTTGAATCAATTATTGCAGACGAATTGATGAAATTCGCTAAATCTGGTCAGCTCTATCGTGGATCAAAACCTGTCATGTGGAGTGTTGTGGAGCATACAGCTCTCGCTGAGGCAGAGATAGAGTATAAGGCATACGAAAGTGATACAATTTGGGTAGAATTTCCAGTTTTAGACTTTATAGGACAAAGAAATGATGAACAATCTTCGATCAAGAAATCAGACTTGCTTCATTCATCAGTGATCATTTGGACGACCACGCCATGGACGATACCGGGAAACCGCGCAGTCTGTTTTTCAAGTCATATTCTTTATAGTCTTTTCGAAGTTGTCTCTGCTGAACGCGATTATGGACCCCAACCCGGCGCAAAACTGATTTTTTCTGATAAATTAGTAGAAGAATGTGCCAAGAAGGCTAGAGTCACCTTAAGGCGCTTATCTGATGTGAAAAAGAGTGAACTGTTATCCATGACTCTATCCCATCCGTTGGCGAAGGCCAATCTTGGTGGTTACCAGTTCAAAATTCCAATGATTGATGGTGATCATGTTACGGATGATTCAGGAACTGGTTTTGTGCATACGGCTCCAGGGCATGGGCATGATGATTTCGAAATCTGGATGTCTCATCTCCATGATTTGAAAGATCGTGGTATTGATCCATCAATTCCTTTCACTGTCGATAGTCGTGGATTTTATACGGGAGAAGCTCCGGGTTTTGAGGGAGCCTGTGTTCTGGATACGAAAGGCAATAAAGGAGATGCCAATCAAAAAGTGATCAAAACTCTCATCCAAGCCAAGAAGCTCTTTGCCCGTGGGTCTTTAAAACACGATTACCCTCACTCTTGGCGATCCCAAAAACCGATCATTGTTCGTAATACGCCGCAATGGTTTCTGCATATGGATAAAGAAGATCTCACCTCATCTCCATCTAGAACCTTACGATCCGCAGCGATAGATGCCATTGAAAATACATTGTTTGTACCAGAGCATGGTAAAAGTCGTCTTCTAAAGATGATTGAGAATCGTCCTGATTGGGTCTTGTCTCGTCAACGTGCATGGGGTGTCCCGATTTCTGTTTTTTGCCATTATAAAACTGGTCAGGTTATTCCTGGTCCCAACTTCATTAAATCTGGGGAATTAGCCCGGCGCATTAAGTCTGCTTTTTCTGTTGAGGGAGCTGATTCTTGGTATGCAGTTGGTGCAAAAGAGCGTTTCCTTGAAGGAATAGTTGATGATATCAAGAACTGGGAAAAGATTGATGATGTTCTTGATGTATGGTTTGATTCGGGGTGCACTCATGCATTTTGTCTTGAGCAACGTCCTGATCTAAAATGGCCTGCTGATCTTTATCTAGAAGGTTCAGATCAGCATCGAGGTTGGTTCCAGTCATCACTTTTGGAAAGTTGTGGAACTCGAGGAAGAGCACCATACAATACCGTTTTGACACATGGGTTCACAATGGCAGAAAATGGACGAAAGATGTCTAAATCTGTAGGTAATGTTGTTGAACCACAAAAAATTATTAGTCAGTATGGTGCTGATATTCTTCGGCTTTGGGTTGCTTCGGTTGATTATCAAGAAGATCAGAGGATCGGTTCAGAAATCATCAAGACAAGTGTCGATGCATATCGAAAAATACGGAATACATTCCGTTGGATGCTGGGTTCCTTAGCCCACGATACTGGTGAAAAAATTTCTTATAATCATTTACCTGAACTAGAACGATTTATGCTTCATCGGTTAGTAACATTGGATTCTATCGTAAGAAAGGGATATGATCAATTCGACTTTAAGCGTGTTTTCGTAAAGATTTTAAAATTTATGAATTTAGAATTATCAGCTTTTTACTTTGATATTCGAAAAGATGTTCTTTACTGTGATTCCCCTTCTTCAAGACGCAGAAAATCTGCATTGTTTGTTATTTCTCAATTATTTGACTGCCTGACAGTATGGATGGCCCCTATACTTTGTTTCACGATGGAAGAAGCATGGCTCGAGCGTTATCCAAATATTGATTCAGTTCACCGGAGACAGTTCCCTCAACTCCCGAACGAATGGCATGATAAGAATTTAGAAAATAAGTGGCACAAAGTACGGACTGTTCGGCGTGTGGTAACAGCAGCATTAGAGGTCGAACGGCGAGAGAAACGAATCAGGTCATCGCTAGAAGCTTGCCCTATCGTCCATATCACTGACTCTGAACTGTTGGCAGCACTGAATGATCTAGATTTCGCTGAAATCTGTATCACCAGTCAGATTAAGATTGTTAATAGACCAGCCAATGGACGATCATTCTCTTTGGGAGAGATTCCCAATGTTTCAGTGAAAAATCAAATAGCTAGAGGTCATAAATGCGCTCGTTCCTGGCGTATACTTCCAGAAGTAGGGAGAGATCCAGAATACCCTGATCTTTCGTTAAGGGATGCAAAAGCTATGAGAGAAATTGAGAGAGAAAAAACTGAGGGATAGATAACACAGCATATAGTCTTCTAATTTTACCGTTTTTTAAGGAAAAATTTCTTTAGGATCTCTTTACAAGATGTTTCGTAAAAACCTGAATAGTATTCAGGTCTATGGTAGCATGTTTTGTGATCAAAGAATCTGACTCCATTTATGACGGCCCCTCCTTTTTTATTCTCTGCTCCAAAATATAATCTCTGAAGACGTGAAAGTGAAATGGCTGCTGTACACTGTGTACAAGGCTCAATCGTAACATAAAGATCGCAATTAATTAAATACTGTGAATCAATTCTTTGACACGCTTTCCGAATAGCAATAATCTCTGCATGCGCCGTAGGATCTTTTTTTTCAATTGTTTTATTGCCTGCTCTTGCAATGATCTTAAGATTTTTTACAATCACGGCACCAACTGGAACTTCACCTCGAGAGTCTGCTCCTTGTGCTTCACTCAGTGCTGCCAACATGAATTGATTTTTAATCATTAGATGAGCATTAAGACTAAATTCTTGCTTAATTATTTGTGTTTAAGATAGTATGGATTTTGAATGATCAACTCTTTTAAACTAGTAAAGTCAACAAAAAAACCTACGATCAGGTTGAAAAATACTCGATCTACAATGCGTATTGCTAAACGTATCGCACGTTCAGGTCTATGTTCCCGTCGAGAAGCCGAAGCATGGGTTGAAAATGGACGTGTAAGTGTAAATGGAAAAACCTTGGATTCACCCGCTCTGACTGTTCTTCCCAAAGATAGTATTGAGATTGATGGTCGTGAATTACCTCCTGCAGAGCGCACAAGATTGTGGTTGTTTAATAAACCATCTGGTACCATCACAACTAACAAAGATCCTGAAGGTCGAGAAACGATTTTCGAATACTTGCCTAATTTCCTACCGCGAGTTCTAACAGTTGGTCGTCTGGACCTGAATACAGAAGGCCTCTTATTGTTGACCAATGATGGCGGTCTTTCTCGCATTCTCGAACTGCCATCCACAGCTTGGCTTCGTCGATACCGCGTGCGTGCGCATGGTTTTGTCACGCAAGAAAAACTGAATCGGTTGAAAGATGGTGTAGTTATTGATGGGATTTCCTATCGCTCTATAGAAGCGATTCTGGAACGGAAAAAAGGGTCTAATCTATGGCTGACAGTTTCAATACGCGAAGGTAAGAATCAGGAAATAAAGAAAGTTTTTAAGAGTCTTAATTTAAGAGTCACTCGTTTAATTCGAACTTCTTATGGTCCTTTTCAGCTAGGTAACTTAGAAATAAAGAAAGTTAAAGAGGTTCGTCAGCATATACTGCGAAATCAGCTTGGTGAAAAGCTTTTCAAAACGTCAGGAGACGTTTTGATGCTATCCAATGAGAATCATGCTAAAGTCAATGAATAAGGGGACATTTGGTGCGCATTATTGGCGGTAAATTCCGGGGTCACGTATTAAGAGATCTCAATCATCATCATAAATTGATTCGTCCAACCTCTGATAAAATTCGTGAGAGCATATTTGATCTGATTGAACACAAGTGGCCAGGAAAGATCAATCATGAGACGCGGGTCCTTGATTTATTTGCTGGGACTGGTGCATTAGGTTTTGAGGCACTGTCCCGTGGTTCAAGTTTTTCCTTGTTTGTTGATAATGATATTCGATCTTGCGATCTTCTCAGATGTAATATTGAAATTCTAAAGGTTGATCGTATCAGTAAAGTATTGTCTCGTGACGCCACACAATTGGGTAATTTGTGTAATATGAAAAAATTCGATCTTGTCTTTGTTGATCCGCCTTACGCTCAAACTAAAAAAATCGTACCGTCTACCGTAAAGAGACTCCGACATGGTCAATGGATGTCAGATTGTGCTCTCTTGATAGTAGAAGGTAAACCATGCGATCTACCCCAATTATTGTCTGGTTTTGAACAACTTGAATCTCGCACTTATCGTAAAACTAAGATAGGATGTTTTATTTATCGAATGGATAAATAATTCTTTCTTCGACGATGAAGAACAATAGATATCAGTTAGTAGTAAATTAAAAACTAGAGAACAAACAGGATTAATGTAAGATCAAAAAGAAACTGATAAATTGCATTTATCATCCTTTCACGTCTCTGTATAAACAGTTTCCTGGTATCCTGGTAGTGTTGTTATACTATATACTAAATCGTTAAACCGTGAGTTTAGTTTACTACTCACAATATAAAAAGGATAGTATGAAATGGCCATTCAATTGCTCATGCCAAAAGCTACCGCTGTATGGCTTATTGAGAATACGGCATTAACGTTCGAACAAATTGCTGACTTTTGTAGTATACACGAACTTGAGGTAAAATCAATCGCCGATGGTGATTCAGCTCAAGGAATTAAAGGACTTGATCCTGTACAGATCGGCCAACTGACACGTGATGCAATCAAACACGCTGAAAACAATCCAGATGAAAAATTGGTCTTGCTCGAACCGAAAGTACCTGTTCCTCCCCTGAAAAAAAAGGGTTCCCGCTACACTCCTTTATCTCGCCGTCAAGACAGGCCTAATGCTATTTTATGGCTTCTCCGAAATCACCCAGAGATGAAAGATTTACAGATTATCCGTCTAGTTGGAACAACAAAGTCAACAATTTCTGCTATTCGCGACCGTACCCATTGGAATTCTGTCAATTTACAACCCTTAGATCCGGTTGCGTTGGGAATCTGTAGTCAGATTGATCTTGATTTCGAAGTTTCAAAAGCTACCCAATATCTTCCAACCATTGAAATATCAGAACGAGATCAAGATTGTTCTCTCCTTCCTGCAAGCGAAACTCAGGATTCTCCCTCAAACTTAGATTCCAACTTATCCCTATCTCTTGATGCGAATTCAGTCTTTAAAAATTTTAATAATATCAGTTCTAATTATAAAAAAGAAAAAACTGAATAGATAAACTTATTTTTTGAGCTCTATTATGATGAATTTAAAAGAAGACTACCCCTCCCTTGAGGGGTTCAAGGGGGGGTGAACACGAGTTCTTCTTAAAAAGAATCAAGAGTAACCACTATTGAGTATATTAAATATGGTTTTTCTCTTTAATTACATTGTTGGCATAGAGAATTGGGAATCTTCACGAATACCAGTAGGCCAACGTGTTGTAGTTGTTTTTATGCGAGTGTAGAAACGAACACCTTCCATACCATGCATGTGGTGATCACCCCAAATGGATGACTTCCAACCACCAAAGCTATGAAATGCCATTGGTACCGGAATTGGCACATTAATTCCGACCATACCAACTTCTATATCTTGACTAAAGTTTCTACCTGTATCCCCATCGCGAGTAAAAATAGCCGTACCATTAGCGTATTTGTGTCCATGAATAAGATCAATAGCTTCTTGATATGAATTGCGTCTTATAATAGAAAGGACCGGCCCAAAAATTTCGTCTTTATAGGCTCTCATGTCTGGAGTGACATGATCGATCAAAGTCCCCCCAGTGTAGAATCCCTTTTCATAGCCTTCAATTTTCTGATTAAAGAGACGACCATCAACAACGATCTTTGCTCCATCCTTTTTAGCACTATCTATATAGCCATGAACCTTGTTACGATGATGTTCGGTTACGAGCGGACCCATATCCGATTCTTGGTTAGTTGGAGGACCGATCTTGAGCGCCTTAATTTTGGGTATGAGCCTCTCTACCAAAGAATCAGCGATCACATCTGTAACAGGAACTGCAACAGAGATTGCCATACAACGTTCACCAGCAGAACCATAGGCTGCCCCCATAAGAGACGATATCACCATTTCAAGATCAGCATCTGGCATGATGACCATGTGGTTTTTGGCACCACCAAGGGCCTGGACTCTTTTTCCATTTTGAATGCCAGTATTATAAATATATTGGGCGACGGGCGTAGATCCGACAAAGCTGATCGCCTTAATATCTGGATGATTGAGAAGATCATCCACAGTAATTTTGTCACCCTGAACAACATTGAAAACTCCCGCTGGTAACCCTGCTTCAGCGAGCCATTCGGCCATCAATAAAGAGGCAGAAGGAGCAATTTCTGATGGTTTCAAAACGAACGTATTACCAGTTGCAAGAGCGATTGGAAACATCCACATAGGAACCATGCAAGGAAAATTGAATGGTGTAATCCCAGCACAGACACCAAGAGATTGCCTGATCATATGACTATCAACACCATTGCCGATATTTTCAGAAAATTCCCCTTTCATATAAGTAGGAGCACCAACTGCGAATTCGACAACTTCAATGCCACGGATGACTTCCCCGAATGCATCATCATAGGTTTTTCCATGTTCAGAGGAGATAATTTTTGCCAGTTGATCAGCCCTATCCCAGAGTATTGATTTAAACTTATCAAGAACACGTACACGACGAAGCACTGTTGTTTTTGACCAAATGGGCCATGCGGCTTTAGCAGCAGCAACAATTTTATTCACATCGTCTTCTGTCGAAAGGACAACAGATTTTTCTGCTACTCCGATTGCAGGATTAAATACCGGATGCGAGCGCTCTCCATTGCCTAAAAAGGGTGAATTATTCATATAATGAGTTATTTTCGACATGTTGATTTCCTTTGTTATTCAGTTTTTTCAATCTTCTCTCGGAGAGTTTCAACAAGTTCTTGAATTTGAGATTCTTCAATGATCAGAGGGGGAGAAAGCGCAATGATATCTCCAGTGACACGGATCAAGACTCCTGCTTTAAAACACTCCACAAATACTTCGTAAGCTCTCGCTCCAGGTGCTTTATCTCTTGATTCTAATTCAATCCCGGCAATTATGCCCAGATTTCGAACATCTTTGACATGTTTAGCACCAACTAAAGAGTGAATAGTTTTCTCCCAACTATTTTCAAGGATTGACCCCCGATTCAAAAGAGAATATTTCTCATAAATGTCCTGGACGGCTAGACCAGCTGCGCAAGCTACTGGATGTCCAGAATAAGTGTAGCCATGGAAGAATTCAATAATGTTCTCTGGCCCCTGCATGAAGGCATCATAGATATGATTTTGGACGAAGACTGCCCCCATGGGAATGACGCCATTTGTTAGCCCCTTTGCTGTAGTAAAGAGATCAGGTTTTACTCCAAAATAATTCACAGCGAAAGGAGTTCCTAAACGACCAAAACCTGTGATTACTTCATCGAATATGAGTAAGATACCATGGTGATCACAAAGAGCTCGGAGACGATTCAGATATCCCTTTGGTGGAATGAGAACGCCAGTAGAACCTGCTACAGGCTCAATAATAACAGCTGCAATTGTTTCTGATCCATGGAGTGATACAATTCTTTCGAGATCATCCGCAAGGTGTGCCCCCCATTCGGGTTGTCCTTTTACATTGATTTGATGTTCTGGTGAGTAAGTATGCGGCAAATGATCAACACCTGTTAGGAGACATCCAAAATGACGACGGTTATTAACAATTCCACCAACAGAAATTCCACCAAAACCTACACCATGATAACCACGTTCCCGTCCAATAAGCCGTGTGCGTGTTGCTTCTCCCCGTGAACGATGATAAGCAAGAGCCATTTTCAAGGCCGTGTCGACAGACTCTGATCCAGATCCTGTAAAAAATACGTGATTGAATCCAGCTGGCGCAATTCCTTTTAACCTCTCAGCAAATTCAAATACAATAGGATGTCCCATCTGAAAAGAAGGAGCATAATCTAATGTAGATAGCTGTCTGGAAACCGCATCTGTAATTTCTTGATAGCCATGACCTGCATTACAGCACCAAAGTCCTGCTGTTCCATCTAAGATTTTTTGACCAACATCATTCTCATAGTAAATCCCTTTTGCTGCAGTAAGTATGCGAGGGTTATCCTTGAATTGACGGTTGGCTGTAAACGGCATCCAATAAGCATCCAAAGGATGTCTATTGTCTGTAAATGATGAGTGCTCTTTATTTTTCATAATAAATACTCCTATCCATACTTTTAAAGAGAAGCATTTATTTTTATAGAAAAAAAGTCTGTTTCTTTAATATCTTTATCTCATTGAAAATATTGAAATCTGTTTTAAAATGTTTATGATAATAAACATGTTAAACAATAACGACTTTGTCAAGGATATTGGTCAACGTCTTAAATCAATTAGGAAGGCGCAGGGTTTATCACAACGAAAATTAGCTAGACGTGCAGGTGTGACGAACGGTTTTATTTCTCAAATAGAATCAGCTAAAATTAACACATCGATTAGCGCTCTCAAGCGGGTTCTTGACGGGATACCCATTGGAATTTCAGAATTCTTTTCCTATCAGCCTGAATCTGTTGATCAAATTTTTTTTGAAGGAAATGAGCTTATTGAGATTGGCAAGGGTAAAATATCATACAAACAGATCGGAACGAATTTATTCAGAAGAGACATTCAAATGCTGTATGAAGAATATCAACCAGGTGCTGATACTGGACGTGTGATGTTAAGCCATCAAGGAGAAGAAGCTGGTCTTATTTTAGAAGGAAAATTAGAAGTCACAGTTGGAGATCAGAGAAAAATCCTGGGTCAGGGTGATGCCTATTTATTTGAAAGTCATATTCCTCACCGTTTTAGAACACCTAAGAACCATAATTGCATTGTAGTCACTGCTTGTACACCACCAAGTTTTTGATTTTTCATTTTTTCAAATTTTACCCTTGAAAAGATGTGCGCTCTTCCAAAGACAGAAAATCCATTTATCAATTCAGTGAGTGTGAAGTATAGCTTCTAAAGCAGCCAAAGCCGCCTGACTATTGGCGCTATTTGATCCTCCAGCCTGAGCTATATTGGGGCGTCCCCCGCCCCCTTTTCCTCCGACTTCTTTTGCTGCTAAACGTACCAGATCAATAGCATTAAAACGATTTGTAAGATCATCGGTCACACCAACGACAACAGCAGCTTTATTACCAGACAACTTAGCAATCAACGCAACAATACAGGAACCTAGGCGCCTTTTTTCTTCGTCGACTAATCCTCTCAAGTCTCGTGGAGAGACCCCTTCAATGATCCGACCGATAAAAGAAAAATTACCAATAGTTTTACAAGATTCATTTTCCCTTATTGTTCTGATAATCAATTGTTTTTTGACATGAGTTAACTCACGTTCCAGGTTTTTTCGGTCATCTACCAAAGCTAAAACACGCGCAGGAACATCAGAAGGGGAAGTTTTTAAAGACTTAGCAATCTCTTTAATTGTCTTATCTTTCTCCATAAGGTATGTAAGTGCTGCTTCCCCAGTTAATGCTTCAATACGACGGACACAGGAGGAAACCGAACTCTCACTCACGATTTTGATTAGACCAATATCACCAGTATTGACAACATGGGTTCCACCGCACAATTCGATGGACCAAGGCTTGCCTTGTTTCTCTCCTTCCATCGTTCTTCCCATAGAGACAACCCTGACTTCATCACTGTACTTCTCACCAAACTGAGCCTTTGCATCTAGCTTAATTGCATGATCAAATCCCATCACTCTCGTTACCACAGGATTATTTTGCCAGACATAACGATTAGCAAATGAATGAATGAGTAAAAGATCCTCTTCATCAATCGGCTGATGATGAGAAAAATCAAATCTTAACCGCCCAGGAGTAATAAGGGATCCTTTTTGACTCACATGACAACCCAATACCTGACGTAAGGCTTGATGCAACAAATGTGTAGCGGAATGATTAGAACACAAACGGCTCCGCCGTACATAGTTGACTTCAAATAAACCTCGATCACCAACATTTAATTGACCAGAGTCAATGACAGCAGAATGAACAAACAAACCTTCTCCCTTTTTTTGAGTATTGAAAATACGTACCATGGCATTACTAAAAACCATCGTACCGCTATCACCTACTTGTCCCCCTGACTCACCGTAAAATGGAGTCTGGTTTACAACTATGAAAAACTGATCATTAGCGGACACAGAATCAACAGATATATCTTCTTTTACCAAGGCTAGTACAAGACCTTCTGCTTTTTCTCCTTCGTACCCAACGAATTTTGTGGAGCCATGCCTTTCACGCAAGGAGAACCAGATCGAATCGTCATTTCTATCAGAACCAAGCCATGAATTGCTTCCTTCTCTTTTTTGAGATTTCATCGCTATATTGTACTCTTCAACATCAACGGATATCCCACGGTGACGTAATGCATCCTGTGTTAAATCGAGAGGAAAACCATAAGTATCATAGAGTTTGAATGCTGTTTGACCATCAAGACTATTCCCCGAACAAAGTTGAGAAGCTGCTGTATCTAGAAGCTTGAGACCGCGAGATAAAGTTTTACGAAACCGGATTTCTTCTCGTTCTAGTGTTTCGGTAATGAGAATTTCAAAGCGTTGTAATTCAGGATACACATCCCCCATTTGGGCAATTAGTTTCGGAACTAGATGACATAATAGCGGGTCATGTGTACCTAAAAGATTCGCATGACGCATAGCACGCCGCATGATGCGTCGTAAAACATAACCTCTACCTTCATTGGAAGGCAATATACCATCAGCAATGAGAAAACTGGATGCTCTTAAATGATCAGCTATTACCCGATGGCTTGCCCGCGTTTTATTGTCAGATGGCACTCCTGTTATCTCTTCACTGTTTCTTATAAGATCACGAAAAAGATCAATCTCGTAATTATCATGAGTTCCTTGCAAAACGGCTGCTATCCGCTCTAACCCCATTCCGGTATCAATAGACGGTTGAGGTAAAGGGACTTTTTCGTCAAGAGAAATCTGGTCAAATTGCATAAAGACTAGATTCCATATTTCGACAAAACGATCACCATTATCTTGATTGCTCCCCGGATACCCTCCCTGAATGTGCTCCCCATGATCATAAAAGATTTCAGAACAGGGTCCACAAGGCCCAGTATGACTCATTGACCAAAAATTTTTATTAGCAGCAATATGAATGATTTGGTCCTTAGAAACCCCCGTAATTTTTCGCCACAAATCATAAGCCTGATCATCTTCATGAAAAACAGTAATTAAGAGTCGTCGAACATCGATGTGATACACTTTTGTGAGCAAATTCCAGGCCAGTTCAATCGCTTCTGCTTTAAAATAAGCACCAAAAGAAAAATTACCGAGCATTTCAAAAAATGTGTGATGACGTGGTGTGTATCCCACATTATCAAGATCATTGTGCTTACCACCTGCTCGTAGACATTTTTGTGATGTTGCAACGCGTCTCTGATGTCCAGTTTCTAGACCTGTAAAAAAATTTTTGAAGGGAACCATTCCGGCAGCTGTAAACATGAGTGTAGAATCATTATGCGGAATCAAAGAGGCTGAATCTAAAACTACGTGTTCATTCTCTTCAAAATAGTTAAGAAAGGCAGATCGGATTTCACTAACAGTATTCATGATGATTTCGCTCCTGAAGTGGCCTTTATTCTTAAAGAAATGATGATAGCATTTGAATCACCTTCAGCCAGGAATTTCAACAGCTACTCAGGATAAAACTGTTATTTTTAGGAGGATTGATCTTTTAGCTCAGAGTATTTTCGACTCAATCATTAAAATAAACCCTTAAAATTAAGACCTTAAATGATCATATATTGAGGAATTCAATATTTAAACCGCTATGACAATAAATATTATGCATTCCACTGAGATAAAAACTGATAAAATTCTTTTGCACGACCGAGCGATCCTGGAGGTTTATGGCAACCATGCGGAGATATTTTTACAGAATTTAATTACTTGCAATATCATCGGCATGAATTCAGGTCACGCAACCTTCGGCGGGTTGCTCACACCGCAAGGGAAAATTCTACATGAGTTTATTTTACAAAAGAAAGGTGATTCCTTTTTACTAGATTGCCACCGAAATCATCGTGACCATCTTGTTGAACGATTAATTTTCTATCGTCTGCGTTCTGAGGTTATAATTAAAAAAAGAAATCATATTGTTTTCGTTCAATTGAAAAGATCGGAATCTATTGATGAAGAAGGATTTTTAGATCCAAGATCAGGTAATCTTGGTAGACGTTGGTTTACTTTGCTCTATTCAGAAAAAAACTTGAAAAATGATTTTTCAGTAGAGTGGCACCGGCGTCGAATAGAATCCGGTATTCCTGAACTAGGTCATGATTTTCATTCAGATCAGGTTTTTCCGCACGAAGCTTTTTATGATCGTTATTTAAAGTCTGGAGTTGATTTTAATAAAGGATGCTATGTAGGTCAGGAGATCGTATCGCGCATGCAAAATAGAGGAATAACTCGAAAGCGTTTTGTTCTCTGCAAAACAGAAAACGGTGAGGCTTTACCTGAACATGGAATAGAAATCATTACAAAAGGCCGTAGAGTAGGAACAATCGGTAGTAGCATAAACGAGATGGGGCTGGCATTCGTTCGTTGGGATCGAGTTGAGAATGCGCTTATATCTGGTGACATTTTCACAGCAAATGGCCAGAAGATTATCTTAAATCATCCCCAATGATCTCCAGCGCAGCGCATGTCAGTTAATATAGAACATTTGATGAACTTCAAATCGCCAATGCATATACATGTTTGTCCATTAGCTACCCTCAAAAGAAGTTTGAAACAATCATCAGCACGCTGGATGATTTCTCTTTCATCACCAGGAAAAAGTATCCCGATTCCTGATCAAATTGACCAGTTTAGTGATTGTTTTCTGTCTCTTGAATTTAATGATATTAGTGAGGAACATGAAGATCTGATTGCCCCAACATCCGAAGATATAGAGAAAATTATTAATTTTTCATACCGATGGAATGGTGATGGAACGCTTTTGATACAATGCTGGATGGGCATCAGTCGCTCGACAGCGGCTGCATTGATTGTTATTTTATCCTTGTATTCTTCATCAGAAGCGGATAAAATGGCCATTTTATTAAGAACTCTATCTCCGACAGCGACTCCTAATTTTCTAATGATCCGATTAGCGGATAATAGTCTGAATTTAGATGGCAGATTGGTTCAGGCTCTTCAGAAGATTGGACGGGGGATTGAAGCCTCTCATGGTATTCCGTTTGATATCTTTCTATAGGATAGAGTTCCCCCTTCTCTAATGCCTCTCAGATTTTCTTTTTTATAAATTAAAGGCGTCTACCAACTTATAAATGAAAGTAAAAGTACCCATTGTCGACAAAACTGAAGTGGAAATTTCTGAATACCAGTGAGCGTTTCGCGTGGAGATTCTTGAAATATTCTAAGATATAAAGGTATAAGGCTCAATATACAAAATATTTTCCGGCTTGACCTATCAAGATTCCTAATTTCTATCAGGGCCTTTTTGTAATGATCAGTTGTCAACTGAATAAGAGCAATAATAAGTTTTTCATGACGTTGGTCTATCGATTGCAGAAAATCTTCTGTGTTTAAATCATATTCATTCAAAATATCAAGGGGAACAAAGATCCGCTTCATAGATCTATAGCGAGCTAAATTGATCAAGATTCTCATCAATCCTTGTGCTATACCAGAATGCCGAGAAGCGTTAAGCAGCTCAGAATTTACTTTTGAACCGTTCATCATTGCTGAAAGCTGAAAAAGAGAGGAATGAGTCTCAACAAACCAGTTTTCGAGCATGGATAAACTTTTCATTGATTGACGATGAACCTCAACGACATGAGCTTTTATTTTTGTATTAAGCATTGTCTTAATAGTTTCCTGATCAACAGCAACCGGTTGCTGTTTTATCAAGTATAACAGAGATCGTGCTAGCGGATGTCCAGCGGCTTCTTCGTTACGTTTACCATTTAAAACATCACTCCACCATTGCAATCGAATCTCACCAGCCATAGGCTCAATAATCTGATTAACAGCCTCCATGAGTCCAGCATGAAATGCATGTAGAACGACAATATTATCTTGAATCGACTGGGAGAGGAGCAAATTAGCCAGATATTCATCATTCATATAAAGGCGGAGTAACTGCCGACAGTACTTCAAATCTTCACGAAGGTATCCTGAATTCATCATAATATTAAAAAGATGATTTTTTAAGTCTTTCTCTTGTGATATGATACTACGATAATAGTAATCATCTGCACGTTCATAGTGTTCCAATAAATCTGATCATTCACCGTCTTGAAAGGAGAGAGGGTTGGATTCCTAATATTCTCAACAGAGGAGCTGCTATAAAAATCGAAGAATAAGTACCGATCAAAGTCCCAAAGATCATTGCAAGAATAAAAGAACTGAGAACAAGACCACCGACTAAATACAAGGCAAGCAAAGCTAATAATGTTGTAACAGAGGTGATAACAGTACGAGACAATGTATCGTTTATGGACATATCAAGAATCTCAGTAATGGGTTTCTTATTATATTTTTTTAGGTTCTCACGGATTCGATCATAGACAACAACGGTATCATTCAGAGAATAGCCTACCATTGTTAAAATGGCGGCTATAGAGGATAGCGAGAACTCAAGCTTTAAGAAAGCAAAAATACCAAGAGTTAAAATGACATCATGAAGAGTTGTTGCTAATGCACCGACTGCAAACCGCCATTCAAACCTGAACCAGATATAGATCATGATCGAGAATAAAGAAACAATGATAGCAATGGCGCTGGTCTTAGCTAACTCATGGGAAACAGTGGGTCCTACCACTTCTTGCCGACGAAACTCATAATCTGAATCCATCACTTTGCGAACTTGTGACAGCTTACTGTTTTCAGAATTCCTATTCTTTTTTTGATTCTCAATACGAATTAACACTTCATTGGATGCACCAAAACTCTGTACCTGAACGTCACCAAGGTTTAGCTCTTCCATCCATCTTCGGATTTCTCCTAGGTCAGCTTGCCCAGTTTTAGCTTTATATTCTATCAAAGTCCCTCCTCGGAAATCAATTCCGTAGTTCAGATTTAAGATAAAAAAAGCTAGAATCGATCCGATGATAAAAAAAGTTGATAGGAATAATGACAGATGATGAAAGAATATAAATCTTATAGATGTTTTGTCTGGTAACATTTTTAGGAAGCGATAAGGTAACCTCTTTGGCCGTTTCCAGTGGATCCAAAAGAACACCATTAATCGTGTGAGAGTGAACGCACTAAAAAAAGATGTCATCACACCAATAGCAAGAGTGATAGAAAACCCTTTAATGGGACCTGATCCAAAATAAAATAGAATGAAAGCTGAGATCAAAGTAGTCATATTACTATCTAAAATAGTTCTCATCGCCTCACGAAAGCCTACATCTATAGCCTGAATCAAAGAGCGATGACCTCGTTTTTCTTCTCGAATACGTTCATAAATTAATACATTGGCATCAACAGCCATCCCTATGGTTAGAACAATGCCAGCAATTCCAGGAAGAGTAAGGGTTGCACCTAAAGCAGATAAAATACCAATGATAAGAGTCATATTAGCGATGAGTGCTAAATTAGCGATAAGTCCTAACTTTCCATATGATAATATCATGAATATTATAACGAGAAGAATAGCGATAAGTGATGCCTTTTTACCTGCAATAATAGAATCAGCGCCCAAAGTTGGGCCCACGATCCGTTCTTCAACAAAAGTAATTTTTGTAGGAAGTGCGCCGCTCCTCATCAATACGGCGAGATTATTTGCTGACTCTGTAGTAAAATTACCAGAAATCTGGCCAACTCCTTGGCAAATAGGGGCTTCGAGAACGGGAGCAGAAATCACTTTCTCGTCCAACACAATTGCGAAACGATCGCCTATTTTCATTGAACTGATACGACAAAAACGTTGAGCGGCTTTTGTATTGAAACGAAAGAGAACCAAAGGTTCATTAGTTTTGGGATGAAAACCAAGTTTAGCATCTTCTAGATTTTCGCCATTAATTTCAACTTTCTTCCGAACAAGAACATACGCCTCCTGATGAAAATCATAGGTTGATAATATTTCTGAATCGAGAGGAGGTCCATTTTTGAAAGCATCTCTTACGTTCATAGTTTCATTCACCATACGGAATGTAAGTTTTGCAGTCGTTCCAATGAGTTTTTTCAATTGTTTAGGATCGTTAAAACCAGGAACTTGAATGCTAATCCGGTCTACACCTTGTTTTTGGATAAGTGGTTCTATCGTTCCTAATGCATCAATACGGTGCCGTATAATCTCAATCGATCGAGAAACTGCAGACATTAACCTTTGATCAATTCCTGATTCGGTTAAAGAATAATCCAAAATAAACGACGAAGGCTCTCTGAATTCGACTTCTACAGGACCGATAGAACTAACAGGGTTCAGTAAATTTGCGAGCCGTTTTTTGGCTATTTCCATGTCGGATTCATTGATCAACTGGATACGAACACAGTCATCTTTCGCTGAAAGACTCTGGTATCCAATACGCTTACCCTGTGTAGAATCAAGAAGAGTTCTCCGAATATCGTGAAGGAGTGTTTCTAACCTTTCCTTTATAAGGTTCTTACGGTCAATCTTGATCTGAAGATACACACCACCTTGCAAATCGAGTCCCAGAGATAATTGATTTTTAGGGAACCATTTCGGCAGAACATTCAGTGTACTTTTCGAAAATAAATTGGGAGAAGCAAATAAAATCCCTATCATGACCAAGATAATAATTGAAGACATCTTCCACTGAGAAAAATGCAACATTGTTACTCAACCTTCAAATCTATGTTTTAAAGAGAGGTCTTAAAATCCGTTATTCTCAATAATTTACGCTTTTACTCTCCTTCCTTTTCAAGGATATCATCTTTTTTTGGAGATGACTTCTCTGATTTAATCGGCTCCCCCCTGACTCTTACATCTGCAATCAGGGACCGCAAAATCTTAACTTTTGTCTCCGCAGAGATCATGATCTCAATTTCTGAATCATCAATAATTTTCGTCACTCTACCGATAATGCCCCCACCCGTAACAACAATGTCATTACGACGGATCTTGCTGAGTGTTTGATCTCTTTTCTTTTGCTGCTGGCGTTGAGGCCTTATAACCAAGAACCACATGATTGCACCAATTGCAATCACTGGGACCAAGAACTCAACTATGCCGTTACCGGCCCCTCCAAGCGATTGTGCATAAGCAGGTTTAATAAACATAGAAAATCCTTTGTAATAGATATGGAATGGAGTCGTCTCTGCCGGAAGAAAATGGCAGACAATCTAAATATAATCATCAGTCACTGTAATGCAACAAGGGAAACAGACCTCATTCTATTGAGTGAGAGAGAGAACAGTTGCTAGTCAGTCTAGACAATGATCTTAAAATGATTGCGGCCTTCTTTGGGGCCATTAATTTATAGAAGAGAAGTAGAGAACCAGGAGACTCAATGATATTTAGATACTTAGGAGTATTAGGAGTTTAGAGATCGAAAGTATTAAGAAAGTCATTTGAAATTATGACTTCATTAAGAGACATACTGTTTATGGTATCGCTCATCAGCACTTAATAATTAAGCTAGATAACGAGATCATTAGAAAAAAACTTTACTCTTTAGCTCAATCACTAGTATTTGTTAACATGGACAGGTGGCCGAGTGGCTGAAGGCGCGCCCCTGCTAAGGGTGTAGACGGGTAACCGTTTCGAGGGTTCGAATCCCTTCCTGTCCGCCACATACAACTTCTCAAAGGAAAAATATTTTCTCTTCAGTTTATTGATTTATACATCCTAACACTTTAATTTAGTGTTGGTGCGGCCGAGAAGACTCGAACTTCCACGGGGTATGAGCCCACAGCGACCTCAACGCTGCGCGTCTACCATTTCCGCCACGGCCGCAGATTGGATACGAAGTTCAATAATAATAACAAAATCAGATCTTATCCACAAGTTAGAAATATTAATTTTCAGAAAAGGATCTTCAAATACTGAAAATACAAAGACAAAGAAATCAACCCAACTTTTTACCAATGTCTATACCAAAATATGTTGAATGGATGATCACAGAGAATCTGACAGACTATGAAAAAGCAGCGAGTTTTATGGAAAAACGCGCAGCTGCTATTGCCAAAGGTGAAGAAAATGAATGTGTCCTTCTTCTTGAACACCCTCCCCTTTACACAGCAGGCGCCAGCGCAAATTCTGATGATTTACTGGATGCCAATCGATTTCCTGTCATTCAAACACGTCGTGGAGGCCAGTACACTTACCATGGTCCAGGGCAAAGGGTAGCTTATGTGATGCTAGATTTGAAGGAGCGTCAGAAAGATATTCGTCTTTATATCGCATCCCTTGAAGATTGGATCATATCTACTCTAAGTAGATTTCAGATTTCTGGACAGAAGCGCGAACAATTTGTCGGTGTATGGGTCAAAAGACCGGATCTACCACTTCGTAATGGCATAATCGCAGAAGATAAAATTGCTGCTATCGGCGTAAGGATCAAGAAATGGATTTCTCTCCACGGAATTTCAATCAATGTTGGACCTGATCTTGACCACTTTTCGGGGATTGTTCCTTGCGGAATAAACCAAGATGGCGTTACGAGTCTAACTGATCTTGGCGTTCCTGCAAGTATGCAGGAATTCGACATGGCTTTAAAAACAAATTTTGAACTGATTTTTGGTCCCACACTGACAGTTAATTGTCAATTTTCAGATGATTCAGGTATCCTTTAAGGGATTGGAGAGCCTTATATCTTATCTTATTCTGATTTCGATGGCAAGTTATCAGTCAAGTCATGATTTCCTGTTGATTTCTCATTTTCAGCTGGCCTTAAATCAAGAATCATCTTCTTAAGAATCTCAAGTTCTTTTTTAAGAGTGTCATTTTCCATTCGGGTTCGGGAGGCTATATCCCTGACGACTTCAAATTCATCTCGTGAAACTAAATCCATTCGCGTAATAAACTTCTCAAACTGACTATATAGAATTTTATCTACTTCCCCCTTCGCATCTTGAGTGATACTAGTACAATCAGTTATGAACTTAGCCAGTTGATCGAATAGACGATCAGATGATTTTTGCATAAAGCGTAGCCTTTGAGGACAAGGTTAATATTAATTATTACCGTTTCGATAATAATTAATAATCATTTAATGGGATAATAACAACTGGTTTCTAACTTCTAAAGCCATTACTGATGAAGGATAGCTTTGTAAGTTGATCTTAATAATCACTTTAGAATAGACTGCATATCCTTAAAATTCTTAGAGGATACCATTGATTCCCTCAAAGGAATATTCTTTAAGACTAAAGAACTCATTCCATTCTAGAAAAGAAATCTGGTTCTTTTTTTAAACCCTGGCAAAGGATTCATTGAGCAATTAAACGCATCCCTTTGGCTTACAATTCCCATACTTTTTTTATAGAGTCTTGCTACTCCACTGTTTCCAAAGCCAATAACCGCAACCAAACGACCCTTTTCTTTTAACTGATCTTTCAGTGTATCAGGGATTTGTTCGACTCCGCCACCAATAAAAATTATATCATAAGGACCTTCAGTAGCTAAACCAGCCTCAAGCGGAGCCTTTACAACAGCAGTATTATTAAAACCTCTTTTCATGAGAATATGTTTAGCTCTTTCTGCTAATTCAGAATCACTTTCAATCGCCACTACGGACTTGCATAATGTTGAAAGAATCGCTGTTGAATAACCAGTGCCACATCCAATATCTAACACAATACAATCAAGAGTAATCCTGGCCAGCTGTATAAGCTTAGCCATCGACATTGCGTCACTTAAAAAACGGCTTTCATCTCCTTGAGAAATCAGAAAACTACGATCAATATAGGCTAAAGGTCGTTGTGCCTTCGATACAAAATCTTCTCGGGGTATCGATAAAAAAGCATTTATGACATTATAATTTGTGACACCATTCGGACGGAGCTGACATTCAACCATCTGCCTCCGTGCATGTTCAAAATTTGTCATTTTTAGCAATCCTCATAGATCAGATGAAGAGATAACCTATAGATGATAGACAAGTGAATCTACAGAACAGGAGATTCATAATGAAAAAGAGGTTCAGAAACAATCAGTATTCATCCTTTCTTTGATCTCTTTATAGGAGAGTAGAACTCCTTGTGCAGAGCTCAACGTCAACGCATTTGACCAACTTAATTAATGATTTTTTATCAACAAGATGGCATCCGTATTGCATGCCAAGCATTCACGCATGGTTCATATAACCAATTCTTGAATAGAACAACGAGAAGCAGTTGCTGAATTCGATTCATGCTCGGCTTGCAGAGCAGAGGCGGATATTAAAAAGCTTTGATAACTCTAGACTTCATTTTTTGCAGTAAATGCATAGCTCGTCTGCATGGTTTGCGTTCGTATTTGTTTAGAAGACTCGCTATTCAGATCATGAAGGGACTGGAAATTAATAACACAATTTTGAAAAATGGTTAAAATAATGAGATTATTCAATAATATCCGTACTTGGAATCGAATTCGTCAGACACGGATTCAATTGAGCAACCTGTCTAACCGTGAGCTGAACGACATAGGTATATCCCGCGGTGATATTCCATTCGTAGCAAGGGATGCTGTTTCAAGGAAGTAAATTCAGAATCACTGTCTATGGAAGATTCGGAAAGGTAGCCATCCCTGAATGGCACTGCGCAGCTGCTCTGATAATACCAGCTGCTAGCGCTGCTCCCGTCCCTTCTCCTAACCGCATACCAAGATCAAGCAAAGGTATTTTATTCATTATTTTGAGTGCCTTTAGATGAGCTGGCTCAGCAGAGAGATGCCCAAACAAACAATGATCGAGTGCTTTTGAATTGAATGCATAAAGCAATGCAGCCGCGGCACTGGCAACAAATCCATCGATAACAACAGGGATTCTCTTGAGTCGTCCGGCGAGGATTGCACCGACCATAGCAGCGATTTCTCGGCCGCCAAGGCAGCATAGAACTTCTAGAGAATCGTTTAGATGCTTTTTATGAAGTTTAACAGCACGATTGATCACATCTACTTTGAGTGCAATTCCTTTAGTATCAAGACCCGTTCCTGGACCAACCCAGTCTTCTGCAGTTCCTCCAAATAAAGCATAATAGATGGCAGAAGCAATTGTTGTATTACCAATACCCATTTCGCCGATGCATAGTAAATCCGTGCCAATGGAAATTGATTCCATACCCCAATCTATACTTTCGGCACAAGTTGGCTCATCCATAGCAGCTTTTTGGCTAATATCAGCAGTTGGTCTCTCCAGTCTCAAATCTAAAACTTTGAGATTGAGATTGTTAGCAATGCAAATTTGGTTGATTGCCGCCCCACCGTTTCTAAAATTGGTTACCATCTGTGCTGTTACTTCAGGAGAAAAACGAGAAATGCCTTGTTTTGTAACTCCATGATTACTGGAAAAAATAGCTACCAAAGGATAGTTGATTTTAGGTTGACACCCCGTCCAGCTTGCCAACCATATAGCAATTTCCTCAAGTTTGCCTAGTGACCCGAGTGGTTTTGTTAAAGTAAGATCTCGTTCTATAACTAAATGGGCTGCACTGGTATCAGGTCCAGGCAAATGATTCAGAAAATTGCGTATATCATCGAGACTAAGATTGGAAGAATTCATCATAGGTATACTGCAGCAGTCAATCAGAACAAGATACTTAAAAAGTTAAGAACGGATCTTAATATGAGTACTCATACTAATCACTCTTTCCTCATAACTAGAATTAAAGATATTTTGGTGAGCATACAATTCTTATCACGGTTGCCTATAAAAAGATTCAATCTTAAAAAGACTCCTGATTTTGCCAGTACTGCTTACGCTTTTCCTCTTGCTGGAATCATAATTGCTTTGCCTATGGGACTTATTATAGTTCTGGCAACGCAAACAACCATGCCTGACATGGTTATTGCCTTCTTGGCTGTCATCACCATGACTGTGACGACCGGTGCTTTGCATGAAGATGGTCTCGCCGATATGGTGGATGGGTTTTGGGGCAGCAATGAACGAGAAAAAAAATTGTTGATCATGCGGGAGAGTACCGTTGGGACTTATGGTGTTCTCGTGCTCGTTATAACTAGTGGATTACGTATTGTACTCATTACGACTCTACTCCAAAAATTGTCTTGCAGCATTGCTATCTTATTAATGATTGCAGTAGCGAGTCTTTCACGTGCAGCAATTCTTATACCCTGGATTCTCCTGCCACCAGCAAGAGCTCCGATGAAGGAAAAGAACCAATTGTGTAAAAATCAATTCAGTCTTTCTATAATCTTCGGTAAACCGAATTCTTCTGCATATCTTCCTACAACGCTTTGCTCTTTTCCTGCGATATTTATTTTATTCACTGCTAGTGGATTCCTTCCCGGACTCTGCGCTTTATTGACTGCTATCCTTATGACTCAATATATTGTAAGTCTTTCCCGTCGTCATATCAGTGGCTGTACAGGTGACATATTAGGAGCAACACAGCAAATATCAGAATTAGGATTGTTATTAGGTTTTATCTCAGTTCTCTAGCACGAGACCTCAATGGTCCATGTTCAAATTCAATTTTTTACTGAATTGATTCTTCGTCTTTTATTGATTGTTATCAGATTCGACGATGATGGACACAGAATCGTTAGATTTTCTTTAGGACGTTGATAAGATTTCGGTATCGCATCATCAATGTTAAAAATGTATAGTTCCTATATCAGATGATTATATTTAACTTGCATATTGTGGTATTGAGGCCTAATGTGATCTCGACTTTCTAGCTTATCAAGCGAATCCATTCCAATCCACTTTTGGATGCATTACAGGTGATAGGTTATTTTAAATCGTAACCATGAGGAATGGCCCATGTCTATTACGGTCGGGCGTAAAGCTGAGCTTATTAAGGAATATTCAAAACATGAAGGTGATTCGGGGTCTCCGGAAGTTCAGGTTTCCATTCTGACTGAACGTATCAACAATTTAACTCAACATTTCAAGTTTCACAACAAGGATAATCACTCACGCCGCGGATTACTTAAAATGGTTGCTAATCGTCGTTCCCTTCTTGATTATGCTAAGCGCGAAAATGAAGAACGGTATCAGTCACTCATCCAGAGGCTAGGTATTCGTCGCTAGTTGTGTTTATAATTCAAGACTCATTGGATCTTTAACCATTTCTGCTGTTTCAAACTGAGAGATAATTTTTATGTTATATTCGAGCGCTCTTTCGCTCTTTGTCGAAGGTGAACCGTCAATGCAGACGGACAGCCGGGCGATAATCGTCAGGTCGATATAGTTAGGGATGAATGTATAGAATGTCTATTTTTGAAAGACACATTGTAGAAACGAAATGGGGAGGACGCTCACTGACGTTAGAATCAGGTCGAATTGCTCGTCAAGCCGATGGGAGCGTACTAGTAACTTATGGCGAAACTACAGTTATGTGTAGTGTAGTTTTTGATAAACTTCCTAAGCCTGAATATGATTTTTTTCCTCTCACTGTCAATTATGTCGAGAAAACCTATGCTGCCGGTCGAATTCCTGGTGGGTTCTTTAAGCGTGAAGCCCGCCCTTCAGAAAATGAAACGCTCGTCTGCCGTTTGATTGATCGTTCTATTCGTCCTCTATTTTCTCGTGGTTATAAAAACGATACACAAGTTATTTGCACTATATTATCACATGATATGGAGAATAATCCAGATATCGTGGCTATGATTGCAACATCAGCGGCTTTGATGATATCTGGTATTCCTTTTCAGGGGCCTATTGGTAGTGCCCGTGTTGGTTTTATCGATGATAAATATGTACTGAATCCGAATATTGATGATATGCTAGACAGTGAACTGGACCTCGTAGTTGCCGGCACTGATAATGCAATCTTGATGGTCGAATCGGAAGCCAAAATCCTATCCGAAGAGATCATGCTGGGTGCTGTGATGTTTGGTCAAAAAGAACTACAACCTGTTATTAATGCAGTTGTTCAACTCGCTCAAAAATGTGCCAAAAAACCTCATGAACATATTGTAAAAGATCATTCCTCTCTTGAAGAAAGAATGAAGACTCTGATTGGCAAAGACATTGAGAATGCCTACAAGATCTCAGATAAAAAAGAGCGTTATGCTGCTCTTGAGATCGCGAAAGAGAAAGCGAAAGAGGCTCTTTTAACGAACGAAGACGGAGAAGGTGAAACACTAACCGATGTTTTTGAGAGTGTTCAGTCCAGTTTTGTACGTAGTTCGATCATCAAAACAGGTCAACGCATTGATGGTCGGACTCTATCAATGGTTCGTCCTATTGAATCAGAAGTAGGAATTTTACCAAGGACGCACGGTTCAGCATTATTTACACGTGGTGAAACACAAGCCATCGTTGTTGCAACACTGGGTACAGCTGATGATGAACAGTTTATTGATTCACTAACAGGTAATTATAAAGAAAATTTTCTACTACACTATAATTTTCCTCCTTACTCAGTTGGTGAAACCGGTCGCATTGGATTTACTTCGCGTCGTGAAATCGGTCATGGTAAGCTGGCCTGGCGAGCTGTCCGTGGAGTCCTACCTTCAAAAGAAGAATTTCCTTATACATTAAGGGCTGTCTCTGAAATTACGGAGTCTAATGGTTCATCTTCTATGGCAACTGTTTGTGGTGCATCTCTAGCTTTTATGGATGCAGGTGTTCCTCTAAAAGCTCCCGTTGCAGGTATAGCAATGGGATTGATCAAAGAAGGAGATGACTTCGTTATTTTGTCTGATATCTTAGGAGATGAAGATCATCTAGGTGATATGGATTTTAAGGTTGCAGGAACATCAAAAGGTATCACATCCCTTCAGATGGATATTAAAGTAACAGGTATTACTGAAGAAATAATGAAGGCAGCATTGGATCAAGCTCAGAAGGGCCGAGAATATATACTTGGAGAAATGAATAAAGCTATCAGTGTCGGTCGCCCGGAGCTTCGTGACTTTGCCCCACGTATTGAGAGCTTTAGGATACCAACTGAAAAGATTCGTGAAGTTATCGGATCGGGCGGTAAAGTGATACGAGAAATTGTAGAGAAAACCGGCGCCAAAGTCAATATCGAAGATGACGGTATTGTAAAAGTATCATCGTCAAGAGCACAAGACATTGATGCCGCTGTATCATGGATTCGGTCGATTACAGATGATCCAGAAGTTGGGTGTATTTATCAAGGAGCTGTTGTTAAAACAGTCGATTTTGGTGCCTTTGTCAATTTTTTTGGTACCCGCGATGGGCTCGTTCATATTTCTCAGCTTGTTGATAAACGCGTTGGAAAAACTACCGATGTTGTCAATGAAGGTGACAATGTTTGGGTCAAGCTTATCGGCTTCGATGATCGTGGAAAATTTCGTCTTTCAATGAAAGTTGTTGATCAGAAAACAGGGCTCTCTCTCCCTTCTCAAAGGGAACGATCATCAAAATCATCTCGTTGAAAACGAAGTCTCATATTTCATCTTTTTTTTAAAGGATTAAAAAGCCGTCTCGTTTACTCAGATCTTTCGAATTGAAGGATTATTAGGCTTAATAACGATTGAAATTGGCAAGTTGATCTCTCATGAATGAGCAATTTTTGATTCTTTTTACAGTTAACCGATTGATCTTAAGATTGAGAATGCAGAGCAGATAAAATAAAAAGCTCAAAAACAAATGACCTCCAATTCTTATATCTCTAATGTGATAATTGATTTACACTTAACCATTAAGAGAGTAATAGTTTATTTTGACGATCGTTGAAAATAGCGAGTCATTAATGTTGGTAAGTCAAATGATCAAAATTGCAAGATTTGAGATAGGGCAAGTCGTTAGACATCGGATCTATCCGTTTCGTGGTATCGTTTTTGATGTTGATCCTGTTTTTGATAATTCTGAAGAATGGTATGATTCAATACCTGAAGAGCTACGCCCCTCAAAAGAACAGCCCTTTTACCATCTGTTAGCTGAAAATGAGGAAAGTGAATACATTGCCTATGTGTCAGAAGAAAATTTAATTTCAGATGAACACGGTAGCCCCTTACGTCACCACCAAATCTCTGAACTATTTCAGTTAAATAAAGATGGAAAATATATTATGCGTGGCGATCTCATGCATTGAAGAGGAAATGAGAAACTTCAATCTTGTGATTATCCTCCGGACTTAGCTTTTTCTTGTACTTCCTCAAGTTTTAGCAAAGTTTTTTCTGCTTTCTTTCTGAGCTCTCTTTCAAGTTTTTGATTGCGCTCTTCAAACTCATGGCGTTTGAGCGGCGGTCCTTCGAAAGAATCCGTAAATCCTTTGAGAGAAATGTTGACTGGATTTTTCTCGGTGCGAAAGTTTGTTGATGTCAAAACAAGAACGTTACCGGTTTTAAGCTCCTCAATTATACTATCTGTTAATGTAACTTCAGCAACACAACGCTCAGATAAGCATATTGAGTAAGGTAATGTACTTTCTTTCCCATTATCAATTTTCATCTTAATCCCCTCAGGAACATAACGACCTGAAGGAACTGCAATTTGAAAAATACGACGGTTTAACCTCCCCGTTGACTGTAACAGATTAACGCCGGTTATCAAGTGTCCTGTATTCGTCAAAATATTATATTGAACATTGCAAATATCATTTCTATTAACTTTAGTACAGATTTTGGCCCATCCTATGACATTGTTATCCGCAAAGGAGGAAGTAGTTAATATACTCATTAACACTACAAATATTAACATATTAGTTATGATGATTCTCATCGATGATACTTTTTCTTAAAATTAAGATTAAGGTGGTGTGTAACTTTGATAGTAATGCTTGATGAGAGCAAGGAAACTATAACATTTAAGCTAAGAATTAACGAATCACTACATGATTTCATAAGAAAGATATCATATCAATAAAGCCTACCATAACAATAAGTTTCAATGGCCTCTAATCCAAGTTAAATTTTAAAGGCAACAGATTTAGTCTGATGTCTTTTGTTTTTAAAAAGGCCTTATTTTTTTTCATTGATTCGATTTTTTCAACAATTGAATATTGTAATTTGTTCATGGTCCAAAAAGGAATGTAAAAACATCACTTATTATCTGATGGAACTGTTGCAGCCAAGCAAGACATTTATTATACGTCTTTACACTTCTAAAGATTATCTCATTTTTTGGGGTGTAGCCAAGCGGTAAGGCAGCGGCTTTTGGTGTCGCCATTCGCAGGTTCGAATCCTGCCACCCCAGCCACAGCCAGAAACTCGCTTGGCTTTTGTGAGGGTGAATTGTAAACGAGTCATCTTATAAAAAAGGTAAAACCTGTTGTCTTGAGATCGAATTGACTCGAAGAAACGAATGAATAGAGTCAACTATCCTCAGAAGTCTATGAAACGTCTCTTTCGTTTTGATTTTCGATTTCTTAGGCTTAGGGACCCAATTAACACATCGCTAAAAGTTATATAGATTGAGTGATCCCTATACCCTCCCCTAAATTGACTCGTTCCTGACACTCCTAAAACCCTGAATAATATTTATTTAGACCTTTGTGTAATTCTGATTCAAAGACATTTTTTTGGTATAAGCCTTAATATTAATGCTCTGATTATTAAGGACTTCGCGTAGAGCAAAGGATGAAGTCATACGTGCAACACCAGGCATTGACGATAGCCATTCTTTGTGAATACGTTCATAATCTTCTAGGTCTTTGGCTGCTACACGTAACAGATAATCGCTTGTACCCGACATCAGGTAGCATACAAGAACATTGGGACATTCTTTAACAGCAGCTTCAAATGCGCTGAGATGAGTAACGGATTGGCCTTCGAGTGTAATACAAACAATAACCACAATAGGATGTCCTAATCCCTGTAAAGAAAGCCGAGCATGGTATCCCTTGATAATTCCACTTTTTTCTAAAGCATCTACACGACGTGAGCAGGCAGACGGTGATAAACCGACTCTGTTAGCTAGTGTTACATTTGGAAGGCGTGCATCAGACTGCAACTCACTTAAAATGGATTGATCAATTGTATCTAGCGCCTTCATTGCAATTATTCTCCACTAATTGACTCTATATTAGTACAATAAGAAAGATTTATTCTAATATTAATTATATTTGCAAGGATAATTAGATGAAAACCTATTATAAGAGCGTAAAGATTAAATCCTGTGGATTGGAGTGATAAATGCGTATTGGCGTTCCAAAAGAAATTAAAAATCATGAATATCGTGTAGGCCTAACACCAGCATCTGTTCGTGAATATATATCACGTGGTCATTCAGTTTTTGTGGAAACGGGTTCTGGCTTTGGGATTGGTGTTATTGACGAGTCTTATAGAAAGGCAGGAGCTTTCATTATCGATACTGCTGAGGAAATTTTCGCATCTGCTGATATGATTGTTAAAGTCAAGGAACCCCAGCCAACCGAATGGGGTCAGTTAAGAGAAGGGCAGATTCTTTATACGTACCTTCACTTAGCTCCTGATCCGGAGCAAACCAAGGGTCTTCAGGAGTCAGGATGTACAGCGATTGCCTATGAAACAGTAACTGATTCGGACGGGGGATTGCCATTGTTGGCTCCTATGTCAGAAGTTGCTGGACGTTTGTCCATTCAGGCTGGTGCCATAACTTTACAAAAGTCTAATGGGGGGAGAGGGATCTTGCTAGGAGGTGTACCTGGTGTCGTACCCGCAAAGGTTTCTATCATTGGCGGGGGAGTAGTTGGGACACATGCTGCCAAGATGGCAGTAGGTCTTGGTGCACAAGTGACTATTATTGATCGGTCGATCCCCCGGTTACGTCAGCTGGACAATCTTTTTGGTAGTTCGGTTATCACGCGCTATTCAACCTTGGAGGTTGTGGAGGAAGAGACAAGATCATCAGATCTCGTTATAGGTGCAGTGTTGATTCCAGGCGCTACAGCTCCCAAGCTAGTAACGAAAGCCATGCTAAGCAACATGAAACCTGGTGCTGTTGTATGCGACGTAGCAATTGATCAAGGAGGCTGTTTTGAAACATCTCATGCAACAACTCACGATCATCCAACATATGAAGTAGATGGTATTGTACATTATTGTGTTGCTAATATGCCAGGTGCTGTTCCTTTAACTTCTAGCACCGCACTAAATAATGCGACACTTCTGTTTGGATTGGCTCTAGCTGATAAAGGTATTGAGGCATTGCTTGATAACCCGAATCTCAGAACAGGCCTTAATGTATACTGTGGGCATATTACAAATCAAGCGGTAGCAGAGGCCTTAAACAAGGAATTTGAAGCGCCTGAGTCTATTTTAGCCACGCTATTATAACGCTATCAAAACTGATTATCGCAGTTTAATTTGTTGCATTCGGCTCCAGATCCAGATCTGGGGCCGTTTTGCTATCTTAGCTTAGCATGTCTTAACGATTTCCTTTCGGAAGATTTATTCCATATGTATTCCCAAAATGAGATCATCGATATTGAGATAATATCAAATTAAATATTATTTATCAGATAACAAGCTTTTAAAGCCTAAGGGGGTTGACGGAATGGTAATATCTGGATAGATTTTGATCTATCGTTATCCAATGTGAGCTAAGACTGTCCACTTGCCTAGTGTCAAATGTCGGAGCAAGGTTTTATTCAAACAGGATTTTAAGACTTGTAAGACCTGACAGTAATGATAAGATGAGATTGGTTCTTTTCTCTGGTTCCCCAGTCCGTTTTTATCTCGTTCTCTCTCATGGATGATTCCTTATTGCTTGGGGAGCTTTCTTTAACTAGTTTTATTCAACCTGACTAGCTGTTTATCGTTAGTCTGAAATTATTGAAGGGTATAATATATGCCAACCATAAACCAGTTGGTTCGTAATCCTCGGAAGGTGCCTGTGAAACGTAGTAAGGTTCCTGCAATGGATAGGAATCCACAAAAACGAGGTGTTTGTACTCGAGTTTATACAACAACTCCTAAGAAACCTAATTCGGCACTCCGTAAGGTTGCTAAGATTCGTCTGGCCAATGGTTTTGAGGTCATTGGCTATATTCCTGGTGAAGGTCATAATCTTCAAGAGCACTCTGTTCTCATGATTCGTGGTGGTCGTGTGAAGGATCTTCCAGGTGTTCGCTACCATGTTATTCGTGGTTTATTAGATACACAAGGTGTTAAAGGTCGTAGGCAGCGTCGTTCTAAATACGGTGCTAAGCGTCCGAAGTAGTGAAGTGAAGTAGGGGGGAGCTATAGGATGTCACGTCGTCATCGAGCTGAGAGGAGAGAAATTAATCCAGATCCTAAGTTTAATGATCTGATCCTATCAAAGTTCATGAATTCTATTATGCTGGATGGAAAAAAATCTGTTGCTGAGCGTATAGTTTATGGTGCTCTTGATTGCGTCGAAGAAAAGATGAAAGGAGAGCCTTTACCTTTATTTCATGCTGCTTTACAAAATATTGCTCCAGAAATTGAGGTTAGGTCTCGTCGTGTAGGTGGTGCTACTTATCAAGTTCCTGTTGAGGTTCGTGCTGAGCGTCGTCAGGCGCTATCTATTCGCTGGTTAATTTCAGCAGCCCGCAAGCGTAGCGAAACGACTATGGTTAATCGTCTTTCCTGTGAAATTATGGATGCTGCGAATGGTCGAGGTTCCGCCGTAAAAAAACGTGAAGATACACACAGAATGGCGGATGCGAACAAGGCCTTTTCACATTATCGTTGGTAAAAGAAGAGTCCCAAGGTCTAAGATTATGGCACGTGAATATGATCTAAGCAGTTATCGCAATTTCGGTATTATGGCGCATATTGATGCAGGGAAAACGACCATGACCGAGCGTATTCTCTATTACACCGGTAAAATCCATAAGATGGCTGAAGTACACGAAGGGGCAGCTACCATGGATTGGATGGAGCAAGAACAAGAGCGTGGTATTACCATCACATCTGCAGCGACGACAACCTTCTGGGAAAGTCGTGACAAAGTGAGGCGTCGTTATAACATTATTGATACACCTGGTCATGTTGATTTTACTATCGAAGTAGAGCGTTCTTTGCGTGTACTTGATGGTGCTATTGCGCTTCTTGATGCGAATGCAGGTGTTGAACCTCAGACGGAAACGGTTTGGCGTCAGGCTAATAAATATAATGTTCCACGGATGATTTTCATTAATAAAATGGACAAGGTGGGTGCTGATTTTTTTCATTCAGTTGAAATGATTGATAGACGTCTGGGCGCAAAAGCTTGTATCCTTCAGTTGCCCATTGGAGCAGAAGAGGGATTTGAGGGCGTTATCGATCTGATAGAAATGAAGGAGCTCATTTGGCAAGGAGAGAATTGTGGTTCTGGCTGGGATGTTCAGGAGGTGCGCGAGGAACTGAAAAGTCAAGCTGAAAATTATCGGTCCTTACTCATTGAGACTGCTGTTGAGGCCGATGATTCTGCCATAGAAGCGTATCTCGAAGGTTATGAGCTTGATAAGAATCATTTGCGTCAATTGATCCGTAAAGGCACAATCGGTATTCAGTTCTTTCCTGTAATGTGTGGAACTGCTTTTAAAAATAAAGGTGTTCAACCTCTTCTTGAGGCAATCTCTGATTTCCTTCCCTCTCCTTTGGATGTTCCTGAAATTCCAGGAATTGATGCCAAAACAGAAGAGAAGACGACACGTCCACCTTCCGACACCGTCCCATGTTCTATGTTAGCGTTCAAGGTTATGAGTGACCCTTTTGTAGGAACATTGACGTTCTGTCGTATTTATTCCGGCACGATTAAAGCGGGTAGTTTGCTAATGAATACCACTAAGGGTAAAAAAGAGCGAATAGGCCGTATGTTACAGATGCATTCTAATGAGCGTATTGATCTTAAAGAGGCATACGCTGGTGATATCGTTGCGATTGTTGGTCTCAAGGAAACAACGACTGGTGATACCTTGTGTGATCCGATGAGTCCTGTTATTCTGGAAAGGATGGAATTTCCTGAACCAGTTATCTCTATTGCGATTGAACCTAAGACTCAGGGTGATCAAGAAAAGATGGCGATTGCTCTCAGTCGTTTGGCAGCTGAGGATCCTTCTTTCTGTGTGAGATCCGATGAGGAAAGTGGTCAGACCATTATTTCTGGAATGGGAGAGCTTCATCTTGATATTCTTGTTGACCGTATGAAGCGTGAATTTAGTGTTGAAGCGAATGTCGGTGCGCCTCAAGTCGCTTATCGTGAAACTATTACTCGTGAAGCTGAGATTGATTACACTCATAAAAAACAGTCTGGTGGATCTGGACAATTTGCCAGAGTTAAGATTGTCTTTGAGCCCAATACAGAGAATGATGAATTTAAATTCATCAGTAAAATCGTCGGTGGTAATATTCCTAAGGAGTATATCCCTGGTGTTGAGAAAGGTATTCTGTCGGTGATGAAAAACGGCCCTATTGCTGGATTTCCGATGCTTGGTGTAAAAGCAACATTACTTGATGGTGCCTATCATGATGTCGATTCCTCTGTTCTTGCATTTGAAATTGCGGCGCGTGGGGCTTTTCGTGAAGGTGCTCAAAAAGCTGGTGCGAGGTTGCTGGAGCCAATCATGAAAGTTGAGGTAATAACACCAAAAGATTATATAGGTGATGTAATTGGTGACTTATCTTCGCGTCGTGGCCAGGTTTCTGGGACTGAAACACGTGGTATTGATCAAGTTGTCAATGCAATGGTACCTTTGGCAAACATGTTTAAGTACGTTGATAATTTGCGCTCAATGAGTCAGGGGCGAGCACAATATACTATGCTATTTGATCATTACGCACAAGTACCTCAAGCGATTGCTAGTACAGTGGTAGAGAAATATATATATTAGAGTTTCTAAACGGGTAACTGATGGAGAAGTCATTATGGTGAAAGAGAAATTTGAGCGTACGAAACCACACTGTAATATTGGTACAATTGGCCATGTTGACCATGGTAAGACGACGTTAACAGCTGCCATTACGAAGTATTTTGGTGAGTTTCAGCCCTATGACAAGATTGATGGTGCTCCAGAAGAGAAAGCACGCGGGATAACTATTTCGACGGCTCATGTTGAATATGAGACCGAGAATCGTCATTATGCACATGTCGATTGCCCCGGTCATGCTGACTATGTTAAGAATATGATTACAGGTGCAGCGCAGATGGATGGTGCAATTCTAGTTTGCTCTGCTGCTGATGGTCCTATGCCTCAGACTCGTGAGCATATTTTGCTAGCACGCCAGGTTGGTGTTCCTGCCCTTGTTGTTTTCTTAAACAAAGTGGATCAAATTGATGACGAAGAGCTTCTTGAGCTTGTTGAGATGGAAATGCGTGAGCTTTTGGATGCCTATGAGTTTCCAGGTGATGATATTCCTATCATCAAAGGTTCGGCTTTGGCAGCGATGGAGGGTAACTCTTCTGAGATTGGAGAGAATGCGATCAAGGAACTCATGCAAGCTGTTGATCTCTATATCCCTCAGCCTAAACGTCCTATTGATGAACCATTTTTGATGCCAATTGAGGATGTTTTTTCTATTTCTGGTCGTGGGACTGTTGTGACCGGTCGTGTTGAGCGAGGTGTTATAAATGTTGGTAATGAGGTTGAAATCGTTGGTATTAAGAATACACAAAAGACAACTTGTACGGGTGTTGAAATGTTCCGTAAGCTTTTAGACCGTGGGGAAGCCGGTGATAATATAGGTGCTTTGATCCGTGGTATTGATCGTGAGGATGTTGAACGTGGTCAGATTTTATGTAAACCAGGTTCAGTGACCCCCCATACAAAATTTCGTGCCGAGGCCTATATTTTGACGAAGGATGAAGGGGGACGCCATACACCATTTTTTACTAATTATCGTCCGCAGTTTTATTTTCGTACAACCGATGTAACAGGTATTTGTTCGCTCCCAGAGAGTATAGAGATGGTGATGCCAGGTGATAACATTGAAATGATAGTTGATCTGATTGTTCCTATCGCCATGGAAAATCGACTGCGGTTTGCGATAAGAGAAGGTGGTAGAACAGTTGGTGCCGGTATTGTGACCGAAATAATCGAGTAATTATATTAAGATAAAAAGTTTTGTACTTATCTTAATAACTGATTAGTCCTTTTAAGGGTCTAAAACTTTGAGGAATATTCGAAATGAACGGTCAGAATATACGTATTCGCCTAAAGGCATTTGATCACCGCATTCTTGATGTTTCGGCAAAAGAAATTGTCTCAACGGCTAAGCGGACCGGTGCTAGAGTCCATGGTCCTATACCATTACCGACACGCATTGAGCGCTATACAGTCAATCGTTCGCCCCATATCGATAAGAAAAGTCGGGAGCAGTTTGAGATGCGTACGCATAAGCGTCTTCTTGATATAGTGGATCCAACGCCTCAGACAGTTGATGCATTGATGAAACTTGACTTGGCAGCTGGTGTTGATGTGGAAATCAAGCTTTAGACAGAGTGGAATTTTGGGGTAAGGAGCTAAACAATGCGCTCAGGCGTTATTGCACTAAAAATTGGAATGACTAGGGTTTACATTGGTGAGGGAGTCAATGTGCCTGTTACTGTTCTTCAGATGGAAAATGTTCAAGTTGTCTCTCAACGAACAAAAAAGAAGAACGGTTATTCAGCAGTCCAGTTGGGCGCAGGTAAAGCTAAAGTAAAGAATGTCACTAAGCCCTTGCGCGGACACTATGCTGTTGCAAAGGTTGAGCCGAAGCGCAAGCTTGCAGAGTTTCGTATTTCAGAAGAGAATATGCTTGATGTTGGTGCCGAGATTACAGCTGAACATTTTTTATCTGGTCAGAAAGTTGATGTGACGGGTAGGTCTATTGGTAAAGGGTTTTCTGGAGTCATAAAACGTCACAATTTCGGTGGCTTGAGAGCATCTCATGGTGTCTCTCTTTCACACCGTTCGCATGGTTCCACCGGACAATGTCAAGATCCAGGAAAAGTATTTAAAGGGAAAAAAATGGCCGGTCACATGGGTTCAGTTCGTGTTACTATCCAAAACTTAGAAATAATCAAAACCGATGTAGAACGCGGTTTATTGATGATTAAGGGTGCCGTTCCTGGTTCAAAAGGATCCTGGGTTCTCGTTCGCGATGCTATAAAACAGAAGCCTCCAGAGGGTATTCCAATACCAGCTGCCATTTTATCAGATGAACGACTTTGTGAAACTGATAGCAGAGGAGATAATGGTGGATATTGATGTCAAAAGTCTAGATGGCAAGAAGTCAGGTCAAATGTCTATATCAGATTCCATTTTCGGGTTAGAACCACGTTTAGATATTATCCAACGTATGATCCGCTATCAGAGAGCTAAGAAGCGTCAGGGAACACATCAGAGCAAAGGTCGTTCTGATATCAAGTGTACAGGGTCTCGTTTGTATCGCCAAAAAGGGACAGGTAAGGCGCGTCATCATGCTCGATCTGCTCCTCAGTTCCGTGGTGGTGGTAAGGCGCATGGTCCTAATTCACGGGATCATGCACATAGTCTCACAAAGAAGTTTCGATCTCTTGCTTTACGCCATGCTTTGTCAGGGAAAGTAAAAGAAGAGACGCTAGTGATTATAGATCATTTCACCGCAGAAAGTCCTAAGACATCTTTATTGTGGAATCAGTTTGGTAGACTTGGTATTATGAATGCTTTAATGATAGGTCATTCTCAACTCGATCATAATTTTAAACTTGCTGTGCGTAACATTCCCAATATTGATGTCCTGCCTATACAGGGTATCAATGTATACGATCTCCTTCGTCGTCGCACTCTTGTTCTTTCTAAGGCAGCCATAGAAGTCTTGGAGGAGCGTTTTAAATGAATAAAATTTGCAATTATAATATCATCGTTTCTCCAGCTATTACTGAAAAAACAACTTTAGCTTCGGAAAACAATCAGGTGGTATTTAATGTTCTCCTTAGTGCATCAAAATGTGAGATTAAAAAAGCCGTTGAAGACCTTTTTGAGGTTAAAGTTGTTGCTGTAAATACTCTATTGCGAAAAGGTAAAACTAAACGTTTTCGGAATCATTTAGGTAAACAAAGTAATGTAAAAAAAGCGTTCATAACCCTGGCCAAAGGCCAGTCTATTGATGTAGAAACAGGTTTGTAGGATTATGATACTTAAGAAATTTAATCCTATTACTCCAGGTACTCGTCAACTGGTCATTACAGATCGTGCTAGTCTTTGGAGGAAGGGACCCGTTAAAGGGCTGACTAAAGGTCTTAAAAAATCTGGGGGTCGTAACAATATAGGACGGATGACATCACCAGGTATAGGTGGTGGTCATAAGCGGAGCTATCGCAAAATAGACTTTAAGCGCCTAAAAAAAGATATTCAAGGGACAGTGGAACGACTAGAGTATGATCCCAATCGAACAGCTTTCATTGCTCTCATTAGATATAATGATAGTGAGCTTGCCTATATTTTAGCTCCACAACATCTAGATATTGGAGATAAAATTATCGTCTCCTCATCTGCTGATATTAAGCCGGGGAATGCAATGCCTCTTTCATCTATTCCTATTGGTACCATTATCCATAATGTAGAAATGAAACAGGGTAAGGGCGGTCAAATAGCTCGTTCAGCTGGCACTTATGCTCAGTTGGTTGGTCGTGATGGGGTTTATGCTATTTTACGTCTCAATTCTGGTGAACAGCGGTTCATTCACAGTGCATGTATGGCAACAATTGGTGCAGTATCCAATCCGGATAATTCCAATATTAATATGGGAAAAGCTGGTCGTAATCGTTGGTATGGTAGGCGTTCAAAAGTTCGTGGTGTTGCTATGAATCCGATAGATCATCCTCATGGTGGTGGTGAAGGGCGGACATCTGGTGGCCGCCATCCTGTTACGCCTTGGGGTAAGCCAACTAAAGGGAAACGTACACGGTCTAATAAAATAACCTGTAAATTCATTATGCGCTCACGTCATCAGCGCAAAAAGTAAGGGATTCAACTTTGGCACGTTCAGTCTGGAAAGCCCCTTTTGTCGATGGTTATCTTCTCAAAAAAGCTGAGAAAGTACGAGCAGGAGGTAGAAATGAGGTTATTAAAACCTGGAGTCGCCGTTCAACAATTATGCCGCAGTTTGTTGGTCTTACTTTTGGCGTTTATAACGGCCAAAAGCATATTTCAGTAAATATCTCTGAGGACATGGTTGGACAAAAATTAGGTGAATATTCACCAACTCGTACCTATTATGGTCATGGTGTTGATAAGAAGGCAAAGAGGAAGTAGCTCATGACCAAGCTCAAGCTTGAAAGAAAACTCGCGGATAATGAAGCGAAAGCTGTTCATAGGATGATTCGTGTTTCACCTCGAAAACTCAATCTTGTAGCTCAGATGATTCGTAGGAAAAAAGTTGCCCGTGCTTTGACTGATCTTGAGTTTTCTCAAAAACGTATTTCTGATACTGTTCATAAATGTTTGAAGTCAGCGATTGCGAATGCGGAAAATAATCATGATCTTGATATTGACAATCTCGTGGTTGTAGAGGCTCATGTAGGAAATTCTGTTGTTATGAAACGCTTTATGGCCCGTGGTCGTGGAAAAGCAAACCGTATACAAAAACCATTTTCACACCTGACAATTGTTGTCCGTGAAGTTGATGAGGAGGCAGCATAATGGGTCAGAAAATTAACCCAATTGGTATGCGTCTCGGTGTCAACCGTACATGGGATTCACGCTGGTTTGCTACAAAGGATGATTACAGTCAATTATTGCATGAAGATATTTCTATCCGCGAATACTTATCAAAAGAATTAAAGGCAGCTTCAATTGCGAAGGTTGTTATCGAGCGTCCACACAAAAAGTGCCGTATTTTTATACACTCCGCTCGTCCTGGTCTAGTCATTGGTAAAAAGGGGGCAGATATTGAACGGTTAAAACGAAAAATTCAGGGAATGACGGATTCTGAAGTTCATTTAAATATTCTAGAAATTCGTAAACCTGAAATTGATTCAACTATAGTAGCACAATCTATTGCTCAACAGTTGGAGCGCCGTGTCGCCTTTCGTCGTGCGATGAAAAGGGCCGTTCAGTCTGCCATGCGCTTAGGAGCTGGTGGTATCCGGATTAATTGTGGTGGTCGTTTAGGGGGGTCTGAAATTGCACGCATGGAATGGTATCGAGAGGGTCGTGTACCCTTACACACGTTACGTGCGGATATTGATTACGGTGTTGCTGAAGCTGAAACTGCTTATGGCATCTGCGGTGTAAAGGTTTGGATATTTAAAACTGAAATTCTAGAGCATGATCCTATGGCATCAGAAAGACGTTTGTTTGAAAGTCAGGAATCTGTTGCTAGCAGTCATCGCCGTCAAAGTGGGCGGTCTTAAAGAGTCGGAAAAACAGCAATGTTACAACCCAAACGACAGAACTTTCGCAAAGCTCATAAAGGTCGGATAAAAGGCCAATCCAAAGCTGGAAATCAGTTAAATTTTGGTTCCTATGGTATCAAAGCTTTAGAACCAGACCGTATCAATGCTCGTCAAATCGAAGCAGCACGTCGAGCCATTACTCGTTATATGAAACGTTCCGGTCGTGTTTGGATTCGTATTTTTCCAGATCTTCCTATTTCATCCAAGCCAACCGAAATTCGTATGGGTAAAGGGAAAGGGGCTCCCGAGTATTGGGCCGCTCGTGTAGCACCAGGACGTATAATATTTGAAATTGATGGTGTAAACCAGGTGATGGCCCGTGAAGCTTTACGGTTAGGAGCAATGAAACTATCTATTCGGACCCGTTTCGTTGAGCGGATTCAGGATTAATGTGTTTCTGATTTTGAGAACCAAAGCAATGAAAGGACGAAGGGATGAAATCCCACTACATCAGAGAGATGACAAGAGAGAAAATGAAAGAGGAACTCGTTAAATTAAAGAAGGAGCAGTTTAATCTGCGATTTCAGAGAGCATCGGGTCAATTGAAAAATACAGTTCAGATGCGTAAAATACGACGTGATATCGCTCGTCTTTACACAATTATCAGTGTAAAGGAGACAGACTCGTTGTTAGCAGATGTGTAAGGAAAATAGATATGCCAAAACGTATTCTACAAGGACTCGTTGTTTCTGATAAGAATGATAAAACTATTGTGGTAAAGGTTGAGCGTCGTTTTGCACATCCACTCTTAAAAAAAACAGTCCGCCGTTCAAAAAAATATAAGGCGCATGATGACACAAACTCAAAAGGAGTAGGAGATATGGTTTCGATTCAAGAAAGTCGGCCAATTTCCAAACAGAAGCATTGGATTGTTATCGATACCTGAACTGATTTTGGGTTTGAATATTTAATAATTGATTGCTTTTAATGTTCGAAAATCTCAGCTAGGTACTGAGAAAAAAAGGGTTAAGAGAAAATAGCCATGATTCAGATGCAAACTAACCTGGATGTTGCGGATAACTCCGGTGCTCGCCGGGTTATGTGTATTAAGGTTCTGGGGGGATCAAAGCGTAAATATGCTCATATAGGGGATACGATCGTTGTTTCTATCAAAGAAGCTATTCCTCGCGGCCGTGTCCAAAAAGGGCAGGTCACGAAAGCTATCGTCGTTCGGACTGCAAAAGGCATAAAACGTTCAGATGGAAGCTTGATCCGTTTTGATAAGAATGCAGCCGTATTAGTTGATAACAAGGGAGAACCAACGGGGACACGTATTTTTGGCCCCGTCCCTCGGGAATTGCGAGCAAAACGCCACATGAAGATTATTTCACTTGCTCCAGAAGTGCTGTAGGAGCGACGCAATGAATAAATTGAAAAAGGGTGATAGTGTTATTGTTTTGACTGGTAAGGATAAAGGCCGTGTTGGGACTATTCTTCAAATGGTCAAAAAGACTAACCGTATTTTGGTTGAAGGTATAAATGTCGTCAAACGCCATACCAAACAATCACAGACGAGCGCAGGTGGTATTATCTCTAAGGAAACCTCAATACACGTGTCCAACGTTGCTTTGATGGATCCGAAAAATAGAAAGCCAACACGTGTAGGCATTAAAATTAATAGTGATGGTAAAAAAATACGGTTTGCTAAGCGTTCTGGAGATTTGATCAATGATTAATATCGCTAATCAACCTCGGTTTAAGGTATTTTATCTCAATTCGATCCGCAGATTGATGAAGGAACACTTTCATTTTGAAAATGAAATGCGAATTCCTAAGATTGATAAGATTGTTGTTAATATGGGGGTAGGGGAATCGACAGCTGATTCTAAAAAAGCTCAAATTGTTGCTGATGATTTGACACTCATTGCCGGTCAAAAGGCCGTTATAACTCGCGCTAAAAAATCTATTGCTGGTTTTAAAGTCCGTTATAACATGCCTTTGGGGGCAAAAGTAACCCTTCGAGGTAATAAGATGTATGAATTTATGGATCGTCTGATCACAATTGCTCTCCCTCGCGTCCGTGACTTTCGTGGCCTCAATCCAAATAGCTTTGATGGATCCGGTAATTTCGCTATGGGTCTCAAGGAACATATTGTGTTTCCAGAGATCAACTATGATAAAGTGGATCAAATCTGGGGCATGGATATTATTGTCTGTACAACAACTAATTCTGATATTGAGGCACGTGAATTACTACGTAATTTTAATTTTCCCTTTTCAAGACAGAAGTTAATATCTGACTAAAGGATCAAAGAATGGCAAAAGTCAGCGCAATAGAGAATAACGAGAAACGCCGTAAGCTTGTAAAAAAGTATGACAAAAAGCGGGCAGAGCTCAGGGCGATCACGATGGATCGGAAATTATCGATGGAGGAGCGTTTTAAGGCACAGCTCCAATTAGCGAATCTCCCTCGAAACGGAGCAAAAGTACGAATTCGTAATCGTTGTGCTATATCCGGTCGTCCGCGTGGTCATTACAGAAAGCTTAACCTTTCCCGTATTTATTTACGCCAAATGGGTGCTCAGGGACTCATTCCAGGCTTAGTAAAATCGAGTTGGTAATTAAGAAGGAATGTTAGTATGTCAATGAATGATCCTCTAGGTGATATGCTTACGCGTATACGGAATGGACTAATGCGAGGTAGAAGTTCTGTATCAGTGCCGGCTTCATCTTTGCGTGAAAAGGTTCTAAATGTATTGCATTCTGAAGGCTATATTCGTGGTTATTCACGTACAGACTGCGAAAATGGTAAATCAGAGTTTAGAATTGAATTGAAATATTACCAAGGATCCCCTGTCATTCGCACCATTTCACGTGTATCTAAGCCTGGTCGTCGAGTCTATTCTTCGGTAAAAAAGCTACCCTGCGTAGCAAATAGACTAGGGATTTCTATCCTGTCAACTCCAAAGGGTGTAATGGCTGATCATGATGCTCGTAAAAAAAATATTGGTGGAGAAATTCTGTGTCGCATCTTCTGATGGTCACAATTTTAAACAGGTAGAAGCACTATGTCACGTATTGGTAAAAAACCGATTCCTATTCCAGAGGGCGTTACGGCTTCCTTAGACGTAGACGGTCAGAGGATAACTGCTAAAGGTCCTCTGGGCGAGCTCTCATTTTCAGTTAAGGATCAAGTCTTTCTGAAGTTGCATGATCGGTATGTCCATGTTAATCCAGTAAATAACTCTAAAAGAGCACGATCTTTTTGGGGTCTATCACGCACGATGATATTGAATATTTTTATAGGCGTTAAAGACGGTTATGAAAAAAATCTTGAGATTAGTGGTGTTGGTTATCGGTGCGCTATTCATGGAAAAAACCTAAAATTATCCATTGGTTTCAGTCATGAAGTGATATATAAACCACCTCAAGGTATTACTCTTAGATGCCCTAAACCTACTGAAATCGTGGTCTTGGGTCACGATAAGCAAGTTGTTGGACAAGTGGCAGCAGAAATTCGTGAGTATAGGGTACCTGAACCTTATAAAGGTAAGGGGATAAAATATGTAAATGAAATTCTCTTTCGTAAGGAAGGTAAGAAAAAGTAGGTTGCCATGGAAAATTGTCTTTCCAGAAAGCAGCGTCGTGCAGCCCGTGTTCGCCGCAAGTTGAAAAAAAATATCAAAGGACGTCCACGTCTTAGTGTGCATCGTTCAAATATGAATATCTATGCTCAAGTGATTGATGATATAAAAGGGATCACTTTAGCTGCAGCTTCAACCCTTGAAAAGGATACTCTTGGAAAAGGTGGAGATATAAAAGCAGCTCAAAGTGTTGGGAAACTAATAGCTGAGCGCGCCTGCAAAGCAGGGGTAAATAAGGTAATTTTTGATCGAGGTTCTTTCCTGTTTCATGGTCGTGTAAAAGCACTTGCGGATTCTGCACGTGAAGCTGGTTTAAAGTTTTAATTTCAGTCTTGCTGGAAGCAATGTGTACGACGAAAAAACAATAAGGAATAAGATATGACACAAAAAACTGAGCGTCGGAACAGACGACGTGATGGGGAGCATGAAAGTGAGTTTTTTGATAAGCTAGTTCATATCAATCGCGTAGCCAAAGTCGTCAAAGGGGGCCGTCGATTCGGTTTTGCTGCTCTTGTTGTTGTTGGTGATCAAAAAGGTCGTGTTGGCTTTGGACATGGTAAAGCCAGAGAAGTTCCTGAGGCGATCCGGAAAGCCTCAGAATCAGCAAAACATGACATGATTTTTGTTCCATTGCATGATAGTCGTACCTTGCATCATGATGTTAAGGGTCGCCATGGTGCCGGTAAAGTTATTTTACGTTCTGCGCCCCCAGGAACTGGTATTATTGCAGGTGGCCCTATGCGAGCCGTGTTTGAGACTGTTGGAATGTCTGATGTTGTTGCCAAATCTTTGGGTTCGTCTAATCCATATAACATGGTTCGGGCGACGTTTGATGCTTTAAAATATCAGGTCCATCCTAGGGATATTGCTACGCGACGTGGTCTTAGATATTCAATTTTTCAAGCACGTCGCCGTGATCTATTGAACTCTGAAGAATAATTGGAGTTTTAAGTACAATGGTTAAAAAAAAGACATTAACTGTCAAACAGGTTCATAGTCCTTTGCGTCGAACTCAGAATCAACGCCATACTCTTATTGGTCTTGGATTGAATAAAATGAATCGCCATCGAATTCTGGAGGATACATCCGCAGTGCGGGGCATGATCGCAAAAGTATCTCATCTTGTATCTGTTGTCGAAAAGATCTGATCGGTAGGCTAATTATGAAATTAAATGAAATTTCTGATAAAGACGGTTCTGTTCGTTCTTCTCAACGATTGGGCCGTGGCATTGGTTCTGGATGTGGAAAGACTGCTGGCCGTGGTGTTAAAGGACAGAAATCTCGTTCGGGGGTTTCTATAAATGGCTTTGAAGGTGGTCAAATGCCTATATATCGTCGGCTACCTAAACGTGGTTTCTCCAATGCTTTTTTTAAAAAAGATTACAACGAAGTCTCCATTTCCTGTCTTGAAAAAGGAGTTCAGTTCGGTAAACTTGATGTTACAAAGCCCATTACGGCTCAGACCCTTCTCAAGGTTAGGATTATTCGCCGTATCCGTGATGGTGTTCGTATATTGGGAGGGAGCGAAGCACAATCTAAGTTTTATCTTGAGGTTTCTGGTAGTTCCAAAAGTGCTTTAGACTCAATCAAAAAAGCTGGCGGTGCAGTCAAGATTGTAGAAGGGTAGTATTTTTTCTAGTCTGTGAATTTTGATTCACTTTAGCATTTAGATCCGTATTTTACTATTCATTCCTTGATTCAAGGGATCTAACTTTTTTAAGATATACTGAATGAGTTTTGGTGATCTTTTCTGCCACTCCGCTATTTGACAGGAGAACAAAATGGCTTCAGCCGCAGAGCAGCTTGCTGCCAATATGAGCTTCTCAACCTTCTCAAAAGCGAAAGATCTAAAGAGGCGTCTTTGGTTTACATTATTTGCTTTGATTGTCTATCGTATTGGTACCTACATTCCTATTCCTGGTATCAATACGGAACACTTTGCTGCAGCTTTTCAAAAACAAAGTGAGGGGGTTCTGGGTTTATTCAATATGTTTTCTGGTGGTGCAGTTGAACGTTTAGCAATTTTTGCACTTGGAATTATGCCCTATATTTCTGCTTCAATTATCATGCAACTGGTAACATCTATTCATCCGCATCTTGAACAATTAAAAAAAGATGGTGAGCATGGCCGAAAAATAATCAACCAATATACACGGTATAGCACTGTTATTTTGGGTTCATTGCAAGCTTATGGTATTGCTGCCAGTTTGCAATCCTCTGATGGTCTTGTTCTTAATCCAGGCTTGTTTTTCATTTTAACAACAGTTCTTACATTGGTGGGAGGTACTATCTTCCTAATGTGGTTAGGTGATCAGATTACTGCCCGTGGGATTGGAAACGGGATCTCTTTAATTATTTTCTCCGGTATTGTTGCAGCTCTTCCTACAGCAGTAGCTCAGTTGATGGACGCAGGCAGCACCGGCGCTATCTCTACTCTCACTCAGTTAGGTGTTCTGCTTTCAATTGTAATATTGATTTCTTTAATCATTGTTATTGAGCGGGCACAGAGACGCTTACTTGTTCAGTATCCCAAACGTCAGGTTGGCAACAAAATGTTTCAAGGTGATACATCGCATTTACCTCTAAAGATCAACACTTCTGGTGTTATACCAGCAATTTTTGCATCATCTTTACTTCTTCTACCCACAACAATAACAGGATTCTCTGGCCTTGAAGGACATTCTGGGTGGATAAACATTGTGAATACGTTTTTAGGCCGTGGTCAGTGGGGTTATCTTATTTTCTATGGCTCTATGATTGTCTTTTTTTCTTTTTTCTATACGGCTCTTGTCTTCAATCCGACAGAAACAGCCGATAACCTTAAGAAACATGGTGGTTTTATCATAGGTATTCGTCCTGGGGAAAGAACTGCGAAATATATCGATTATGTGTTAACAAGGATAACTGTATTAGGTTCTCTTTATCTGGTCTTTGTATGTTTATTGCCAGAGATATTTCTCACTGGACTAGGAATTTCAGTTTTTCTGGGAGGAACCTCATTGTTAATTGTTGTTAATGTGACAATGGATACTGTGTCTCAGATTCAAAGCCACTTATTCGCGCAACAATATGAAGGTTTGATTAAGAAGAGTAGTTTGCGTAGCCCTAAACGATCAAGAAAAAAAGGAGCTAAAAGAAAGAAATGAGATTAATTCTTTTGGGCCCCCCAGGGTCTGGAAAAGGAACGCAAGCTGAGCGTCTAGTGTTAAAGAAGAATATCCCACAATTATCAACAGGTAACATGCTCAGGTCAGCTGTTAGTGCCGGCACAGAGGTCGGACAGCATATTAAAACCATCATGGATTCTGGTGATTTAGTGTCTGATGATGTAGTCAATGCTGCTGTGTTTGATCGAATAGATCAGCCAGATTGTGTTAATGGATTTATCCTTGATGGATATCCGCGAACATTAGTCCAAGCGGCTGCTGTAGAGGAGATGTTAGCAAAAAAAAATATCATACTCGATGCTGCGGTTGAGCTCTCTGTTGATGATAATGCGATGGTTGAACGTATAGAAGGTCGCTATGCTTGTTCATCTTGCGGCGAAGTATATCATGAAACTTTGAAGAAGCCAAGAATCAGGGGAGTGTGTGATAAATGCAGGGGAGTGAATTTTAAACATCGTCCAGATGACAACGCAAAAGCAATGAGTAGACGATTACAAATCTATTACAAGGAGACATCACCACTCATAGGATATTATTACGCAAAAAAGAAACTTAAAATCATTGATGGTATGGGTGAACCTGATACAGTTGAGAAGGAAATCGCAAATGCTTTACATATTCAATAGTATTCGGTTCGTTAAGGCGTTGATAAATAGTTGACTGTTTATAATTTTAAGGGTAAAATTGATAACATGATTTCCTAATCTTCTGTCTGTTTCTTTAGATTTGAGTGACTTTAGAGTTCAGTAAATTCTCTTTTTTGTTTCTTATTTCTTTATTGGTTAACTGTTAAATAGCAGAGGATCGGGTTTTCCTGATACTTTGATGACTAGACTAAAGGAGGTCTGCGTGGCTCGTATCGCTGGCATAAACATTCCCACTCATAAGCGGGCTATCGTTTCTCTTCAGTATATTCATGGAATTGGTCGAAAACGTGCTTCTGAAATTATAGAAAAGGCTGGTATTCTCGAATCTCGTCGCGTTAATGAGCTTTCAGATTCTGAAATTTTGCAGATTCGTGAGTTGATTGATCGCTACTATATAGTTGAAGGGGATTTGCGTAGGGAAAGATCTATGAATATTAAGCGCCTAATGGATTTAGGCTGTTACTCTGGTCTCCGTCATCGTCGTAATTTGCCTGTCCGTGGACAGCGGACTCATACGAATGCCAGAACCCGTAAGGGACCTTCTAAAGCTATTGCTGGTAAGAAGAAATAAACTCAATATTAATCCCGATATTTTTTCAGGGACATCACTTGATGCTAGTACTTGAAATCTTAAGAACTGAAATCCATGTCTAAAAACGCAGCTCATATAAGAAAACGTGAACGTAAGAATATCTCCTCTGGTGTTGCTCATATTAATTCCACGTTTAACAACACTATGGTTACGATTACTGATGTTCAGGGAAATACAGTTTCTTGGTCATCAGCTGGTTCTCAAGGGTTTAAAGGGTCTCGCAAGTCCACCCCTTATGCGGCACAGGTTGCAGCAGAAGATGCTGGAAAAAAGGCTCGTGATCATGGCATGAGGACACTGGAGGTTGAAGTCAATGGCCCTGGTTCTGGTCGTGAATCGGCACTCCGTGCTTTACAATCGATCGGTTTCGTTGTTACATCAATTCGTGATGTGACGTCAGTGCCTCACAATGGCTGTCGTGCCCGCAAACAGCGACGCGTGTGATTCCGTAAGATTGTGCCCCAAGCAACCATAGGATGCTTGGCTTTGTTGTTACGATTGGATAGCAAAAAACTCATTCGGAAGGGGGTTCTCAATGATCCATAAGAACTGGCAGGAGCTGATAAAGCCTACAAAACTTCTTGTGAATTCGAATGGAAACAAGGGTACATTAGTTGCCGAACCTTTAGAGCGTGGATTTGCTTTGACATTAGGCAATTCTTTGCGGCGTATACTCTTATCTTCGATACAAGGTGCTGCTGTAACGTGTGTAAGGATAGATGGTGTTCTGCATGAATTTTCATCTATTCCAGGTGTCCGAGAAGATGTTACCGATATCATTTTGAATATTAAAGAGTTGGCAATACGGATGGAAAGCGAAGGGCCAAAACGTATTTTTGTTCGCCAAACCGGGCCAGGTATCGTTACAGCTGGAGACATAAAAACAGTGGGAGATTTAGAAATTTTGAATCCTGAACTGGTACTTTGTACACTTGGCGAAGATTCTGAAATTCGAATGGAGTTCACTGTTGATACAGGAAAAGGTTACGTAGCTGCAGAACGGAACCGAAATGAAGATATGCCAATTGGTATAATTCCAATAGATAGCCTTTTCTCTCCTGTTCGCAAGGTTTCATATAAGACAGAAAATACGCGTGAGGGTCACGTTTTAGATTATGATAAGCTTACACTGACTATAGAAACAAATGGCTCTGTTTCACCTGATGATGCAGTAGCATTTGCAGCTCGCATCCTACAGGATCAATTGTCAATTTTTTTAAACTTTGAGGAACCGCCAAAAGAGGCTATTCAAGAACAGGTCGCCGAACTTGCATTCAATCCTGCCCTTTTAAAGAAAGTTGATGAGCTAGAGTTATCTGTTCGTTCTGCTAACTGTTTGAAGAATGATAATATTGTATATATTGGTGATCTGATTCAGAAAACAGAAGGTGAAATGTTAAGAACTCCTAATTTTGGTCGTAAATCACTGAACGAGATCAAAGAAGTACTCTCTGCTATGGGATTACATCTAGGGATGGAGATTTTAACTTGGCCACCTGAGAACATAGAAGATCTCGCAAAGAGATACGAAGACCAGTATTAGTTTTATTGAACTTCTATTAATGGCTGTTACCTGATCATAAGTTTTCTGTCGATTCCAACTTATTATTGAGAAGGGAGTGTGTTTTCTATGCAACATCGAAAACGAGGACGTAAGTTAAATCGTACACAAAGTCATCGCAAAGCTATGTTTAGGAATCTGTCCATTGCATTACTGACACATGAGCAGATTATGACAACTCTACCAAAAGCGAAGGAATTACGCTCAGTTGTTGATAGATTGATTAGTTTGGGAAAACGTGGAGATTTACATTCTCGTCGCCAGACAAGATCAAAGATACAGAATAATGAGATCGTTAAAAAAATTTTTTCTACTCTTTCAGAACGTTATAAAGATCGTTCTGGTGGCTATACACGTATCTTAAAAGCCGGTTTTCGTTTTGGAGATAACGCACCAATGGCTGTTATTGAACTCGTAAACCGTGATCTCGAATCTAAGGGAAAGGGAGACCTGGATTCAAAACTGAACAGTGAAGTCGGAGGAATCGCATCTTAAAGTATAGCGTTCTTCCAAGTGAATGGATTATTTTTATGACCCTAAAAGCTAAAAGAGGATTTTTAGTTTTTTAGTGTAAGACAGTCAAATTTTCTTTTTTTCAAAACTCTACACGCTCGTTGAGCTGATCCTTTGGAAGGAAACCCAGTAAATCGAGCCCTATAAAGAACGGATCCGTTCTTTATAATTTCTTCAGTGTGAAAATTGGTTGATGCCAGAAGCTCTTTATTTTTAATTTTGGCCTTCTTAAGAAGTTGAATTGCTTTTTCTTCATTATTTATGGCCGCTATCTGTATTTTCCATCCAGTTGGGCTTGACATTGCAAGAGGATTTTTTTCCCAGTTTGGTACAATCGTTTTATATGAACTTTTGATAGGAACAGATTTTGGTATAGGAGCAAGGATGGTATAAAATGCTGGAATTGGAGGTTTAAAAGTTGGTTTAGGTGCAGGTTTAGGTTTAGGTGCAGGTTTAGGTAAAACCAGGGATGCTATTTTCTGATTTTTAGAGATATTTTTCTGGTTTAATCGACCTCTTGATGAGTCTGGTAAATAATGACGGATCAGCCTTGTCATTTGAATATTACGAAGACTGCTTGTACGCTCTCCCATAACAACCGCTACAATTCGGCGATCGTTATTATTGGAAGCAGAAGAAACAAGATGATAACCTGATGCGTTTGTATAGCCTGTTTTAATTCCGTCAACACCATGAACACTTCCTAATAATTTGTTATGATTTGTTATTCTTTGATGTCTATAGATGAATGATCGTGTCTTGAAATAGTGATATTCATGTGGAAAATGCTTTTGTAAAGCAATACCAAGTATGGCCATATCAGCAGCAGTGGTCACTTGTCCTACAGATGTTAATCCGTTGGCGTTTTTAAATGTGGTATCCTTCATTCCTAATTTAAGGGCTTTTTTCGTCATCCGATTGGCAAATTTTTCTTCACTTCCAGCTAGTGTTTCACTAACAGCAGTCGCTACATCGTTTGCGGATTTAGTAACAATTGCCAAAATTGCTTGCTCAATAGAAAGAGAATCTCCAGGTTTGATACCAAGTTTTGAGGGGGGGCGTTTGGCTGCATTACGACTCATAAAAACACGGGTTTTCTTGGTTATTGTACCGTTCTTTAGGTCTTCAAAAACTAGATAAAGTGTCATCATTTTTGCCAATGAAGCGGGGTAGAGTTTTGAATCTGCATTACGCGAATGCAAGACCTTACCAGTTCTTGCATCAACAACGATGGCCGCATACTTAGAGTCCCAATTGTATTTTTTTGATTTTGCATGATCGGTCAGACACAACTGTAGCAAAGCGATAATAAAAATTAAAAGAGAATACCGCCAACTGATCTTTAAAGATGATCTAGAATCGACAAACACGTCAATATATCCTCAACAAAGAGCCGACGAATGAATATAAGAAATTATTCATAAAATAAGAGTATACTTCAAAACAATCACTAAAAATGAATATTTCTCACTACTCAACCAGTGAGAAACGAGTAAGAAGGGAGCGATCTGAATCGCTTATAATCAACTTCCCTTCTTTGAGACTATATGCTTTGATTAGGACCTTATTCATCGATGATGATCGATAGTCTGTTCCAGTTCTCGTCAAAAATAAAATCTATACATTTCTCGATTTTATTGTAAGATATAATCGAGAAATGTATGATACAAAGGAATGATAGTATTAAGAAATACTTCTGATTCTCTTTTGATCCAATTATCAAAAGATGACTATCATAATTCATTTTGATGTCCTTTATTACTCTTGACGAACCAGAGAAGACTTTCTAATCAATTTCAAGTGAGATGGTTTGTTTTTATGCACAAATTGATCAGACAAATTTCTTCTTTCTTCTTGAAGATTATGATCTGATCAATTCTTTCCAAGTCATCGTATTTTTATAATTTCAATAAGGTATGAATAAAATGTCTCGTTGTTGTGAATTAACTGCTAAGACTGTCATGACAGGTAATCATGTTAGCCACTCTAACAAGAAAACAAGACGACGCTTTCTTCCCAATTTAATACATGTCACTCTCTTCAGTGAACAACTGAACCAACGAGTTCGACTCCGCATAGCGGCTGCTACGTTGAGAAGTGTTGAGAAACGTGGTGGCTTGGATGCCTTTCTAAGAAAAGAAAAGGAATCTGCTTTGTCTCCAAAGATCAGATTTTTACGTCGTCAGGTTATCAAAGAAAGTGCTAAGGAAAAAAAACTCTCTCAACAGAAGAGTCAGAATAGTTGATGGGTACGTACATGGTACATGGAGCACTTTAACATACCCAATTCCCAGTTACTTGTTTTAAAAATGATGTTACCAATAGAAAATATGGTCCATAACTCTTAAGTATTCTTGTAGGGTTTAGATTTTATTTTATCTCTTATACACTTTTATATACCACTTTGATCCCACTAAAAAAACAATTTCACGTAACAATGTTAGCAGGGGAATAAGTGGCGCTCATACTTTCTTTGGTAGTCTTCATCAAAAAGTGCAGTTAACTGACCAATCATCGCACCAGCAAGCTCTTCTGTATCTAAAATGGTCACTGCACGCTTGTAATAACGTGTTACATCATGACCAACACCGATAGCTAATAACTCAACTGTAGGATCCGTTTCAATCTTATTAATCAGATATCGTAAATGACACTCAAGATAACCAACGGAATTAACAGACAAGGTTGAATCATCAATAGGTGCACCATCCGATATCACCATTATGATCTTACGCTGCTCTGATCTCATCAATAAACGATTATACACCCATTCCAGAGCTTCACCGTCAATATTTTCTTTCAATAATCCATCACGGATCATCAAACCGAGATTACGACGAGCTCGTCGCCAAGGTTCATCTGCCTCTTTATATATAATATGTCTAAGATCATTGAGGCGACCTGGATTTTTGACCTTTCCTGTTTTCATCCAATCCTCACGAGATTTCCCCCCTTTCCATTCTTTCGTCGTAAAACCGAGAATTTCTACTTTAACAGAACAGCGTTCTAATGTACGCGCTAAAATATCAGCACAGATAGCTGCAACTCTGATCGGATGGCCTCGCATGGATCCAGAATTATCCAACAAAAGCGTCACAATCGTATCACTAAAAAGGATTTTACTTTCCATCTTGAACGAGAGAGGAGCCGTAAGATTAATCACAATGCGGTTAAGGCGTGCAGTATCAAGATAACCTTCTTCTAAATCAAAATTCCAAACCCGTTTTTTCTGTGACATCAAACGTCGTTGTAACCGATTCGCAAGACGAGCAATAATGCCTTGAAAAGGGGACATTTGTTGATCAAGACTAGAACGTAGTCGCTCTAGTTCTGCATCATCGCATAATTCTTTAGCATAAACTTCTTCATCATGCATATTAGAAAATATTTTGTAATTTGATCCATCTAGAAAATCCGAAAATCTTATATTCGGTTTCTTTGATTCTTCTGAAGAAGATTGATCAATCCTCTGTAACGATTGATTGAACTCAAATTCTTTCTGTCTATTATCAGAAACTCCTTCTGAAAGAATCTCTTTCTCATCATTTCTTTCAAGATCTTCGTAACGTTCTTCTTTCTGACCTTTATCTTCTAATTTGTCTTTCTCATTGTTTTGAGAAACTTCAATCAACTGATCAGCCATTTCAATATTGGTAATCACATCACAGATTCTATTAGAAAATTCCCGCTGATCATATAAATGATTAACCAAATGATCTAAACGATCACCAGCGATTTCTTCAATCCAATCACGCCAGCGAGTCATCAATGCTTTTGCACTTTGAGGTGGTGTACGGCCAGTTACTTTCTCACGAACTAATAAGGAGATTGCATCTTCCAAGCGATCTTTATCGGTTTTTAAATATTTATCTTCCAGCATAGCATCTAGATTCTCAGCCATACCTATCATCGCTAGTGAACCAATTGCTTCGATACGAGTCTGCTCAACCGCATCAAAAATAGCACGTGCTTTTGTCGTAGTAGGCAATAGTTGAGCATGAAGATCTTTATCGTGATTGTTACGACGCAAGGCTATAGAATCAGAAACACCGCGGATGATAAAAATCTCTTGAATCGATGGTCTTTCAGAAAACTCTGGTAAGAATTCACAATCGAGAGCTCTATTTATTGGATTATCACTTGGATTATCACTAAAAATTAGCTCTATTTCTGGATCTTGAGATAAAACACGCACGCAGACACAAAGTGAATTCTTGAAGATTTCAATGTCTCTTTGAACTGAATCAATTCTAACGCACATGGTAAAACTATCTGATAACCGTATTAACTGCGCTCTCTCTCAACTCTTCACCAAAAACGCGCTGATAAAATTCAGAAACCAGTGGTTTCTCTAATTCATCACATTTATTAAGAAATGTCAAGCAGAAAGAAAAGTGAATATCATCAAATATCATCATATTTTCTGCCCATGTTAAAACCGTTCTTGGGCTCATCACAGTTGATAGATCCCCATTGGTAAAAGCTCTTCGGGTCATATCAGCAACCCGTACCATTTTATTAACAATATTCAGCCCCTGATCATTTTTCCAAACCGGGATTTTGGCTTGAATAATGCTAACCTCATGATCATGTGGTAGATAGTTCAGCGTAGTAACAACTGACCATCGGTCCATCTGACCTTGGTTGATCTGCTGGGTACCATGATAAAGACCAGATGTATTTCCTAGACCCACTGTATTTGCTGTAGCAAAGAGACGAAAAGCTGGGTGTGGATGAATAATCCGGTTTTGATCAAGAAGGGTTAGCTGACTAGAAACTTCCAACACACGCTGGATCAGAAACATAATATCCGGGCGTCCAGCATCGTATTCATCAAAAACTAACGCCACATTATTTTGTAAAGCCCAAGGTAAAATCCCATCCTGAAATTTTGTAACTTGCTGCCCATCTTCCAAAACAATTGTATCCTTACCGATCAAATCTATTCTTGAAATATGACCATCGAGATTAATACGAACAGTGGGCCAGTTGAGTCGAGCACCCACTTGTTCAATGTGAGTTGATTTACCAGTGCCATGGTATCCGGTTACCATAACACGACGATTATATGCATAACCAGAAAGAATCGCTAGAGTAGTCTTCTTGTCAAACAAATAGGAAGGATCGAATGGCGGCACGTGATCCTTGGGTTTAGAATAGGCTGGAACTCGCAAATCAGAATCGATACCGAAAAATTCTCGAACTGAGACCTCTTGGTCTGGTAAATTTGATATATCACTCACAGAAGAAGCTCTTCAATTAAGGGCCTGGCATTGGCACTGGTTAGGCATCCCGTTCTAGTTCTATTATATCTTATCGGTTAGCAACTCTTCTCTTCAACATAATCCCGACTGTTTAAGCTGTTTGTATGCACGAATAATCTGCCTTAACCGATCTTCTGAGGAACGATCTCCACCATTGGTATCAGGATGATGTTGTTTCACCAGTGCTTTATATTTTTTGGTAATGTGATCACTATTCACTGTTGTTGGTAACTCCAAATCTCGTAAGGCTTTTTCCTCAAGCCGTTTCAACTTTCGTGAATCCTTTCCTGAAGAAATACGTTTACCGTCAGAAGAGTACCGAATCCGCACCGTTGCATGCCAGCTAGGTGTCGGCCTCAATTTTGATGAATCACTATCAATGATCGATTCTCCCCTCTTCCCATTTATCCCAGTTCCTATTTTCCAGGTGGGAAGGTAATCAGTCATATTTTCCTTTTGACAGTTGGCAATTTCCTCGTCATTCAACCCTAAAAAATAGTTAAAATTTTTGTTATAAAGTCGGACATGGTCAATACACATATTGAGATACTGACCTTCATAACTACGACCCATTGGTGCCTTGTGAGTACCTGGTTTATCACATCCATTCCAAGCACATACCTTCATCGCATCTTTTTCTTTCTTTTTCTTAGAGCGGCGGGGATAAATACGAATTTTATCAAAAATATCTGAATTAGAAGTCATTGAATTTTGATTATTAAGAATGATGATGATAACATAGAGTTATGAATTTAACGTACCATTTTAAAGTCACTCATAGCAATATTTTCTAGAGAAAATAAAAAAATAACATACAATATCTTATTGATTAGAGAAAATCTTATGAAGCATCCTCATGTTAAGGGACCGATAGTCATAAAAATAGAAAAAAAACTCACGAGCGCTTTTTCTTTGGATTCTCTCGAGGTGATTAATGAAAGCTCTCTTCATTCTGGTCACAAACCAGAATTTAATGGTAAAGGAGAAAGTCACATCAGAATTCGTATGGCATCTAAAGAATTCAATAATATGAGTCTCATAAGTATACACTGCATAGTCAATGAATTGATGGCCGAAGAATTTTCTTCTGGTCTACATGCATTAAGAATCGATCTTAAGACCAAGACTTGAAATGATATCAACTTCTCATTAATCGGCTCCCTCTGTCATAACTGGATAAGATCCAGACAAATTGCGGATCCGAAGTTGTACGATACGATTTTTTTCACGCTCCATCACAACAAACCTTTTACCATAAAAAGTAAAAGTTTGTTTTTCTGCTGGAATAATCTGAGATTCATGAATTACAAGACCAGCAATCGTTGTCGCTTCCTCATCTGGTAGCTTCCAATCTAGTGCTCTGTTCAGATCACGGATTGGTAAGCTACCATCAACAATCACTGATCCATCCATTTGCACCTGAAGACCAGCAATATCTTCATCATGTTCATCAGAAATATCTCCAACAATTTCCTCAAGAATATCTTCAAGAGTTATCAGGCCTTCGACTTCTCCATACTCATCCACAACAAGAGCAATATGAGCTTTTCGTCGTAGAAAAGCATTCAACTGTTTCTTGAGGGACGTTGTTTCCGGAACAAACCAAGGTTTTGCCATGATATTACGAATATCAAATTTTTTTACATTATATTGGCTTGCAGCCAATGCTCTCAGCATATCCTTGGCATGAATGATACCAATTATATTTTCATTCTCTTCCTGCCAAACTGGGAGTCGTGTATGAGGACTATCAAGAATTCGATTCACAAGATCTTCCGATGAATCGTCAATATTAAGACTTACCATTGTTGTACGGTGAACCATAATATCAGAAATTTCAAGATCATTGAGGTCAAGCACTCCACCAACTCGATCTCGATCATCTTTTGCAACGGCACCATCACGGTTGAGAACATCGACAGTTCCCCGTAATTCTTCATTTCCAGAAAGCGGTGAGACTAACTGATCAATATCAATGCCAAAAAGACTCAGAATTCGACGGACAATAAAGCTAGCTATCTGAGTAATCGGACCAAAGAAGCGAACAATAAGATGAACAATAGGCACAACAGACAAAGCAAATCGGTCAGGATTTGATATTGCTAAGCTTTTAGGTAAAATTTCAGCAAAAATAACAACAATAATCGTCATAGCAACTGTAGCCAAAAAAACACCGAACTCACCAAATAAATTAATGAATAAGCTTGTTGCCAGTGCAGAGGCAAGAATATTAACCAAGTTATTTGATACCAATAAAGCACCGATCAAATGCTCTTGAATACCAATAAGATAAGATACAAGGCCTGCTCTACGATCACCATTCTTTTGCAAAGCATGGATACGTGCTTTTGATACGGCAGTTAACGCTGTTTCAGAACCTGAAAAAAAGGCAGATAGTCCAATCAAAAAAAGAATAGCTAGCAATGTTAGAATCATAGACAGAATCATTGTTCTAAAAACATAGAAAAATTGGTCACACTATTAAATAGCCTTCGATCAAGACAGGAAAGGGGATCGAAGGAACCCCCTTCTCTTACTAAATACGAAGATCAGTAGAGTGTGTAGAAAATCATATATCTTCCTTACTGAAGTCACAATACCTACCCTTGGGCCCAGAATCCTCGAGTAACAGCAATGATAAGAACTTTATCAACTAAAAATGATCATGTGAAAAATTTCAACCTACCTAAAAATCAGGAAGCTTTATTTTCTGCATATCCAATCCAGCGATTCGGAACAGATTTATCATCCTTTGGCCTATCCAGAATCACTGATCACTAAACATTGAATCAAGTCCAGCCTCTCTTCTGAGCAATTTCAGGTAAGTTCTGTGCCAATAAATTGACAATTTCAACTGCAATAACATCACGACTCACCATCCGCGATTCAATATGAATGTCAGAAAGGGCGTAAAGGGGGTTTCTTTTCTCTAAGAGTATTCTCATAGTTGATTCTGGATCCTGATTTTTGAGAAAAGGCCTGTCAGAGCGACGTTGGACACGTTTCATCACAATTTCAAGATTAGCATTTAACCAAACAGAAACACCACTTTCTTCAACATCTCTTCGGATATTTTCATTCACAAAGGCACTACCACCTGTTGCTAGGACCTTTTGTCCTTCATCCAAAAGGCGTTTGATCACTTTCTTTTCCCCGGATTGGAAGGCTTCTTCACCAAAGTGATCAAAAACATCCTGAATTGACATCCCAGCTGCTCTCTCGATCTCTTTATCAGCATCAAAAAAAGGAATTTCTAAATACTGAGAAAGGCGTTTACCGATAGTGGACTTACCGACACCCATAATGCCAACAAGAACGATACTTCTTCCATTCAGTGCTCGTCGGATAGAGCTGGCACGGTCTGCTATAAACGCACGATTAAGTTCTTGTGTCGATGCTGTATTCACGATATATGGTTTTCTTATTTCTTGTTAGTATCGGATTTAGTCAATCTACCAAACAAAACACAGCAAAATGGTTAAAACGTCAAGTACTCCTTAGTAGTTTAAGAGTTCAATACTCTATATTGATCCTAGGTCTTTATATCGTTCATGAATCCTTAAGTGATTAGAAATCATATACTCATTTCTTCCATACTGTCCTCGATAGATTAGAAGTCAATAAATCATCTCTCATCAATTTCATCAAATTAAGATCTTCATCTTTATTGATATCATCAATGTCTGAAATGGCGTATACCAGTAAAGACCATAGCAAGACCAGCAGAATCTGCCGCTTCAATAATCTCATCATCGCGTACAGAACCACCAGGTTGGATAACAGCTGTTATCCCCGCCTCAACCATCAATAATAAAGCATCAGAGAAGGGGAAAAATGCATCGGAGGCTACGACTGAGCCGATAGTCTTTACTTTATTCCAACCCGCAATTTTTGCGGCTTCTTTTGCCTTTAGGGTTGCTATACGTGCCGAGTCCAACCGACTCATTTGTCCGGCACCAATACCTACGGTTGTACCATCTTTTACATAGACAATAGCATTGGATTGAACATGCTTTGCAACGACAAATGCAAATAACATATCAGCTATTTCACTGTCTGTAGGTCCTCTTTTTGTCACAACATTTAGTTCATTGATTTTCAGATGACCTGTGTCACGATTCTGAATAAGGTATCCACCCGCGACACTACGAATATTGAAGCCCATTTTCATCGGATTAGCTAAGCCATGAGTCAGTAGAAGGCGTATATTTTTCTTTTTTTTCAGAAGGTTAAGAGCTTCATTATCAGCATCTGGAGCAATAATGACTTCGGTTAGAATTCCTAAAATAGCCTGTGCAGTGGATCCATCAAGTGTAGTATTCATAGAGATGACACCTCCAAAAGCTGATATAGGATCACATGAAAGCGCTTGTTGATAAGCACCTTTGAGAGTAGGATGACGTGCTACGCCACATGGGTTAGCATGTTTAATAATCGCAACAACAGGTCCTTTGTTTGGATCGAACTCACTAACCAGTTCAAAGGCAGCATCGGTATCATTGATATTATTAAACGATAGCTTTTTACCCTGAATCTGTTCTGATTGCACAACACCGGGTCGCTTTTCACCTGAATCATAGAGAGCTGCACACTGATGCGGATTTTCACCATAGCGGGGAATCTGTATAAGACGACCACCAACCGTATGATAATCTGGTGTAATGATATCAAGCTTTTTTGCCATCCAGTTTGATACCGCTGCGTCATAAGATGCAGTATAAGAGAAAGCAGATTGTGCTAATTTTTTACGTGTTGACAAACGTGTTTTGCCCGCATAGGTGTTGATTTCATCAATTATCTCCCTATACTGATTGATAGAGGTGACTATACAAACATAAGGATAGTTCTTCGCTGAAGCCCTCACCATCGCTGGACCTCCAATATCAATATTCTCAATGATTTCAGCTTCCTCTGCTCCAGTATGACAAATATCCTCAAAAGGGTAAAAATTCGAGACTAGCAAATCAATTCCTTCAATCCCATGCTCATTCATCTCTTTCTGATGATCATCATTGTTACGGATTGCTAATAACCCACCATGAACAGCAGGATGAAGCGTTTTTATACGGCCATCCATCATTTCAGGACATTGAGTGATATCGGATAGATGGGTGACTCCATATCCCATTTCCTTCAGCGTATGAAATGTACCACCTGTTGATAATAATTCGACATTATGTCTCCCTAAAACCTCAACAAGGGTAAAAAGATTAGTTTTGTCAAACACAGATAACAGAGCTCTTTTGACTTGGCAAAGATCAGGGACAGGAAGAGATCGAACGGCAATTGACATCTGTCAAAAGCTCCATAGTAATTAAGATTAGATTCCTTATTTGCCCTGTAAAAAAGCTACCGTCTAGCTATAATTATTGTCAAAATCTATTATATAAGGAATTATTTTGAAGTTCTAATTCATCTCTTCTGTTAGATTCACTGTCTCTTGTTATTAAGATCGGGTAGAATGGACATGAAAAATCATTTTCAAAAACTGATTATCTTAGGTATTGAAACAAGTTGTGATGAAACAGCAGCAGCTGTAATTGAATCTGAGCCGGATAACAAGGGAATTATCCTTGCACAAGAAGTATTGAGTCAGATTGATAGTCACTCTTCCTTTGGAGGAGTTGTTCCTGAAATAGCAGCCCGGGCTCATCTCAATACCTTGGATAGTATTATAAAATCGGTTATGGAAGATGCTTGTCTCTCATTTCATGAACTTAATGGCATAGCTGTAACTTCTGGTCCAGGATTAGCTGGTGGATTAATTGTAGGGACAATGATCGCACGCACACTTGCTGCTGTTCATAACAAACCTGTGTTTACGATTAACCATCTAGAAGGACATGCACTCACTGCTCGATTGACACATCGACTCTCATTTCCTTATCTCTTGCTTCTTGTCTCAGGCGGTCATACTCAAATCCTCTTGATCAAAGATGTTGGTGATTATGAATGTTTAGCTACAACTATTGATGATGCATTGGGAGAAGCTTTCGACAAGACAGCCAAACTTTTAAGTTTACCTTATCCAGGTGGTCCTCAAGTTGAGAAAGTCGCACTGCATGGTGATCCTAAGGCTTTTGATTTTCCACGACCTTTGCAGAGACATGATACCTTAAATATGTCATTTTCGGGCCTAAAAACAGCAGTGAGGAAGGCGTTTTTAGAACAATCAAGAGAAAAAGAAGATATATGCGCATCATTTCAAGCTGCGGTAGGAGATATTCTTGAAAATAGAATTAAAAGAGCATTTAATTTATTTGTAGAACGATTTGGTACTAACGGAACGTTCGTGATGGCCGGTGGCGTTGCCACCAACCTTTATTTGCGCCATCGCCTAGAATCCACTTGTCGCTTGGCATCCTGGAATTGGATAGTCCCACCTAAGAATTTATGTACAGACAATGCTGCTATGATTGCCTGGGCCGCCATTGAACGCCTACAGGTAGGGAATAAAAAAAATGAGGATCAAGGCATCCGCCCACGCTGGCCTCTCGATCAAAAAAAACAGGCTACATATGGCTCGGGTCGGAGAGGAGCAAAAGTATGAGTCATAGGATTGCTATCATCGGAGCTGGAGCGTGGGGAACTGCACTCGCTTGTGCTTGGGGATCCAAAGGGCATAAAATCACATTAGTGACTCGTGATGCTAGAACAGCTGAATCTATACGAAGCAACCGTCATAACAATCAGTGTTTACCGGGAATCATGTTGCCTAACAGTATCGAGGTTACAAACGGTCATAATGTACTTAAAAACTCTGATATTATTGCCTTTTCAACACCAGCACAAGCTTTTTCAGAAACTCTTAAGACTTGCAAAGCTTATCTACAGTCGGGTCAATCCATTGTTTTATGTAGCAAGGGTATTGATCAAAAATCAGAGACTACACTCACTCAAATTGCTCGTGAGCAACAACCCTATCTATGCCGTTTTGTACTATCCGGACCAAGTTTCGCAGTCGATGTCGCCAACGGCTTGCCAGCCGCTGTAACACTGGCTAGTTCTCAACGGAAAAAAACAGATTGGCTCGCAGGTATATTAAGTACTGAGCGTCTACGTGTTTATTCAAGCACTGATGTAATTGGTGTAGAAATGGGAGGAGCCCTTAAAAATGTACTGGCCATTGCTGTTGGTATCGCAAGAGGATTAAAACTTGGAGTTAGTGCAGAAGCTGCTCTAATATCACGTGGTTTCTTAGAAATGACCCGTTTAGCAATAGCAATGGGAGCAAGGCGAGAAACTCTCACTGGCTTATCAGGTTTAGGGGATCTTGCCTTGTGTTGCGCAAATCCTCAGTCTCGTAATTTTTGTTATGGAATCATATTAGGTCAAGGTAAAAATAACACTCATTATCCTCTTACTGAGGGTATATTTACTGCAGATGTTGCACGAAAGGTAGCAAAACAGCATAATATTGAGGTCCCTATAATTGAAACAGTGTGTCAAATCCTTAATGGGCAAGTCACACCGATCGAAGCTGTATCACACTTGCTCTCACGTCCTTTAAAAGGAGAAGATCTAGAAGGAAGAGACTCAAAAAGAGAACAGCTATGATTTGACGATCAAGCGTCGCAACTCGCTCATATCAGTACGGAGATCCTTGAGTTCGGTCAAGATAATGTTCTGATCGGCATGAATCTGACTGCAGTCAGAAGGGCGCTCATGTTCATTTTGCATAGCTGAAACGATAATACCAATAAATAAGTTCAATACAGTGAAGGTAGTAGAAACTATGAAGGGAATGAAAAAGAACCATGCCAAGGGGTGCTTCTGCATTACCGGACGCACAATACCCATGGACCAGCTTTCAAGAGTCATAATTTGAAAAAGGGAATAAGATGAGGCCCCAAGTGAACCGAACCATTGAGGGAATGAAGTTGAAAACAGTTGTGTTGCCATAACTGAGAAAACATAAAAGACAAGCAGCATCAATACGATGATGGATCCCATACCAGGAAGAGCCGCAACTAGCCCAGTCACGACTTTTTTTAATGAAGGAACAACAGACAACAATCTCAAAATGCGTAAGATTCTAAATGCTCGAAATACGCTAAAACTGCCAGATGCAGGAACTAAAGCAATGGCTATAACAAGAAAGTCGAAAACACGCCAAGGATCAAGAAAAAAACGGTAGCGATACACGTAAAGACGAAGAAGTAACTCGATAACAAAAAACAAAAGAATGATATTATCAAAAATTATCAGTATTAGACCACATGTACTCATAATATGAGGACTGGTCTTTAAGCCTAAAATAAGAGAATTCAGAATAATTATATAAATAATCGAATATTCAAATCTTCGATCACTAATGAAAGTAATAATCTTTTCGCGCATAGATTGTTTTTATAAGATAAGGATTAGCGTGTCTCAAAAGTCACCCTTCCCTATCGAATGGTATCGATTCATCCACGACCTTAATGTATGAGAATGGCGCTCAAATACTGCTTACGGCTAAAACAGAAACAATAAAGCCTTACGAAATCAATAACCTACTATAAACAAAATAGTCACAATAAAATCAAGGATAATAGACAACATGACTTTTCACCTTTTTAAAATTAAAGTAAAATTAAATATAGCATCTTTTTTTGAATCCTGCAACCTGAAACGGTCCTTCAATAAAGGAAGTAGACTAACTTCAAACAATTGGCGCGCCCGAGAGGATTCGAACCTCCGACCTCTGCCTTCGGAGGGCAGTGCTCTATCCAGCTGAGCTACGGGTGCATCTCATGGGACTTGAAACATTCCTATCGATTCGAAAATTAAATTTCAAGACGAGAGATCCATTATGATTAACAAATGAGATCGCAGGATATGTTCAGAAAAAATCTGAATATTTTCAGACTTCAGAAACCATCACTCCCAATTTTAGGTTTACATCATTACATCAGTCAAGGGCCTGACCTCTCCTCTCATTGAGGATTTCTGAAGCTCAACTAGCTCACGAATGCCTTTCTTTGCAAGATTCAGGAGCTGATAAAATTCCTTTTCTGAGAAAGGAGAGCCTTCTGCAGTCGCCTGTATTTCAACTATATGGCCAGAACTAGTCATCACAAAATTTGCATCCATTTCGGCTTCACTATCTTCTTTGTAATCCAAATCGAGAACAGGTGTACCATTGTGGATACCACAAGAAATAGCAGCAACTTGATCTTTCAAGATAGTACCATCAACCATCGAACAGGCTTTCATCCAGTTGAGACAATCCCTTAACGCAACCCATGCACCTGTAATTGAAGCCGTCCGTGTCCCTCCATCGGCCTGTATCACATCGCAATCTAGTGAAATCTGTCTCTCACCAAGGGCTTGCAAATCAACGACTGTACGTAAGGAGCGCCCAATCAGGCGTTGAATTTCTTGGTTACGGCCTGCTTGCTGAAAACGAGTCGATTCTCGACGCATCCGTGATCTAGTTGACCTTGGTAACATGCCATATTCTGCGGTAACCCATCCTTTTCCCTTACCCCTTAACCACCGTGGAACTCGCTCTTCAAGTGATGCTGTGCACAAAACATGAGTATTGCCCAATTTTGCTAAACATGATCCTTCCGCATATCTGGAACATCCAGATTCAAGGCTAACCATACGAATTTCATTTGCAGCACGTTTTGATGGTCTCATTATTTCATATCCAAACAAATAAATATAAGTAGATGAATATTCTTTTATACCTTCTATAGACTAAGACGCAAATGATCTGATGATTTAAAGGGATTGCAAAAACGGTGAGTGCCTATTTATATTGCAATTATGAACTCTCTGAGAGCTACGATGCCCTATCAACATATCCAATCTCTTGATGATCGCTCAAGCGAGATATTTTGTCATATAGTTGAAACTTATCTTGATTGTGGAGAACCTCTGGGGTCTTACAATCTAGCACGTCAATTATCAGTTACACTATCACCAGCATCGGTTCGAAATGTCATGGCAAACCTTGAGAATCGTGGATTGATCTATGCACCCCATGTGAGTTCAGGACGCTTGCCAACTGAACTAGGGCTACGCTATTTTGTTGACGATTTTTTGGAAATTGGTGATCTCACCAAAGAGGAGCGTCATTCTATCGAATCTCAAGTGACAGCCGCATCTATGAAAAAGACAATCGATGCAGTTCTAACAGAGGCTAGTCAGATGCTATCTGGACTGACTCAAGGCGCAGGGTTAGTCATTGCAGCTAAAAGCAATAGACTACGCTTGAAGCATATTGAATTTATCCGTTTGGAAGCAACTAAAGCACTAGTTATTGTCGTGGATGAGAATGGATCGGTTGAAAATCGTATTCTTGAATTGCCACCGGATATGGAAACGTCAACATTGATTGCAGCCTCTAACTATCTCAATACTCATATTGTTGGTCTTACCATCGATGAAGCTAAATCTTCTATTTCTACAGGCTTGCAATCTGCAAAAAATGAAATTGATGATCTTGCCTGTACTTTGGTTAACCAGGGACTTGCTACCTGGGAAGGTACGGGAAACGATCAGATGCCCCAACTCATTATTCGCGGTCGTGGAAATCTACTTGGTGATCTTGAACCGAGCGCAGATTTGGAACGATTGAGGCATCTATTTGATGAAATGGAATCAAAACAGGGATTAATGGAACTTCTCAACCTTGTTGAGGAAGGTGAAGGGGTAAAAATCTTCATCGGATCTGAAAATAAAATGTTTTCCCTTTCTGGATCATCGGTTGTTGTCGCTCCTTACAGAGGTAACAAACACCGTATTATCGGTGCAGTCGGTGTTATTGGGCCCACTCGTCTGAATTATGCGCGAATTGTCCCGATGGTGGATTATATAGCGAAGGTCGTCAGTAGACTTTTATCATAAGAGAAAAAGGACTGAGCTAGTCTTGATTTTTGTTAATATTCAGCCGAAGATGGGTTCCATGAACAATAGTCTAAATATAAATAATTGAGTGGAGTAGTTCCATGTTGGATGATCAGAACGGAGAGAATATCCTTTTTGAGACTGTTAATGCTGAATCAGGAAACATGATGGAACAAGAACAAACTAGGTTTGATTCATCTGATTTGGAAATCAAAAAAGAACAGGTTTTAGAACAAGAACAAACTATTTTCGAATCTGATACAGATCCTGATAATAAGTCATACACCAGCGATTTCACAACTTTTTTAACTCTAATCGAAAATTTGAAGAAAGAAAATGAAGAGTTAAAAGATAAAGCCTTACGCGCTGTTGCTGATACAGAAAATCTGCGCCATCGCTCTAAACGTGAAATTTCTGATGCTCGAGCCTATGCCGTTACTAATTTTTCCCGTGATATTCTGAATGTTTCAGATAATCTTCAGCGTGCTATTCAAGCTGTTCCTGACCAAAAGAGTGAAGAGGTTTCTGATGATTTCAAGGCACTGGTTGAGGGCGTAAAAATGACTCAGCGTGACCTTTTGAAAGTTTTAGTTAATCATGGTATTAAAAAGCTGGAGATAGAGCCTGAAGGGCAGAAGTTTGATCCTAATTTCCATCAAGCGATGTTTGAAATTCCTAATCCTAATGTTCCTCACAATTCAATTGCAGAGGTTATCCAGGATGGGTATATGATTGGTGAGCGTGTGTTGAGGCCTGCAATGGTCGGTGTGGCTAAAGGTGGTTCAAAATTTGAGGATGTTCAATATAAGGACGTATCTCCTGAACTTCAAGAAAAACTACCAGAAACTTAAGAAAAAGGTTGAGATAACCGTGTTGAATGGCGCTTCTTCATAAGATTACTCAGCCAGTTAGGGTCCATTTGAGGGGCTGATGACAGTAATAACTCTGTATAATCTGGGTGGGGTGGTGATAGAATAGCGCTTTTCATGCCCTGCTCAATAACATAACCTTGATGCATCACAACAATTTCATCAGAAATCGCCCTAACGACCGTGATATCATGGGTGATGAATAGGTAGGAAAGACTCAATTCCTTCTGTAAGTAGAGCAACAGCTTGAGAATACCTTCTTGTACGATCTGATCGAGTGCGGACGTGATCTCATCACAGATGATAATTTCAGGATCGGCAGCTAAAGCTCTTGCTATGCAAATACGTTGTTTTTGACCGCCAGACATTTCAGATGGAAGGCGATTAAGGAAGCTTTCATCGAGCTCAATCATCTCGAGTAAATCACGAATCCGCTTATTGTGCTCAATGCGTGTTAAATTATGATAAAATTCGAGGGGCCGTCCGATAATTTCGGCAACCGTCTGTTTAGGATTCATAGCAGTATCTGCTATTTGATAAATCATCTGAATACGACGAAGCTGCTCTGTTGTTCTATCTTTCAAAAGAGGTGGGAGAGTCTCTCCGTCAAATTTTACATAACCGCTCATTGGCGATAAAAGGCCAGTCATAACACGCGCTGTCGTAGATTTTCCTGAACCAGATTCCCCAACAACAGCAACCGTCTTGCCTCGGGGAATAGAAATAGAAACCTTATTTAGAATCTTCAGTGAATTTTCGTAAGCAGCGTCAACGTTCTGAATTGATAGAAGAATATCATCTGATTTCTCTTCAGCTTTTTCAATTGAACGAACTGACCACAGAGATTTAGTGTAGTCTTCCTTTGGTGAGAACAGCATCTCATGTGTTTCTGCCTCTTCTACCTCCATACCATATCGAAGCACTTTAATCTTGTCTGCAATTTGGGCAACAATAGCAAGATCATGGGTGATGTAGATTGCAGCAGTGTTAAAACGATCAACAACATGACGCATTGCCGCAAGAACTTCGACCTGAGTAGTTACATCTAGAGCTGTCGTTGGTTCATCAAAAATAATAAGATCCGGGCGTGGCGATATAGCCATGGCTGTCATAATTCTCTGCAATTGTCCCCCCGAAACCTGATGAGGATAACGGCTACCAATATTTTCAGGATCAGGTAATTGTAAGGATTCATATAACTCAATAGCGTCTAAATAAGCCTCTTTTTTACTTCGGAGATTATGATCAATTGTTACTTCAACGGTTTGTTTAATGAGTCTGTGGACTGGATTAAATGAAGCCATAGCAGACTGAGAAACATAAGAAATTCTGACGCCCCAAAGCTTACGTTTTTCGGTTTCATTTGTTGTTACCAGATTGATCCCATTAAAATTAATGATACCCGATTTAATTTTACAGCCTGGACGTGCAAATCCCATAGCTGCTAACCCAAGCGTTGATTTGCCAGCGCCCGATTCTCCAATTAGCCCTATCACTTCTCCTCGGCACAAAGTTAGATCAACTCCCTTGATGATTTTATGCCATCTTTCATCACTAAACCCATCAACTTCAACATTCCGCATCTCAAGTAGAAGATCACCTTTTCTACCACTACCACGATTAAGATTACTGATCATCGTGTAATCCACTTGTTTTCTGTAGAACCCAGTCAACAACAAAATTAATGGCAATTACCAACAAAGCAATCGTGCCAGCTGGGAGAAGAGGAGTAAGCGCAGAATTAATATCATATTGAGCAAACTGAATCAGGGAAGATGTATCTCTGACCATTGATCCCCAGTCAGCCGTTGGGGGCTGGATTCCCAAGCCCAGGTAAGAAAGAGCAGTCAGAGTTAAAAAGACGAAAGAAAATCTTAAACCGAATTCTGCGATCAGCGTAGGCATAATATTCGGAAGAATTTCTCTTCGCATAACCCATCCGAACCCTTCTCCACGGAGACGGGCCACTTCTACATAGTCAGTCACAACTACATTCATTGAAACGGCACGAGTTAATCGAAAAACACGGGTTGAATCTAGTAATGCTATTATTAAAATTAGGTTCATCGGGGTTGAACCCAAAACAGCCAACAGCATTAACGCAAAAATCAAACTAGGAATAGCCATCAAGACATCAACAAAACGGCTAATTATTTGATCTAACCATCTCCCCATAATGGCAGCTAAAAGACCCCAAAAACCACCAATTACAAAGGATAGGGTCGTTGTCACTAAAGCAAGTCCCATTGTGTTGCGAGCACCATATATCAGACGAGAGAGAATATCACGACCAATCTGATCTGTGCCTAAAATGTGAGTATTATCCCATGGTGAAAAGGATACTGAAAAAATTTCTGTTTCTCCAAAAGGAGCAATGAGCGGCGCACCAATCGCAATAACAATATAAAAGCTGGTAACTATCATGCCAAACCAGGCCGTAAAAGGTGCTTTCTTTAAGTTGAGCCATAGACGTTCGTGCCAAGGCCGCCGTCTTTGTCTTTGGGGATGGCCTAATTTATCATCAGTAGAATATATCTGATATTCCTTCCTCATCTTGGATATAGCAATCTTGGATTTGTGACGATCCCAATAATATCTGCTATTAGGTTCAAAATGATATAGGTTGCTCCTAATATCAGAGCACAAGCCTGTACCACCGGAATATCCCTGTTCGTCACGGCATCTACCATTAGTTGACCGATGCCAGGATAAGCAAAGACGGATTCAACAATAACAACCCCCACAACCAGATAAGCTAAATTAAAGGCAATAACTGATGCGATAGGTGCCCATGCATTAGGGAGGGCATGCCGTAAAATAATCCGTGCCGGCGATTGGCCTTTCAATCGAGCCATCTCTATGTAGGGACTAGCTAATAAACTGATGATGGAAGCGCGTGTCATACGCATCATATGTGCAACGATAACTAAAGTGAGTGTAATAATCGGTAACCCAAGCCTATAGAGTCTCTCCCCTATATCCATGACATCATGTATGTTAGGTAATGAAGGAAAAATTTTCCATATTGAGGCAAAACAGAGTATCAAAATATAGGAAACCAAAAACTCTGGAAGTGAAATCGTGGCAAGTGTAATAATGTTGGCCATACGATCATAGAGAGAATTCCGATACAGCGCAGCTGTAATACCCAAAAACAAGGATAAAGGAACCGCTACAAGTGCGGTAGCAGTCGCAAGAAAAAAAGTATTCCATAATCTTAGTGCAATTAGATCCCAAACAGGGCGAGACCGATCTACTCCGGAGGAAGTACGTCCAGAAAAAGATATGCCAAAGTCACCTTGTATAGCTCTGAATATCCATTCACAATACCGAATGAATGCTGACTTATCTAATCCGAGTTCGATACGAATGATTTCCACTGTCTCTTGAGTGGCTGCTTGACCTAACGTTGCTTGAGCAAAATCTCCAGGCAAAAAAAGCAAAGCACAAAAAATAATTACAGAAACAAAAAATAATGTGATCAAGCCTAAACCTAATCGTTGAAAAATGATTAACAATACCGGATTCAAACTCAACACCGTTTTACGTTTACGACCCAAATCATTTAGGCTATTTTACACCTTGTAATGTTAAGCACAGGAAATGACATTGTAAACAGCTCGGTGAGATTAACGGATATTGCTTGTGGTAGCATTCATATAGCATATGGATTCCAATTGGTTAAGGAGAGATATATCGATGGATTCCTTGAAAGAGATCTTTTGTACTCATCAGTCAGAGAAAATATATAAGGGTGGGGTCAGTCGCAGAAAATTTGTATCATCTTTAGCTGCGACCGTTATGTTAACCCCTTACGCTTTTTCGATAGTTGACAGTGCTTTAGCGATAACACCACGAAAGAAGGGAAAATTTCGCCTCGGCATGGGTCATGGATCAACAACAGATTCTCTTGATCCTGCTACCTATGAAAATGATATGATGGCCCATATAGCTTGTTCATGGGGGAATCAATTGACAGAGATAAACAACAAAGGTCAACTTATTCCTGAACTTGCAGAAAATTTTGAATCGAATGATGGCAAAAAATGGTTCTTTAAATTACGTAAGGGAGTTGAATTTCATAACGGTAAAACGCTTGATTCAAACGATATCATTGCGACCATCAATTATCATCGGGATGAAAGTTCGAAGTCTGCAGCTAAAGGTCATCTTGAATCTATCAAAAGTATCATAAAAGACAGTAAGTATACTGTCTTATTTGAATTGAAAAGTGCCAATGCGGACTTTCCTTATATCCTTTCTGACTATCATTTTGGCATTATGCCTGCTAAAGATGGCATAATCAATCCAACATCAGGTATTGGTACCGGGGGGTATGTACTGCAGACATGGGAACCAGGCATTCGATTCGAAGCCAAACGAAATCTTAATTATTTCAAAGACGATAAAGCCCATTTTGATGAGATTGAAATTCTATCTATTATAGACTTAGGTGCACGTCAAAGTGCGTTGATGAATGGTGATGTTGATGTAGTCGACCGATTAAGTACTCAAACGGTTGGACTCATCACTCTCAATCCAAATATCTCGATTCTTGAAAAAACAGGTACCCTTCATTATGCATTCCCGATGCGTCTGGACAGCGCTCCTTTCAATAATTTCGATCTGCGTATGGCGATAAAACTTTCTGTAAAACGTCAAGAACTTATTGATAAAATTCTCTTTGGTCATGGTACGTTAGGTAACGATATTCCGCTTTCAAAGGCTAATCGTTTCTTAGCAGCTTCTCTCTCACAACGGGAATTTGATCTAGAAAAAGCCGCCATGCACTATAAGAAATCCGGTCATAGTGGAAAAATTCAATTATCTTGTTCAGAGGCTGCTTTCGACGGTGCTGTTGATGCCGCACAACTGATTGCTGCCTCTGCTAAGGAAGTCGGTATGAAGATCGAAGTCGTGAGAGAACCTCAAGACGCTTATTGGTCCAATGTTTGGAACAAAAAGGGCTGGACAGCTTGTTTCTGGAGTGGCCGTCCTACAGCTGATTGGATGTTCACAACTGCCTATGTTGATTCGACTGAATGGAACGATACAGCTTGGAAAAACACCAATGATGCTAAGAAATTTAATAGGCTTGTCAAGGAAGCCCGTAGCGAACTAGATATAGAAAGACGGGCAATTCTTTATCATGAAGCACAGGTCTTATTGCATAATGATGGTGGTGCATTGATACCGATGTTCGCTAATCATATTATGGGTCTTTCTAAGAAAATTGGCCATTCCAAAGATGTTGCAGCAAATTCAAATCTCGATGGTCACAAGGCTTGCGAGCGTTGGTGGTTTGTGTGAAGATTATGATCTTATCCAGTCATTTTAAGAAAGACATGGAGTAGCTATCAGGTTTTTATCTAGAAACCTATTTGCACAGATATCCGGAGTCTCCCCTCATCCATGGCAGGTCATTCGAAATTTAAAAACATCATGCATCGTAAAGGACAGCAGGACGCTTTCCGTTCAAGGATGTTCGCAAAACTTTCAAGAGAAATCTCCATCGCATCAAAAGTGGGAGGAGTCGATCCTAATAGTAATCCACGGCTTCGCTTGGCTATACAAAGTGCGAAAAGTCAGTCTATGCCGAAGGAAAACATTCAAAGAGCTGTTAACAAGGGAGGGGGCAGTAGCTCTGAAGATTATTTTGAAATCCGCTATGAAGGATATGGTCCTGGTGGAGTGGCGATTCTTGTCGAAGCTCTAACAGATAATAGAAATAGATCAGCCGGTAATATACGGACGTATTTTGTGAAACATGGTGGTCAGATGAGCGAAACGGGTTCTGTTGGTTTCATGTTTGATCGAGTCGGTGAAATTCGTTATTCCACTGCTGTGGGGAGTGAAGAAAGAATTATGAAAGCAGTCATGGAAGTTGGTGCTAATGACATGGAAACAAACGAGAAAGAGTACACCATCATCTGTAATTGTGAGCTACTCAGCACGATGTCAATTACCCTCGAAGACATTTTAGGAGAAGCAAAGTCAGTTAGAGTGACCTGGAAGCCGAAGAACCGAGTATCTATTAGTCAAGAAAAAGAAGATCTTTTGATGAAGCTATTTGAGGCCTTACAAGATGATGACGATGTTCAAAACATTTATTCAAACTTCGAAATTGATAAATATCCTTATCCTAATCTAGTCTAGTGTCCAACCACCAATTGATCGAACTTCAAGAAATTCTTCTAATCCCCAAACACCTCCTTCTCGTCCATTACCTGATTGTTTCATACCACCAAAAGGAGAACCAGTGCTGCGACCGCGGCCATTAATCTCTACCATCCCAGATCGCAGTTCACGTGCAACCCGTTGGGCGCGTTGCTGGTCATTTGTCTGTACATAGTTCGTGAGTCCATACTCTGTGTCGTTAGCAATCTTAATAGCTTCTTCTTCACTATCAAAAGGCATGATAGCAAGAACAGGACCAAAAATTTCTTCACGCATGATACGCATATCATTGTTACAGTCAGAAAAGACAGTCGGGCGGGCATAATAACCCCGTTGAAATCCCTCTGGACGACCTAACCCTCCAGAAATCAACCGAGCACCTTCTTCTATACCGACACGTATTAGATCCTGAACTTTATTAAACTGTGATTTAGAAACAAGAGGTCCAATATGTTCTCCTTCCTGAGATGCAGAATTAACTAATGTGGCTTCTGCTGTAGACTTTGCCTGTTCTACAGCTTCATTGTATCGAGATCGTTCAACTAGCATGCGCGTTGGTGCATTGCATGATTGACCTGTATTGTTAAAACAATGAATGACACCTTGACTAACCGCTCTTGGATCGGCATCAGAAAATATCAAATTTGCACCTTTACCACCAAGTTCCAGACTAACTCTTTTGATATTCTCAGCACCAGCAATCGTAATTGCACGACCAGCATGAGTTGACCCTGTGAAGCTGATCATGTCAATTTTCTTATGGGAGGAGAGATGAGTCCCAACGCCTAGACCATCACCATTCAACATATTATAAACACCAGCAGGAACACCCGCTTCGTGCAAAATCTCGGTAAATAACATTGCTGATAAAGGAGCCTGCTCAGAAGGTTTAAGAATCATGGTACAGCCAGCTGCGAGAGCAGGAATCACTTTCAGAGAAATCTGATTCATAGGCCAATTCCAAGGTGTAATCAATCCACAGACGCCAACAGGTTCGTAGATAATCTTATCATTTGTTTTATTGGATGGTAACTTACGTTCGAAATCAAAGCTCTTCAAAACCTCTATAAAAGCCTTGATATGGACGCTGCCAGCTTCTGACTGCTGTGCTTGAGCCATTTCGATAGGAGCCCCCATCTCTTGGCTGATAAGAGAAGCCATTTCCTCTGAACGCTTTATATAAATACCTAAAATATTTTTCAATAAATCAAGGCGCTCAGCTTTTGATGACATGCGCCAAAAAGGAAATGCTGAGTTTGCAGCATCAACAGCAGAATCTGTGTCTAATTGTCCGCCTAAAGAAATAGTGGCGATGACTTCCTCATTTGAAGGATTGATGACATCAAAATCACGACCAGACTGTGGAGAAACCCAGTGACCATTGATATAAAATTTATGAGCATTCTGCATAAGTTCAATAATCCTTAAATTGAAGTCAAATCCCATGCTTTTATGGAGCTTGTAAAGATTCTATACCGACATACCGACCCTAGAGAAATGCATACCTCTGAAGCCTTTCTTTCTGACTTCTCCTCAAATCTTTCTGACTTCTCCTCAAACGGGAGCGCAATCAGTCGGGAGCGCAATCAGTCTTTCATAACTCTAGAGAATAAAGATGTTCTTGTAAAGATTTGGACCTGAAATGCATTCAACGTTCCCTTGTTTTCTAAAAGAAGGAACACTATCTGAAAAAGAAGGTATTCAAAAAAATATTCTCTTTTAAATTCTTGAAATCAAGAAGAAGATCTGAAGATCCAATGAATGAAAACGAAGGTGTCCGTATTGTTGGGATTGATCCTGGTTTGCGTAATACAGGTTGGGGTATTATTGAAAGTCAGGGTCCGTCAATACGTTTTCTGGCATCCGGGACGGTGAAATCTGATCAAAAAAATGATCTTGCTTCAAGGCTTTGTGAGCTTTATGATGGTCTTCTTGAAGTTATTCTTGCTCATCAGCCTGCTGAAGCCGCTGTTGAAAGTATTTTTGTTAACAAAGATGCTGTAGCGACTCTAAAGTTAGGACATGCTCGTGGTATTGCTTTGTTGGTTCCTGCACGAACAGGTTTAACTGTTGCAGAATATGCCCCAACCACAGTGAAAAAGACCGTGATAGGAGGGGGACATGGCACCAAGGAACAGATTAAATTAATGATCACGATGCTTTTGCCAAAGGCCAGTTATGATTCAGATGATGCAGCAGACGCGCTTGCGGTAGCTATTTGCCATTCCCATCATCGTGCATCATGATAATGATAGCGTTCACTTCCGCTTCTTATCAGTTCCAGAACTTAAGTAAGTAATGCTCTTGACAGTTTTTTCTTTTGCTTCCATTTTTCTGAAGATCATCTTCAAGGATTCATGGATAAAGTGATAGGCAAACTCAAAGGAGTGATAGATACTCTGGGAAAGAACTCGATTATATTAGATGTTCAGGGTGTTGGTTATTTAGTTAATTGTTCTCTACGAACTGTTTCCTGCCTTCCTCAATCAGGAAACGTCGTTGTCCTCTCTATCGAAACTCATGTTCGCGAAACTGAAATCAAGCTTTTTGGATTCCTAGACGATCGTGAAAGGGACTGGTTTCGCTTACTACAAAACGTTCAAGGTGTTGGTGCGAAGCTAGCCTTGGCAATATTAGGTACATTGACTCCGGAAGAATTAGATTCAGCTATTTCTTTACAGAACGAAGCCATCGTCTCCCGATCACCAGGTGTTGGCTTAAAGGTTGCTCAAAGGATTGTCGCAGAGCTCAAAGATAAATCTCCTAGACTTTCTGGTGATCTAAGTCTGAAAATTAACTTCAGAAAAAAGATGAACGAAAGCAATACTGATACAACTATAAAAGATTCAGTATCTGCACTGACTCATTTGGGCTATTCTGGCCAGCAGGCGGTTTCAGCTATAAGTGCTGCTCGAATGAAAGTCGGTGATGAGATTGACAGTCCAACTCTTATCCGACTGAGTTTGAAGGAACTAATTTCGTGAAAGAAAAAAGTCGTATTATTTCAGCGAGTCAGTTTGATGAGGACCATGACCAGAACATATCTTTACGTCCTGACTATCTACGCGATTTCACCGGCCAGAAGCAGGTTCGTTACAATCTTTCTATCTTTATTGAAGCGGCTAGAAAGCGCGGTAAAGAGCTCGACCATGTTTTATTTGCTGGACCTCCTGGACTCGGAAAAACTACGCTCGCTCAGATTATGGCCAAAGAATTAGGTGTTAATTTTCATTCTACATCAGGTCCTGTCATTGCTAAGTCCGGTGATTTGGCTGCTTTGCTAACCAATTTAGAGAAAGGTGATGTTCTTTTTATTGACGAAATTCATCGTCTCAATCCTGTAGTCGAGGAGATGTTATATCCAGCTATGGAAGATTTCAAGCTTGATTTAATTATAGGAGAGGGTCCAGCAGCACGTTCAGTAAAAATAGATCTAGCTCGCTTTACCCTTGTTGCCGCAACGACACGGATTGGTCTTCTGACGACTCCCCTTCGTGATCGTTTTGGCATTCCGATTCGGTTACAATTCTATGCTATTGAGGACCTTACAAAAATTGTTAGAAGGGGTGCACGTATTTTGAATATCGATATGGCTTGTGATGGTGCATTGGAGATAGCACGAAGATCAAGGGGTACACCACGCATTGCAGGTCGTTTGCTCCGTCGTGTTCATGATTTTGCTATTGTAGCTGGTTCTGAAAGAGTCACAAAGGATATTGCAACCATTGCACTGAGTCAGTTAGCCATCGATACGATGGGTCTAGATGAATTGGATCGTGTATATCTGAATACTATTGGAATCGACTTTGGTGGAGGACCGGTAGGTATTGAAACAATAGCCGCATCACTTTCGGAACCTCGTGATGCCATTGAAGATATTATTGAACCTTACTTAATCCAGAAAGGCTTTATTCAAAGAACTCCTCGTGGTCGGATTCTTACACCACGCGCTTTAGAACATATGGAGTTACATGGATCCCCAAAATGAATTGGCAAATGAAGGAAACTCTGATGATCAATTCAACTAACATTTATTCAAGAATATCTTCTTGTCGGACAGACGATGAAGAGAACTCCTGCCTAGGATCATAGAAATTAAGAAAGGGAATTCTAAAGAGTTAGACGCTTTGATTAGAGAAGAAATAGGGTCTCCTAAAACTCTTGGAAAATATTTATTGCTTTTTCTCCTGCAGAATCTTTATTTTAGATAGACCATTCAAGAGCAGAAAAAATTGTTTGCATATCATGAGGTATAGAGGCTTGAAACTCACATCTCTTCTTGCTTCTAGGATGCTGAAAACTCAGTGTCTTAGCGTGAAGTGCTGGTCTCCGGAATCTACTAAATAGCGGCTGGAGATGGTCAGATAAACATGATACCTTGTTAGAAAAATGGTTACCATATCCATAATCACCCAATAATGGGTTACCGATATGGGTCATATGAACCCTGATTTGGTGAGTACGTCCGGTCTCAAGTCGGCATTCAACCAATGACATCAAAAAATCACCAGGCCGTTTTGGATGATTCATTCTCTCTTTGACAGAGTAGTGGGTAATGGCATATTTTGCATCAGGTTGACTCTGATTAACAATAGCTCTCTGCAACCGATTATTACTATGACGACCTAAATATGATTTTATTGTACCTTTAATACAAGGTGTCTTTCCCCAAACAATTGCTAAATAAGATCGATCCAAGAAACCTATGCGGCTATGGTCCGCGAATTGTTTCTTTAGATCTACATACGCAACATAGGATTTAGCTATAACTATAGCACCACTTGTGTCTTTGTCTAATCTATGAACAATACCAGGCCTTTTGATCTCACCAATTCCTAACAGTGAGTTGTTGCAATGATACAATAAAGCGTTCACCAGAGTCCCGGACCCATTACCGGGCGCAGGATGAACAACCATTCCCGACGGTTTGTTAATAATAATGAGGTCTTCGTCTTCGTACAAAATGTCAAGAGAAATCTTTTCTGGTTTGGGAATTGCTTCTTGTTCTTTTGGTACAGACAATCGTACTGTATCTCCACACGCAATCTTCGTTCGTGTTCGTCTTGGCTTAACTCCATTAATCGTCACGAAGCCCTTTCTTAGCAAAGTTTGTACACGGGCACGGGATATATGATCTTGAACCTTTTCAGAGATAAACAAATCTATCCGTTTTCCGTTACACTCATGGGGGACAACTAGCACTTCCGTTACTGTGCTTTCATTGTTATTAAACTCATCCATAATATAAGAACATTTCGATAAGCAAGTTCATGACATTAGATCCGCAAGAAAAACCTCTAGCTCCGGAGGTAGAGAAGATACGCAAAAAGATGCTATATTTATTAATAGCGTCTAGTGTTATCATGGTAATCGCTCTTATGGTGATCCTTATTGCGATTATCTACAAAATTAACCAAACAACGTTAGAACTTGAACAGACCAGTGTTACATCTTCTACAATCTCAGTACCAACCAATGCAACCATTCTGAATAGCAGCTTGTCAGGAAATCAGATCATGCTTATCTTAAGGTTACCTAAGGGAAAGCGTATTATCAAAATTTATAAACTAAATGGTCAATTGATCTCTCAACTATGTCTAAAAGGTATTAATTAAAATTATTCTGAGTTGAGAGTCCACATGGAATATCAGTTTCTCTTTTCTTTACTATGGGGAGGTCAGGATGATTTTATCTTATCGTTTTTGGAGGAGAAGAAACAATCAAGAGATATTCCTGATTCATCCTTATGGGTTGAAATAAAAATGATGTAGGATTCAGAATGAGCCTAATAAACAAATTTGATCTCTTTTTTGAGGGATTTAGTATCCTTTTTGTTTCTTAAAAGTGCCAATTTTTAACCTTTTCTAGTAGAAAATCACGGAACGCATTGAGGCGAGCGGAGTGTCGCATTTCTGCAGGATAGGCGAAGTAGGTATCAAAACTAGGAACATCAGTGTCGGTCATCACAGGTATCAACTCTGCATCGTCATCTACGGAGTAATCTGGAAGAAGAGCAATACCTGCCCCTTTCTGTACTGCTCGCTTAATGGCTAGAATTGAATTGATTTTCAACACAGGGTCACGGCTTTGACCGGGTGTCATACCCACCGTCAGAAGCCAGTTTACATCATCAAGATAATGTGGAGCAGCACCTCCCCAGACGATTATTCTGTGATTTTTTAAGTCATCAAATGACTCAGGTCTGCCAAATCTATCGATATAGCTTTGAGTCGCAAAAACATGGAAATGCACCGTGAAAAGTTTACGTTGAATGACGTTCAGTTGTTGTGGTAGCCGCAATCGAATCGCGCAGTCAGCTTGTCTCATACCTAAATCTAGCTCCAGATTATCAAGTTTCAATTCGACCTGAATATCTGGATATTGATCAATAAATTCATGTATTCGAATCGCGAGCCATTCTGAACCGAGGCCAACCGTTGTTGTTACACGCAATGGTCCTTTGGGTTTCCCTGTGAAATCTGTTAATTTACTTGCGACCTTTGTAAGCTTTCCTGTCATCTCTTCTACAGCTTGAAATAGTATGTCACCTTGCTCCGTCAAGAGAAGACCGCGGGCATGACGGTGAAATACCGGTACACCGATTTCACTTTCTAAGGCGCTAATCTGTCGGCTAATTGCCGATTGACTCAGGTTTAAAGTGTCGGATGCATGCGTAAAGCTGCCGGCCTTTGCAACTTTGTAGAATATCCTTAATTTGTCCCAGTCCATCGGCATTTACATTTAAAACTCCCTAAGAAAAGATTTTACATGAGTTATTTTAATTCACCGACCCTGAAGAGGTCTACTTTCAATCGATCAATCGATATTGATCGATGAAAATCAATGACTTTCAATTCAACGGCAAAAGAGCACCAACAAAGATAGGAATGGATCATCAAATCCGTTTCTTTCTCAATTCAAAAGATTCTCTTATTGACATCATCAATTCATAAATGGAAAAGTTTATAGACGACTTCAGGGATTTTTTATCATCGAATCATAACTTTCGAATTTTGTTTTGAAAAGGTTAACTATCTTATTTTTGAAAGGCCTAATGATAGGATATCGATCTCAACTGACTATTATGCTGACAGTGAAGATCTCTTTCTTCCACTGAATTCAGGTCCTTGATTTCAGAATAAAATCTCTTCTAGCTTCAGAAGCCATATCTCTTGGAACTCATTTCTAGCAGACTGAGAGGGGGTATAATGAAGAGGGATCTTCACGTCAAAAGCATAGATCTAAAAAGCATTCCCTAACTGCAGAGAAAAGAAAATCTTATCGTCCACTAGGGTGGTGATAACTCACTCCCCTTCCAATCTTTTCAGCTTATCATGATATCGGTATAATATTTCATTAACAATCATTTGGTGAGAATTGATTGGTCTGTAAGTCCAACTATTGTTCATTTCATTGAGCCATCGCACTGCTCCTGTCTCAATCAATGCTTGATGGAATCCATCGAATTTGGACTTTCGTTTCTTTCTTAATTTTGTGATGTGAACAGGTTTGCCAGTTGATACAGCTTCGCTCATCATATTTACTGAATCGCAGGTGACGATAATTTCCTGACAAAGGCCCAATATACCAAAATAGGGATTCTTCGCTTTCTCATTCCAAACCCAGTGTGGGCTGTTTTCCAATCCCTTTAGAATTTCGTAAAGTTGATCTTTTCCTGTACGACGTGAAGGTGTGATCAAAATACTGGCATTGCGTTTTTTGGCCAGCTGTGCGGTTTCTCGACCAATGATCTTTGCATCATCGAGTGTAAAAGGATAAACTGAATTAGCTCCTCCTAGAATCAAAGCAATATAAGGTGATGGCAGATCTTTGATACGCTTTATTAAATCTATCTGGTCTTGACAAAGTCGTTGTGGGGTTATTCTATGGGGTGTGGTTAGTGTTTTCATGACATTGGGACCTGATATAGAATCATGCGTGTTAACCCAAAGAAAATCAAACCAGCTGGGAGGTGCTTTAGGGTCTTGTAAAATGACTGTGAAGGTTCGCCCTGCTGAACGTTTGCTAATCAGTTTAGCATAGGCCGCTGATTGTCTTCCTGATGTGATCACTATATCGGGCCAAGGTTGACAGATCTCGGAATTTTCTTTTACAGGAAGATAAGGAGCCAGTAGAGATTCGATGTTTCGAGGGAATACGCGTTTTACCACAGGATTTCTGACCAAAGATTCCAGGATTCCAAGGGCTTGCTGTTCGTGTCCTTGCTTGCCCGTTGTAAGGCACCAGCCTGTTAAGGGGCGGTACTTCATTTTATTTTATCTTTTTCACCATAAAGAAGATATATTCCCAGGCTAGGCTTAGGCTGTAAGGAAAAAGGCAATTGCCTGTCAGTCTGTCAGTGTTCTAGTTCCTCCCAGGGGCTGACGCCTGACCATTCATCGTTCAGATATATTCTATCCTGATGATCTGATAAGAACGGGTGCCGCCCGGTGTTGATACTTCTATGGAGTCTCCTTCTTTCTTGCCAATAAGCGCTCGGGCAATAGGAGAAGAAATGGAAATTTTTCCACAACTTACATCAGCCTCCTGATCACCAACGATCTGATAATATATTTCTTTTTCTATTTGATCGTCATGAAGAGAGACCGTTGCCCCAAATTTGACTGTATCACCACTCATCTTAGAGACATCAATCACCTCCGCCTGACCGATCATACATTCAAGTTCAGCAATACGGCCCTCATTATAGCTCTGCTGCTCTTTGGCAGCATGATACTCAGCATTTTCCGACAAATCGCCATGTGCGCGTGCTTCGGCAATTGTTTGAACAATTTTATGCCTCTCTTCAGATAGGCGGCGCTTGAGTTCTTCTCTTAGCGCGCTGTGACCGATTCGAGTCATAGGAACTTTTTTCATAGTCAGCTCCTCCTTTTTATAACGCTCTGCGGATCATAGAGGGAGCTCTTATGAGCTCTCTATTAGAGAGAGACCAGAGAGTTAATAATAATTAAAGAACATATAGGATCTCTGCGTCAAGTGTAATCTAATCATCTCTTTGATATGATAATATCATGGATACCTTATAGTCTTTCTATGATTTCTTCAATTTTAAAAAATAGAACACTTTTTCTCCATTATTCGTTATGTTGTATTGTTCGGAAATAGTCTTGCAAGGGGGTGACCGAGATTTCGTCACGTATCAACACAAGAATAGCGTCTGTCGCTGCTATACATCCTGAAATGGTTGTATAGTAAGGTACTTTATTAATCAAAGCTGCTTGGCGCAATGAGCGTGAGTCAGAACGAGACTTCTGTCCCTGTGTTGTATTGAAAATGACATCAATTTGCCTATTACGGATAGAGTCTTCAATATGTGGATGACCTTCTAGTACTTTATTGATTCGATGAGAATTAATGCCATTTTCTAAGAGATGACAATAAGTCCCATTGGTAGCGAGTAATCTGAACCCGACTGACGCGAGTTTTCTTGCCGAATCGATAATAAAAAGTTTGTCTGAATTCTTCACTGAAATGAAGACTGTGCCTTCCCGGGGCAAATCATTGGACGCACCTATTTGCGCTTTCGCAAAAGCAAGCGAAAATTCAGAAGCTAATCCCATAACTTCACCGGTAGAGCGCATTTCTGGTCCTAACAATGGGTCAAAGCCAGGAAAACGGGTAAATGGAAAAACAGCTTCTTTGACAGCAATATGGTTTAAATTTCGGATATCAGGGCGATTTGGCAATACTTTCTCTAACTTTTCTCCAGCTATTAGCTGGGCAGCGATTCGCGCAATTGGCAAGCCAATCGTTTTAGCGACAAAGGGGACTGTTCGCGAAGCACGTGGATTGACTTCCAGTACATAAATGGTCTCATCCTTGATAGCAAACTGCACATTCATAAGCCCAACTACATGAAGGGCCTTTGCCATAGTTTTTGTCTGATTCTCTAATTCATCTAGTAAATCATCTGATAAAGAATGAGATGGTAAGGAGCATGCACTATCTCCCGAATGAATTCCAGCTTCTTCAATATGTTCCATAACACCGCAGATAAATATGTTTGTACCATCTGAAAGGCAATCTACATCTACTTCAATGGCATGGGTAAGATAGTTCTCTATTAGTACAGGCGATTCACTAGAAACGATAACATCTTGGTTTATATAACGTTCAAATTGGTCCTTTGAGTAGATGATTTCCATTCCCCGTCCCCCCAAGACATAGGAAGGACGAATGACAATTGGATAGGGAATATCATTAACTATTTTAAGGGCTTCATGACGTGAATTCGCAATGCGGTTGCGCGGTTGTATTAAATTTAGATTCATCAAAAATTTTTGAAAACGATCACGATCTTCAGCAAGATCAATAGAATCAGATGGGGTTCCCAGAATAGTTACACCTGCTAACTCGAGATCGTGTGCAAGACTCAGCGGAGTCTGTCCGCCGAATTGAACAATGACGCCAAGCAATTGTCCTTCTTGTGTCTCTGTCCTAATAATTTCTAGTACGTCTTCTGTGGTGAGAGGCTCAAAATAAAGACGGTCAGATGTATCATAATCAGTTGATACAGTTTCTGGATTGCAATTGACTATAATTGATTCATAACCTAAATGAGCTAATGCAAAGGCAGCATGGCAGCAACAGTAATCAAACTCAATGCCTTGACCGATTCGGTTAGGACCGCCCCCTAGGATAATAATTTTGGGGCGTTTTGATACTTGCGATTCGCACTGAAAATCCTCCCCAAAGGGTGATTCATAGGTTGAATACATATAAGCGGTCGGTGAATCAAATTCTGCTGCGCAGGTATCAATTCTCTTGTAAACGGGATAGATATTTAGCTTCTTGCGTAGATTCGCTACATCTGTAGGTGAAGAATTCGATAGGTTAGCCAGTCTTTTATCTGAGAATCCCATAGATTTTAACATACGAAGATTATGCTGATCTTTTGGCAGGCCATATGCTTTAATTCGGTCTTCTACCATTATGATCGATTTTAATTGGCGTAGAAACCACATATCAATCCGACAATAGTTGTATATCTCTTCTATAGAGAGACCCTCGCGTATAGCTTGCGCAACCTTTAAAATTCGGTTAGGTTTTGGCGTACTTAGTGACTTACAGATCGCATTTTTATTGTCAGAGATATCGGTGTTTGGTGATAGTCCTTCAATAGCAGTTTCATCTAGACCACAGAGTCCTGTTTCCAAAGATCTTAATGCCTTTTGTAAGCTTTCTGAAAATGTCCGGCCGATAGCCATCACTTCGCCAACTGACTTCATAGAGGTTGTTAAGGTATCGGAAACCATAGGAAATTTTTCGAAAGGAAAGCGAGGAATTTTCGTGACAACATAATCAATTGATGGTTCAAAAGATGCAGGTGTGGCCCCACCAGTTATATCATTTCCTAATTCATCGAGTGTATAACCAACCGCTAATTTTGCGGCTATTTTAGCGATAGGAAACCCCGTGGCCTTGGAAGCCAAAGCAGAAGATCTTGAGACACGCGGATTCATTTCAATAACGAGAAGGCGACCATCTTGCGGGTTGACTGCGAATTGTACATTCGAACCACCTGTATGAACACCGATTTCACGTAGGATAGCGATAGATGCGTTACGCATGGTCTGATATTCTTTGTCGGTCAGTGTGAGCGCTGGTGAAACCGTGATTGAATCACCTGTATGAACACCCATAGGATCAACATTTTCTATCGAGCAAATAATAATACAATTATCAGCTTTGTCACGCATCACCTCCATTTCGTATTCTTTCCATCCCAAAATACTTTCTTCTACCAATACCTCATTGGTAGGAGATGCTTCGACACCGGAAAGAACAAGTTCGTAAAGTTCATCAAGGGTATAGGCTATGCCTCCACCCTGGCCTCCCATAGTGAAAGACGGTCGGATAATTGCGGGAAGGCCAGTGGTTTTGTAAGCCTCGAGGGCTTGCACCTGGGCAGTGAGTCGATGTTTTTCATATCGAATCCCTTCACCCGCCTCCCATTCTTTTTGTTTTCGATGACTTGAATCTGAACAAGAGAAATGTTCTTTTTTTTCTGCGAGGAATTGTTTTTTCAGATCTGTTGTATTGACGAAAGCAGAACGTGGTGTTGCCAGACCAATTGTCGTCATCGATTTTCGGAACAGATCACGATCTTCCGCCTTATCAATTGCCTTTGCATTGGCGCCGATCATTTCTACATTATACTTAGCGAGAACTCCCTTCCGTTCTAGAGAAAGCGCAGTATTGAGTGCTGTTTGTCCCCCCATGGTTGGGAGAAGAACCATTTTTTCTTTCGGTTGCTTTCTCTGTTCTTGAGCAATGATCTTAGCAACGATTTCTGGAGTAATCGGTTCAATGTAGGTAACATGAGCGAGTTCTGGATCGGTCATCATTGTGGCTGGATTCGAGTTAACCAATATAATGCGGTACCCTTCTGCATGCAACGCTTTACAAGCCTGAGTACCAGAATAGTCAAACTCACAGGCTTGCCCAATTACAATGGGACCTGCACCAATGATTAAGATTGAATCGATATCGTTGCGTTTGGGCATAGGGAGTTTATCTTCGGTTCGTTTTCAGACTGATTCTCAAGATTTTCAAGAGAGAATGAGGATATAGTGCCTCATACCGCAAAGAAAGCATTAATAGAAATTGATTAATGGTGTAGGTGATTAAGACTAGACATTTCTCGAACTCTCACGATCTTATATTTATAAGATTAAGTATAATTGATCTCGTTATGTCTTTAAGTCGTAAGCATAGGGAATGACTGACTTTTTGGGGTATCATGTAATTATTGTAGTTCACTAGTTATAACAGAATAAAGAAGAGGCCATTCTTTCACAAAAAGTCAAAATTTGGGCGACTCAAATGATATATATAAAATCTTAAATTGAGCTTTTCCATTAGTTTGACTTTCTGAATTAACTCTCATCTTTAGAGACGAATTCAGGAAAGGGTGACATGTTTAAAGCTCTCATATAAAGATCAAGAATCGCCTCCTCTTCCTCTCGGTCTGACACTTTTTGTTTGCGCATACGAACAATAGTTCGTAGAATTTTGGTATTCAAACCTTTCGCTTTCGCTTCTCCATAAATTTCTTTGATGTCATCAATGATGGCTTTCTTTTCTTCCTCAAGATTCTCGATCCGTTCAACAATAGTTCGTAGAGAATCATGGGCAACCGATATATTTGTCATCATCTTTAAAAAATCTCCTAAAATATTGAAACGTCAATTGAACACAGGTTCAAAAGTTTAAGAATATAATGCTTTCTTCTTTTGTATCAGAGACAATTTTGCTCGTGATTTCGGTTCAATCAACTCTTCACATGATGTTATCTGTCTTTAAAAATCAAGGCATACTAAAGTTATCAAACATAATAAATATAATAATCGCACTCTTATCGACCCTAGAAAAACAGAGAGAATTTTAGTTGCAACTTATCGAATTCTATGCGAATAGTTAAGGTTACCATGGTACGTGACAGTCATAGAAAAAGGTTAATTAACCGAAGACCCAGGGGATGCCGTTTACATACCAAGGTCAAGGTCAAGACCGCGAGAGGTCGCAAGATCTCATCAACCTTATGGTTACAAAGACAGTTAAATGATCCCTACGTGCAGCTCGCTAAAGCTGAAGGCTATGCTTCACGATCGGCTTATAAGTTGTTAGAAATCGATGATCGCTACAATTTGTTTCACTCTGGTCAAAGAATCATTGATTTGGGTTCAGCACCTGGTGGATGGTGTCAGATAGCTGTTGAACGGATTAGTTCTCATTCCGGCGATATCCGGGTTGTTGGTATTGATAATCTAGACATGAATCCAGTTGCCGGAGCTACAATTTTAAAAAAAGATTTTCTGGATATTGATGCGCCAGAACTCCTATTAGAGTCTTTAGGAGGTCATCAACCTGACATTGTAATGTCGGATATGGCATCAAAAACGATCGGACATCGAACAACCGATCAAATCAGAACAATTGCCCTTGTTGAGAGTGCTTTAGAATTCGCAGTAGAGGTTCTGGTTCGAGGGGGCCATTTTTTATCAAAAACCTTTCAAGGGAGCATCGATAATAAGATTCTGTCTTTGATGAAGACAAACTTTAAAAGTTTTCATCATGTCAAGCCTCCTGCTAGTAGAGATCAGTCGTGTGAGATTTACCTTTTGGCAAAAGGCCGACGATAGACGATAAGTGATTTCTTTTTTATTCTCTATTTCACACTTTCACAATCACAATGGCTTCATTTTCTGATGTTAATCCTATGATTATTCCTCAGGCCATGTTATCATTTTAGAGTTCAGTAGAGGGTTAACTCCAATGGCAGAAATTCTTTCAACTATAACCGGTGAAACAGGTCTTACTTTCGATGATGTACTGCTTCAGCCAGAATCTTCCAATGTTTTGCCCGCCCAAGTTGATGTCTCAGCCTCTCTGACGAGAGATATTACTCTCAATCTACCTATCCTTTCAGCTGCCATGGATACTGTGACCGAATCAAAGATGGCGATTGCCATGGCTCAAGCAGGTGGTTTAGGCATTATCCATCGCAACTTGACCTCTGAAGAGCAAGCTGAAGAGGTTAGACATGTCAAAAGGTTTGAATCCGGGATGGTTGTTAATCCTTTGACCATCGGACCTGAAGCCACGTTGCAGGATGCATTGAATCTTATGAAGGTCAAAGGGATTTCTGGGATTCCTGTCGTCGAAAATGGTGGAGCGGGCGGTCATCACACAGGAAAATTGATCGGAATACTAACAAACCGCGATGTCCGTTTTGCATCTGATCCGAATCAAAAGGTTTGCGAACTGATGACGAGTGAAAATCTAATTACCGTGAGCGAAGGTGTAAGTCAGGAAGACGCTAAACGTCTCTTGCATCATCACCGAATAGAAAAACTACTTGTCGTCGACAACAAAGGATATTGTACAGGGTTAGTTACGGTTAAGGATATTGAGAAGAGTTATCTCCATCCTAATGCCACTAAGGATGAAAATGGTCGTCTAAGGACAGGGGCCGCAACGACGGTTGATTCATATGGTCTCGAACGGGCTGAAAGATTAATTGATGCAGGCGTGGATCTATTGGTCATTGATACGGCCCATGGTCATTCACAAATGGTTTTAGATTCTGTGAGAAAAGTAAAGAAAATTTCAGATTCTGTAAAAATTGCAGCTGGTAACGTTGCTACTGCAGACGGGACTAAGGCATTGATTGACGTTGGTGTTGATGTTGTCAAGATTGGAATAGGCCCGGGTTCGATTTGTACGACGAGAATGGTTACTGGTGTTGGGGTTCCGCAGTTATCAGCTATCATGTCGGCAGTTGAAATAGCTGAAAAGTTGAACATAGCTGTTATTGCAGATGGTGGCATAAAATTCTCTGGTGATTTGGCCAAGGCATTAGCTGCTGGAGCTTCGCTTGCGATGGTTGGATCTTTGTTAGCAGGTACAGATGAAAGTCCTGGTGATGTTTACCTTCATCAAGGTCGTTCATTTAAATCTTATCGCGGCATGGGATCGGTTGGAGCAATGGCCAGCGGGTCGGCGGATCGCTATTTTCAGGATGATGTCAGGGATACGCTAAAACTTGTACCAGAAGGTATCGAAGGTCAGGTGCCTTACAAAGGCCCTGTTAGTGTTGTTTTACATCAGTTGATTGGTGGCTTGAGGGCGTCTATGGGTTATGTAGGAGGTGCAACATTACAGGAATTTAAAAAACGGGCAAAATTCATAAAAATATCGACAGCTGGATTAGCTGAAAGTCATGCTCATACAGTGTCAATTACTCGAGAAAGCCCTAATTATTCCGGTCGATCTAGTCGATAATTTGAGTCTTGATCTTATGTTATTTATGAGTTTCTGTCGATTACGGCTTAGCTCATTTCGATCTCATTATGGTTATATCGCGATGTGTATATCGAATGGAAATGAATTCGAACCATTCTAACAAAAAAAATTCTGCAGACGACAAGGAGCGATTAGATCGACTGAAGACTCTGAAAGAGAATTTGCGTGTCAAAGAAGAAGATTATAATTCTCAAAAAGCTAATAAAGAGATGGTAGAGATAGCTCCTATCATACGGTTAAGTAGTGAATTCATTGCCAGCGTGATTGTTGGTGCTTTATTAGGATATAGTGTTGATTATTTTTTTAAAACGAACCCTTGGGGATTGATCTTTTTTTTGGTTCTTGGTTTTGTATCTTCTGTTTTCAACATCATACGCTCTACAGATCTAGCCTCGAAATAACAAACGGAAGTTCAATCAGAGCATGAGTAAAGAGATTAAGAAAAAAAATAGTTTTTATTATAAAATTTAACTTATGGACTTGAGCTAGTTATGTCTTTTATGCAAGAATACACTTAGTTTTTGAGTTCTTTGGTTAACCGGTGCCATCTCTTCTCTATTTGAGGAGAGGAATAATGATTTTAATTGCAAGGTGATGTCAGCTTGGCAAACGATCCGATCCATCAATTTCAGCTTCATAAGCTTCTTCCTCTCGAAGTAGGAAGCTATGATATTTCATTTACAAATTCCTCACTATTCATGGTAGCGACTGTTGGTCTTGCTTCTACCTTTCTGATTGTAACTACTTCGGGGAGAGGGTTAATTCCTGATCGTGCTCAATCCATTTCAGAGATTTGTTATGAGTTTGTCGCAGGGTTGCTACGCCAAAGTGCAGGATTGGAAGGTATGAGATTCTTTCCCCTGGTGTTCTCGACATTTGTTTTTATTCTTATTGCTAATTTGTTTGGTATGGTTCCCTATTTTTTTACAGTGACTAGTCATCTCATCGTTACCATTTCACTGGCTTTGATGGTGATGCTAACAGTAATCATTTATGGTTTTTTGCGTAATGGTCGACGGTTTTTAAGGCTTTTTGTTCCTTCGGGTGTACCTAAAGTACTCATGCCGCTAATTGTATTGATTGAAATTATATCCTTTCTCTCACGTCCACTGAGTCTTTCCATACGTTTGTTTGCTAACATTCTCGCTGGTCATATTACGTTAAAGGTCTTTTCCGGTTTTGTTGTAACCCTTAGTGCTTTAGGTTTTGGTGGGATCTTAGGATCTATTGTTCCTTTAGTTTTTACAGTTGCTCTCACTGCTCTCGAGTTCCTAGTTGCTTTTTTGCAGGCTTATGTTTTTTCAATATTGACCTGCATGTATCTCAGTGATGCTATACACCCGTCTCACTGACGATGTAGTTTTTGACACATTAATCCAGATTATACAGGAGAATTAAAATGGAAGATGCAATCATGAATGCAGGGAAGTATGTTGGGGCTGGTTTTGCATGTATAGGAATGGCAGGTTCAGGTGCCGGCTTAGGTCACTTGTTTGGTCATTTTCTCTCAGGGGCGCTTCGGAATCCTTCAGCTGCTGATGCTCAATTCGGTCGGTTGATTTTCGGATTCGCTGTAACAGAAGCTCTTGGTATATTCTCATTACTTATTGCTCTTCTTTTGCTCTTTGCTGTTTAATATAAATATAGAATAGATCGTGGGTCTCTTATCCTATGTCTTCAGAGATAAATAATACTGAGTCTATCAGCCTCGCTCAGCATGATAGGGAGAAGGAGGCCTTTCCTCCTTTTGATTCTTCCACTTTTCCCTCTCAGTTATTATGGCTTCTCATCACTTTCAGTCTTTTCTATTATCTAATGTCCAAAGTCGCTCTGCCGCGTATTTCTTCTATTCTTGAAATGAGGGGTGATCGTATTGCTGAGGACTTGGATGCAGCTCACCGCTTTAAAACTGAATCTGATGACGCTCTTGCAGCCTATGAGCAGGAGTTATCTGATGCTCGATTACATGCCCATAATATTAATCGGGACATTCATGAGAGGGCTAAGAATGAGATAGAAGCTAAACTGCTACTTGTTGAGGATAATCTTACAAAAAAGATTGGTGATTCCGAGATTCACCTTACTAAAATTAAAGCCTCTGCCATGAGTGAGATTGGATTAATTTCTGAAGACGTTGTTCAATTGATTCTCTCTCAATTCTTAAGCACAAACACATCGATCGATAAAGCAGAAATTTCTTCTGCTGTTGCAGCGGTCAGTAAGGCAAGATCATGAATATGGATGCAACCTTTTGGGCTACGGTTTCTCTTATCCTTTTTATATTAATTGTGATGTACATGAAGATCCCAGAAAAGATCCTCAAGTATCTAGATCATCGATCCGCCAGAATTCTTAAAGATATTGAAGAAGCTCGTCATCTTCGTGAGGAAGCACAGCAATTACTAGCCGAATATCAGCGGAAACGTAAGGAAGCACAATATGAAGTTGAAGTTATTCTTTCTGCAGCAAAACGTGAAGCTACCATCTTAGCTGAAGAGGCTGAGAAGAAAACTCTAGAGTATATTGCTAGACGGACATCTCTTGCTGAGAAGAAAATTGCGCAAGCAGAGGACCAGATCCTAGCAGATATTAAATTAATGGCTATTGATATTGCTATGGAAGCATCAGAGAGAATCATTTCTCATAAAATAAAGGATAAAGAAGCTGATGATTTGTTCAACAAGAATCTCCTTGAACTGGAATCTTCAATATCAATGACTTAAACTAAACTGCATGATTGGATTGCTTTCATAATCGGTATAAAAGAATATCGGTGAATAGGACAGGGCCCTTTTTCTTTAAGCCTCTTTAAGTGTTCCTTTGTTCCGTACCCCTTGTTCTTATGAAAGAGATAGTCAGGATAAAGTTTTCCTACGGCTATCATTAGTTGATCTCTAGTCACTTTAGCAATAATCGATGCTGCTGAGATAGATAGGGATTTAGCATCACCTTTGATGAGTACAGTTGATTCACACACCAAATCATGAGGTACACTGTTTCCATCAATGAGCGCATATTCTGGCCTGAGAGCCAAACTCTTAACTGCATTTGCTATCGTAATCAGAGATGCAGAGTGGATATTTATAGTGTCTATTGTTCTACTACTAAGTGATGAGACAGAAATTGAGAGAGCGGTATCCATGATAGCTTGATAAAGATTTTCCCGCCGACGAGGGCATAGCTTTTTGGAATCATTAAGACCTTCTGGGATATTGGTTGGATTTAAAATGACGGCCGCACTCACAACTGGGCCAGCGAGAGATCCTCTCCCTGCTTCATCGACACCGCAAACAGGACTCTTTCCTTTATTGATAATCTTTTTTTCAAAATAAAAATCGGGACTAGACATAAAAAGATTTCCAAGAAAAAGACAAAGAAGAAAATTATCATACATAACAGGTCTTTTCCAGAAGATAAAATTGAAATGATAATTTTCCTCATAATCTATAATTAAGGAAAAGGTCAGAAAACTAGTGAGCTTCAGCCCAATTTTTAGCAGCTTTAGCATCGACAAGTAGGGGGACTTTAAGTCTAAGGATAGGCATCGGTGCATTTTCCATAATGGAACAAACAACTTTTATCGTGGATTCGACTTCTAGGTTTGGTACTTCAAAAATTAATTCATCATGGACTTGAAGAAGCATTTCTGCTTTTAGATTTTTGGATATTAGTGCTGTCTCCATTTTAACCATGGCTCGACGGATAATGTCAGCAGCACTACTCTGAATGGGAGCATTGATCGCAGCACGTTCATTCAAAGTCCGTATATGCGCATTGGATGATTGGATTTCTGGATAATGGATCCTTCGCCCAAAAATATTTTCCACATAACCATGCTCTCGGCAAAACGATTTTGTATCTTCTATATAAGCTTGAATTCCTGGAAACCGCTTAAAATACATTTTTATATAATCAGAAGCTTCGGAATAAGAAATGTTAAGATTATTAGCTAACCCAAAGGCAGAAATACCGTAAATAATACCGAAATTGATAGCCTTCGCTTGCCGGCGTATCATTGGATCCATTTTATCTATAGGGACATTGAAGATTTCGCTAGCTATCATGGCATGAACATCCACTCCATCTAGGAAAGCCTGTTTTAATCGTGTGATATTACCTATGTGAGCTAGTATACGTAATTCAATCTGGCTATAGTCTGCCGATATTAACTTGTTTCCTCGACCTGAAACAAATGCACGACGTATTTTTCGTCCTTCTTTGGTACGGATGGGTATGTTTTGTAAGTTAGGTTCTGAGGATGCCAGCCGTCCTGTCATAGTGGAAGCCATAGAATAAGATGTATGAACTCGTTGGGTCCTTGGATTTATGTAATTAAGTAATCCATCGACATAGGTTGATTTAAGTTTTGTTAGTTTCCGCCACTCAATAATGCGGGAAGGAAGATCATAACCCGCTTCAGAAAGACTCTCTAGAACTCTAGAAGATGTAGACCATTGCCCAGTTTTTGTTTTTTGTAGACTTGGAAGTTTTAGATTGACGAACAGAATTTTACTGATTTGTTTTGAAGAGCTAAGATTAAAAATCATACCAGCCTTTTCGTAGATTTCATCTTCTAAATTTTTTATCTTTTCTGCTAGCTCACCCGAGAAACGTAATAAGATTTTCTGATCAACACAAATTCCTAACTTCTCCATATGACCAAGAACGTTAACTAATGGATGTTCAAAGCAATCGTAAATTTTAGAAAAATTCTCTTGCGAAAGCCTGCTTTTCAAAATCAGCCACAAACGCAATGTTAAATCAGCATTTTCAGCTGCATAGATTGTTGCCTTATCTATCGGAACTTGATCAAAAGTTAATAATGAACGGCCCTTACCAACTATATCCTTGAAAGAAATCGGTGTATGGCTAAGCAAACTTTTTGATAAAGACTCTATACTATGTTCAGATCGCCCTGCATCTAGAACATAAGACAATAACATGATATCATCAAATGGAGATACTATGATTCCATAACGTGATAGTAAAATCCAATCGTCTTTAATGTTTTGAGCTATTTTCAAAACACGAGGTGATTCTAAAAGTGGCTTTAAAAGAGCTATCGCTTTTCTCATAGGAATCTGGTGTGATTCAAGCTTGTTTTCTTTTCTTTTGTTATGAGTTAAAGGAATATAACAGGCTCTTCCTGGTGTAGTAGATAGTGATAATCCAACCAGAACAGCATGCATAGCATCTGAAGAATTTGTCTCTGTATCGAGGGACACAATCCCCCTATTTTCTGCCTCGTTAATCCAGAGTTTGAGTCTGTTCTCATTACAGATTGTTTCATAAGTTTGAGTCTCAACAGATAAAGAGGCCATTTTATCTGGAGATAGGAAAAAATTACCATTTTCTCTAGGATTAAAAAAATGATCACGAGGCATAATGATAGATTCATCAACATTCATAGCTTTTGCTACACGCTTGGTCAATGTATTAAGTTCTATGTCTTTGAGAAATGAAATAAGCTTAGGAGGATCGATGGGGTGAAGGATGAGAGTCTCCAAAGAAGAATCTAATGGCGTATTGATGTTCAGTGTCACTAATTTTTTTGAAAGACGTGCAAGGTTCGAAAACCTCATCAGATTTTCACGACGTTTCTTCTGTTTGATTTCACTGGCTCGTTCTAGAATCTCTTCTAAAGAGTTATACTTTTTTAATAATTGAGCAGCTATTTTCAAACCAATTCCTGGAACTCCAGGTATATTGTCACTTGAATCACCTGCTAAAGCCTGAAGATCGATAAATTTTTCTGGGCCAACACTAAATCGTTCTACCACCTCATTATAACCAATATGGAGACCTTTGATAGCATCGAATATAGTGACATGAGGTCCGACAAGCTGCATAAAGTCTTTATCTGAGGAAATAATAGTCAGATGACCACCTATTTCTGATACCTGTTTTGCATAAGTGGCAATGATATCGTCAGCCTCATAACCATCTTTCTCTATATAGGGGATATTAAAAGCTTCGGTTGCTTTTCGTATGAGCTGAAATTGAGATCTTAAATCTTCTGGGGGTGAATCACGTTTAGACTTATAATCAGAATATATCTGATTTCTAAATGTGGTGGCTGAATGATCAAAAATCACTGCGAAGTGAGATGGAATAATACCTAGAGATTTATGATGAACATCACTTAGTAATTTCCACAACATATTGCAAAATCCTGATACAGCACCAGTTGGCAATCCATCAGATTGACGTGTAAGGGGAGGCATAGCGTGGTAAGCTCTAAAGATATAAGAAGATCCATCAACTAAAAAAAGATGATCACCGTATTGCATTATGCATCCCAGTAAAATCTTTTGAAGACCGTAGATTCATGCACTCTCTTTAAATGTGAGTTCGGAGAACTCGCTTTTCAACGAGAAAAGACCCCTATGTTACCATATTAAATCGTTAAGTTTCATGACTAGTTGCGCGAAGAGAAATGGACTCAAGAGCAATCAATATATTAGGCTTATATTTTAGGAGCAGCATTCCTAATACTCTGGTCTACATGATCATTAAATTTGTTAAAATTATCAATAAACATACTTACCAGCTTTTGAGCTTGTTCATCGTAAGCTAACCTACTAGGCCATGTTTCGCGTGGACTCAAAAAAGATTGATCAATATCTTTTGCTACTAAGGGAACTTCAAAAGAAAAGTGATTATCAATCCTCATTTGAGCTTCTGCCAAAGAAGAATCTAAAACACTCTTGAGTAAAGCATGTGTTGCTTTGATTGGTATACGGTAACCTTCACCATAAGCACCACCTGTCCAACCGGTATTAACGAGCCAGCATGTTGCTTTATGCTGACTGATTTTTTCACGCAGAAGATTTCCATAAACGATTGGATGACGTGGCATAAAAGGGGCCCCAAAGCATGTAGAAAAAGTTGCCTGAACACCGAAAATCCCTTTTTCGGTACCTGCAACCTTTGCCGTATATCCAGAAAGGAAGTGATAAATTGCTTGTTCTGGTGTTAATCTAGCAATCGGCGGCAAAACGCCAAAAGCATCTGCTGTTAACATAATAACGTTCTTCGGGTGTGATGCTTTTCCTGTATGAGAAGCGTTGATGATATAGTGAAGCGGGTAGGCAATACGGGTATTTTCGGTTAGAGAACCATCATCAAAATCTGGCTTAGCTGTTTGGGGATCAAGAATAACATTTTCAAATATGGATCCCCAACGCTGGGTAGTTGAATATATTTCTGGCTCAGCTGTTTCAGAGAGGTGGATCGTTTTAGCATAACAACCACCTTCAAAATTAAAGATACCATGATTAGACCAGCCATGTTCATCATCGCCTATGAGAGTGCGGGATACATCAGATGATAAAGTTGTCTTACCTGTCCCGGAAAGGCCAAAAAAAAGAGCCGAATCCCCCTCGCAACCTACATTAGCAGAGCAGTGCATCGGCATAATCCCCTTTTCGGGTAAGAAATAGTTTAAAAATCCAAAGATAGATTTTTTAATTTCGCCAGCATATTCAGTTCCTCCGATCAAAACAAGATTGCGCTTAAGATTAATGACAATAATCGTCCCAGAACGACATCCATGGCGCAGAGGATCCGCCTGAAAACTGGGTAAATTGATGACGGTCATGTCAGGCATATAATTTTCTAATTCTCTCAAATCAGGACGACGTAGCAAATGACGAATAAATAGAGCATGCCAGGCAAGTTCCACATAGACCCGTGTGGAAATACGATACCTTTCATCCGCCCCGCCATAAAGATCTTGTACACAAAGATTCCGGCCACGTGCATGTTTCAGAAAATCTTTCAGAAGGATATCAAAATGAACTTCCGAGATTTGCTGATGATTATCCCACCAGACCGTATTTTCTGTCTCGCTATCACGAACAATATATTTGTCTGTAGCAGAGCGACCCGTGTATCTTCCTGTGGTTACAGATAATGGACCAGTTGCAGACTGAACTCCTTCACCACGGATAAGAGCAAGTCGATAAAGCGCACGCTCATCGTCGTTCCATCGAATCTCGTTGATGTCGTGTAGACCAAGTGTCTCAGGCCCACAACTTTCATTACGAAGTCCAGATTGTATCACAGCTGCATCCCTTTTTGTAAATTAATCGGGCCTATTTATTTTTCGAAATGTTTTAATACTCAGAAAACTATGGGATGGACACTATTCGGACCTCTAGCTCATGACAAGATATTGTTAGTTAATCGGTTGAATAACAAATAAAAAGATAGGCTTCTATATTTTTCAGATTTTAAGCGGTTAACCGTCAATAACTGAATGATCATTCTTCCCTTTTTGGAATCGTTGTATAGAGATATCATTTGCATGTAGGGGACTATAGATCCATGAAAAACTACTCATCAGTAAGATGATAGGAGAGTCGATCTTGATCACTAGAGAAAAGGTGAGAGGAAAATCTAAACTCTCATTTAGCGGGCAATGGGGTTGGATTATCAGATAATGAACGAATATAAGCAATCAGAGCTGCACGCTCGCTGGTTTTCTTCAGGCCAGCAAATCCCATGGATGTACCTTTAACGATTGCTTTGGGTTTGAATAAAAATTTATTCAACTCATCATAGGTCCACATTTTACCCCTCGCATAGTCTTTCATAGCGTTAGAGTAACGGAAATCATCAACCGATCCTATTGGGCGCCCAAGAACACCATAAAGAGCTGGACCAACTTTATTTTTAGCCCCTTTTTCAAAATTATGGCATGCAAGACATTTTTTCATTACTTTTTGACCTGTTCCTAAATCTGCAGAGGCAATCAACGGAGAAACGGTCTCCACTTCAATAGCAAGTTTTTTCTGTTTTTTTTCATGACCGTGACTGGGGTTATCTGTTGCTATAATAAAACCGACTCTATCAGGTTGATCAATATGATAGAGATTTTCAGAAAAAAAATTCAGACCTAGCACTAAAAAAGCCATCGACAGCAAGGCGCCAAAGATTTTATTCCACTCAAACGAGTCCATAAGGGGTGCTCCTGAAAAGGCAAAAAGATGTAACGTAATCAGAATTCACGTCGAAAATATGTCTTTTGGACTAGTGTTGCAACACATATCATTACCTTCTTAAATTAGAAGCGCATCATTAAATGAATCATGTTACCATGACCATGAACTGAACTAAAAATAATAGCTAATCAACCAGAATAACTTATGTCTTTTTCTCATCTGAATAAATTATTAAACTATTGTACTATTGGCCTTTTATCACTATTTAAGCGTAGACATTGTGCAATGAAATATAATCATAAAAATTTCTATCGAAATAGAAGATCGTTAAGAACCTAATCCTCATTAGGAGATAAGGATGATTATTAAAAAAAACAGTTAAGAAATGTGAGACCATTCAGGATCATTTTTATAATTATTTTTGGCTCGAGTTAAGAAATTTAGATAAACAAGGCCTTTTTAATGAATCAATCTACCTCCATTGTGATCATTCCTGCCCGCATGTCATCCATACGTTTACCTGGTAAGCCACTAGCAGATATTGCCGGAATCCCTATGATTGTTCAGGTTTTGAAGCGAGCACTAGAAGCCGATGTAGGTCAGGTGATTGTGGCAACTGATACACAAAAAGTAGCAAATGTGGTGAGAGAGTATGGTGGGAAAGCCATTATGACACGTCTTAATCATCTTTCTGGCTCCGATCGAATCTGGGAAGCACTTCAAAGACTGGATCCTCAGAGTAGGTTTGAGACCATCATCAATGTTCAGGGTGATTTACCAACTATTGCTCCTGAAGTCATTCGATCTAGCATCCTACCGCTAGATAACAAGCATGTTGCACTTGCAACACTAGCAACGCAAATCATCAGCGATCAAGATCGAAATAATCCGAATGTGGTGAAACTCGTGGGATCACCGGTTTCTCATAAGCAATTGCGAGCCCTCTATTTCACTCGTGTCACAGCACCATGGGGTGAAGGACCTCTTTATCATCATATAGGACTTTATGCCTGGCGAAGAACAGCACTTCATCGATTTATATCATTACCACCTTCTTCACTTGAATTACGCGAAAAATTAGAACAGCTAAGGGCATTGGAAGACGGTATGCGTGTTGATGCTTCTATAGTTGATATCCCGTTCTTCGGCGTTGATACACAGGAAGATCTTGAGAAGGCTCGTCAACTCTTATCCTAGAGACAGTTTACTCATGTCATCAGGAAATGAGGATTGCTTTAAGTTAAGATAACGTCTTATGGAGGAAATAGATTTGAGCCAGCTTAAGACGCTTGATCATATAGGAGAAATAGACGGTAAACGTGTTTTAGTACGTGTTGATATTAATGTACCGATCGTTAATGGGATTGTCAGTGACAAAACGAGAATTGAGAGACTTGAGTTGACGATTTCTGAATTATCATCAAAGGGAGCAAAAGTTATTTTGCTCGCGCATTTCGGACGACCTAAAGGTGAGGTGGTCGCTGAAATATCACTCTCTCGAGTTATTCCAGTGCTTTGTGAAGTCTTTGGCAAAACTGTGAGTTTTGCTTCTGATTGTCGTGGTGAAATCGCCATTCATGCCATTGAGAATATGAATAATGGTGATATTTTGTTGTTAGAAAATACACGATTTCACGCATCCGAAGAAAAGAATTGTTCGTCCTTTAGCAAAGAATTAGCTAGTTTAGGAGATATTTTCGTTAATGATGCGTTCTCTTCTGCACATCGTGCCCATGCATCGACAACTGGTATTGCAAACTATTTACCCTCTTATGCAGGACGCACAATGCAAGCAGAGATTGAAGCCTTAGAGCGTGGGTTAGGGAGACCTGTTCATCCAGTCATTGCAATTATTGGTGGAACCAAGGTTGCGACCAAAATTCATATGTTAGCTCATTTGGTTAGCAAGGTTGACTATTTGGTTATTGGTGGTGGCATGGCTAATACATTTCTTTCATCGATCGGCGTGGGGGTTGGGACTTCTTTTTGTGAGCATCATCTGGGTGATATGGCACGTTCTATCATGGAGAAAGCGAGGACAGTAGGCTGCGAAATTATTTTACCGACCGATGTGGTGGTTTCTGATAAATTTTCATCTAACAGCTCACATGAAATAGTTGTAGCCAATGCTGTTGGCGATAAAAGAATGATTCTGGATGCAGGGCCTGTTTCTGTTGAAATTATCGCTAATCGTATTGCTAGTTCTAATACATTAATTTGGAATGGTCCTTTAGGTGCATTTGAATTAAAACCCTTTGATCACGCAACAATTGTGACTGCTGAATGTGCTGCATCTGCTACCCAAAAAGGCTATCTCGTATCAGTGGCTGGGGGAGGAGATACCGTGTCAGCTCTCAACCATGCTGGTGTTAGCGATCGATTTACTTATGTCTCGACCGCAGGTGGTGCATTTCTTGAATGGATAGAAGGTAAAAGACTACCCAGTATAGCACTTCTGAAGAAAGAAGTCCATTTTCATTCGGAAAGGCCTGGCCTTTAAGTAAATCAGTGATCATAGGAGTCATATCATGAGGAAAAGAATAGAAGAAATTGCGGAAACTTTAGTCCGATCAGGCCAAGGTATCCTGGCAGCTGATGAATCCAATAATACGATAAAGAAACGCTTTGACTCCATTGGCATTGAGAACACAGAATATAATCGTCGTTCTTATCGTGAGTTGTTGTTTCGTACGAAAGGGGCGATGAATGACAATATTTCTGGTGTAATCTTATTTGAGGAAACTTTGTACCAAAAGGCAAAAGATGGTACATCGTTTGTCGATTTAATACGAGAAGCGAACGCTATTCCTGGAGTGAAAGCGGATAGAGGATCCTTTGTTCTTGCAGGACATCCTGGAGAAATAGTGACGGAAGGTCTTGATGGATTACGTGATCGTTTGATCAAATATTATGAATCTGGTGCGCAGTTCGCCAAGTGGCGTGCCGTAATTACTATTAATGATGCATTACCAAGTCTTTCCGGCATCAAGGCTAACGCTCATGCACTCGCTCGCTATGCTTCTGTGTGTCAGGATCTTGGTATTGTACCAATTGTTGAGCCAGAGGTAAAAATGGATAGTGAACCGGCGGATCATACCATTGAACGTTGCGAGAAAGTTACAAGTGCTGTTTTAAAAACTGTCTTTGACGAACTTCATGATCAGCAGGTCCTGCTAGAAGGAATAATACTCAAACCTAATATGGTATTGCCAGGAATCAAGTGTTGCCGTCAGTCGACTCCTGATGAAGTATCAGCTCATACTGTTCGTGTTTTGAAACGCTATGTTCCTTCTGCTGTTCCTGGAATTGCCTTTTTATCCGGAGGACAATCTGATATTCAGGCAACGTCTAATCTAGCAGCGATAAACGCACAGTATGATATGCCTTGGACAGTCACTTATTCCTATGGCCGTGCCTTGCAGGCATCTTGTTTAAAAATTTGGGGCGGTCAGATTGAAAATACACTCAATGCACAAAAAACCTTTGCTCACCGTGCACGTATGAATGGACTAGCTACATTAGGAAAGTGGGATAACTCACAAGAGAAATCAATTTAGATCTTTATTCTCTTTTATATTTTAGAGTACTGACCCCGAAGAAATTCAAAGGAATGAATTACGAGCTACGAGCACTAACTGAAGATTCAGTTAAATTCTAAAAATTCATATTCATCACTCTCAGCGCGTTTTTCTGAATGAAATCACGGCGGGGGCCTACTTCTTCTCCCATTAAACGGCTGAAGAGGTCATCTGCTTTTATTGCGTCATTAATCTTCACTTGTAGGAGAGAACGGGCTTTAGGGTCTAGTGTCGTTTCCCACAGTTGTTGAGGATTCATTTCACCGAGCCCTTTGTAACGTTGAATGGTTATTCCTTTTTTACCTGCAGAAAGGACTGCTTTGATTAAATCTCTAGGTCCAAAAATTGGTGTTACTATATTCCGACGAATAAATTGGGCTGGTTTAGCATAGAGTTTCTGAAAATCCGAATGGTAAGTATAACGATCAAGTGCACGTACACCTGTCGAATTGATAAAAGACTGTTCAATGACATGAAGTTCCTCGACACCGCGGACCACACGCGAGAGGACTATCGATAAATTTCCATCTTCTTGGTCTCTCAATAGACCTTGCCATCCTGGTTCATTTTTCTTAGCCATATTATCAAGTCGCTTCGTGACATCGTCTACTATCCTTTCTGCTTGATCCTGATCAGATCTTCGATGATCATTCATCGCACGGGCTATCAAGATCTGTTCGATAATATCTAAGTCACAACGAGTCTCTAAAAGTTTGAGAAGTGAACGGATTCGCAGAGCTTCATTAAGGGCAAGACGAAGAGGCGATCCTACTAGCACATCACTGTTGGCTAGATACAAAGAGGCGTCCTTTAGGCCTCCCTCGAACAGAAAATTTTCCATCTCTGCTTCGTCTTTCATATATTGCTCTGACTTATCTCGCTTGACATGATAAAGTGGAGGCTGGGCTATATAAAGATAGCCTTTTTCAATGATCTGAGGCATCCGGCGGAAAAAAAATGTTAGTAGCAAGGTACGTATATGTGCGCCGTCCACATCAGCGTCAGTCATGATTATAATTTTATGGTAACGGGCTTTCTCTATGTTGAACTCATCGGTTCCAATGCCAGTGCCGAGTGCTGTAATAAGTGTACCAATCTGTTCTGATGATAACATTTTTTCGAAGCGGGCCCGTTCTACATTCAAAATCTTTCCCCGCAGAGGTAAAATAGCCTGATTTTTTCGGTGACGGCCTTGTTTCGCTGATCCTCCAGCACTGTCACCCTCAACAATAAAAATCTCGGCTCTAGCAGGGTTCCGTTCTTGACAATCGGCGAGCTTACCCGGAAGGGAAGCAATCTCCAAGGAACCTTTTCTTCGAGTCAATTCACGAACTTTGCGTGCAGCCTCTCGTGCAGAGGCTGCGTCTAAAACTTTTGAAACAATTTTCCGACCTTCTATTGGATTCTCTTCAAACCATTGCTTGAGTTCTTCATTAACTAAACTTTCTACTACCGAACGGACTTCAGAAGAGATGAGTTTATCTTTTGTCTGGGAAGAGAATTTAGGGTCTGGTACCTTCACTGATAACACAGCAGTCAACCCTTCCCGACAATCATCGCCAGTCAAAGAGAGTCTCTCTTTTTTTATTAGTCCAGAAGAACAAGCATAGATTCCAATCTGTCGGGTTAAAGCAGCTCTGAAACCAGAAAGATGGGTTCCACCATCACGTTGGCGAATATTATTGGTGAAGCAGAGAACATTCTCATGATAGCTTTCATTCCAGCATAAAGAGATTTCAACCGAGATACCGTCACGTTGAGATTGTAAGTAAATCGCGTTATCAATCAAGGATGCTTTTGTTCGGTCCAGATAACGAACAAATTGCTTCAACCCGCCCTTATAGTAAAGATCAGTATTGATTCTTGTCGTCCCACGCTTATCAGATAACAAGATATGGGTACCAGAATTCAAAAAAGATAACTCACGCATTCTGTTTTCTAATCGATGATACTCAAACTCCACATTAGTAAAAATATTGGGTGATGGAAAAAAGGTAACTTCAGTGCCAGTATAATCACCTGCATCGCCAACAACAGAAAGAGGTCCATCGGCTACACCATGTGTGAAATTGATTTCATGCCATTTGCCTTTCCGTGCAATCTTCAGTTGTAAGCAAACAGATAAAGCATTAACGACGGAAACACCCACACCATGTAGACCCCCTGATATTTTATAGGAATTTTGATCAAATTTACCACCTGAATGGAGTTGAGTCATGATAACTTGAGCAGCCGAAACACCTTCCTCGCTGTGCATGTCCACTGGAATACCACGCCCGTTATCACTAACTGTTACGGAACCATCCTTATTTATGGAAACTGAAATCTTATCAGCATGCCCAGCCATAACTTCATCAATGGCATTATCAACAACTTCGTAAACCATGTGATGCAATCCGGATCCATCATCGGTATCACCGATATACATGCCAGGACGTTTGCGGACGGCATCGAGTCCTTTAAGAACCTTAATTGAATCTGCGTCATAGTGTCCTTGATCGTCGGATCCAACCTGACCTTTCTTATTAAGATTGTGGTCATAACTCATAAAAGACTATCCCCCAGTCTGGTCATCTGTAATACCGAATCAAAAATTACACTTAAGATCTTAAGTGTTTAGGGGAAGAATTCCAATTTTTTTGTCCTTAAAACTTTTATAATTAAACTGAATTAAGAATTAAATTCCAGTGGAACCAAACCCACCCGACCCTCTGTTAGTATCAGAAAGCTCAGTAGATTGTTCAATAGTGACTCGAATAACAGGCGCTACCACCAATTGGGCAATCCGCATACCATGCTTGACAATGAAATACTGATCTGAAAGGTTAATGAGAGCAATTTTCACTTCACCGCGATAATCTTCATCAATGGTGCCTGGAGCATTTAACACCGTGATTCCGAATTTAACCGCTAAGCTAGAACGAGGCCTTACCTGACCTTCATGGCCTTGTGGTAGCTCCAGGCAAAGTCCGGTGGGAATCAACTCTCTTCTTCCAGGTGGCAGTACAATTGTATTTTCAAGACCGAGTGCAGCTCTCAGATCCATTCCTGCTGAATTAGCGCTTTCATAAGAAGGGAAGACCAGATCATAAGCATGTTCAAATCGAAAAATTTTAACGATAGTTTTCATGGATTAAACCCTCCGATGCCTTTCTTTATCGTTAGCTTTGCACCCAGTGATTTCATCAAGTAAAGGAAGGTACAAAAAAACGGATTCTTGGTGTTAATATCATTGACACCAATCGGAAAGTGGGATGCCATTCCCATTACCAAAAAACTCATAGCTATTCTATGATCACAATCCGTGCCCACGATTCCCCCACCCTTAACCTTTCCGTTTCCACCAACAATGATCAATCCATCCTTACCTTCTTCACATACCACACCATTGGCTTTGAGTCCTTCTACTGTTACTGACAGACGATCGCATTCATTTCCCTTTATACCGCGTATTCGAGTCTCACCCTTAGCAAAGGACGCTGCAACGGCAAGCAGAGGATATTCATTAGTCAATAATGGTGTGCGTTCCGACGGCACATCGATCGCAGAAAGCTGACTATGGCGGACTCTGATGGTTATGATGGTGTCATGACTAAACGAGTTCTGCTCTAAAATATCTATACCTGCCCCCATTTCAATCAGTGTCTTGAACAATCCAGCTTTTCTTGTGGGGGGAACTAGAAGATTTCTAATGATTATATCAGAACTTGGCACAATTAACCCGGCAACAATAACAAAGCTTGCCGAAAGAAAATCACTAGGGATGATTATATCCTGTGCGATTAGATCTTTGTGACCCGTTATCGAAATATAGCGTCTCTCTTTTTTTTCAACATGAATTGAGATATTAGCACCAAATCTAGCCAGCATTTTTTCAGTACAATCTCGGTTACTGACGGGCTCTATAACGGTTGTAATCCCTGCGATGTTTAGACCAGCTAAAAGGATGGCAGATTTAATATGGAAAGAGGCAACAGATAGCTTATAGATAATGGGCATGGGCAAAGGGGCCCCTTGGATCCTAATTGGTAATCTATCTCCCTTTTTTGAATCAACCTGAAGTCCGGTAAGGAGTAAAGGATCAAGAATGGTTCCTATTGAAAAAGAGGAATCACCGATAAAGGTAACAGGAAAATCATAACTTGAAACAAGGCCAATAGTTAGTTTAGATCCAGTTTCAGAATTGCCAAAGTTGAGGGATTTATGGGGACTTAGTAAAGATCCGTTACCGATTCCATTGATAAGCCAATGATCACCTTCTTTATGGATATTCGCACCCAGTGCACGCATTGCATGAGTAGTTGCGATAATATCATCCGCTTCTAAAAGGCCTGAAATACAGGTTTGACCATCTGCAATCGCGCCAAGAATAAGTGAAAGGTGAGATATAGACTGATCACCAGGAATTTTTACTTGTCCTGATAAAGAGGATACCGGATCGCTCACTATAGGCAACATGGGATCATCGAACTTATGATATAGCATTTTTCTCTATTTGTTATCATCTCTATAATAGTAGCTTTTGGGGCAAATGTGTTTGACAACAACTAATAATAATATTAATCATTCCCATCATTATAAACTTATCATTTTTGACTAGAGTTTTCGGTCTCCATTTAAGGTGGAAGTCAAAATTATTTCAAGAGGCTTACCCTTGGCAAAAGCAGAACTCGGAAGGAAGTGCCTTTGTTCCAGCTGTGCAGCAAAGTACTATGATCTTAACCGCAATCCAATTATTTGTCCGAAGTGTGGTGCAGAAGTTGTAATTGATGAAACTGCGAAGACCAAGATAGAAAAGAAAATGGAAACTCAGAGATCGATGGATGATGATCATCTAGAGGGCAGCAGGAACGAATCCATCTCTTTAGAAGAAGATAATAGTGGTGATATATCTGACGTTGACATCGAAGATGACGATACAGGTGAGAGTTCTTTCCTTGAAGATGATGAAATGTCTTCTATTATTCCTGTTCATGGAAATGAAAAGGAAGACACATGATCCTATTTCAGTGAAGGGGCTATAGCTCAGTTGGGAGAGCGCTTGCATGGCATGCAAGAGGTCAGCGGTTCGATCCCGCTTAGCTCCACCATTTATTACGAGTCAGTACTCGAGATATTCTTGATGAATGCCTATCAAAATCCTATTACTGTTAAGTTTTTTTGATTATAAAAAATGATTGACTTCGCATGAAGCTCTCTCAATTGAAGTCAATGGAAATTAATATTATGATACGATACAATTGAATCCTCTTCAATATCGAAAATTATATTTAAAAAAAAATCCATAGTGATATCTGCTTCAAGCATTAACGGAAAATGATTAGAATCAAGTGATTATGAAGACATCAATAACACCATTCCTCTTGCTTAAACTTTTAGTTGTAGGAATCCTTCTACTGTTAATGAGTCTTCCTAGTTCAGCCCAAATAAAAGTCTGTAATGATACAAAAAATCTTGTTGGTGTCGCCGTTGGTTATCGTAATCAAGGCAGATGGATTACTGAAGGTTGGTGGCGTATACCTTCGAATCTATGTGAATCAGTTATCGAAGGGGACCTCACTTCACGGTACTATTATCTCTATTCTGAAGATGCTGTAACCAACCAAAAATGGGATGGTCCGATTTTGATGTGCATATCCAGCAGACAATTCAAAATCAATGGTCTACAGGATTGTTATGCACGAGGTTATGAAAAAATAGGCTTCTTCGAGGTTGATACGGGTGACCAAACCTTTTGGCGAGTACGACTGACTGACCGAATTAATTTAAATAGAAAGAAATGAGTCTGAATGAAGCGTTACGCAGGGTAAAAATACTAGCAACCCATTAAAAAGTTTTCGCAACCTTGATAGGTCTTTTGATCGATCTTTAGCTTCCAAAGCCCTCTTGGCGCTTGAGTGTCTTTGGAAAACGGGAAGATTGCTCTACTCTATTACTCTTTGATAGAGGCTCAAATGTCGGAGTTCAGGAATTGAAAATCAAATGATGGAGTCAATAATTTCAGTATCAGCCCTATGAAGTCTCTGATTTAGTCTCCCTTTGACTCTGTAAAAACTATGAAATTCCATTGCTAAAGCAATTGAACAGGACCAAGTCTAAAGTCTACACAAAGAACTTCCTAGCCTCATCGACAGAACACAGAAGCAAACAGGGGCAAGGGTCTGAAGGCCATCTCTTTTTGCAGCGGCGCAGATTGCGAATACACAATTGTACGCTTCACGGCATCAGACGTTTTCGACTAGATAAACCAATTTGAGCACTTTCAGACGAGAGGATTGGCTATCGATCGAAAGCCTTCAGAGTTGTTGATTTTCAAAGACAGGAGAACGTATAATTATTTTCGAACGAAAATGATAAGAATTGCCTATATTAAACCGACGGTCTTGTCTTTTCAAGAAATTGAGAATTTAATAAGGCTAAGCTAGTCATTTTAATTGATTCATAGACGGCTTATAGATTAGAGATTAGCTTAAAGCTTAACCCTGACGAGCTTTGAAACGAGGGTTTAATTTGTTTATAATGCAAAGACGACCTCTACGGCGAACAATACGGTTTGATCTGTGACGAGATTTTAGGGATCTTAGTGAATTTCTTATTTTCATTTTTATCAACAACCTACCTTAGAGTAAAATTAAAAAAATAAGGAAGCCGAACTAAAAAATAAAAAAAAGACACTCCTTGATTAAATTTAGAGACATTTATTAGCATCTGTCAATTGATTTTATGAGATTGATAACCCTTTTTTTAAAAATAGAAAGATTCTTAATACGCATAACATGCATAGAGATTTCTGAGAGAATAACTTAAAAATCAGGCATCTCTGTCTAGAGAATAACCCGTTCCACGTACTGTTCGAATCAGATTGCATGCACCTCCTGAGTTCAAATTCTTTCTTAACCGACCTACATGTACATCAACGGTGCGAAGATCTACATCAGTATCTTGACCCCAAACCCGGTTTAACAGCATATCACGACTCCAAACACGCTTAGGCCTTTCCATGAAAACTGTTAGAAGTCGATATTCAGTTGGACCCAGTTTTAATGCTTTATTGTTACGACTCGCTCGATGCTGTTCACTATCTAAAATAATATCTTCAAAAGCAAGAGTTTTACCAGTTGCAGCGGGTCTATTCACTCGAAGTCTGGCCCGAATACGTGCGATTAGTTCATTGACACTATAAGGTTTGACAACATAATCATCCGCTCCTATTTCAAGTCCTCTTACTCTGTCTTCTTCCTCACCCCGTGCTGTCAAAATAATAATCGGTATCCTTATCGTATCAGGACTTGATTTTAACTGACGACAAGCTTCAATCCCGGAGACAGACGGCAACATCCAATCCATCACGATAACATCAGGACATTCTTCTCGAGCTCGTAAAATTCCTTCTTCACCATCTTCAGCCGTGATGACATGATATCTTTCATTTTTTAGATTATAACATAGAAGTTCAAGCTGAGCGGCCTCGTCTTCAACAATCAGAATCGTAGCTCTATCAGACATGGTTTTCTTTAATGATTAGGATCATTGCACTGATCTTCATTGTCTAGGTTCCAAATAGGTTGTGCAGGTTATATCCCCTTTCGGGCGTTCATCATCGGGTATTTCTCCTGCAATCATGAAATGTACCTGTTCAGCAATATTGGTTGTATGATCCCCCATTCTTTCTATATTTTTAGAAATGAACAGTAGATGCATACAGGGTGTTATATTGCGGGGATCCTCTAGCATATATGTCAAAAGAGCACGGAAAAGGTTATTATGAACTTGATCTACCTCTTCATCCCGGAGACGAACGTCATCTGCACTGACAATGTCTCGAGCAAGATAAGAGTCGAGTACATCCTTAACCATTTGACAGACCATAAGGCACATGCGCTTAATAGTTTTAGATGAAGATCCTACTGGTGCAACCTTAGCAAGAATATGAATACGCTTAGCAAGATTTTTGGTATAGTCGCTAATCCGTTCCAGATCCGCCGCCACTTTCAGAGCCGCTAATACAGCACGTAAATCTTGCGCTTTCGGCTGTCGGAGCGCAATTATTTTGACTACTAAAGCATCTACCTCCTGCTCCAAAGCATCCACTTCCTTGTCAGCGGAGATTAATTGCTCTGCTAAGTCCAAATCACGACTCACAATGAGATGAGCAGCATCTTCAATCTGATGCTCGACAAGACCCCCCATTGTCACAACTAAAGTTTCAATCTGTTTTAGATCTTTATCAAATGAAGAGACAATATGGGCATCGTTAACTTCTGATTTCATTTTGGTCTTCCTAAGAAGGATAGGATTGATTAATAATGCAATAATGCTTCTTTTTTTAAGGTTTTCTTCTTTTACGATTAGGGTTGGGTGATAAACAATTTTATCCGATACGTCCGGTAATGTAACTTTCTGTTCTAGGATCTCGTGGATTCGTAAAAATGTCGTCAGTCGAACCCGTTTCAACAATCGTTCCAAGATGGAAAAACGCTGTTTCTTGGCTCACTCTGGCAGCTTGCTGCATTGAGTGTGTGACTATCACAATAGTGTAGTTTTTTCTAAGTTCGTCTATTAATTCTTCAACGACGGCGGTGGCAATGGGATCAAGGGCAGAACAGGGCTCGTCCATTAAAATAACGCCTGGAGACACAGCGATGGCGCGCGCTATGCATAAGCGTTGTTGCTGACCACCTGAAAGCCCCGTCCCCAATTCATTAAGGCGATCTTTAACTTCATCCCAAAGCCCTGCTTTCTTGAGACTCTTTTCAACAATCTCAATTAAATCTGATTTATTACGTGCTAACCCATGAATACGAGGACCATAGGCTACGTTTTCAAAAATAGATTTAGGAAACGGGTTGGGTTTTTGAAAAACCATCCCTACATTAGCACGGAGATCAACGACATCAATAGCTGGATCATAAATATCGATCCCATCAAGTCGAATGATTCCAGTCACCTCGCAAATATTAATTGTATCATTCATACGGTTCAAGCAACGTAAAAAAGTTGATTTTCCACACCCAGACGGGCCAATCAGTGCGGTCACCTTTTTAGAACTAATGTCCAAATCTACACGATTCAGAGCTTGTTTATGACTATAGAAAACCGATACATCCCTACACTGCATCTTCGGTAGTTCAATAACGGTAGCTTTATCTTTGTCACTCATTGGTGTTGGTGTCTTAGAAAACTGTTTTTTGGTTTTTATATCCATCATTTCACCAACGCCGCTCAAATTTATTTCTTAACCAGACAGTGACTCCATTCATCAGTACAAGAAATACCAATAAAATAAGAGTGGCAGCAGCAGTTTTTTGTTGAAAACCAATTTCAGGAAAATCCGCCCACATATAAATTTGTACTGGAAGTACTGTTGCTGGATCACTAAAACTTGCTGGAATATCAACAATGAAAGCCACCATTCCAATCATAAGGAGAGGTGCAGTTTCTCCTAAAGCTCGAGCCATTCCAATGATAGAACCGGTCATAATACCCGGCATAGCAAGAGGTAAAACATGATGAAAAACAGTCTGTATTCTTGAGGCTCCTATCCCAAACGCGGCTTCCCTGATTGATAGGGGTACAGATTTTATAGCCGTACGCGAGGCAATAATCATGGTCGGCAAGGTCATTAAGGCCAACACCATACCGCCTGTAAGGGCCGCCGAACGAGGCGCGCCTCCACCAATTGTAATGATACCAAAATCAATACCGTTTATGAAGATGCCCAAACCTAAAAGACCAAAAACAATTGAAGGAACGGCAGCTAGATTATTAATATTTACTTCAATGAGGGCGTTTAAACGATTTTTTTGAGAAAATTCTTCAAGATAAATGGCACCAGCAACACCGACAGGGAATGACAAGATTAAGGTCACGAAAAGTGTTAAGAACGATCCAACAACGGCTCCCCAAATCCCTGCCATTTCTGGCTCTCGACTGGCACCGTTAGTGAAGAAAATACTGTTCCAACGCGATTCAATTCGTCCTTCTCCTTTCAATTGTTTGAGCCAATCTATCTCTTTATCGGATATTTTTCGTTCCGATTCCGGTCGAGACAAATTACCCAACAATTCTTTGAAATAAAGATCAGCTTTGTCAGATAAAGGAATACTTACATCTTGCGTTTTACCTATCCAATCCGTGTTCCGAATCGCTGCTTTCTGTACAGAAATAGACGCACCGCTTGAGATTATTTTTTGAAGGAGACGTTTATCCTTTCTCGTCGTGACCTCGGGGAAAAGATCTTTCAATCCCTGACGAATCATTTTTCGAAAATCGTAGGTCTTAAGGGTTTCCGCTGTTAATTCTTTATTTTTGAAGTTGAGCGGCACTATCGCGTAGTGATTAGTAAATGCAGGTATTGCATTTCTAATTATTGTCCACAATAATAAAATTAGAAATGCAACTGCAACGAGAACTGCAGAACCTCCCAAAAAACGGAAACGACGTTCAGATGAAAAACGCTTGGCTGTTAGCGCCTTGCGTTCAGATTTTCCAATCTTGGTGTTCTCGTGAGCTCGATCTATGTCTTTCAAAATGATCTTAGTCATATTGTTCTCGATATTTCTGAACAACTCTTAAGGCCACTACGTTCAGTACAAGAGTGATGAAGAATAAGATTAAACCTAAAGCGAAAGCTGCGAGAGTTTTCGCGCTATCAAATTCCTGATCTCCAACCAATAATATGACTATTTGGACGGTGACTGTAGTTACAGCTTCTAAAGGATTGATAGTCAGATTTGCTGCCAAACCTGCGGCCATCACAACAATCATGGTCTCTCCAACAGCCCGAGATATAGCCAATAAAATAGCAGAAACAATCCCAGGCAAAGCAGCAGGCCAAACAACCCTAATAATAGTTTCAGACTTTGTTGCTCCCAGACCAGCAGAACCATCACGAAGAGATTGTGGAACAGCATTGATGACATCATCGGATAGTGAAGATACAAAAGGAATAATCATGATTCCCATAACTAATCCAGCTGCAAGAGCAGATTCATAAGAAACATCAAGACCTAACGAATTACCCCATCCACGAATTGATGGTGCAATGGTTAAAGCAGCAAAAAAACCGTACACAACAGTAGGAATGCCAGCGAGGATTTCCAGAACCGGTTTAGCTACTTGTCTAAATCTCAAACTTGCATAATCTGACAAATAGATGGCTGACATCAGACCAATTGGAGCGGCAACACACATGGCGATAAACGTGATGAGCAATGTCCCCGCAAATAAAGGGATCGCCCCAAAAACATTTGAATTATTATCATCGAGACTTTCTGCACCTGCCCCTTCAAATGCTGATTGGGGAGACCAGTGAATTCCGAATAGAAAATCTAGAATAGATACCCTTTCAAAAAACTGTAAACTTTCAAAAATCAAAGAAAATACAATGCCGAGTGTTGTTAATATAGCTACGCCTGAACAAGCGAGTAATATGTAAAGAATGAGTCGTTCAACCTTCTTTCTTGCACATTTTTGCGGTGTAATACCCTGAAATGTCCATAAAAATATCGAAATCGTGAGGATGATAAGGAACGAAATACCGATCCAGTTTGATCGTGATTGAAAAGTGGTCGCAAATTGCCCTGCGCGGATTTTTGATTCATTTGAAAAGGCAACGATTCCTCCTGATGCCAGCGTCCATGCATCACGAATAAAACTCTCCTGCTTTGCTAAACTGAGTGAGCTAAGCTCTGACGAGAACTCCGAAGCAATGACCCCATTTAACCATCTTCTTGAGAAATAATTCCAAATTAACCAAAGCACAAGACCAGGTAAAAAAACGCTTAAAGCAACATCGACTCCATGATAGACTGGTCTTGAACGCAACAAAGATATATCAGATTCGACAACTCGATATGCTTTGCTGATTGACAAAAAAAATGCGAAAACTGAAAATATCAGCAGCGCAATAGGAACTGATAGTGGCATGGGCCAAAACCTTCTATCACAAACGATGTTTTAATCTTAAATGGATCTCCTTTCTGGTATCCATTCAAACTATAAAATTTCTGATTACATAATCAGTGGTTCAAAAGAGAGCGCCTTTTTTGCAATTATTTCACGATCTGCTTTGGGGAGCGGTATTAAGCCCTTTTCAGCTAAATAACCTTCATCACCCCAAGTTTCTTCATTAGTAAATTCAGAAATATACTCTTCAATACCAGGAACAATACCAACATGTTCTTTTTTAACATAAAAATATAGTGATCTTGAGATTGGATAATCTCCTGATGCAATATTATCGAATGTCGGTTGTATGCCAGCAATCGACGCACCTTTGATTTTGTCTGAATTCTGATCGAAGAAAGAAAAACCAAGAATACCAACTGCACTCGGATTCGCTTTGATCTTCTGAATAATTAGATTATCATTCTCACCCGTTTCTACATAGGCGCCATCTTCACGAATAGCGTGAGCTATTTTTTCAAAAGCCTTTTTATCCCGCTTTCGGATAGCAGAAAGCATTTCTACGTTTTTTGCTCCATTTTCGAAAACCAACTCGACAAAAGCATCACGAGTCCCTGATGTTGGAGGTGGACCAAGAACTTCAATCCTAACAGATGGAAGTGAAGAATCAACATCAGACCAGAGCCTATGAGGATTATCTTTAAGCTCACCGTCAACAACAACCTTCTTTGCTAAGGCGTTAAAAATTTGGAGATGGGTCAGATTTAACACAATACCTTCTTTAGCCGAGCTCATTACAATACCGTCAAATCCAACCTTAATTTCAACAGGGGTTGCACCATTTTGAATGCATTTGTTGAATTCCCTTTCCTTGATACGGCGCGAAGCATTCGTAATATCAGGTGTTTCTTCTCCAATTCCAGAACAAAATAGCTTCAGACCACCCCCTGAGCCTGTGGATTCGACAACTGGCGTTTTGAAAGAGGTCTTTTGACCAAATTGTTCTGCAACAGCGGTTGAAAACGGAAAAACTGTTGATGAACCAACAATCTGAATCTGATCGCGAGCAGATGCTGATTTCGAAACTATCAAAATCACCAGAACCAGAAGCGTGAACACATGTTTATTTTTAAGCATAATAGCCATGAAGAAACCTTCCTATATCGATTGACAGAAATATCAATGGTATGAACTCTCCTTCAATAAGATTTCTCATCGAAGCTCTATGACAATTGTATGACATTTATATGACAAAATGATTCTGCTTATGAAACAAATTCCTTACGCAGGTAAGAAGACGGTTACTTTCGTACCGGATCCAGGTATACTTTGAATTGTCATCCGTCCCCTGTGACGGCTAAGAATATGTTTGACAATAGCCAACCCCAACCCTGTTCCCCCCATTTTCCTTGAGCGACCATTGTCAATCCTGTAAAATCGTTCAGATAACCTCGGAATATGCTCTGCTTCTATTCCTTCGCCCTGGTCTTCTACAGAGATCAACCAAACAGGATGAAGAAACTGTGGCGCTGAGGAATGACGATGAAGAGAGATCGTTATGTCACCTCCTGGTTTTGAATATTTGATTGCATTTTCAATCAGATTCAGGAATACTTGTAGCAGTTGATCAGAATTCCCCATGATCATACATTCCTCACATTCTGGCTGAAATAGTATTTTTCTTTCTAACATTTTGTTCCGTTCAGATACTGTAGTACAGACGCGTTTGATGATTCTAATCAACTCAACCCGTTCTGTTGGTCGAATTTTTTCTTCGGCCTCGACACGCGATAGTGATAGGAGATCGTCAATCAAGCGGTCCATTCTTTCAGCCTCGATCTGCATGATCCTAAGAAACCGCCTTACTATTTTAGGATCTTTTTTGGCAGAACTCTGCAGTGTCTCTATCATCCCTGATAAAGTGGTGAGTGGTGAGCGTAACTCATGGCTAACATTCGCTACAAAGTCACTACGCATCTGTGCCGCTTCCAATAATGGTGATACATCCCTTAAGGTTACAACAACAACAGGCTGACCTTTTGTTGCATGATCTACATTATCTAAATATATAGCCGTGAACTGATATGTCGTAGGGGTTGGTGTTGATAATTGAATATTAGCTCTGCTTTTACCTGTATTCTCGAATACTATATTTAAGCATCGGATAGCGTCGGGATGTCGAAGCGCTCTAACAAAAGGCTGACCTTGAAGACCAACCCCTAAAATTTCCTCTGCTGATCGATTGAGCTGAGTAATATAACGCTCGTCGCTGATAAGAACAACAGGCTCTTCAATCGCGTTGAGAATGTTTTGAAGTTCACATACTTCCACAACCGCTAGCCTTTTAGCCTTTAAAATCTAGTTAGTTGCTGAATCACCTATTAGAATAGGTTACTGATCAACCTAACTTATACGTTACCCCTTCTAACTTCAATCATCTTACCAAGAGATTAGCAATTAACATAGAAACTGAACGCTTGTCAGAACATGCCTTTAAAAATCGCGACTAAACTGAATTCTTGAGGTCAACATAATTAACAGAATTCATAATTAACTGATATGTTAAAGTCTGAACCATGAGGTATGTTATCTTTTGAACTAAATGGTCTTAGAATCATCAATTCATCTTCATCTTGACCCCAGATGAGGCCTCCTTCATAAGGAGGAGATTCGATCTTCATGATGGACTTCAATCAAAAAGATTGACCGATTGAAACGCCAGAATAATCCCTGGATGAGTGGATGAATAGTTATGAAGTTAAGAGACTTAAACGCTGGATTTATGAACCAATGAATCTCGATCATACGACGACTCCACTCGGAGTTTGGAGGCTTCTTGTTCTTGCTTACCTGATGTTTTCCCTTCTTGATGTTGCCGGAAAATATCTAGTTCTAGCAGGTTTTATGCCTCTCTTTGTTGTTTGGTCTCGATTTGCGGGGCATACGATATTCATCATGTTTATGCTTAAATTCTGGAACAATCCAGGTCTTTACCATACTCGTAAACCTTTGAAACAGTTTATTCGCGGAGCGATGTTGACCTTTACAGCATTATCAAATTTTATAGCGCTTCGTTATCTTCAACTTTCTGAAACCGTTGCTATCTTTCTTGCTTCTCCGATGATAATTACCGCTCTTTCTGGTCCCATGTTGGGTGAATGGGCAGGATGGAGACATTGGATAGCTGTCATAATTGGATTTTTTGGAGTCATCATAGTCGTAAGGCCAGGAACAACTATGTTTCAATGGCCTGTCTTGTTTTCAATCTTTTCGGTCGTCACTTATTCGTTATATGCTATCATGACACGAAAAATGACTGAGACAGAAACGGATGAAAGCATGATATTTTATTCAGGCTTAATTCCAACGTGTGTCTTATTCCCTATTTTATTTTTCCAACAGTTTAGAACTGTTACAATCAATGAACTATTTGCATTTTGTATTATGGGCGTTTTTGGTTCAGTTGGCCACCTTATGTTAGTCAAAGCTCATCGGTTGGCACCAGCACCGTTAATTGCTCCTGCTGTTTTCACATCAATTATTTGGATGATACTTCTCGGTTATCTTATTTTTAATCAATTACCTGATTCTTGGACAGTTTTGGGAGCTTCTATAATAATTGCTAGTGGCTTTTATCTTTTGCAAAGAGAACACTTTCTTAAAAATTAGAGTGTAAATATTGGTTTTGAATTCTTCAGAAGATGCAAAAAGTAACTCCAATCTTACTGAATAAGATTACTGAGTTAATTAACCTTCTCTAAAAACTTATCGCTCCAACATTGTTTCCCCTATCCCCCCTTCTATCAGGCCTAATCGCTTGTCGAGATAGATTTGGCATTCGGACAACAATTCATCTTTATGATCACTGAAGAAATGGTTCGCATTAGGAATGTTGATCTGTGTGGTGGTAATGCCCCTTTGGCTGCGTAGTTTATCAATAAGAAATTGAACATCTTTAGGTTGCGAGACCCTATCCTCTTCACCATGGATAATTAACCCAGAAGCAGGGCAGGGTGCCAGAAAAGAAAAATCATAAATGTTGGGCTGTGGAGCAATAGAAATATAACCTTCAATTTCAGGTCGACGCATTAGAAGTTGCATACCAATCCATGAGCCAAATGAAAAGCCAGCAACCCAGCAACCCATGGCATCAGGATGCATGCTCTGAATCCAATCGAGTGCAGCAGCTGCATCAGACAATTCACCTGCACCATAATCAAACTTTCCTTGACTACGGCCAACTCCACGAAAATTGAAACGAAGCGCGGTAAAATTACGTTCTTGAAACAGATAAAATAGTCGATAAATGATCGGATGATTCATTGTCCCACCAAATTTTGGATGTGGATGCAAGATAATCGCAATTGGTGAATTTTTATTTTCTGATGGCTGGTAACGACCTTCAAGACGGCCTACGGGGCCGTTAAATATAACCTCGGGCATAGACCATTTACTCCTGAACATTAACGATAAAGGCAGCTACCTTAGGTTTTAGGATCAAGCAATCAAGAAAAATAATTGAGGAGGTAAAATTTCCTGACACTATACACCTTGACGGATAGATGAGTAAATTCTAACCTGTCTTGCAAAGATAGAGACATTCTTGTTCATCTAGGAGATTCATAAAAAAATCAAGACTATGAGCTCAATTAGATAATCATCGTTTTTATTTATTGTTTTTATTGAGGGAATTTTTAGAGGGATCTGAAGACCATTTTTCTATGGCTAATTCACGTGTCTATCTTGATCATAATGCGAGCTCTTCTTTAAGAGAAGGAGCCCGTCAGGCCATGATAGAAACACTTTCTTTGTGTGGAAATCCTTCCTCCGTTCACAAAGATGGGCGTTTTTTACGTTTTCTTCTTGAGAAGGCACGAGCACAGATCGGTGCTTTTGTTGGTGTTGATGCGGATAATGTCATTTTCACATCTAGCGCTACGGAAGCGGCGAATCTTGCATTAACTCCTGATGTTTATAAGGATGGCGATCCATGTCCTGCAGGACATCTTTATGTTTTAGAAAGCGAGCATCCGTGCGTATTAGCCGGCGGCCGTTTTCTACCACAGAATATTAGTACCATACCAGTCAATGAAAATGGCATTATTGATCATGAAGCCCTTGAAACCTTATTGAAATGTCATGATCATAATCGAGGACTGGCTTATGTAGCCGTTCAATTAGTTAATAGCGAGACCGGCGTGATTCAGCCCGTGTCCAAGATTGTTCGAAGCGTACGATTGCATGGTGGCTATGTCTTGTGCGATGCGGTTCAAGCGGCTGGAAAAATGCCTGTCTGTATACAAGAGTTAGGTGTTGACTTTTTACTTCTTTCTGGTCATAAAATCGGGGGGCCTCATGGTGTTGGTGCTTTGGTTTCTGCGAATGCAATGCTTCATTTACCATCTGCTATAAAAGGTGGAGGACAGGAGAGAACCCGTCGAGCTGGGACAGAGAATGTTGTTGCTATCGTTGGCTTTGGGAATGCAGCCCAGGAAGCATCTGAACAGCTTAATAATTTTGTGAAACTTTCAACGTTAAGAGACTCCATTGAAAACCACTTGACCTCCATATGTCAATCAAATGGTTTGATCGATCGTCTTGTTTTCTTTGGTCAAGAAGTGAGTCGTGTTGGTAACACACTTGCCTTTTCGGTGCGGGGGCTGAATGCAGAGACCTCTGTTATTGCCTTTGATCTAGATGGTGTATCGATTTCATCTGGCTCTGCTTGTTCTTCTGGTAAAGTCGGTCGTAGTCATGTTTTGGCTGCAATGGGCATTGATGAAGAGTCTTCCAAAGGAGCGATGAGGGTCAGTTTAGGATGGAATTCAACTCAATCAGATGCAGAAAAGTTTTTGAACTCTTTTAAACGCATCACAAAGCGCTTAAGAAAAAGATCTGGAGATTATTAGGAGGACAATATGGTTGCTATTCAAGAAACCATAAATACTGTTAGGACGCTGGATACTGACCAGTATAAATATGGATTTTCAACTGAAATTGAATCAGAGAAGGCGCCTAAAGGCCTGAATGAAAACACGATTCGTTTTATTTCTAATAAAAAGGATGAACCAGAGTGGATGTTGCAATGGCGCCTACGGGCTTTCGAGCGCTGGAAGACAATGGAAGAGCCAGAATGGGCGCAAGTGACCTATAAAAAAATAAATTATCAGGATCTTTACTATTATTCTGAACCGAAGAATTTCCAGGATGGCCCTAAATCCCTCAATGAAGTTGATCCTCGATTGCTGAATATGTATGAACGGCTCGGTATTCCTCTAAAAGAACAAGAGATTCTGGCTGGTGTAGTGAAAAAAAACAATCAAGAATCTCCTGAAGATAGGATTGATCAGTCTGGTCATGTTGCAGTTGATGCAGTCTTTGACTCCGTTTCTGTTGTCACAACGTTTAAGGAAACACTAGCTAAGGTTGGTGTTATCTTTTGCTCTATTTCAGAGGCCATCAGAAAGTATCCAGAACTCGTTCAAAAATATATGGCATCTGTTGTGCCTATGACTGATAATTATTTTGCAACACTAAATTGCTCTGTTTTTTCTGACGGATCCTTCGTTTACCTTCCTGAAGGGGTGCATTGCCCCATGGAATTGTCGACTTATTTTCGCATCAATGAGATGAATACCGGACAGTTTGAGCGTACACTGATCATTGCTGAAGAAGGTTCTTATGTTTCTTATCTAGAAGGGTGCACAGCCCCTCAGCGCAGTGAGAATCAACTTCATGCAGCTGTCGTTGAATTAGTTGCAATGGATCATGCCGAAATCAAATATTCTACAGTCCAGAATTGGTACCCAGGCGATGAAAGTGGTAAGGGCGGTATCTATAATTTTGTGACTAAACGTGGTGATTGCCGAGGAAGAAATTCAAAAATATCTTGGACGCAGGTTGAAACCGGCTCTGCTATAACTTGGAAATATCCAAGTTGTATTTTGCGCGGTGATGGTTCCCGTGGTGAGTTTTATTCGATTGCAGTCTCCAATGGGAGACAACAAGTAGATAGCGGCACGAAAATGCTACATATCGGGAAGAATACAACAAGCCGTATTATCTCCAAGGGAATTTCTGCAGGGTATTCACAAAATACATATCGTGGTCAGGTTAGAGTGGGGCGCAATGCCTCTCTTGCTCGGAATTTTACCCAATGTGACAGCCTACTTATCGGGAATCTCTGTAGTGCACAAACTATACCTTATATAGAAGCGAAAACCCCCCATACTCAGTTGGAGCATGAAGCTACAACTTCAAAAATTTCTGATGAGCAGCTTTTTTACTGCCTACAACGAGGTCTTCCCGAAGAAGAGGCCATTGCGCTTATTATCAATGGATTTGTAAAAGAAGTTATTCAAAAGTTACCAATGGAATTTGCTGTAGAGGCTCAGAAACTGATCGAGATTTCCCTTGAAGGGAGTGTAGGTTAGTAGATTCGTAACCTGTTAGATTGTTATGAAATATCAAATCAAATAAATAAAAAATGACGGACTCAGTGACATAAAATGTTAGAAATTGAAAATCTTCATGTTCGGATTGAAGAGGACGGTACAGAAATCATTAATGGGTTGAATCTTTCAGTGAAAGCTGGGCAGGTTGTTGCCATTATGGGCCCTAATGGATCTGGAAAATCAACTTTATCCTATGTGCTAGCTGGTAAAGAAAATTACCAAATCACAGGAGGTTCGATCCTTTATAATGGTGCTAATCTGTTGGATATGGATGTTTCTCAAAGAGCTGCAGCCGGCCTTTTTCTTGCTTTTCAGTATCCTGTAGAAATTCCTGGTGTTCCAACAATGACTTTTTTGAAAGAAGCTATGAATGCCCAGCGCATTTATAATGGTCAGGAAATTTTAACTACTCCTGAATTCATCAGGCGTGTGCGTGTTGCTTCTGCCAATTTAAAAATTGATTTCAATATGCTGAAGAGATCTCTCAATGTCGGCTTTTCAGGTGGTGAGAAGAAGCGTGCAGAAATTCTGCAAATGTCTTTGCTGAAACCTAAACTCTGTGTACTCGATGAAACTGATTCCGGTCTCGATATTGATGCCCTGAAAATTGTCTCTGATGGTGTGAACTATTTACGTGATCCTAATCGAGCTGTGATCGTTATTACTCACTATCAGCGGTTGCTAGATCACATTGTACCAGATGTCGTTCATGTTCTCTCCAAAGGGAAAATCGTGAGATCCGGTGATAAATCTTTGGCATTAGAACTAGAAAAAAAAGGCTATGCTGACATTATCGCAGCAGATTGATAGGAGTTGAGCCCATGAACTCCCATATAAATCATCAAAAGATTCTGACTAAAACAGAAGAATCTCTGATCGAAATTGCAGCTGCCCTGCCGCAATCAGAAGCGCGTGCCTCTGCAATGCTCGCTTTTCAGAAGAATGGATTCCCTACACGTCGGGTTGAGGCCTTTCACTATACTGATCTACGGTCACTTCTTAAGGATCGATTTAGTGCTGCTAAATATCTAGAAGAAGATCCTCGGGACCTCGTTCATGAATTTCTGAATCGGAAACTAATAAATGATTCTACCCTATTAACATTCTATGACGCTCATTATTTTGATAGAGATCAAGTCTTTCCTAAAGGTGTAGCTGTTATACCGATGATACCTATCTTAAAGCAGGTTGAAAATAAAGACGACACGTTAGCAATCATCAACACTATGTTAGCGGATGACGGTCTCTTGATCAGAATTTCTGATTGTATCTCCATCGATAACCCCATCGACTTAAGCTATATCCATAGTGGACAGAAGAATACACTTAGTGCAAATCGCGTATCTATAAATGTAGGGGCTCAAGCAAGCTGTCATTTCTTAGAAAGATCTTTTGGTTATGATGATATTTCCTATTTCTCATCTCATGTGACCGATCTCACGATCGGTGATAACGCGATAGTAAATTACACAATTTTAAATGAAGATGGTGACCATGCACGTCGTTTGGCACAGTTAAATGTCACATTAGGAAAAAATACAACATTGAATTTGTTTATACTGAACGTGAGTTCTGCTATGAGTCGGCAAGAATTGAATTTAGATCTTCGTCAAGAAGGTGCAGCCTTGAAGATTCGCGGCGTTAATCTTGTTGGTGGTAATTCTCATTGCGATGTCACCTCGCGGATTAACCATCATGTCCCCTGTACTCGGGCATCTGAAATATTCCACAATATAGTCACAGATCAGGGTGAAGGAGTCTTTCAAGGACAAATCAACGTTGAAAAAATAGCTCAAATGACTGATGCGCGGATGAAATGCAACACACTTCTTTTATCAAATAATTGTGATTTTTCAGCTAAACCTGAATTAAAGATCTTTGCTGATAATGTGCAATGTTCTCATGGGGCAACAGTAACGGATATAGAAAATAGCCATATATTTTATCTTATGGCGCGTGGCATTCCGGAGACAATCTCTCGATGTATGTTAATAAGGGCTTTTGTCGACAGAATCATTGATGAAATTGAAAGTGAATGTCTCCGCGAAGGTCTGAGATATCGTATTGATGACTGGATAGAACGTTATGTCTAGTATGGATGATTATAATGTACAAAAAGTTCGTTCAGACTTTCCTATTCTTCATCGAAAGGTATATGGTAAGCCTTTGGTATACCTTGATAATAGCGCTTCAGCACAAAAACCACGTTCTGTTATTAATGCAGTTAATAACGTTTATGAAAATGAATATGCCAACGTTCATCGTGGATTACATTTTCTATCGAATGGTGTAACTCATTCCTATGAATTAGCGCGTCAAAAGATCAGAAAATTTATTAATGCTCCCAGCGCCGATCAGATTATTTTTACTAAAGGAACAACGGAAGCCATCAATCTTGTTGCTTATAGTTATGCCATGCCAAGGGTTGATGTTGGTGACGAAATCGTTCTTACTATTATGGAGCATCATTCAAATATAGTCCCTTGGCATTTTTTACGAGAACGTCAAGGAGCGAGATTAATTTGGGTTGATGTTGATGATAAAGGGGAATTTTCTCTGGATGATTTTGAGGCAAGCCTTAGCAATCGTACAAAATTAGTTGCTATTACCCATATGTCAAATGTTCTAGGAACAGTTCTTCCCATTAAAAATATTTGTCGTATCGCTCATGAGCGCGGTATCAAAGTGTTAATTGATGGTGCACAGGGCGCCGTTCACATGCCCGTAGATGTTCAGGATATTGACTGTGACTTTTATAGTTTTACTGGACATAAATTATATGGACCGTCTGGTGTTGGTGTCCTGTATGGAAAAAAAGAAGTTCTTGATATGATGCGTCCGTATCAAGGTGGTGGAGAAATGATTCATGATGTAACAGTAGATCATGTAGACTATAATGAATTACCTCACCGCTTTGAGGCAGGAACCCCCCCTATTGTACAAGCTATAGGACTAGGTGTTGCAGTCGATTATATAGACAGTTTAGGATGGAAAAGTATTACTGTCCACGAAGCCGATTTACGGGATTATGCACGTCAGAGATTACGTGAAATTAGTACATTGCGCATGATAGGTGATGCATCTGAAAAGGGCGCGATTTTCTCGTTTGAGCTTGAAGGTATTCATGCTCATGATGTATCGACATTAATTGATCGTGAAGGCGTGGCTGTACGGACAGGAACACACTGTGCACAACCCCTCTTAAATTCTTTTAAAACAACTTCGACTTGCCGTGTCAGTTTTGGATTATATAATACCCATTATGAAGTTGATATTTTGGTTAAGGCTCTAGAAAAGGCGAGGGCATTTTTTATATGATTAACCTTTTTGATCCCTTGAAAACGTCTTGTGCCAATGAAGACTCCTATATGCAAGCTATTCAAGATCATAAAATGAGTACTGAGGAGCTTGAGAGATTAACACAAGATATCATAGCAGCTCTTAAAACAGTTTATGATCCGGAAATTCCGAGTGATATTTATGAAATTGGACTGATTTATCGTATTGATATTGATGACAATCGTATGGTTAATATCATTATGACAGTCACTGCTCCTGGTTGTCCTGTTGCGAGCGAAATGCCAAGCTGGGTGGAAAATGCCGTTGGTGCTGTTGAGGGCGTGTGTGGTGTTTCTGTTGAAATGGTTTTTGATCCCCCTTGGACTCCTGAAAGACTATCGGAAGAAGCACAAATTGCTCTTGGTTGGTATGAGAATTAATTTTATGAGATCTTTTAAGAAGAAGAATGATCTTGAGCAACTTTGCAACAACGTTCCCATAAAATTACCTATTAGAGTGTTAGGAATAGTAGTATGGCATCTGATGTTATCACCCTTACTGATTCGGCTGTAACACGAATCTCTGAAATTGTTTCTTGCTCTAAAGAAGCTTGTGGTATTCGTGTTGGCATAAAAAACGGTGGTTGCGCAGGTATGGAGTATACTGTTGACTTAGTAACTCATATCAATCCGAAAGATGAACGTGTTGAGAAAAGGGGAATAACAGTCTTTATTGCACCAGAAGCTTTTTTATTTTTGTTAGGATCTGAAATAGACTATCAGATAACAAGATTTAGGTCTTCTTTTGTTTTTAATAATCCCAACCAAACATCGATTTGTGGTTGTGGTGAAAGTGTTACATTGATTCATGCTCTTATAGAGAAAAGATAATTATAGATTCCCCAAATTCAAGAACTTTAAGTTCATATAGACAAATTTGTAAGCGTGTGAAGACATATAATTTATGATTATAATTTTTCAGTATATATCCGCCTGTTTGCGAGTTTGTTTTAATCTTATTTCATCTTTCGAATCAGGAGAATACACTTATGGACACAGTTACCACCCCTCCACGTCATCCTGAAAAACAACATCATATCGATCAGTCGCCGTTAAAGAAACCAGACTGGATACGAGTGAAACCATCTTCATCGCCTGTTTTTAGAGAGACTCAGAATATTATCCGTAAAAATAGGCTTTTTACCGTATGCGAGGAGGCCGCTTGCCCGAATATAGGTGAGTGTTGGTCTAAAAAACATGCTGCCATGATGATTATGGGTGATATATGTACTCGTGCTTGTGCTTTCTGCAATGTACGTACTGGTAAACCGAGGCTACTTGATAGCAATGAGCCGAAAAACATTGCTAGAGCCGTTAGGCAATTGGACTTACATCATGTAGTTATTACTTCAGTAGACCGTGATGATCTTGAAGATGGTGGTGCAGGTCATTTTGCTGATACCATATATGCAATACGAGCCGATTCACCTACTACTACTATTGAAGTATTGACACCTGATTTCCTGCGAAAAGAAGGGGCCCTTGAAACGGTTGTTGAGGCCTATCCTCATGTTTTTAATCATAATATAGAAACGGTTCCTGGTCTTTATCTGAGTGTTCGTCCTGGTGCAAGATACTACCACTCAATTCGTCTTTTGGATCGTGTCAAGCAACTGAATCCTATGATTTTTACTAAGTCTGGTATTATGGTTGGATTAGGTGAGAAAAGAAACGAAGTGTTACAGCTTATGGATGATCTACGATCAGCGAATGTAGATTTTCTAACTATTGGTCAATACCTTCAGCCCACTCCTAAACATCATCGAATTGAACGGTTTGTGACGCCAGATGAGTTTGATTCATATAAGATTGCAGCTCAGACTAAGGGTTTTTTTATGGTTTCGAGCAGTCCTTTGACTCGTTCATCCTATCATGCGGATGAAGATTTTAAGAGTCTTTGTCTCGCTCGTGGTCGCAAATGATCTGCTGATTAGAGTCCTACTTTTGCCAAGTTTTATAACAAGCCAACTCATTCAGTATTCAGCAAGTGATATGTTTTCGTTGGTAGCAGATGTTCAGAAGTATCCACAATTTGTACCTCTCTGTCAGGCTCTTTCAATTCACTCCGAACAGAAAAAAGCGAGTTGTAGTATTTTAATTGCAGATATGACTGTCGGTTATAAATCTATTTATGAGAAAATTTTATGCCAGGTTGTTCTCAATCCTCAAGAAGCCCTGATTAATGTGAATTACATCGATGGGCCATTCAAATATCTAAAAAGTGAATGGCGATTCTTAGAAAAAACAACCGCAGAATGTGATGTCTATTTTTTTTTGGATTACGAATTTAAGAGCCAAACTTTATCAATGTTAATGAAATCGATGTTTGATCAAGCATTTTCTAGATTTATAAAGGCCTTTGAAGAACGGGCGACTCAAATCTATGGAACAGTTCCTTGAAACAAGTTTATTCTTGCTAAAAGATGATTGAGCGCTTTAATTGTTGTCAAATAACGAATATCGGCACGTGTCGCTTCTTTGACTTTTTCTGCAAAGTGGTATTCTTGAACAGTCGGGGTTTCTTCACGTCTGGCAGAGGAAATAAAAACCAGTCCCATAGATTGATCATTCTCTTCTCCGCCCGGACCAGCGATTCCTGTAACGGCTACAGCGATGTCTCCCCTAGAATTTTTTAAGGCTCCTTTCACCATTTCACAAGCCACTATTGCAGAAACAGGCCCTTGATCATGGATGTATTTCATGGAAACACCGAGCATTTCAAATTTTGATATGTCTGAGTAAGTCACAAAGCCTCGATCTAATACATAAGATGAACCAACAATACTAGTCAATCCTGCGGATATCATACCACCGGTACAAGATTCAGCTGTTGTTACCTTCAAGCCTTCACGTCTAGATTTCACAATTACATTTTCTGCTAGTGTTGAGACTCTGCTCTCTAGACTATGATCCGTCATCATGAATTGACCATCACAACACTTGCAGTTGCTAATGCAGCAATACCCTCTTCACGACCAATAAAACCAATCCTCTCATTGGTTGTACCTTTAACAGATATCCGGTCAATACTAACGCCTGTTATCGTTGATACTGAATAACGCATCGCATCTCTGTAAGTTTCTATTGTCGGTGATTCACAAATCAAAGTGATATCTAAGTGGGTTATAGTCCCACCTGAATCGATCACTCTATTAACGGAATAGAGAAGAAATTGACTGGATTCTGCTCCTTTCCACTTTTGATCACTAGGTGGAAAATGCTTTCCTATATCACCACTACTAATCGTTGCTAGCAACGCATCAGTCAAGGCATGAAGAGCGACATCAGAATCAGAATGTCCACTTAAACTTCTATGATGTTTTATCTTGATTCCACATAGAGTTATTGAATTTCCCTGAACTAACGTATGAACATCATATCCATGTCCGGTTCGAATATCTGGAATCATGTTAGCAACCCTTTTCTGGGCTTCATCTATATCAAACCTTGTAGTGATCTTAGTATTTGTACGTTCTCCCTCAATTATCTTTATGTGTAAACCAAAATTTTCTGCAATCGCCGAATCGTCTGTAAAAGATGCATCTAAAGGGGTATTGTAGTGTGCTTTCTTGATAATTCTGTAAGGAAAGGCTTGAGGTGTTTGCGCAAAAAACAATCCTTTATGAGAAAGACTACTGTTAATTAAGCCCGAATTATCTACTTTTTTTATGGTATCGCTAACCGCTATTGCTGGTACGACACCGATATCAGGCGTTAATGTAGTGACAATCCGATCGATTAATTTTGCAGTTATAAAAGGACGAGCAGCATCATGAATAAGGACGTAATCAGGATCTATAAACTCAAGAGCGTCTAGCCCCTTCAGTACCGATGCACGACGTGTTGTCCCTCCGTTCACCGGAGATAGTAGTTTAGGATGAGGTCTTATAGAATGATCGAAGAAATCATCATCATTAGAGTGAGTCACAACCATAATGTGCTTGATTGCAGCATGTGAAGAAAATACTTGAATCGTTCTTTGGAGAACAGATAAATCTCCAATTTTCCTATATTGCTTTGGTATTTTATTCAAGCCAGCACGCCGTCCACGACCAGCAGCAACAATAATGACGCAAAAGGTTGATCTCGGAGAGTCGTTCATCAATACAATTTTATTAGCATATTCTCCTTTATCTTTTAGCATGATTAAAGGATCTGATTCAACTCATTGAATCAGCCGTTTTCTAATACATGAAGTAGACTCTAACTAGACTCTGCACCTAAAATCCAAAATCTGAATTTCTAGAAAAGATCTAAATGAGATGCTTAATCTTGAAGCTTTTCTGATTTAATGTTATTTAAAATCGTGTGCGGATGTGGCGAAATTGGTAGACGCACTGGCTTTAGGTGCCAGCGCCCTTTGGCTTGTGGGTTCGAGTCCCTCCATCCGTACCATTTAGATATTATATATTTGGAGAGAGTTTAAAAGTTTTTAAAATGCGATTTTTTTTAATTAGTCCTTGCAGACTCAAAACTCCTATATATCATTACTCTTATTCTAAGGTCCCTTCGTCTATCGGTTAGGACATCAGGTTTTCAACCTGAAAAGAGGGGTTCAATTCCCCTAGGGACTGCCATAATCTCTAACATGAGGATTTTTTTATTTATAAGGCTCTAATCTCTTTTTTATCTGGATTTGAAACTCTTAAATTAAAACCATGTTTTTCAGATTTATGCTTGAGACCTCATTTTTCTTTCAATCCGAACTGTGCAAAGGGCCGCTACGAAACTCATGAAAGAGACACTAACGATACAATAAATCAACGGATAGATACCTGAACTTTTAGTTAAGAGGAAACCAGATAACGTTGAAAGTAAGGCCCCGCCTAGAGTCATAAAAGAGCCTCCTAAACCTGAAGCAGAACCAGAAAGCTCCGGTTTTACATCTAACAAACCTGTCGTTGCAGATGGGATTATTAGACCATTACCTATACCAATAGAGAAGGTAAATCCATAAAATCCAATGGGGTGTGTGATACCGATCCAAGGAATAAAAAGGGTTACAGACATACCAATCAAACTAATCAAACAACCCGTAATGATCATTTTATATAGGCTGATATGGCTAGCAAAACAGCCAGAAATACCGCTCCCAATCATGTAGCCTAGAGGCGTAATAGATAAATAAATACCCATCTGAGATGCAGAAAGACTAAAAAATTGGTCTCCTACATATGGGGCTCCTCCCAAGTAAGTAAAAAATGTCCCAACGGCAAATACTAATGTGAAGCAATAACCCCAGAATCTACTTGATTTCATCAATTCAGGATAGGCTTGGAATTGATCAGTAAAGCTCTTTGATCGTCGAATATTCGTTTCTCCCTGATCGAAATAGACAATTACTAAAGTAAAAAAACCAACTATTGCCAAAGTCTGAAAGTTTGATTGCCAACCAAATGCATCTGTTAAAATTCCTCCTAGAACAGGTGCAATCATTGGTGCCATTGCCATACCCATGGCGACATAACCTAACATGCTAGTTGCTTTTTCTCGAGAAACGATGTCCCTGATAGCAGCCCTTGAGATAACGAAACCTGAAACGATAAAAGCTTGTAGACATCTAAATACCATAAATAATTTGAAGTTTGTAGCAAGGGATACACCGACAGAAGCAATAACGAATAAAACTAATGCCCATAAAAGCACAGGTCGACGACCAATTCTGTCCGATAGAGGTCCGATGATCAGTTGTAATAGGCCCATCAAAGCCATGTATCCAGTGAGAGTCAACTGCATCATGGAGTAAGGTTGTTGATAATATAGTGCCATCTCCGGCAGAGATGCTAAAAAAATGTTCATCGGAATCGCACTGGCAGCTGTGATCAAGATCAGTGTTGTGACATGTGGCGGTGTTAAACGATCAAAATATCGGGGAGAAGGTAAGGTATTCATTTTCATCACATACCGCTAAGCTCAATTAACTCGATTGTCTAGGATCAAATCTTAATATATCTTCAGCGTTAACGAAATATCGATAACAAATAATCAGAAGCACTCTAAGTCTCTGATCAAATATAAAAAGTTTGTAAAATTCTTTACTAAGTCTTTCAATCCCTATCTACAATAGCTATATTAAAAGAGTTATAAAAATAACTATGGCGATAAATTGCCTTTGTAATAAGCTGTTCGGACCCGGGGGCAGTGCCCGGCGCCTCCACCAAGTTTCTTGAAGAAGACATTTGGTGGGGGTGAAATAGGATCGACGAGAGTGTAAAGATTGAGTTTTCGCTCGGCATTGTAACCACCGTTATCGGACTAATATCAGTAGTTGCAAATGATAACAACTATGTAGAAGCACGTGTGGCCGCTTAAGTGGTTTTGACTAGCGCTTCAACTTGAACTCCTAAAGCTTCATATCTTTAGGCGGGGTTAGAGGGCACCTGGCAACAGAAGCCCTCAGGGATTTTTATTGGTTGTCCAATATCCAATATAGTAATTCCTGGAACTTTTTCCTGAAAATTGTTAGTAATATACTGAAGTACAAAGTTAAAAGTTAAATGTGCGATATAATGGCAGAGATAACTGGTACAAATCAAAAAGAAGATTTAATTCGCTACGATATTCTAGTGCAGAGAGCTTTGCGTAGAGTTGTAAAAAATGTGATTCAAAAAACAGCTCAATCGGGTCTTCCTGGTAATCATCATTTTTATATTACATTCAATACCTGTTATGCCGGAGTTCATCTTTCCAAACGTATGTTAGAAAAATACCCACAAGAAATGACCATTGTTATTCAACATCAATTCTGGGACTTTAAGGTAACAGAAAACAGCTTTTCTATTGGCCTTTCATTTAACAATATACCAGAGAATCTGTTAGTACCTTTCGAGTCCATTGTTAGTTTTTTCGATCCCTCCATCCCTTTTTCTCTCCAATTCGATGGTAGGATAGAAAACCAAGAAACAATTCAGCCCCTGACTGTGAGTTCAGAGAAAGAAAAAAAAGATTCAATTAATGAAGGAGTCAAGAGAAAAAAAATAAAGATCATTGATGAATCAGAAAATATCGTTTTTCTTGATGCCTTTCGTAAAAAATAAGTATGAAGAGACCCTGTTGATAATATCATAAAAATGGCAGATATGAAGATTCACTCTTACACATTTTTCTAATATCATGTCTTTTAAGTCTGACTACCTCAGAATACTTTCTGAACGAGGTTTTATCCATCAGTTTTCTGATCAATTAGGTTTGGATTCACTGTTATCTAAAGAGACAGTTACAGCTTATATTGGATTTGATGCAACTGCAAGCAGCTTGCATGCAGGAAGCATGACACAGATTATGTTACTTTATTGGTTAGGAAAGACAGGTCATAAACCAATTGTCTTAATTGGTGGAGGCACATCGATGGTCGGAGACCCGTCCGGTCGTGATGAATCTAGACAGATAGCAAGAAGAAAAACTATTGAAGACAATAAGATTAGTCTTAAAAATGCCTTCTCTTCATTTTTTTATGAACAGAAAGGATCACCCCTTATCGTAGACAATGCTGAATGGCTTCTGAAGCTCAATTATGTTAATTTTCTTCGTGATGTTGGCATTCACTTCTCTGTAAATGCTATGCTTGCACGTGAATCAGTGAAAATAAGACTCAACCGCGAGCAACATCTCTCCTTTCTTGAATTTAACTATATGTGTCTACAAGCTTATGACTTTGTAGAATTGAGTCGTCGCTATGAATGCCGGTTACAAATGGGGGGCTCTGATCAATGGGGCAATATTGTCTCTGGTATTGATTTAGGGCGCCGAATAGGTACTGAACAGCTCTACGGACTAACAACCCCCCTTCTGACAAGGAATTCTGGTGCGAAGATGGGGAAAACAGCGAGCGGAGCAATTTGGCTCAACTCTGAAAAATTGTCTGTATTTGATTTTTGGCAGTATTGGCGGAATATAGAAGATAAGGACGTCGGTAGATTCTTACGCCTTTTCACTACATTACCAATTCATGAAATCTGTAAGATGGAACGATTGAAAGGTATCGAACTCAACGAAGCAAAAAAAAAGTTAGCAACTGAAGCAACACGACTCGTTCACGGAGACGAAGCCGCCCAAAAAGCAGAAAAAACAGCTTGTGATATTTTTGAAAAAAGAGCTCTATCTTTAGCTTCTTCTGATCTCCCCTCGATTGTGATTGACTATGAAGAATTCAATAAGGGTATTGGCTTATTAAACTTGCTTGTTAATTCGGGATTAGCAAGGTCAAATGGTGAAGCCCGTCGACAGATTAAAAGCGGTGCCATTAAGGTAAACGATATAGGGATTTTAGATGAACGAGAATCTATCAATACTTCTTTTCTTGATAAAAACGGTTCTGTCAAAATCTCATTTGGTAAAAAAAAACATCTTCTGATTCGCCCTGAATAAAATCAGAGGCTATTCCATTCTGCCTCAATTTTGGAAATCTCATGCCAAGGCTGCAAAATTTAGGAGACTTTATTCTGAGAAATGTGAAGAAGTCAAAGAAGTTTTTTACGCAAGAGTTCGTTAACCATCTTCGGATTGGCCTTTCCTCTCGTTCTTTTCATCACTTGCCCAACAAACCAGGCAATCAGGTTAGGCTTTTTACGGACCTCCTCGATTTTATCAGGATTGATAACCATAATATCGTCGATGATGGACTCAATTATTTTAACATCTGTGACCTGAGCTAAGCTACGTGACTCTACGATGGTTTTCGGATCTCCACCTTCGTTCCATATTATTTCAAATAAATCTTTGCCAATTTTCCTAGAAATGATTCCATTTTCTATTAGATCTATAATAGAACCAAGCTGATTCTCTGAGATAGGGCTATTATCAATATAAAGTCCAGCTTTGTTGAGAGCCCCAATAAGATCATTAATCACCCAATTAGCACAAATCTTAACATTGCGGTTGTATGATAGTGATTCGTAAAAATCAGCAATGGCCTTCTCCGATACCAAAATAGACGCATCATATTCTGATACGCCTTGAGACACAAACCGTTTCCATTTTTCATCAGGAAGTTCTGGTAGGGTGGAGCGTAAAATCTCAACAAAACTATCATCCAATTTTAAGGGTAAAAGGTCCGGTTCAGGGAAATAACGATAATCATGCGCTTCTTCTTTTGAACGCATGGAACGCGTTTCGCTTCTTGCAGGATCAAATAGACGAGTTTCCTGATGTACTGTCCCTCCATCTTCTAAAATTGAAATTTGGCGCCTAGCTTCATATTCAATTGCTTGACTCATAAAACGAATGGAGTTAAGATTTTTTATTTCGCATTTTGTACCGAATTTTCTACCAGGTTTACGCACAGAGATGTTGGCATCAGTGCGCATTGATCCCTGTTCCATGTTGCCATCGCAAGCTCCTAGATATCTTAAGATCGATCGGAGTTTAAGCACGTAAGATTTGGCTTCATCAATGGAGCGAATATCTGGGTTGGATACTATCTCCATCAGGGCAATACCAGAACGATTGAGATCAACTAAACTCATCTTTGCTTGATAATCATGAATGAGTTTTCCTGCATCCTGTTCCAGGTGAATCTGTTTTAGACCAATATTAACTGTTTTAAACTTACCTTGACGATTCGGTCCAACCTGAATTGGAATGATTCCCTCGCCGACAATGGGATTGTTGAACTGCGTAATCTGGTACCCTTGAGGTAAGTCTGGATAAAAATAGTTCTTTCGTTCAAAGACGGATCGATTATTGATACGTGCCTTAAAAGCGAGTCCTGTTCGTACTGCTTGACGTACACATTCAGCATTGATTACAGGTAACATTCCTGGCATTGCAGCATCAATCAATGAAACATTGGTGTTTGGTTCATTTCCAAATTGAGTGGAGGAACCAGAAAAGAGTTTGGATTCCGATTTTACTTGAGCGTGCACTTCTAATCCAATGACAATCTCCCATTCGCTCTCAAGGTTAGATATGCGATTATCAGTAATGTTCATCAATTATTTTAACCACTTAGATATTACAGAAATGTCTTTTTATACTTAATACTTTATTATGATCATTAGTCATTTGAAACTTTTTCTCCCCTTTTTCCTGCCTTCTTCATCTTCTTGCAGCTTAACTAAGGAAGCCGTTTATTTCTTCAATCATTTTAAGATTTTATTTTGTGACTTGTCTTGAGGAGGTATGATACATTAAAATTTAAATTATTTATATGATACTAGAGTTTTTTTAATTATTTTGCGTTATAATTATCCAATATCTTGTTTTTGAGGATGTCTATCCTCACAGGACGAATCTTATTTTCAATGTGTTGGGTAGTCAATCTTGATAATAGATGAAGAGATTTCGAGTTTTATAACAGTTATAAGGGACCTAAACGGCTTGTTTGACATGGTTCAAACCCTGTTGTTTCCATAAGGTAGTCTCCTCAAAACCAAGAATTAATTATTGATAGTTATCGATTTTACAATGATCATCAAAACACTCTTATCTTACTCAAAGAGGGCTAATCATAAATTCGAATTGAGCCGTCTGGAATTCTGTCATTTCTTACGGTCTCATTTACGATCAGTGTCGATACATTCAAATGACAATTCCAAACAAACTAGAAAACAGATACGACAAACGCATATAATGCTACGTCGGAATCAGTGGATGCGGACTGTGCGGACTGTGGAAAGAACATATTATGGCATCAAACAAGATGATAATCGACGCCTCTCATCCAGAACAAACTAGAGTTGTGATGGTTCGCGGAAATCGTGTCGATGAATTTGATTTTGAATCAGAGCATAAAACTCAACTTCGGGGTAATATCTACCTTGCAAAAGTAACACGTGTAGAGCCTTCCCTTCAGGCAGCTTTTGTTGATTATGGAGGAAATCGGCATGGGTTTCTGGCATTTAGCGAAATTCATCCTGATTATTACCAAATTCCTATAGCGGATCGTCAGGCTATACTGACTGAAGAACGTACAGATTTAACTATAGAAATTTGTTCTGATAAGCCTCCTGTATTAGAAAAAGATGAATCTGATGATTTAAGAACAATAGCGGAAAGCCGTCATTCTACTGATGTCATATCAAAATACAAAAATAACACTTTGAGTTCAAATAACGGTGCTAAAAATCAGTCCGAAGAAAAAGAAATATCCTCACCAGAAATAGAAGCTAGAAATCAGATCACTATAAGAGACATAAAAACGAATCCCTGGTCTATTTCAGAGAAGTCTTCTCATAAAGAAGAAGACTTAGAAGATAACATAGAGGAGCTCGAACCTGAAGACATCGTCGAAAAAACCCCCTTTTCCTCTTCCCCAAGACGCCATTATAAAATTCAGGAAGTCATCAAGCGTCGGCAGATTTTACTCGTACAAGTTGTTAAAGAAGAACGCGGCAACAAGGGAGCAGCTTTGACAACTTATTTATCTTTGGCAGGTCGATATTCCGTTTTGATGCCAAACACAGCACGTGGTGTTGGTATTTCAAGAAAAATCACTGATGTATATGATCGTAATCGACTGAAATCGATGGCGGATTCTTTTGATGTTCCGCAAGGTATGGGTCTGATCTTACGAACAGCTGGTGCTTCTAGAACTCAACAAGAGATTGAACGCGATTTTCAGTATTTAATACGGATTTGGGAAAACGTTCGTACTCTAACATTATCATCTACAGCTCCCTGTCTTATTTACGAAGAGGGTAGCCTGATTAAACGGTCAATCCGAGATCTCTATGACAAAGATACCAGTGAAATTCTAGTATCTGGCGATTTAGGATTTAGAGAAGCGAAAAATTTCATGGCGATGGTGATGCCTGACAATACGAATCGGGTCAAATTATATCACGAGTCTGCTCCTATGTTTACCAAACTCGGAGTTGAAGGACAACTCGATTCCATGATGCAACCTCAGGTTAACTTAAAATCTGGAGGTTATTTGGTCATTAATCAGACTGAAGCACTAGTGGCGATTGATGTTAATTCTGGCCGTTCTACTCAGAAAAACTCTGTCGATGAAACAGCCTATCAGACGAATTTAGAGGCTGCGGATGAAGTTGCCAGACAATTACGATTACGTGATCTTTCTGGACTGATCGTGATCGATTTTATCGATATGGAGGAGAAACGTAATAACCGCTCAGTTGAAAAACGACTTAAAGACGCCTTAAAACGAGATCGAGCACGAATTCAGGTCGGACGGATTTCTCATTTTGGTTTACTCGAAATGTCTCGCCAACGGATGCGTGCTAGCGTTTTGGAATCGACGACTCAACCTTGCCCGACCTGTGATGGTATTGGCCATATTAAAGCTGTCAGTTCCGTTGTTCTCCAGGTTCTTAGAAGTATTGAAGAGCAGCTTAACAAGGGCACACGTAGTGAACTCATTGTACGAATCATGCCAGAAACAGCACTATATATCTTGAATAACAAACGTGAATCACTCGGTGATCTAGAAACCCGTTTCGGAGTTAGAATTAGTATTGAAACCGATGCAACATTAGGTGCCTTAGATTGTCAGATTGAACGAGGTGTAACATCTCATCGGCGTGAAGAAGACATCGAAATAGTAGTTCAACCGGATACAATCCGGTCTAATATAGTGATTGAGAGTGATGAAGGAATACATAAGGAAGAATTTTCTGAAGATAAAAAGCGAAGAAAACGCAGAAGGAAAAAGCGTGATTCAGAGAATCATCGAAAAGAAGATCAGACAGAACTTCAAGAAGGAATCGTTGGAAAGGAACCCAATATCAATATACCAATGAACCAAAGATCTATAAAAGACAGAGTACAACAAAAAAGAGTGGATTCTGTTACGACAGAGATGATCGCAAATGAGCCCATCGAATAATCCAAAGTGGTTGAGGTTTTATTAAATTTTTTCATCTAATTTCTGAGCAAAAAGGGGATAACTATGGAGAAGATATCTAGAAATCGATCTTTTAATGGAGAGCAATACGTTTATAAACATCAGTCAATTAAATGCAATTGTGAAATGACATTTGCCATTTATATTCCAGATACAAGTAAAAGAAAAGCGTCTCCCTTAGTGTGGTATCTTTCTGGATTAACCTGTACTCATGCCAATGTTATGGAGAAGGGTGAGTATCGACGATATGCATCACGATTTGGATTAATTGTCGTTGCGCCAGATACGAGCCCTAGAGGAAAAAATATCCCTGATGAGGTAGATAATTCTCAATTAGGTTTAGGAGCGGGATTTTATCTTGATGCAACAGAGGAGCCTTGGCTTAGAAATTATCAGATGTATTCTTATCTTACAGAAGAGCTTCCATCTTTGATCAAAGAAGAATTTCCCGTAGATATGTCGAGACAGTCCATTATGGGACACTCGATGGGAGGACATGGTGCCTTGATCATCGCACTGCGAAACCCTAATCATTATAAATCTGTTTCAGCCTTTTCTCCTGTTGTGGCGCCAATGAAATCAGATTGTTACGTAAGAACATTAAAACACTATCTTGGTGAAGATCGTCAAAAATGGAAAAATTATGACGCAACAACTCTTGTTAAATCTGGTGCCACCTGTCCCGAGATTTTGATTGATCAAGGGAGTGCAGATGAATTTCTAGACAGTAAATTAAAGCCGTTTCAATTTGAGGAAGCTTGTAAAGTAAAGAATATCAAGCTCACCTTGCGTATTCAGGAGGGGTATGATCACTCATATTTCTTTGTCTCAACTTTCATGAAAGACCACATAAAATGGCATGGAAAGCGCTTGAACGCATAAGATCAATAAAGTTTCATTGCTTAGATTAGAGAGATAGGAGAATAGGACTCTATCCTCAAAATACATTATAGCAGAGGCAGAGACCTAACAAATCGATACGCAGCTTCCATATCAAGAAAGCACGTTTTCGCAGAGTTTTCAGATGCCTCATCCTCACCCCATTGAGAAATATTCCATTTCTCATCCACACGGGCTGCTGTCCAAGCCTCCTCAAGGCTCAAAGCATTATCCAAAATACAAAGAGCGATTATGCATGAACCTGTAATATTTGTCAGCATATGTATTGCTGCTAAAACAAAAGGGCATTCAATCATAGCAACACGGTCGCTGATAATAGCAATAGATTCCAGGGATTGAGGCTGATGAACGATTCCTTTGATGACTTGCATTCGAGCACCTAATCGGGATCGAGCCCACTCCAAAATTGGATCCCAAAGCCTAGCCTGCATGGAAACTAAGGCTTCCGGTCCAAAAGCTCTGTAACATAGTAAGTCAGATTCTGTATACCGAATAATGTCTTCTTTTATTGCCTGCATATGGTTTGACACTTTATCAAGAGCTGTATTGGCTAAACGGGTAGAAGGCATAGTTTTTAGATTAATGGAATCTCTTTGTTCAGTCCACTCGATTCTAATCAAATGGGCTATCCTTCGTGAAGGAAGTAATAAATGATAACCTCCTGTTGTTTTGAGGATTCTACCATCAATTAGAAGAGAAAACTTACCATCTTGTAACTTCTTCACCTTAACCAATTTATAACATCGCTTAGGAAGCTTTCTGGAGTCTATACACACAGATATAAATGTCTCCTAATAAAGAAAACCAACTATGATTTCACTTTATCAAAAACAGAATCGGTTTTATCAAATGAAAGAACATTCCAGCTTTGAATCATATGTGGTGGTAAGGGGGCCGTTACATCAATGACTCGTACTTGAGGATCGGGATGCGGAATAAGAATGCGTCGAGCATGAAGATGCAACCGGTTTGGTATACCGAATGGGTACTGCCATTGACTAGAGTTGAAATATTTTTTATCACCAATTATGGGGTGTCCCAAATATGCCATATGGACTCGCAATTGGTGAGTTCTCCCAGTGATCGGCGATAATTCAACCCAACTTACGTTCCTTGATCTTGAATCGATAATCCTATATCTAGATATAGAATAATATGCACCACAATCACCATTCTTTGCTACACGCATACGATCCCCGTCTACTGTCTTCTCCTTAGAAAGGTAAGTTGAAATATGACCTTCTTTTTGAAGCGGCATCCCCTGAATCAGGGCCCAATAATTTTTTTGCGTATCACCTTCTCTGAAACTTCTATTTAAACTGACAGCAGCTCCACGCGTTCGTGCAACTAAAAGAGTTCCCGAAGTATCACGGTCCAGACGATGAACTAAACGTGGTTTGTTCCCATATTTATCGCATAGAGACTCGAGCATTGAATCAATAGAGCGTTGAATACCAGATCCACCTTGTACTGCAAGGCCAGACGGCTTATTAAAGACGAAAACTTTCTTATCCTTAAATAACAACATGTCGCGTAAAATATCAAAGTCACGATGAGATTTAGTCGTCGTCATGTGATTCTTTTTAGTTATAGTTCGCGTATCAAGAGGTGGAATACGAACAATTTGTCCTGATTCGAGACGCGATGAGCTCTTAACCCTAGAGCCATTAACACGTACCTGTCCAGAGCGTAAAAGCTTCTGTAATTTTCCAAACCCAAGATCTGGACAATAAACCTTAAACCATCGATCGAGCCGCATATACGCCTCGTCTTCTTCAACGACTTTCTGCATAACCTTGGATATCATTTGGATTCCTGTGCTACAGATTGAATGAACCAGAATATCATAACCTCATAAAGACAAGAGATCAGAGAACATCAAGTCCATCTTGCTCTTCTGTCTTTTTTCTACTTGATCTGAAATTGAAGTTCCGAGTTCTTAACAATAACAACAACAGAAGAACCATCTCCTATTTTACCAGACAATAACATTTCAGAGAGAGGATCTTGTAAATAAGTTTGTATGGATCGCTTAAGAGGCCGGGCACCGTAGGCTGGTTCATATCCTCGCTCTGCTAGCCAGTCTAATGCGCTTTCATCTACGATGAGAGAAATTCTTTTGTCATCAAGACGTTTTTGCAGAAGAGAGAGCTGAATTTTCACAATAGATGCCATATCATCTCGTTCCAAGCGCTGGAATAAGATAATTTCATCAACACGATTTAAAAATTCAGGACGGAAAGATGCGGTAACAATATCCATTACACGATCGTAAACAGAATCCAGACTCTCATTCTCTTTCAAATTGATAAGGAATTCAGCTCCTAGATTTGAAGTCATGATGATGACGGTATTGCTAAAATTCACAGTTCGACCTTGTCCATCCGTTAACCGTCCATCGTCCATAATTTGAAGAAATAGGTTAAAGATATCTGAGTGTGCTTTTTCAATTTCATCACAGAGGACTACCTGATACGGTCTGCGCCGTATTACCTCAGTTAAGGCGCCTCCTTCATCATACCCAATATATCCTGGTGGTGCTCCAATCAAACGAGAAACAGAATGTTTTTCCATATATTCAGACATATCTAGACGGACTAGAGCATTATCGTCATCAAAAAGATAGCCAGCCAATGCTTTTGTCAGCTCAGTCTTTCCAACACCTGTGGGTCCAAGAAAAATGAAGGAACCAACAGGTCGACTTGAATCTTGTAATCCTGCCCTGGCCCGGCGTACAGCTTTTGAGATAGCTCTGATAGCCTCTTCTTGACCAACAACTCGCGTTCCGAGCAACTCTTCCATTCTTAAAAGTTTTTCACGCTCCCCTTCCAATAGCTTATCAATAGGAATACCAGTCCAACGAACAATCACATCTGCTATGTGATCCGCTGTCACAATCTCGTCAACCATAATTGAATGATTAGGATTTTTTTCGGCTTCTTCAATTCTATCTTGGAGATTGGGAATTATACTATACAATAACTCACCTGCTCGAGTCAGATTTCCTTCGCGCTGAGAAATATCCAACTCCGACCGAGCACGATCAAGCTTCGCTTTTAAATCACGAATCTCTGCTAAGCGTCCCTTTTCAGATATCCAGCGCTCTGATAACGAGTGTTCTTTTTTCTCAAGGTCTTTTAAATCCGCATTAAGCCTTTCTAACCTATTAATGGAGGATTGATCTTTTTCTCTCTTTAGGGCTTCTTGTTCAATTTTTATCTGAATGATGCGACGATCGAGTTCATCTAGCTCTTCTGGTTTTGAATCAATTTGCATCCGTAATCGTGCCCCTGCTTCATCAATTAAATCGATGGCTTTATCTGGCAAGAAGCGGTCTCCAATGTAACGGTCTGATAATGTAGCGGCGGCAACCAAAGCAGCATCGGCGATCCTCACCCCGTGATGCAGTTCATATTTTTCTTTTATACCACGCAAAATAGAAATAGTATCTTTAACGGTGGGTTGTACAATTAAAACAGGCTGGAAACGACGAGCAAGAGCTACATCTTTTTCAACATGTTTTTTATATTCATCAAGTGTTGTCGCTCCAATACAATGCAAATCACCACGTGCAAGGGCAGGTTTTAATAGATTCGATGCATCCATAGCACCATCTGATTTTCCTGCCCCCACAAGAGTGTGCATTTCATCTATGAATAAAACAACACCATCTATCGACGATTGAATTTCTGACAAGATAGCTTTCAGGCGTTCCTCAAATTCACCGCGATACTTAGCACCAGCAACCAATGCTCCCATGTCTAGGACTAACAACTGTTTTCGACGTAAACTTTCTGGTACGTCAGAATTAACCATTCGCAAAGCTAACCCTTCTGCAATTGCTGTCTTTCCTACCCCCGGTTCACCGATGAGGACAGGATTGTTTTTAGTACGCCGAGATAACACCTGGACCGTACGGCGGATTTCATCATCCCGGCCAATGACTGGATCAAGAAGACCTTCACGCGCATCTTTGGTCAGATCACGGGTATATTTTTTAAGAGTATCAAATGTATCTTCAGCAGTAGCAGAATTTGCTTTTCTGCCTTTTCTTATTTCTTCGATAGCCTGATTTATATTTTTTTCTGTTAGCCCTATATCAGCTAATATCTTCCCGGCTCCAGTATTTTTTTCTATAACAATCGCAAGAAGGAAGACATGAATCGTTACGAAGTGATCGCCCCTTTTTTGGGCAGTTTTTTCTGCTTGTTTGCAAATCTGTATAAACTCAGGAGACATATAGATTTGACCTTCACCTCCTAAAATTTTTGTTATTTTCAAGAGTGTATTTTCAACTCTGGAGCGCGCTTCCATAGCATTACCACCTGCACGGGAAATCAAGTCTGCTGTCATTCCCTGATCATCATCCAGTAAGGCTAATAAAACATGCTCTGGCGTTAATTTCTGATGTCCTTCTAATAAAGCATGTTCTTGTGCTGACTGTACAAATCGATGCAGCTTTTCAGTGAAATTTTTGAAATTCATGAAACTTTCTCGTATACGTTTAATTGAATGTAAGAAAAATAATAAAATGAAGAATTCCTAGTTATTAGGCTAAGAGGATTAGCCTGAATCTATGAACTTATTCATCTTCGACTCCAGAAAGAAACAAGGGATGTTCAACAGAGGTTTCTTTAGAAAGAACAGCTGATTCTGCTTTTTTGTGTGACCTTCGAGAAGGCGTACGTCCTGATTCCGGATCTACTGTTTCTGTAAAAGAAGGCTCTTCTTTCACTATCATTTCCGAATGAGAATCAGTTCCATCAAATGGATCATTATTAGAAATATTCTCTATATTAATCGTTTTTTCTATGTTCTCAAACTGGCGTTGGCGACGGCCTCGCCCTCGACTTCTCATATTGTTGTTATTAACTTCATTGGTCTGCAAAGACTGTTCACAGTCAGCGTCATTTTCTTCAGAAATGTGTTGAACACGCTGAATCTGTTGTTGTGCAGCCTGAGCCTGCGCAATAACAATCAATCTGTTGTAATGCTCTGCATGTTGCCAATAGCTTTCAGCTGCTACATTATCCCCTCCAGACTCAGCATCCCGGGCGAGTTGCATGTATTTTTCTGCAATATGAGTAGCCGTTCCACGAATCTTAACATCAGGCCCATTGCTTTCTATTGAACGATTCAGATGATTTCGATTATTAGTATTGCGATTATTACTACGAGGACGGGAACGATGCCGACTTTGAGGTTGACCTTGTCTCATACGGACTTTCTCTATTAATAAAATTGTACTGTAATGTAACTTCGAACGGTCAGGATAAAATAGGAGAAACGTTTGTAAATCGAGATGACTTAAACTACCTAATAATACCTAATAATAAACGGACTTTTTCAAAGGATTACCTACATACCGAGAAGATGAATATCTACAATCAATTCTATCAATGTTGACTCTAAATTTAGCTGAGGAAACAATATAACAATATAATTGAGCACAGCACATAACCAAGAATAAAATGAGGCAGATAGTTAAATAATTCTAATCTACATTCGATTACAATAAGCGTGGCTGCGTAAAATGCAAATACTTTAGGAAGACTCATTCTTTTAAAGTGAATAACAAACATCTGTCTTTCCTTTCTAGATCTTTGAAAGAGTCAGCCAGAAGAAGGCTAAATTTATTAGCAATTTCAATAACAGATTTTCTTTGACGATGACCAATTTCTAGAGCCACAAACCCTTTTGGTTTTAAAAAGCGAAATGCATTTTTTAGTATTCTACGATATGCAGTCAGTCCATCCTTCCCACCATAAAGGGCAATAAAGGGATCATGCTCTAAAACTTCCTTACTCAAATCTCTAAATTCCCCTCCTGAAATATAGGGAGGATTGCTCACAAGAAAATCAAACTTACCATCTACAGCATCATACCAACTGCCAAGAGAAACTGAAAGACGGTTGGAAAAACCAAGGATTTCTGCATTTTTTTTCGCTATATTTAATGTTCCTTTCAGAATATCAGTTGCAAGGCATGTTGAATTTGGTAATTGCGATAATATAGCTAAACCTATAGCACCTGTACCAGTTCCTAGGTCAGCAAAACGAAGTTGGTTGCATTCAATTTTTTGAACATAGAGATAATGTAAAACCAGATCGATGAGTCTTTCTGTCTCTGGTCTGGGCTCCAGTGTCTCTGGTGATATTATTAACTCAAGTCCATAAAAATCACGCTGACCGATTATTCTATGGACAGGAACACCAGAGATTCGCATTTTAATCAATGATTGAAAATGATCGATATTAGAAGACTTGAGTTCCTCATGGTAAGATTTAACAATATCAGCATGTTCGCATTTCAGTTCATGCTGAAGCAATAACCGAGCATCCAAAGCTGGAGTCAGAGAACCGGAAGCTGCTAATTTAGCGGTTGATGATATAAGCATACCCTCATATGTAATCTTCATTGTTTTTCATCTAAAGCCGAAAGAAGACTCGCGTGATAATCAGTCATTAGAGCGTCAAATAATTCGTCAAGACCTTCACCAGAAATCATCTTATCCAATTTGTGGAAAGTTAGATTAATCCGATGATCGGTCAGACGACCTTGAGGAAAATTATACGTTCTGATCCGTTCAGAACGGTCTCCGCTTCCCACTTGCCACTTTCTTGATTCAGCACGTTCTTGATAGACCTTTTTCTGCTCTCGGTCATAAAGTCTAGTCCGTAATTCCTTCATAGCAAATGCACGGTTTTGATGCTGTGATTTTTCTGATGAAATAACTACTATACCAGTCGGAATATGGGTAATCCTTACAGCAGAATCAGTTGTATTAACGTGTTGACCACCTGCACCGGATGCTCGCATTGTATCAATACGAATATCTTCATCTCTTATTTCTACATCAACTTCTTCTGCCTCTGGTAAAACTGCAACGGTCGCAGTCGAGGTATGGATCCTACCACTAGATTCTGTTTCTGGTACACGCTGGACACGGTGAACACCAGATTCAAATTTCAGTCTCGAAAAAACACCTTTGCCACAAATCGAGGCAACAATCTCTTTGCAGCCGCCAATTTCAGAAAGACTTTCTGACAAAATCTCGACTTTCCAACGATGAATTTCAGAATATCGTTGATACATACGAAATAAACTCCCTGCAAACAGGGCTGCTTCCGAACCACCAGTTCCTGCCCGAACTTCTAGAATAGCATTCTTCTTATCAGATGGATTTCGAGGTAATAAAAGAATTTTAATTTCTTCTTCAAGACATCTCAGTCTCTGAGAGAGCTCATGGGCTTCGTTATTGGCAAGAATCCGCATCTCATCATCAGTATTGACATCAGATAAGATTTCTTCAACATTAGTCATTTCATCTTCAGTATCTTTCATCATTGAAATTTTTTCAACGACTGGTCCAATTTCAGAAAACTCTGAGGACAATTTTATGTAAGTTTCTGTGTCGAGATCTTCATTCATTCGACTTGTGATTTCGGTGTAGCGAATCAGTAACTGGTCGAGTTTTTCTTTTGGAAGCATAGTGTTATAGATTCTTCTCAGGAGGAAGTAGAAATGGGATTCCACTACTCTTTGTCGAGGCCGTACTGTTTGTGCAACGTACGAACAGCTAAATCGGAATACGATTGATCGATTAACATAGATATTTTGATCTCAGAAGTCGTGATAGCATGAATATTAATCCCTCTTTCTGCAAGGGCTTTAAATGCGGAAGCTGCAACACCAGGATGGCTGCGCATCCCCACGCCAATCACAGAAATTTTGACCATACCTGGTCCACTCTGAATAATCTCGTATCCAATCTCATCTTTTGATGTATTCAAAGTTTCAAGTGCCTTCTTGAGATTAGACGCTGGAACTGTAAAGGTCATATCGGTAACAGAGCCGTCTTCAGATACATTTTGGACAATCATGTCCACATTGATATCAGCATCAGCAAGTTCCCCAAACACAGTAGCTGCAACACCAGGTTTATCTGAAACCCTTCGCAAAGATATCTGTGCCTCGTCTTTAACATAGGTAATCCCACTCACAATGTGGTGTTCCATAATATCTTCCTCACTGCCAATCAATGTTCCAATTGATTGTGGAATATTTCCAGAATCAATTGATTCGGGATCCTCGAAGCTTGAACGAACAAATATTTTCACCCCATGAACCATAGCCAATTCAACCGATCGAACTTGTAGTACTTTTGCTCCAAGAGATGCCATTTCAAGCATTTCTTCAAATGATACTCGATTCAAACGACGGGCAGACGATACAATGTGTGGATCACTTGTATACACACCATCAACATCCGTATAAATATCACATCGATCAGCTTTCACAACTGCTGCAAGAGCAACAGCACTGGTATCTGATCCACCTCTGCCTAATGTTGCAACCCGTTGATCCGAGCCTATCCCTTGAAATCCAGCAACAACAGCAACCTGACCATGCTCCATCTGATTAATAATGTTAGCTCCATTTATGTTTTGTATTCTAGCAGCCCCATGCTTATTATTTGTCAAAACAGGGATTTGCCATCCAAGCCAGGAACGAGCATCAACACAAATGGACTGTAGTGCAATCGCTAGAAGGCCGCTAGTAACTTGCTCCCCAGATGAAACAATCGTATCATACTCACAATTGTCGAAAGTCGGCGCTTTAGAACCACATACATTAGGAATATTATTCACCCAATTAACTAACTCATTCGTTCTACCAGCCATAGCAGAGACAACAACGGCTATCTGATGACCGAAATCATATTCACGCTTTACGTGTCGTGCAACATTATAAATCCGTTGAAGATCTGCAACGGATGTTCCACCAAATTTCATCACCAAACGGGCCATGAATAAATATCTAAGTTCGGGGTTTATTTATTTTAACAGAGGATGATAACTATCATCCTGCTTATCATGAAGCAAAAAAAGTGAGAAAAGGAGAGAAATCAACGCCTAAAGATCACTTCACTTGTAAGAAACAAGGAACTCAGCTTAGCTTATGATTGATAAGTTTATTCTTAAAGTGCAAGATGACTTAAACATTATAAATCTCCTTTGACGCTAATCGGACCTTTCTTCTATTAAAAGATAGTCCATATTTTAACTGAGAACCTTTAGCGTATAATGCAAGAAAAAAAAGTCTCTCATCCATTTTAACATGTTTATCAAGTTTAGTAAATCGTACTCTATCTATTATTTAGAATGTATGACTAGAATAGAAGTCGGCCAAGTATGATTGAAATAAAGAGAAGATACCTGAACATGAAGGTTGTAAGACCAGTTCGGAATGCTTAGACATGTCAATATGAGAAAAAATAATATTAATAATAGATCCTAATAAATATGAGATATTCGGACTGGAATTGAACGATCTTTTTCTCGCCTCTTCACTTTGAAGAAAGTACGCTCATGATAAACAAAAGCACTGTAGATCAATCAGAAATAGACCGTTTTTCATCATTAGCTGATCAATGGTGGAATCCGAGAGGAAAATTTAGGCCCCTTCATCAATTGAACCCAATCCGGTTAGACTATATTTTCAGTCGTGCTTGCAAGCACTTCAACCGTGATTCTCATTCCCCTAATGCCATGGAAGGTCTACGTATTCTGGATCTGGGTTGTGGTGGCGGCTTGCTGAGTGAACCGATTGCTCGGATGGGTGCTAGAATTGTTGGTGTAGATCCCTCAGAAACAAATATAGAAATAGCGAAGATGCATGCTAGAAAATCTGGTGTTACAGTTGATTACCGCGTGACCACTTTAGAATATCTAGCCCAAAATAATGAAAAATTTGACATTATTTTGAATATGGAAGTTATTGAGCATGTAAGACATGTACGTCAATTTATGATTAGCTGTTCAGAGATGATAGAACCTAGCGGTCTTATGTTTGTTGGTACAATTAACAGAACTAGAAAAGCACAATTTTTGGCGATATTTATGGCCGAAAATATTCTTCGCTGGCTTCCTCAAGGTACACACAATTATGAAAAATTCGTCACACCTAACGAAGCAAATTCTTATATGCAGGAAGGTGGTTTGAATTTTTTAGAGGAAATTGGAGTCAGTTATAATATTTTTTCGAATCGCTGGACCTTATCAAAGGACACAGACGTCAATTATATGATTCTATCTCAACGGCCTGGCCTAAGCTCTAAAAAAGAGAATAGACACTAAATGTTCTTACCTATCTCAGCCGCTATGTCGTTCATACGGCAAGAAAACCCCCATTCATTGTCATACCAACTCATAACCTGAATCATTTCTTCATCTATGACCTTGGTTTGAGCCGGTGCAAAAATAGAAGAATGTGAATTATGGTTGAAGTCAATGGAAACCTTTGGTTGTATATCATAATCTAGGACATATTTTAATTCCCCACGCGCGGCTTTTTCGATTGCCTTATTAATTTCATTAACTGATGTTTTTCGATTAGCCTTAAATTTGAAGTCTATTAGCGAAACGTTGGCAGTTGGAACTCGCAACGACGAACCATCTAATTTACCTTCGAGTTCTGGTATAATGCATCCGACTCCTTTTGCTAAACCTGTAGAAGTAGGGATAATTGACTGGGTTGCTGAACGTGAACGGTAAAGATCTTTATGATTTCGGTCTAAAAGGGTCTGGTCACCAGTATATGAATGTACTGTAGTGACAAAACCATATTGAATACCAACTTCAGCATGAAGAACAGAGGCAATCGGTACTAGACAGTTTGTCGTGCATGATGACGCTGAGATTACTAAATCCTTCTTAGTAATTCTTTTATGATTTATTCCATAGACAATTGTTTTATCAACATTTTTTCCAGGTGCTGAAATTAATACACGTTTTGCTCCTGAAAACAAATGAATATCGGCCTGAGGGCGTTCTGTAAAGAAACCGGTGCACTCCATAACGATATCTACATCTAACTGTCTCCAAGGCAGCTTGGCAGGATCACGATAATTAAAAATAGGAATCAGGCCACGCCCAGCATTAATACCCTTTGAGGTTGTCTTAATCTCCCACGGAAAGCACCCGTGAATACTATCATAGCGTAAAAGATGGGCATTTGTTTCAATGGAACCCGAGTCGTTGATTGCTACAACCTCAATATCTGTATGTTGAGATTCATAAAGTGCACGCAATGTATTTCGTCCTATGCGCCCGAATCCATTAATTGCAACCCTAAGACCCCTAACTGACATAACTATTTGTAACCTCTAATCAAAAAATATTCCTCAAAGAACGCTCTTGCCAAGACAGAACATAATGTTGTCTTAACATTATTTCATGAAACAGAAGTATCCGATCCCTCTAACTTAAGTTTCTTAAGAACAGTCTTTACAATAAAATCCGCAGTAATACCAAATTTTTTATACACTTCCTTATAAGGTCCTGAGACGCCAAATGAGGACATGCCAATAAAGATTCCATCGGATCCAATCAATGGATCCCATCCTTGACGAACAGCCGCTTCGACACCAACTTTTATGGCAGCTGATCCAATAACAGAAGTTCGGTATTCGATTGACTGTTCTGCAAACAACTCAAAACAGGGAACAGATACGACTCTAGTAGGAAAACCTCGTTTATCCAGGTTTTGTTTAGCAGAAAAAGCTATTTCGACTTCTGATCCACTGGCGAAAATTGAAATTATGGCTTCATCTCTACTTGCAGCCACTTCATAAGCACCATGTGAAGAAAGATTTTGATCTTCAAAAGTACGTCGGATGGGAGATACATCCTGTCGTGTCAGTGCGATAACACTTGGAATTTCTTTTGATTGCAATGCAATTTGCCAGCATTCTGTTGTCTCCACAGCATCAGCTGGACGAAAAATCATCAAATTAGGAATAGCACGTAAAGAGGCTAGTTGCTCCACAGGTTGGTGTGTAGGTCCATCTTCACCAAGACCAATAGAATCATGAGTCATGACATGGATAACACGAATTCCCATCAGCGCAGCCAACCGAATAGAGGGACGACAGTAATCGGAAAAAATCAGAAATCCACCAGAATAGGGAATAAGACCTCCATGCAATGCTATACCATTCATAGCAGCTGCCATTGCATGTTCTCGAATGCCATAGTGTATGAATCGTCCTGAAAAATCAGTAGATGAAACAGCCATCGTTTGACTAGTTTTTGTATTACTAGAGCTTGTTAGATCTGCTGAACCACCAACAGTCTCAGGAATAGTACTATTAATAGTTTCTAACACGAGCTGTGATGCTTGCCTTGTCGCTATTTTTTTTTGGTTTGCGAATAATGTTCTTTTGTACTTCTGGATAGCATTATTGAATCTGAAAGGGAGATCACCTCTTATTCTGCGTTCAAATTCTCCACGAACTTCTGAATCAATGTTCTGAAATATTTTCTGCCAAGATTTTCTCTTTTGTGTATTGCGAAGACCCGCTATACGCCATGCATCGCAGATATCAGCAGGAATATCAAATGAGTCAGACGTCCAATCTAAAGCCGACCTCATCCTTGCAATTTCATCCGTTCCTAATGGAGAGCCATGACTAAATGAGGTACCGGCTTTTGTTGGGGCACCAAACCCAATTGTGGTTTTGCAAGCAATCATAGTTGGCTTATCCGAATCTTGAGCGAATCGGATAGCATCTGCAATTTCATCATGGTTATGTCCTTGCACGCAAATTGTATTCCATTTGCTAGCTTGAAACCGTATAATTTGATCTGTAGAATCAGACAAAGAAATAGGACCATCAATAGAAATATTGTTATCATCCCAAAGAACAATCATCTTTCGTAGATTCAAATGGCCCGCTAAAGAGATAGCTTCCTGGGATATGCCTTCCATCAAACATCCATCACCGACAAGACAATAAGTATAATGGTTAACCAAATGATCACCAAATTCTTTCCTTAAACGCCGTTCAGCTATAGCCATGCCAACAGCGTTGCCGATACCTTGTCCTAGTGGGCCAGTTGTTGTTTCTATACCAGCTACATGGCCATATTCTGGGTGACCTGCAGTAAGGGAATCGATTTGGCGAAATTTTTTGATCTCTTCAAGGTTTATATCTTTATAACCAAGCAAAAAAAGGAGTGAATACAGAAGCATTGATCCATGTCCTGCAGAAAGAATAAACCGATCTCGATCGGGCCAGTTTGGGGTTTTCGGATCAAATGCCATAAACTGTGTAAACAAAACTGTCGCTATGTCGGCAGCTCCCATGGGAAGTCCTGGATGGCCAGAATTTGCTTTTTGAACAGCATCAGCAGAGAGAAAACGTATGGCATCTGCCATACGTTTTTGTTTTTGGGTATGATTCATAAGAGCCTATAGCTATATTGCACGGGTTTTATTCCTCAGTCTAGGAGTCTAGGGGTAGGGAAAGCAAACGAGAAAGTTCATTTTTGAAAAAATGAGATACCAATTAAGAGAGGAAGGAATACCACTGGGGACAAGTAAGTCAATCGTGTTCATTGATTGTGGCATAACTCATTGAAGTCTCTTGATCAACAGATCAAGTAGTGAACAAAAAAATCAATCATCTCTGTGATGCAGAAATTGTCTGTTATAATTATTTTGGTTTTATTTCACTCTCATTGTAATAATGAACTTCAAACAATTCAAGAAATAGCAATATCATCATAGAAATGAATTTCAATTAAGAGTTAAATTTATAGGTATAAAGAACTAAATAAATTGACGACTCGTTGACATTTTTTCTTGAATTGACAAGTTCAATATCACTTAAAAATTCTGGATCATCGACTCAATGAACTGGCATACAAATACTGAGATGATATTATGAAGTCTGAGGCCTTTGGTTTTCTGATAGAACAGGCAATGGAATCATTTAACTCAGCTGTAGCAGGTCTTTCTAAAGTAGTGGATTTGCACATCGAAAAAAACCATAAAGTGGTTGATAGCAAAGAAGAAGTCCAGCGCTTAGCATCAGAAAGTGCGAATCTGGCTAGAAGCTTAGATGAAGCAGAAACACGTGCTAAGTGCTTAGCTGAAACAAACAGAGAAGTTTCTCATCGCTTGGTCAAAGCAATGGAACTGGTTCGAGTGGCTTTAGATAAACAGCTGTTGAATTAAAATTCCACATCCCCTTTTAAAAGTGTCAAAATGTCTCATGTTGCAGTTAAAATTAACGGAAAAATTTACCGCATTGCCTGCGATGAAGGTCAAGAAGAGCATCTTCTTGATCTAGCTCATCGCTTTAACATGTATATTGAAAATTTAAAAAGTTCTTTCGGTGAGATAGGAGATCAACGTTTGATTGTAATGGCAGGAGTTTTGATTATTGACGATCTGGTAGAGATGACGCATAAACTGAGAGTAATTGAACAAGAACTTGCAGATATCAAAAATATTACGAAGAATGTCTTTGATTTAAACCAGGCTCGTGAAATTAAAATCGTTGAATCGATAAACAATGCTTCGGCTCAAATAAGGAAAATAACAAAAAAATTGTCAGCCTCTCTTTAGAGTTTCATACTGATACAGTGTTGCCACGGAATTGAATCCGAATCTTAATGTTCTAGAAAAATGAGTTCGTTGTACCATCTAAAGAGAGAAATTCGCTACAATCTTCTTAAGAAGCGTGATGAGATTTCCCCTTCACAACACACTAGATTTTCATTAGCTGCAGCTAGAAATGCTAATAAAATTAATGCCTTATCAAATGGAAAAAACATTTCTGGAACTATTATTTCTGCTTTTAATTCCATTCATTCCGAGATTGATACAAGACCCTTGATTTCATCACTCTTAAAACGAAAAGCTCGTTTATGTCTGCCCGTTGTTATTGACAGTATTAGGATAGAGTTCAGAGAAATATCGGAAGATATGAAACTTATAAAATCTCGCTTAGATACATTTGGCCCTCCTTTGAATCCAGAGATTCTAGTCATACCTTTAAGTGGTTTTGATCGACGCGGGGGGCGCATTGGATATGGAGCAGGTTTGTACGATCGGGCCATTATCAAGTTACGCACCCAGATATACAGTCAGAAGAGTGTCATAAAGCCTTTATTATGTGGTTTTGCCTTTTCTATACAAGAAGTTCAGAAAATTCCAATGGACAAGCACGATCAATTTCTTGACTACATCGTTACTGAGATTGAGGTTATCGATTGCCTGTTATATCGAAAAATTAAAGGTTATGAGGGCGGTTTCGATCTATGCGAATTCTCTTCTTAGGTGATATGGTCGGCCGAACTGGACGAGAGGCAGTCATAAAATCTTTGCCTGATTTATCGCAAAAACTAAAACTAGACTTCATTATTGTCAATGGAGAGAATGCTGCCGCAGGGTTTGGAATCACCAGAAAAATTCTTCATCAGGTTCTGGAAGGAGGTGCAGATGTAATAACATCTGGTAATCATGCTTTTGATCAAAGAGAAACTCTCGGGTGGGCAGATGAAGAAGAACGCTTTCTGCGCCCTGCTAACTTTCCTACCGGTACACCCGGTCGCGGTAGTAATATATATGAGGCCAGAAATGGTGCTCTTATATTGGTCTCAAACATCATGGGACGTGTTTTTATGAAACCTGAACTAGATGATCCTTTTTCAGCTGCTGAGTCAGAATTTAGTGTCTGTAGCCTTGGTTTAAACGTTGATGCAATTGTTGTAGATTTCCATGCGGAAGCAACAAGTGAATCTCAGTGTTTTGGTCATTTTCTTGATGGTAGAGTGAGTCTTGTAGTAGGAACACACACGCACATACCAACATCAGATTATCAAATTTTATCAGGCGGCACGGCCTACATCAGCGATGTTGGTATGTGCGGTGATTATGATTCTTCACTTGGTATGGATAAGGAAGAGCCCCTGAATCGATTCCTCACAAAAATAAGTAAGAATCGTGTAGAACCAGCTAAAGGCACGGCTACTGTTTGTGGAGTGATGGTGATCACTGATGATAAAACAGGTCTGGCGCTATCCATCTCTCCCTTACGGGCTGGCGGCAAGCTAACCCCGGTCTGGCCATCGTGAATCAACCTTCTTCATGAATCAGGATCTCTTTTGGGACAGAAATTTTGGAAAAATCAGCTATGATTTTTGTTGCATCATAAATACGACGCATAAGTGCTAAACGATTAGCTCGAATCTCTTCATCATCAACATTGACCATCACCTTCTCAAAGAAGTTATCTACTGGCAAACGCAACTTTGAAAGAGCTGATATAGCAGTAGCATAATCTTCGATTTGAACCGCCTCTTCTATTTCTGTTTCGGCGTGACTGATGGCATCAACCAAAATCGTCTCTTCGCTAGCTTGAAAGAAATCAGGAATAGTTTCCTTGAAAATCCGTGTTCCTTTCTTCTTCTCTGCAGCGAGAATATTAATAGCACGTTTGATTCCCACTAATAGATTCTTTCCATCTTCTGTCTCTAAAAATGAACCTAGAGAGTCAACGCGGCGGGTAATTGCAAGAAGATTATCAGACATAGGTGTAATCACTGCATCAATCAAATCATAACGTGCACCTGAGTCTTTAAGATAGCTCCTTAATCGCTTATGAAAAAAGGAGAGAAGATCACTGTTAACTTTTTGAGCAAGAGGAAGACGAAGTTGATTGACTAAAATGAGTCGTATGATGCCAAAAGCTGCACGTCTGAGTGCATAAGGATCTTTTGATCCGGTTGGTTTCTGATTAATTGACCAAAAGCTAATCAGCATATCAAGCTTATCTGCAATCGCAACGGTAACACTTACTGGGTTTATGGGGACACTGTCACTAATCCCAAGGGGTGAATGATGTTCTTGACAAGCCAAAATAATATCAGTGTCCTCCCCCAAAAATTCTGCATAATGACGACCCATTATTCCCTGAAGTTCTGGAAATTCGGAAACCATGGCTGAACTTAAATCAGCCTTACAGATTTCGGCAGCACGCCTAGCTTTTCCAATAGCAGCACCAATCATTGAAGCAATCTCTGCTGCTAATACGACAATACGGTTCACCCGTTCAGCTTGAGAACCAAGCGCTGCATGGAAGGTCACCTTATTAAGATTTTCCAACCATGGCTTAAACCCTTCAGATTCAATCGTTTTCAAATCCATTTCCCAAAAAAACTTGGCATCTGATAAGCGTGCATTAATAACTTTGGCATTGCCCCTTGCTATTTCAATTCCTCCATCCCTAGCCTCTATATTGGATACTAATAGGAAATGATTCGATAGTTTCTTTCCTTTGCGCAATAAAAAGCATTTTTGATGATCTTTGATCGTTAACCGAATAACCTCAGAAGGAAGATGAAGATATTCTTTGTTAAATTCACTAATGAGTGTGACAGGCCATTCAACTAAATTACTGACCTCTTCTAGTAAATTGTTGTCCTGAAAAAGCTCTAGATTCCGTGTAAAAGCAATATTTTGAGCATTGTCTCTGATAATTTCCTTCCGCCGCTCTGCATCCAGAATCACTCTTGTCTTTTCCAATGAGACAACATAGTCATCAAAATTCTCTATTTTAATAGGATGAGATGCATGGAAACGGTGACCATAGGTAATATTACTGGAGATAATCCCTCCAACTTCAAATTCAATCACAATCGGCTTTTCAAGTTCATAGCTCAACGTACACAGAATGGACTGTAAAGGTCGCACCCATCTTAGACTATTAAGATTAGCCGATTGGGGCCCCCAACGCATAGATTTAGACCAGGGAAACGTTTGGATAATATTCGGGATGATCTCCGCAATCATCTCCTCAGTTGCTCTAATTGGCCTTTCAACTATGGCAACATAAAAATCCCCTTTTTGGGGTTCTCTCCTTATTTCAGCTTGATCGATACTTTCTAATCCGGCCCTACGTAAAAATCCAGAAATCACTTGCTCCGGTGAATTGGTACGTGGACCCCTTTGTTCTGTTTTAAAATAGGAAGAATAATTGGCTAGATTTCGGATATAAAGTGTGAGGCGGCGTGGTGTCCAATATTCTTTGGCTATTCCATAAGTGATCCTAGAATCAACCAATGTTTCCGTGATAAGATTTTTAAGATCAAGTGCTGCTTTTCGCTGCATGCGGGCAGGAATTTCTTCAGAAAACAATTCAAGAAGGAGATCAGGCATGGATTATCAATTTTAGATTACCTCGTTGCAGCGGAGACAAAGATATCAATCTTTTGAAGATCAGTCATCCTAATTTTCGTGACTACATGATCTAAACCATGTTAGAATTGGTCTCAAGTAATATCAGTATCAACGACAGATTTAAATTTAAGCGAGATTATCATCATTCTTCTACGAATTTTTATTATAATTGACACGATCAGAAACCATGTCCCAAACTAAGCTCCATTTCGTAAAAACCATAACGACTCACCGTAGACTTCGTCGTAATCGAATAAAGGATTGGATACGCCGCTTGATTCGCGAACATAGACTCTCTGTTGATGACCTCATTTTACCCCTTTTCATTATAGATGGTGTCGGTATAGAAGAACCCATTCCTTCAATGCCAGGGATTTCTCGATATTCAATCGACAAAGCTCTAGAAGTGGTTTACCAAGCCGCTGACCTTAACATACCTGCGGTTACCCCTTTTCCTAATATCTCTCTTGAACTTAAAGACGAAAAAGGGAGTGAAGTAACTAATCCAGATAATCTTATTTGCCGTTTTACATCAAAAGTAAAAAATCTAAACCTCAACATTGGCATCATCACTGATGCAGCCCTCGATCCATTTACCAACCACGGTCATGATGGGATCTTACGCAATGGTATCATTGTCAATGATGAAAGTGTAAAACAAATTGTAAAAGGCGCTGTTATACAGGCACAAGCTGGAGCTGATATCATCGCTCCCTCTGATATGATGGATGGCAGGATCGGAGCGATAAGGAAGGCACTGGATGCTAATGGATTTCAAAATGTAGGTATCATTTCTTATGCAGCTAAATACGCTTCGGCATTTTATGGCCCTTACCGTCAAGCGATTGGTACAGAAGGATTATTACAAGGAGATAAAAAGACTTATTATATCGATCCTGCAAATACTGAGGATGCAATGCGGGAGGCAAAACTCGATATCGAAGAAGGAGCTGATATGTTAATGGTCAAGCCTGGCATGCCATATCTGGATATTGTTTGGCGCATGAAATCAACCTTTCATATGCCTGTATCTGTTTATCAAGTATCTGGAGAATATGTGATGATTAAAAACATCACTGAAAACAGATTTATTGATGAAAATAGTGCTATGTTAGAGAGCCTCATTGCTTTCAAAAGAGCAGGAGCCGATAATATTTTCACATATTTTGCATTAAAAGCTGCTCGTCTTTTATACCAAGAGGATCGTTAAAGAAGGGAAAATCTAGATAACGGTTTTTCGACTGTGTGGTGCCCAAGAGAGGACTCGAACCTCCACGACCAAAAGGTCACTGGCACCTGAAGCCAGCACGTCTACCAGTTCCGCCACCTGGGCAATGATCTCCTCATATCGCAGTCACTAGAAAGTGTCCATTTCAATGAGAGAATCCTTAAAATGAGGTAACCGATACGATTAAAAAACACGCATTCCCATGACTTCTGTTCCTAAATTTCATAACTGACGAAATGGTCGTTCATGAATTCTTCTTTTCTAACATTCTTTTCTACTACATTAGCTTTTTTGATAATATAGTCAATGACCTTTTCCTCAAAAATAGGAGCAGTTAATATGCTCGCTGCCTCAGAATTGGATTTCAATAGATCAATAATCTTTTGTTTGGATCCAGGATATTTTTGAAGATGCTGATAAACCCCCTTATGCAACTCGGATTCAGTAACTTTTATGCCCGCCTCTTCAGCAATTTTATTAAGAATGAGTCCCAACCGAACTCGGCGGTGAGCAAGTTCCTGATAGTCTTCACGCGCTTCCTTCTCCGTAGTCCCGTCATCTTCGAAAGTCTTACCTTCTTCTTCAAGAGTGTTAACGACTTCTGTCCAGATATTTTTAAATTCTTGTTCCACCATACTCTTTGGCAGTTCAAACTGATATTCTTTATCAAGAAAATCAAGAAGTTGACGCTTAAGCTTCTGGCGAGACAATTCAACATACTGTTTCTCCATTTGCTTCTTGACTCCTTCTTTCAGTTGAGAAAGATTATCTAATCCCAACGATTTTGCCAATTGATTCCCGTTCATAAGCGGGCCAGGCGTGGCAACTTCATGAACCGTAACGTGGAAAACGGCTTCCATGCTGGCAAGATGATCAGGATGATAATCATCCGGAAAAGTAATAGAAAAGCACTTTTTATCACCCGCTTCCATGCCAATCAACTGCTCTTCAAAGCCAGGAATAAAAAAGGTGTCAGTCCCTATAAAAACATGAGCATCTTTATTCATCCCATCTTCGAAAGGATCACCATCAATCGCTCCTGTATAATCGATGGTAACACGATCTTTATAATCGGCTTTCCTTTGTTTTGTTTCATAGATGAGGTTATTTTTAGCCATATTCTCAATTTTCTCGTCAATATCCTCATCAGAAATCTTAATAACGGAGTGTTCAACTTTGAGATCACTAAAATCAGTAATCTCAAAAGAAGGTATAATCTCATATTGAATACTAAATACAAAATCTTTTTCACCAGATAGAATTTTCTCAACCTCGATTTCATCTTCTACCATGATAATTTGAGGTTTCTGAGCGGCTTTTTCAGAACGATCAGAGAGAAGTCTTTTCGTTTCTTGATCGATCGTTTTGTTGATCAAATCAGCCATAGAAGATTTACCATAAAGCTTAATCATTTGAGATCTAGGGACTCGACCAGGACGAAATCCGTTAATTTTGATTTTGTCTTTTAGATCCAGAAGTTGTGCATCACGCTTAGTCAGAAGTTCTTCTACAGGGACAGTCACTTGAATTTCACGCTTCAGTCCTTCATTTATTATTTCTCTTACTTGCATATTAATCCTCATAATTTCCAAGTATGATAAGTCTTTGTTTATCCGCGACGAGTGAGAGAGAAAAGTTATAACGATGAAGACTAACCACAGTTCACCTCCTTAGGAAGAATCAGAACAGTGCATAAGATGACTTGGCAAAAATCAGCTCAGGTAGAAACTTTTCCGCTAGCTACAATGAGTAATACATGTCGAACTCAATGGGATGCGGCATCTGTTGGTAACGACTATTCTCTTCTTCTTTCAGCTCCAGATAAGCGTCGATCTGATCATCATTGAACACATCCCCTTGCTTCAGAAAATCATTATCATTTCTTAATGCATTAATCGCTTCACGTAAGGATTCACAAACAGTTGGTATATTTTCTAATTGACGTTTTGGAAGATCATAAAGATCTTTGTCCATGGGTTCACCAGGATCGATCTTGTTTTTTATACCGTCAAGGCCAGCCATTAACATCGCAGAAAATGATAAATACGGGTTTGCCATAGGATCAGGGAAACGGATTTCAACCCGCTTCCCTTCAGATGAAGGAGAATAAGGAATACGGCATGAAGCAGAGCGATTACAGGCAGAATAGGCTAAAAGAACAGGAGCTTCATAACCTGGAACCAACCGTTTATAAGAATTAGTTGATGGATTAGTGAATGCATTCAGAGATTTTGCATGCTTAATGATACCACCGATGTAATAGAGTGCAGAATCAGATAAGCCTGCATATTGATCACCAGCAAAGAGAGGTTTACCCTCTTTCCAAACTGACTGATGCACATGCATCCCCGTACCATTGTCCCCAAAAACTGGCTTAGGCATAAATGTCGCTGATTTACCATAAGCTTTTGCCACATTATGAACTGCATACTTATAAAGCTGTACTTCATCAGCTTTAGTCGTTAATGTATTAAAGATCATTGAAAGTTCATGCTGAGCAGGGGCAACTTCATGGTGATGTTTCTCAGTTTCAATGCCCATAGAAGACATCACAGTTAACATTTCAGAACGAATATCCTGAGCACTATCAACTGGATTAACTGGAAAATAACCAGCCTTGACACGTGGTCTATGACCCATATTGCCAGCTTCATATTTTGAATCCATATTAATCGGCAGTTCAATGTCATCTAGATGAAAGCTTGTATTGTAAGGCTTCGTTGAAAAGCGAACATCATCAAAAAGAAAAAATTCTGGTTCTGGACCAAAGTAGGCTGTGTCACCAAACCCCCCTGCTTTGACGTAAGCTTCAGCACGCTTTGCTGTCATACGAGGATCACGATTGTACCCTTCACCAGAAAAGGGTTCCAAAATATCACAAAAAATAGCTATCGTGCTATGTGAATAGAATGGATCATTATAAACAGTTTTTGGATCTGGCATTAAGCTCATATCAGAATCATCTATCTCTTTCCAGCCAGCGATTGACGAACCGTCAAACATAACACCATCGGCGAATAGGTCCTCCTTCACTACATTACTATCCATCGTAACATGGTGCATTTTGCCATATGGATCCGTGAATCTCAGATCAACAAATTTAATATCATTATCCTTGATCCTTTTCAAAATATCGTTCGCAGTCAGCATCTTTGTCCTTTCTTAACTTCATGGTTTTCAAAAACTGTTTATTTCTCATTAAACAGCTTCAGAACCCGTTTCTCCTGTACGGATCCGAATGGCTTGTTCAACGTTTAATACAAAGATTTTCCCATCACCAATACGACCCGTTGCAGCTGCTTTTTGAATTGCTTCAATAGCTATATCCACTTGATCGTCGTTGACAACCACTTCAATTTTTACTTTAGGCAGAAAATCGATCATGTATTCCGCTCCACGATACAGTTCTGTATGGCCTTTCTGGCGGCCAAACCCTTTGGCTTCCAAAACAGTAATTCCTTGCAAGCCAACTTCCTGAAGAGATTCTTTGACTTCATCAAGCTTGAAGGGCTTAATAATCGATTCAATTTTTTTCACAAAACTTAGTCCTTGGTTTAAAGATCTAAACAGGAAGATCCCTTCATAGATTAAGGTAATGATAGAAAAGTTAATGTTGTTGAAAGACAATCAGAAAAACCAAAAAGAGTCACTCTAAATGTTTCACAATTATGAAATCTGATCTCCTCAAAGCCAAGAACATTCAGTGATGCCTCTTTATTAAGATGAAGGGCTCATTCTTTAGAATGAACAATATGATTCCTTAAATGAATCTAAGAGAATAATGAAATCTTAGTTTCGCAAATGGAGCGGGTGATGAGAATCGAACTCACATATTCAGCTTGGAAGGCTGCTGCTCTACCATTGAGCTACACCCGCTATTCTTAATGATAGTATGGTAAAAATAATCCTTCCTCAATACTTTCAAAGTCAATCTTTCGGTCATATGGTGGAGGAGGCTGGATTCGAACCAGCGTACGCTAAGCGAACGGATTTACAGTCCGTCTCCTTTAACCACTCGGACACTCCTCCAAGTCTCCTGAATCAAAGTATGACTAAGCCTAATTTTAGTGTCAACTAATTGCATAAGCATCTAGTACAGTCATAATAATAGCCCTAGCCCTTGTCTACATCCTAACAGGTACACAAGATATATTGATTGTACGAATTAGTGAAGAAGAATATCAGATTATGTATGATATATTCTCCTCTTGATCTGAGAGAGAAGTATAAGATTAAAAAAACTTATTCCATGGTATTGAATATCAATTATATTATTACTTTTAAGTTTGAAAAGTTATAAAAAAGATGTATAGAATATATTTTAAAGTTATTATTCTGGATTTTTTATTATGGTTGAGCTGACTCTCCCGAAACATTCCCGTGTTCAAGAGGGTAAGCTATGGAATCCAAGATCTTCTTCTGCTCATAAGTTTGAAGTTTACCGTTGGTCCCCTGATGATGATGAAAATCCGCGTATCGATAGTTATTGGGTTCAGACTGATACGTGTGGTCCAATGGTGCTAGATGGACTGATATGGATTAAATCTAATATTGATACAACTCTAACCTTTCGTCGTTCGTGTCGTGAAGGAGTTTGTGGTTCTTGTGCTATGAATATTGACGGAACGAACACACTTGCTTGCATCAAAAGCATTTCTGATATTCCCAGTTCAGTTAAAGTTTATCCTCTACCTCATATGAAGGTTATCAAAGACCTAGTGCCAGATTTGACAAATTTCTATGCTCAGCATCGCTTGATCGAGCCTTATCTAAAAACGGTAACACCCAATCCTGAAAAGGAATGGAAACAGTCTCCCCAAAATAGAGCGAAACTTGATGGTTCTTATGAATGCATACTGTGCGCTTGTTGTTCTACATCTTGCCCTTCCTATTGGTGGAACGGGAATCGCTATTGGGGTCCAGCTACTTTATTACAGGCCTATCGCTGGTTAATCGATAGTCGTGATGAACGGACAGATGAAAGACTGGATGAACTTGAAGATGCGTTCCGTCTCTATCGATGCCACACAATCATGAATTGCACCCAAACCTGCCCAAAAGGATTAAATCCTGCAAAAGCAATTGTAGAAATAAAAAAAATGATGATAAGAAGAAAGGTTTAGAGATTTCTCTTAGATTTTGATTTTATCAAATCAGGGCGTTTTTTTTGAGTAAGGTCAAATGATTTTTCTTGTCGCCATTCAGAAATTTTTTTATGATCGCCAGAAGTTAAGACCTCAGGAATCAGTAAGCCTTCCCATTCGAGTGGTCTAGTATAGTGAGGATGCTCAAGTAAATTGTTCTCAAAACTTTCGAAGTTCACAGATTGTGGATTTCCCATGACACCAGGGAGTAATCGAATAATCGCATCTAGCAAAACCTGTGCAGCAATTTCTCCACCAGACAATATATAATCACCAATTGATACTTCCTGAACAGAACGTGCTTCTATCACTCTTTGATCAATACCTGCAAAGCGTCCACAAATAAGAGTAACACCGATCCCTTTTGACAATTTTTTTACATATTTCTGATCAAGAACTCTGCCCCGAGGACTGAGTAACAACCGGGGTCTTGGATCATCTTGAGGCGATGCATAATCAATTGCCCGAGCTAAAACATCCGCCCGCAATATCATTCCAGCTCCACCACCTGCTGGCTTATCGTCAACACTTTTATGTTGATCATAGGCAAAATTACGAATTGAAACAACATCATAAGACCAGTCCCGACTAGCTAGTGCCCGACCAGAAAGAGAATAACCTAGAGTTCCTGGAAACATTTCTGGATAAAGAGTTAATATGGAAGCATGGAACCTTATAGTCATGATCATGAATGTCTCAAATGTTCTTTTTCAATCTTAAAAGATAATTTATTTGACTAAACTAGAATAAAAGGTCTCTAGTATCTAAGGATTATCATCCGAAGTCTGAACCATAGGATTGAAAACCTCACAACACAAACCAACAAAAATCGACTTCACTGGGATAAGCTAATCAGTGTACATCCCTTTCCCTTCATCCCTTCAGATCGAATTGGCGTCTTCTTAAAGGGTGTTGAAGAGACATCACAAGATGCTTTTTATCTTTCATTAACATGTTCCTTAACATTCTATTGAACAGAATCAATTTTTTCCTGTACCTTCTCCGAAATCGGAGGATTCAGATCGTCCTGAGACGCCTTTAGGTATAAAATATCACAAGCATTTTCTATGCGTTTTTCTAGTTCTTCTAAAAATTCTTCTTCTGTTAGGCCTGGCATTATAGGTTTTAGAAACCAGGTCCTTATTATTCCTGGATGACGGAGAAATTTCCGTCTTGGCCAGTAGAGCCCAGAATTAAGCGCGACGGGAACAACCGGACAGCCAAGCTCAAGATACAATTTTGTTATGCCATGACGGTAATGAGGAACATCACCAGGTGATTTACGTGTTCCTTCAGGAAAGATAACAATTTGACGATTAGTCGCTATTTTTTCTTTAGCATGAGTTATCATCGTTCTTAATGATGATAACTTCTTATTACGATAGATTGGTATTTGATGAACCTTTTTAACATACCATCCAAAGAGTGGAATCTTCATAAGGTCCGATTTTAAAACAAAGGCCGCATCTGGCAAAAGAGCATAAAGGGCATAACATTCCCAGATTGATTGATGTTTAGAGGCAATAATACAGCTACCATCCGGTATGTTTTCTATCTCTAGAACCTCAAAATATGCCCCAACGATAGTCCTGTGGAGCCAATGTGCTGAATTTGCCCATCGTCGAGAAACCTTGACGGCCGATTTATGGCTAAGAAAAAAATAGTACGGAGTTTGAAAAACCATTTGCAGGACAAGGTTAAGATACCAAGCGATATTAAAAATAAGGGAACGAAGAAATAGCAATCGATGATGTCTCTAATACTAATCGAACAAAATAACTCCTATTTAACTCTCCTATAGGCTTGAGCACAATAATATTCTTAGGGGAGTATAGGTCAAATCTCGAACTTCTGCTTTTATGGTTAAGCTCTCCTTCAAGTTGATCATCAAAAGTATCAGTTTTTCTCAACAGATCCTCAAAACTTTTAACGGCCATATCTATTCTTTTTGATTGGTCTTAAATTTATATCCTTAATCACAGTGAGGCGTGATGTCATCGATGTTAATAGAACAATGACAACAATTAGCATCAACTCGCTCATGCATCTTATTAAATCAAGATTGAAAAGGTCCCCAAAATTCCAAAAATTATAGAAGATCTGAATAGCAACATCAGAAAAGAACAGATTGAGCGTTATAGGAAGAATTGAAGCTAGAATCGAACCCAATATTGCCCCTTTGAACCCCAAGAACAGAAATCTTCTCTGAAAGAGGTTCGCAACATAAGCAGGCTCTGCTCCAACAAAACACAAGGCTTGAATGACTTTTTGATTTCTAATCATAGATGCTTGTGTTGCAAATGTTGTCGTTAACACTGTTGCTAAAAATATTAATATAAAAATAACGGATCCAGTTAACACTGTGATTTTTTTCGTAGAATCCAACCGATCGATCCATACTTTGTGACTCTTCAAAGAAGCCCCTGGGACATCTAAAATAAGCTTTTTCTTCATCTCTTTTAGATTCAGAATAGAACTTTCTGATATAGTCAGTGCAATTAATCTAGGAATAGGAACGTTATCAAAACTCAAATCTTCACCTAACCATCGTTTCAGTAAATTTTTTGATGTTTTATCTTCAATGATTCTAGCTGATTGAATCCCTGGAACACTGGTTGCAATTGCTTGTGCTTGTTTAAGTGCCATATGCATATCAACACCATCTATCGGTTTGATTTGTATGGTCATTTCCCTCGTCATGCTTGATTTCCATGATTGTGCACTATCATTAACGAAGATAAGAGCAGTAAGAGTTAAGCTTGCTAGAAAAGTCATTATCGCAATTGTGATCATGAGCAATAAATGGCCAATTGATTCCTTCGGTACAATTGGGTTTAGTTTGTATTCTTGAAGCAACATATCTTCATTTTATTTTACTTAAGTGTTGAATTAATTCATAAACACACAAACGTTTCTGATTGAGAATAAGGCATCTGGCTTTATATTCTCTATATTGATCCATGAGATCCCAATCATGAGTTGCAATAACAATTGATGTTCCTCTCCGATTGAGCTCAGTAAATAAATGTAACAAACGTCTGTTAAATGAAGGATCAAGACTTCTCTTTAGTTCATCTAAAAGAAGTATTTCTGGTTGGTGGATCAGCGCACGGGCAATGATAGCTCTTTGATGTTCATCACCAGATAAGATTTTAGGATAAGAATCAATGCGTTCTGACAGACCAATCCATTTCAGCAAATCGATGAGATTATCGCGATAACTCATTTCCTTATATCCGCGAACTCGTAGGGGGAGCCCTGCATTTTCATATAATGTAAGATGCGGCAAAAGGTAAAAATCTTGAAAAACAACACCCATACGACGCCTAAAATAGGATAACTCCTTTGGGTTAAGGGATGTAGAATCCTTTCCAAACACAGTTATTGTGCCACGGGTTAGAGGTAGAGAAAGAAAAATTAAGCGTAACAAGCTTGTTTTACCTGCTCCAGATGGCCCAATTAAAAATTGAAAGGAGCCTGGCTTAATTTTAAAATTGAGGTCTGCAAGTATTTCTTCCTCTAAGTTGTAGCGCAGACTAACATTGTTAAACTCGATCATGTCATTTCAAGTCTTCAACTCTATTCTATCTTCTCTTGAATTTTTCGATTTCATTTTAATTTTAGTCTATAGCATTATGGATCACTATCCTTGATAAATGATCTTATATATCAGTAAAATAGCGTTCAAAAAAACCACGATTTTATTTTAAATGGTCTTTAATATCAATCTTTACGAAAAACTATGCTCGCCAACCAACCTGTTGTTATCGCGACACCAATGCACAATATTCCATAAAGCCAGCTGTTTTGATGAGCTAAATCGTAAATAACTTGTTCGAACCCTATTTTTTTTACATGCAAAAATGTTGAACGACTTGTTACCAATTCACCGTTCCGAAAAAGATAGGCTTTCGCTCGATGAAAGCCCATAGGAACAGTTTTAGGAAGGATGAGTTTTGCTCGAAAAAAACTAGGACTTAAAAAGTCCACGCTACCAATATTCTCTAGATAAAGATTTTGACGTGCCTTCAACCTTATAAGAGATTCCTTAAATTCAAGTACATTTTCCTTAGATTCATGATTTTTTTCTTTCTGAAAACTCAGTTTTTTAAATCCTATCTGCAAACTTTTCATTTCCTCAGCACTAATAGCTAGTTCCAACGGTCTTGTTGTTGCGACTGAATAAGAGGCAGGAACTTGGGTAAATATTTGAGAATCTCCATTAATCCAAATACCACCTTTTTTTTGTTTTCGTCGGACTACGATTGTTTCAATCGGACCAACCAAAGCCACAATGACATCGTAGCCTTTGTTGTTGAGTAAATACAAATTACCATTTTCAATTAATCCAAAAACGGAAATTGTGGTACCTGAAAAACTCGATGTAATAGATATTGATTCGCTCGAAAGACCAATTTGAACATCTTCAATAGCATGAGCATTTTGTTGTACAATAAAAGATATAAGCATTATTGATATTAACTGCAACATCAATGAGTGCCTACTAATCCAATCGAGAATAATTCAACAGGTTTAGCAACAAAATCCCAACCAAATCGGACACAAACGATCAAGATAATTATGCCCAATAGGGCACGCAAGTGCTCACCCTTCAGGTTTTGCCCTATCTGAGCGCCAAGCTGAGCACCAAAAACACCACCAACCATCAAGAAGAATGATAAAACGATATCTACAGTCTGATTCATTCCTGATTGAGCAATTGTCGTAAACATTGTAACAAACATGATTTGAAGTAAAGATGTTCCAATCACAACATTGGTCGGAATCCGCAATAAGTATATCATCGCAGGAACCATAATAAATCCACCTCCCACTCCCATGATAGAAGCTAAAATCCCGACGAAAATTCCTAAAATCAAAATTGGTATTAGACTTAGAGATAGCTGTGATCGCTGAAAATGAATTTTCAAGGGAAGAGTACTAATCTGACTTTTTTCGAGAAATCTTGAGTTAGGAATATCATTATCTTTGTCGTGTTTACGTATAGCATTGAAACTTTCAACAGTCATTAAACTGCCAATCGTGCCAAGAAATAAAAAGTACAACATCGAGATTATTAAATCTAATTGCCCAGCAGATCGCAGTGATGAGAAGATCATCACACCAAACGCTGAGCCAATAATACCTCCAACAAACAGAATAAAACCTAGTTTCACATCGACCAAACCACGCCGATAATGCACAAGGGCACCAGAAAAAGAAGAGGCAATAATCTGATTAGATTCAGTAGCGACGGCGACCGCGGGCGGAATTTGATAAAAAATAAGCAGGGGAGTCATCAAAAATCCACCGCCAATACCAAATAGACCTGAGAGAAACCCAACAATTGCTCCCATCTCCAAGAGTACAAATATGTTAACTGATCTTTCAGCGATGGGAAGATATATGCTCACGTTACAACAACAGATTAATGAATTGTATTACTTATTGATATTCACTTCCTTCTAGAGTCGCTTACAATATCACTCTGTCAAATTTCATTTATTGTCTGAAGTAATCCAAAAGGTGATCCCCATTTTTCTAGAAAAAGGAGTTCACAACTATTTCGAGTCTCAAGACAGAAAGACAGAAGGAAAAGATGTCACAATCAACAGCATAATCCTAGATTGTTGAAATGTTAAACAATAAAAGAAAAAATTGTCTTTCAAGAGCACGTTCTGAAGATGAATTTGGATACGATGAGTCAAATGGCTTTTTTTGCTGGGCATGGGCCTCTCGGTTAGGATTGTACTTATCACCTGATCCAATATTCTAGATCCAGGCAATCGGTATGAAATTTGAGAATTCAGCATTGTATATTATAAAAGCTTATGGATTGTGCACGTATGATCATCTATGATCTATGACTAGTATGTTTAGAGATTCAAGATCCTTTACTATAAACCTGAAAACCTCACTTAACCGTTTTTACAGTCATCGCTATAGCGTAGAGTTCTGATCGGTTCAGTCCAGTTTTTCGAGCAATGTCACTAGCAGCTTGGCTTGGTTTCATTATTTTTAAGGACTCTCTTATCAAAGACTCGATGTCTATGTTTTTTTTATCATTGCTTTCTTTGGTCATGAGTCTTTTATAACCCTCAACGAGGATTATAATTTCGCCTCGAATCCTTTCCATATCGTCAAATTCTTGAATCAATTTTGAAAGTGATCCCCGATGGAAGGTTTCATGCACCTTTGTCAATTCACGAGCTACAACTGCTGTGCGTCGTCCCCCCATGATTTGAGAAAGCCTTTCTAATGTTTTTACAAGTCTTTTGGGGCTTTCAAAAAAGATCAGTGTATCCGGTTCATTGACTAGACTTGTTAACTTGATCATCATCTTTGATTTTTTATTAGGTAGAAATCCAAGAAAACGAAACGATCGGTTTTCTAGGCCACTAGCAATTAAGGCCGCTATCGGTGAGGCCGCGCCAGGAATCGGAATCACCTTCAGGTTAGCACTGATTGCTTCATTCACTAGTCGATTTCCAGGATCGCTGATAAGCGGTGTTCCAGCATCACTAATTAGGGCTACCGAATGACCTTCAAGGATATGACGAATAAGATGAGGACCACGGATATGAGCATTGTGTTCATTATATGATATTTTGGGTCGGTTTATTCCATAATAATTCAGTAAGATTCCACTGGTACGGGTATCTTCGCAGGCAATAACAGTAGACCCTGCCAATGTTTCTAGTGCTCTTAAACTGATATCATCCATATTACCAATAGGCGTTGAAACGATGTAGAGTCCAACTTTGAGATGAGGAACAACATATGTATTTGCTCTTATTGTATATTGAAAACTTCTTTTAAGATCCATGGTCAATATTATTATCTTGAGGAAATTAGTATAGTCTATTTGAGAGCTAACTGTATAGATAACTAGAATAAGCCATAATGTTAATTATGATTTTGATCTTTTTTGACATCAAATCTACTTTAAGCAGAATCCATAATGCTTTTCTGATAGGAAGCCTTAGTTCCTGAAGTGAAGGGGTTGACAAATCTGATTGTTGTTCATTGTACCTCGCCCTCTTCCCCAGGAGAGCCAGTTTAAGAAACTTAAAAACGACACCACTTCAATCAAGTATGAAGATCATTGTATTCCTTTAGAGGGGGCTGATATCATCTCAACCTTTATTGACGATATTAACTAGTTGTGCATGGATATATTCGTTTCCTGCAACTAATCTTCCTGACTTATAAATTGATTCATTGGAAGTTGGTGCAGTCACGAATCCTCCAGCTTCGCGAACCATTAGCATCCCGGCAGCAATCTCCCAAGCATTCAAGTTATTTTCCCAATATCCATCGAAGCGCCCTGCAGCAAGCCATGCTAAATTAAGAGTTGATGAACCTGTTGCACGTATACCGGAAACTTGTGCCATTAATACTTTTTGCTGGCTTAAAGAAGTGGAAGGGTGATTAGGGATATCAATCACAATCAGACTCGTATCTAAATTATTACGCGCACCAACACGTATTCGACGGTCATTCATATATGCACCAGTTCCCTTTTCAGCTGTAAATAGTTCTTCCGTAATCGGATTGTAGATGACTCCGGCTATCAATTGGCCTTGACGTTCTAGAGCAATTGATACTGAAAAAAGGGGTACAGAATGGAGAAAATTCATCGTCCCATTTAGTGGATCTACGATCCAACGGTCATTGGACTGAGTCGTTGATTTGTTTTTTTCCATTAAAAAGGAATAGTCTGGACGTGCCTTGTTTAACACATTACGGAGGATTTTAGCAGCTTTCAGATCAGCTTGTAAGGCAAAAAAACTAGGACCTTTTACAGAAATCTGAAGATTTTCGACTTCATTAAAATCATGAATAAGGGAACGACCAGCTTTTGAAGCTGCCTGTACCATGACATTTATTAAGGCCGAGCGGGCCATATCGTAATCTCCAGATCAACCTTCTGTGCGACGAATATAGGTAATATTGTTAATATCTACAACAATCTTCTCTCCGACCTGGACAAAGGGAGGCACCATAATTTTAAACCCATTATCTATGACTGCAGGTTTATAGGATGAAGAGATTGTTTGTCCTTTGATCACCGGTTCGGTTTCAATAACTCTAAGGGTTACATAATCCGGAAACCTCATACCTATTGGTTTTTTTTCATAAAACTCAACGGTCACCTGTATGCCATCTTGTAAGAAAGCTGAACGTTCTCCAATGAATTCTTGTTTTAATTCCAAATGTTCATAGGTTTGAAGATCCATAAACACAAATACATTTTCTTTTTCGTACAGATACTGGAAATCAGTTTGCTCAAGTCTAATCTTCTTAACGGTCTCTGATGCGCGGAAGCGTTCATTTAATTTGGTACCATCAATCAAGTTTTTTAATTCAACTTGATTGAAAGCACCGCCTTTACCTGGTTTTACTGCATTGGTCTTCATAACAACCCAAAGACGGTTTTTGTGATCAACGACGTTTCCGGTTTTAATTTCATTACCATTAACTCTCATGGAACTGGAAACCTCTTCCATATTAGTTTAACTTAAGATTCTACATTTCCAATCATCATACTTTTCTCTTTTATTCAAGATCATTAGGTAATTGTTCACGCACATCTCTCTAAAGTCAAAATTAAAGTTTTCTAGAATATCTACTTCAACATGAAAGGAGAGAAAATAAAGTGATTTCTGAAATAGGAGTAAATTCTCGTTTCTCGATAAAAACACTTCGCATGGTAAAGGAGCATATAAGAAATGATTCTATCTTCGCTAAAAACAATCAAGGAAGATAATTGCTAATACTAATTCTAATTCTAATTACGCTGATCCGTCTCTATCAACATTGAATAAATAATCACTAATAACAATAGTTACTTGAAGACTATGATCAAGGGATCAAGGGAGATGAATCGTTACAGTATTTCCATGAGCATTTGATGTTTGATACAAAAAAAATACGCGCGGGCGAAGCTGCTCTTAGATTTATAGAATCTGGAATGCGAGTTGGTATTGGTTCTGGATCGACTGCAGAAGCTTTTATTCATGTTCTGAATAAAAAAATAGCCAAAGGATTCCAAATTATTGGCGTTCCAACCTCTTTAAGAACCCAAAAACTATGTCAAGTATTAAATATTCCGATAACAGATCTTGATAAAATTCCTGAACTAGATGTGACGATTGACGGTGCAGATGAAATTGATCCAGCACTCAATTTAATAAAAGGGGGAGGGGGCGCTCTTTTACGTGAGAAAATTGTTGCCTATGCTTCCCGTACAATGATTGTGATTGCAGATGAGACAAAAATGGTTGATAAACTCGGTCGATTTCCTTTACCAATAGAGGTAAATCTATTTGGATTAAAGGCAACCCAGATAGCGATAAAGAAGTTAGCTGATTGTTTAGGGTTATCAGCAAAATATACATTAAGAAAAAATTCTGATTCTACTGTTTTTATTACAGATAGTGGACATAATATTATTGATGTATCATTTTCTAATATCTCTGATTTCAAGACATTGACTGAACAATTACCTCAAATACCGGGTGTTGTGGAGCATGGACTGTTCATCGGAATAGCGAGTAGGGCTATTGTCGCCACAAATAGTGGGATAGATATCATTAAACCGAATTCAAGTTTATAGAAGGACAGAAAGTATACAAGTTAATCTTGTTGCTTTACGATCATTGTTAACTAATGGAGATAGAAATTAATGATTTTAGTAATTGAGCCAATTACGATAATTATAACAATTCTTGTATCCTATTTCATTGGAGGGATTGCAGTCGCTCAACCCCCTTTTCCTGAGCATCTTTCTTCTGCTAGGCAAACTTTGTCTTTAACTCAAGCAACGCGCGGATTTGATAATATTCTCCCGCAAGCTTCATTTATTTTGAAGAATGAACTGACAGCAAATTATCCTGATAAAGCTGATAAAATTTCGAACATCGTTGATGAAGAGACGATTGAGATCGCGGTTCGGCGCGGTAATCTTGAACAGGAAGCGGCTCGGATCTTCGCGAGTTCCTTTACGATTGAAGAATTAGAGTTGATTAACGCTTTTTTTTCTTCAGGAATTGGACAAAAGTATCTTAGAAAAACGCCAATTATTATCAGCAGATTAAAAAAAGCTAGCAAAATTTGGGCTTCAGGAGTTCAGCAGGATCTGATTACAAATGTCCGAAACCGTATGCGTGATCATGATAATAGAATGGAGGGATACTAGTTTTGAACTATGATTATGATCTCTTCGTAATTGGCGGCGGTTCTGGTGGAGTTAGGGCCGCCCGTAAAACATCTCATTTGGGACAACGTGTCGGTATTGCAGAAGAACATCGATATGGTGGAACTTGTGTTATCCGTGGCTGCGTTCCTAAAAAACTTTATTTATATGCTGCGAGATTTTCTGAATCTTTCCAAGATTCCGAGGGTTTTGGATGGAAACTGAGTAATTGGTCCTTTGACTGGTCTAAACTTGTTATGAATAAAGAACATGAGATTACACGACTCGAAAGATTGTATAGAGAAGGACTCCAATCTAGTGGAGTTGAAGTGTTTGATTCTCGTGCTGAGCTGAAAGGTCCACATGAAATCTGGATTCAATCACTTGATCAAATAGTCACTGCTGAGCGTATAGTTATCGCCGTCGGAGGAAAGCCAAATTGTAATAAAGACTTAGTAGGGTATGAATATGCTATTACCTCAGATGAAGTTTTTGATTTAGAAAAGTTACCAAAAACCATTATTATTAATGGTGCCGGATATATTGCGATTGAACTGGCTTCAATATTCAAGGGATTGGGTGTAGATACAACTATTCTTTATCACGGGATCACCATTTTACGCGGATTCGACGATGATTTGCGGTTCACACTACAAAAAGAATATGAAAAGCGAGGAATCAAGGTTATAACCGAACAGTCTTTGACTCGGATCGAAAGTTGTCATTCTTCTTTTCAGAGTACCGGTCCCTGGAGGGTCCATCTTTCAGGTGGGGATATTATTCAAGCTGATGTAGTAATGATGGCAATTGGTCGTATTCCTAATACTGATAGTTTAGGTCTTGAAGGAGTAGGGGTTAAAACGGATAATCAGGGCTATATTCAGGTCAACGAATATTCTAGAACGAATATTCGAAATATATGGGCTTTGGGTGATGTGACTAACCGTGTACCGCTAACTTCGGTTGCTATACATGAAGCTATGTGTTTTATTGCCACAGAATATATGAATTCTCCTCAGAAACCTGATTATGACATGATTGCAAGAGTTGTTTTTTCTCATCCAGAAATAGGAACAATTGGGTTGACTGAAATGGAAGCAGCAAAGAATTTTGATAGTGTCAATGTATTTAAAACGTGCTTTCGAACGATGAAAAGTACCCTCAGTGGACGTGATAGCAAAATGCTCATGAAACTTATTGTTGATGGTGATTCAGATAAGATCGTGGGAGCTCATATTCTTGGACCTAATGCTGGTGAAATAGTACAAATGCTTGCTATCTCTATGAAAATGGGAGTGACCAAGTCTCATTTAGACCGAACAATGGCAGTTCATCCAACCGCTGGAGAGGAGCTGGTTACTATGTATGAACCAACTTACCGGATAAAATTTGGTAAACGTCTTCATAAAAACTGAATCATGAAACATCGATAAAGAGTCCAATCACTAGCTACGGTAATTGCTGTTAATCTGAATATATTCTTGTGTGAAATCACATGTCCAGACCGTGGACTTTCCATTGCCAATCCCTAAATCAACCGTGAGCCTAATATACTCTTCCTTCATAACTGTACCAGCAGCCTCTTCACTATAGTCTGGATGACGTGCCCCATTAAGAGTCACTTGTATATCACCAAACCAAATATTAAGGCGATCACGCTCAACGAACTCGCCAGACTTTCCGACAGCCATAACAACGCGCCCCCAATTGGCATCCTCTCCAGCAATTGCTGTCTTGACCAGCGGTGAATTGGCAATCGTTTTTGCAATTTTCTTAGCGGATAAACTACTTTTGGCTCCCCTTACATGAACTTCAACATGCTTGGTTGCTCCCTCGCCATCTCGCACAATTTGCATTGCGAGATCATGTAAAACAGAATGAAGCATCATTTGAAAAATAGAAAGGCGAGAATCTGATAAATCTTTAATACAAGAATGATTTCTTTTTTCGATCGAAAAGAGCATCAAGGTATCGCTCGTAGAAGTATCGCCATCGACAGTCACTGCATTAAAAGTTTTATGTGTTAGGTCTTGAAGTAATTTTTGCAAAACGCTAGAGGTAACAGGAAGATCAGTTACTATAAAAGCAAGCATAGTCGCCATATTTGGCTCAATCATGCCAGACCCTTTAGCAATTCCGTTTATATAAACAGGTATATGATCAATATCAAAGAAAATAGACGCGAGCTTTGGATAGGTATCCGTTGTCATGATCGTTTTAGATGCACTATACCAGTTGTCTTCAATAGCCTGTTTTTCTAGAATTTTTAAATATTCAGGAAAACTAGAAGTATCTAGAGGTTCGCCAATCACTCCAGTTGATGCTAAATAAACCTCAGACGGAGAGCAATTACAGACTTCTGCGGCAGCAGATGCGGTTGATAAAACGGACTCGTTGCCTTTCCTTCCTGTAAAAGCATTGGCATTACCAGAATTAATAACTAATGCTTTAGCCTTTGGGTTGATACTCCCCGCTAAGTGAAATCGACACCAAGTCACTGGGGCTGATGGACAACGGGATTTCGTAAAGACACCTGCTACATTAGCTGGTTTATCAAAGACCATCAACATCAGATCATGACGGCCTGAATATTTAATTCCCGCTTCCATCGTCGCAATTCTCACGCCTTTAATAGGTGGAAGCACAGGATAAGATACAGGGGCAAGAGGGGAGGGTGAGCGGTTCATAATGAATAGCAGTAATTCAAATGACTCAGTTAACCTTGATTGAAAGTCAAAAGTTTGAGGGTTTCATCAAGAACTTGAACCTTGTAAGCCTCTCGAGATTCTCTAACAATTTTCTTATAAGCTTCCGCTAAAAGCAATTGACGCAATTTGTCTTTGGACTCCTCAAAAGTTGGTGGAGCCACATCCCTTAATTCCTCAACTTTGATTATATGATATCCAAACTGAGATTTCACAGGTGATTTTGTAAATTCTCCTGGCTTTAATGAAAATGCGGCCCTTTCAAATTCAGGAACCATATGACCTTTACCAAAAAAACCGAGATCTCCACCCTTAGAACCGGTTGATCCTATAGACTTCGCCTTTGCTAGCTCAAAAAAATCCTTACCTTCTTCTAATTCTTTGATGATCGCACGAGCTTGATCTTTAGTTTTGACAAGTATGTGACGAGCATTGATTTCTTGTTTCGGTTTTATCATGAGCCGTTCTCTTTGATATCTTATTTTGATATCTTCATCATTGACCATAGTTTGAATATGCCGATTGAAGAAACTATTATGCAATATTCTTTTTTTCAGAAAATCGATCTTTATCTTGATTGTTTCATCGTTTAATAAATTCTGTTCTTCCGCTCGCTTAGCTAAAACATTTATATCGATAAGTCTGTCTAGAACACGTGCTAATCTTTCTTTTTCAGGAAAAAAAGAGAATTGTTGTTCCATATCCTGGGTGGCTTGTTCTAACTGAGACAGTGTTATATAAGTCTCTCCAACCTTTGCTACTAATTTATCCTCTTGAGTTGAAGGGGAGGCCCATACCTGTGAAAATAAGATTATCTTAAGGCCCATAGTAAACATAAAAATTCTAAGAATTGAAGTTGATAAGGATTTCATATGACTTTATAGAATAAATTTGTTAAGAGTTAATAATGAATGCTTGATTGAAACATTTTATTATTAAGACATGATCTTTTATATCTTAATACTATAGTCTTCTTTTTGATTTTTTTATTTTCGTTGACAAGGTTTCATCTTCCTTTTATCCGTTTAAAGACTTGACGTTTACTGTAAACCGTTGGTTTGAACCCCGTGAACCGTTAGTTTGATAAGAATACTAGAATAGAATATAACTGATAACCAGTAAAATTCTATGATTTTTATATAATCAAGACTTGTTCAAAATTTTTATATGTCTACGCCATGAATAAGAAATTCTGTGGCCATTTTTAGGCAAAGAAACCTACTATAACAACATTCCTAATCTCCAACAAGGTGATATTTCATCATGGCTCTTCTTCGTCGTATTACAAGCAGATTTTTTCGATCACGAAATGATCGAAAAATCAAAAAGTATCAACCTTATCTTCATTCAATCAATGCTTTAGAAGCTGAAATCGAGATAATTTCCGATGATGAACTTAAAGCAAAAACCGATCAATTCCGAACCGATATCAAATTAGGAAAATCTGTTGATGACCTCCTCATTCCAGCTTTTGCAGTTGTTCGTGAGGCGTCTAAACGAGCGCTTGGTATGAGACATTTTGATGTTCAGCTTATAGGTGGCATGATTCTTCATGAAGGTAATATTTCTGAGATGAGGACAGGGGAAGGAAAAACTCTTGTTGCTACACTACCTGTTTATCTAAATGCCCTTTCTGGAAAAGGGGTTCATGTTGTGACAGTGAACGATTATCTCGCTAAACGAGATTCAGAATGGATGAAAAAGGTCTATTCTTTTCTTGGAATGACAACTGGTGTCATTATCAACGAATTAGATGATGATGAACGAAAAAAAGCTTATAACTGTGATATAACCTATGGAACTAACAATGAGTTTGGTTTTGATTATCTCCGCGACAACATGAAATTTGATATCGAATCAATGGTACAGAGGGGTCATCACTATGCAATTATCGATGAGGTTGATTCCATTTTAATTGATGAAGCTAGGACTCCGCTTATTATTTCTGGCCCAGTTGATGATAAATCAGATCTTTACACTACAATAGATCAGTTTATACCGAGGTTGGATTGCGAAGACTACATAATTGATGAAAAAGAGCGTTCTGTGATTTTTACCGAAGATGGTAGCGAAAAGATTGAAAAGATGCTTGGAGACGCTGGACTGTTAAATGAAAACTCGCTTTACGACATAGACAATATTGCAATTGTTCACCACGTTAACAACGCCTTAAAAGCACACACAATCTTTGCACGCGATAAAGATTATATCGTAAGAAATAATGAAGTCGTTATTATTGACGAATTTACTGGTCGTATGACGCCTGGAAGGCGCTACTCAGATGGCCAACACCAAGCACTAGAGGCCAAGGAAAAAGTCAATATTCAACCCGAGAATAAAACACTCGCATCAGTAACTTTCCAAAACTACTTCCGGATGTATAATAAGCTTGCTGGTATGACCGGTACAGCTATGACAGAATCAGATGAATTTTTTGATATTTATAAATTAAATGTTGTTGAAGTTCCAACCAATAAGCCAGTAGCACGTATTGATAATGATGATCAAATATATATCACTTCGAAAGAGAAGCACCGTGCTATAATCAAGATTGTGAAACAGTGTCAAGAACGCGGGCAACCGGTCCTTGTTGGAACGACATCGATTGAGAAATCCGAGCGCCTTTCGGATCTGATGGAAACGGCTGGTGTTAAAAATCTAAAAGTTCTGAATGCTCTTTATCATGAGCAAGAGGCTTATATTATTGGTCAAGCTGGTATTCCTGGTGCTGTAACGATTGCAACTAATATGGCAGGTCGTGGGACTGATATTCAGTTAGGCGGCAATCTCGATATGCGAATCGAACGAGAATTAGAAAGTCAGTCAAAAAAAGGAGATGAAAAGTTTAGAAGAAAGATAACAGAAGAAGTTAGTAGTCTCAAAGAAAAAGCAATATCAGCAGGGGGGTTATTTGTTCTTGCAACAGAACGCCACGAAAGTCGACGGATTGATAATCAATTGCGGGGTCGTTCAGGACGCCAGGGTGATCCTGGTAATTCAATTTTTTTCTTATCTTTAGAAGATGATTTGATGCGCATTTTTGGATCCCATCGCATGGATTCAATGTTGATTAAGCTTGGTTTAAAAGAGGATGAGGCAATTACTCATCCTTGGATTAGCAAGGCATTAGAAAAGGCTCAACAGAAGGTTGAAACACATAACCTTGATACACGTAAAAACTTGTTGAAATTTGATGATGTTATGAATGAGCAGCGAAAGGTGATTTTTGAACAGCGTATTGATATAATGAGCTCAGATAATCTTTCAGAATACATCAAGGATATGCGTGAAGATACTATTGAAGAACTGATCAATTCTGCTGTACCTGAAAAAAGTTATTCAGATCAGTGGTCTATTGAGAAACTCAAAGACAGTGTACAGCATTATTTAAATCTGGATTTACCTATAAAGGACTGGGCAAATGAAGACGGAATCGACGAACAGAGAATATTAGAACGAATTATCAATGCTGCCAATGAGATTAATAAGAAACGGTATCAGATGGTTGGCAAGGAAATTCTGGCTCATATAGAAAAGTCAGTATTGTTACAAACACTAGATGATTTATGGCGCGAGCATCTTGAAAACCTTGAACATCTGAGATTCGTTATAGGGCTTAGAGGATACGGTCAACGGGATCCCCTGAATGAATATAAGTCTGAAGCGTTTCAATTATTTAATTCCTTGCTTTCTGATCTTCGTCGAATTGTCACATCCAAGATGATGAATCTTGAAATGTTTCAAAAAACGACAATAAAAGATGTATATCGTAAAGCAATCATCACAAACAAAAAGAGACAAGAGACCGAAAAATACAAAATGAATGATTCAAAAGATTGGCACTCTGTTGGACGGAATCAACCATGCCCTTGCGGGACAGGCTTGAAATATAAGCACTGCCATGGAAAGATTAAATAACTCTCGTGAAAAAAAAGTAGACACCAATAGTATTGAAGCGACACATTACCAGTAAGATGAGTTATACAGCTCAGTTCTAAGCGGCCACTTCCTTTCGTCCGTTATCTTCTTCATCTTCCGGGCCTCGGGGAGGAGATCCTTTAGACAAATTACATTCGATGAGGTTGGTTGCTTCCTGTTCAGATATCTTCTGCACAGCAGCTACTTCACGAGACATCCTCTCTAGGGCAGATTCATAAAGCTGCCGTTCAGAATAAGATTGCTCCGGCTGATTTTCTGATCGAAACAAATCACGTACAACTTCAGCAATCTGAATGATATCTCCTGAATTAATCTTCGTATCATATTCTTGAGCACGTCGACTCCACATCGCCCTCTTGATACGTGCGCGTGCCTGTACAATCTTCAAGGATTCTTCAACAATTGATGCTTCTGATAATTTACGCATACCAACAGATTCAATTTTCGAAGTAGGAACGCGCAATTTCATTTTGTCTTTTGCAAAATCAATTAGAAACACTTCAAGAGAAAAACCGGCTATCTCTTGATACTCAATATCGATAATTTGGCCTACTCCGTGAGCCGGATAAACAATAAACTCACCGGTTTTAAAACCTTGACGCTGAATTAACCTTTTCGCTGCCACTTTTTTGCTCCTTAATAATAGCACAATCTTAAAGATGACGCAGGCTTCTACATAACTATGAGGTAAAAGACCTTATTCAAGCTATCGGAGAATCGATCTAAGAGGACTGTTTCATTTCAGAGAATTCTGTTCAGAATCACTCTTCTCCAAAATGAAATCCTAAAACGGGATGGTATCCGTCAATAACAGAGCCATAGTCATAAAAACGGCATTATCAACAATGATTAACAAAATATGATAAGAACATTTCTTTTATTGAGGAATACTCTTTAGATCAATGTCAAAGATTCCGAAATTTAAGTGCTATTATATAAGTATAGGAAAAATTAAAGAATTTCAATGTTTTTATAGTAGATGATCTTAATCATCATAATGCGATGACCTTTAGATAATTTAGGAAGGAATGTTATCGTGGTGAGATCTGATTAAGATTATGCCATCAGTTTTCATCTTTCTATTTTATAGAGACGAATGATATATTTGATCTCAAGCTAATCGCGTTAATCTCATTCATTGATAATAGTTGATGACCGTTTTTGATATTCTGAATGTTGAACTTTTTTCTGCTACTCTTCAAGAACGTGGCCGATTGCTAGGTCTTGATTTAGGAAGGAAGAGTATTGGAATCGCAATTAGCGATAGTAACTGGAAAATTGCGTCCCCCTTGTTGCGAATTAAAAGAAGGAAATTTCGTCAAGATGTTCAACAACTAATAGGATTGATAGAAACTGAAAACATCCAAGGCTTAGTTCTTGGATGGCCTCTTAATATGAATGGATCTGAAGGGCCAAGAACTCAATCGACCTATGCATTTGAACGGAATCTCAAAAATTTCGTCCATCTACCGACGTTATTTTGGGATGAGCGTTTATCGAGCCTTTCAGCTGATAAGGCAATGCTAGAGGGAAATCTTTCACGAATAAAAAGAGCACATAAGATAGATAAAATTGCTGCATCTATAATTTTGCAAAGTGCCATAAACTGCCTATCAGCGATTCAAAAATCTTGATCGATAAGTTCACATTTTTCGGGATAGACAATTGGTTGAAAATCAATTCTCTCCTTTGCTTGTTGAATTCAATTATTCCGATAATCAATGCAGAAAAATAATTAAAGGGCGTTCATTAAACGCCCTTTGATCACTGAATTTTTTGAAATACTAATCACGGTTACCTATCAACTGAAGAAGAAACATGAACATGTTTACAAAGCTTAGATAAAGGCTCAGTGCACCCAAAATAGATGATTTAGCTATCAATTCGCTGTTGCCAGCAATAGAGTTATACATGTATTTGAGACGCTGTGTATCATAGGCCGTGAGACCAGCAAAAATAAGTACACCAATAACATTAATAGCAAATCCTAATGCGCCAGAAGGCATTAAAAGGTTGATTAATGAGGCGATTATTAAACCCAATAACCCCATTATTAGGAATGAGCCTATACCGGAGAGGCTGCGCTCTGTTGTGTATCCATAAAGGCTTAAAGATGCAAAAGATGCAGCCGTGATAAAAAAGGTCTGAACAATGCTTGGGATGTTAAAGACCATAAAAATCCATGACATTGAAATCCCCATGACAGCTGAAAAAGCGTAAAATGCCATTGTCGCTGCTGGACGCGATAACTTATCAATGCCAAAGGAAATAACCATTATGAAACATAGTGGTGCGAGCATGATCACCCATTTTAGTGGGCTATTATAAAGGGCATTTGCAACGGTTGGATTATTGGTTGACCAGGTTGCCATGCTAAAGGCAGCAACACCTGTAACGCCTATTGCAGTTGCCATATAGTTATAGATACTGAGCATATATGAGCGAAGACCCTCATCAATGTCAGTGTGGATATTGGCGCGGGTAGCGCCTCGTTCGTATTCCTTGTAGTCAGCCATAAAACCCTCTTGGAATAGTAGTTAACAAAGATGCGGATGACGAGCAACCGCTGATCCTATGATTATGAGGCTTCAGATCTTGCATAACAAGAGTTATTATCTCTTGATAAAAATTTCTAACATAAATTGATTGTATCCTCTTCCCTTTAAAACTGGTGCTATTTTCGAGAAAAATATTCAAAACTTTAATCAAACTAATAGTGAATGTAAAGATTAGTGCTATAATTATGAAGGTCTAGATCACTCTCAAACACAAAACCAATTATGAAACCCGCCTTTTTAAAAGAGGGAGAAAATGAGTTTTTTAAATCTCTATCCAATGATGATGAAGCCTTGAAACATGCGATTTTACAATCATACGAGCTAAGTGTTGATTTATGAAATGAGTAAATGTCAACCTTTAAATAGATAGAGACAAGATTATTCATGTAATGAATGAAGTATAATAAATTCTTTAGCATTTCTAATGCAATGAAGATCAAAACATCAACCTTTTGATATTAAAGTTAAGCAGATCATATAAGAATTCAGCTTGCATAATTCTGCATAATTATCATTTATTTTCTAATAATGAAGGATTCTATCTTACCCGAGACGAGCGTCATGAACAATGAGTTCACTTTTCTGTCCTAGTCTTGCGTTAAATTAACTTCTCCTGTAACTTCTCCTTTGTGAAAAAGCTCTTGTTGAGTGTAAAGAGCGAGGCCTCGGTAATCATGAATTATGGAGCCTTTTCGAGAAGATCGGAATCGATCGAACAATAATAGAAGTGCGTTAAAATAAATAGCCGGAGCATTGCAACAGTCTTCATACTTTTCTCACTTGTTCCTCATATTGATAAAAGTTAGGAGAAGGCGCGTATGAAAGGCATGCATTTACATATTGCCTGATGGTCAACAGCGTAGTGTGGCAGAAAAGGTAAAATGATAAAAATGCAATCAGGCGGTACAAAGGATCTTGATTTTTCTATGGCAAAAACAAAGACCGATCACATTGCAGCCGGTTTGTATAATCCAGAATACGAACACGATGCATGTGGACTGGGGTTTATCGCCAATATAAAAGGCCTTAAATCACATAAAATTATTAAAAGTGGACTAAAGATTCTGGAAAATCTTGAACATCGTGGCGCAACAGGTGCAGACCCATTGATAGGAGATGGTGCTGGTATCTTGGTCCAAATTCCGCATAGTTTCTTTGCCGAGGAATGTGCTAAAGTTGGCTTAGAAATACCTCCGCCTGGACACTATGGTTTGGGCTATTTTTTCCTCCCAAAAGAACTTCATGAAAGTATAAAGGATCAAATCAATGCTGTTACAAAACAGCAAGATTTTGAACCAATAGGATGGCGCTTAGTCCCAACGAATAATCAAAATCTTTCAAAAGATCCTGAGATTGTTGTCTCTGAACCTTCACACTGGCAATTTTTTGTTAAACGGACCTCCCAAGTTACTGATGAAGATTCTTTTGAGCGTAGTCTTTATTTATTGCGTCGAATCATTGCCAATCGTCTTATTGAATTGTTTGGTTGTCGAGATGATCTTTACCCTGTTTCTTTTTCCTCAAGAACAGTTGTTTATAAAGGTCTCTTTTTAGCTAAACAGCTAGGACTGTATTATTCTGATCTTACTGATGAACGGTTTATTTCTGCAATCGCTCTTGTCCATCAGCGTTTTTCAACCAATACGTTTCCATCGTGGAAAATGGCCCATCCTTATCGTATGCTTGCTCATAATGGTGAAATCAATACTTTACGTGGCAACATCAATTGGATGTTAGCACGCCAGGCGGCTCTTTCTTCTCGGCTTTTTGGTGATCAAATATCGAAAATATGGCCTTTATCTTGTGAAGGACAATCTGATACTGCCTACTTTGACAACGCTTTCGAACTTTTATATCAGGGTGGTTATTCATTAGCTCATGCTATGATGTTTCTCATTCCTGAAGCTTGGTCCGATAATCCACTCATTGATGAAAATCGTCGCTCATTCTATGAATATCATGCCTCCTTCATGGAACCATGGGATGGTCCTGCTGCTGTTGCCTTTACTGATGGCCGTCAGATTGGTGCAACACTGGATCGCAATGGATTAAGACCTGCCCGCTATTTTGTGCTCGATGATGATACTGTTGTTCTTGCATCTGAGGCGGGAACCCTACCATTTGATGAATCTAAAGTGGTTAAAAAATGGCGTCTTCAGCCGGGTAAAATGCTTCTTATTGATCTTGATAAAGGTAAAATGATTTCTGATCAGGAAATTAAAGATCATCTGTGCGGTGCTCATCCATATAAAAGTTGGCTAAAGGATACACGGATTGTTTTGGAAGAGTTGAAGGGAAAGGGATTCTCCTCTTCAGAGAAGCAATACTCTGGTAAGGAATTACTGGATGCCCAACAGGCCTTTGGTTACACACAAGAAGACATCAATCTTTTACTGCTGCCCATGGGGGCATTCGCTCAAGAAGCACTTGGATCTATGGGGACAGATACTCCTATTTCTGTTATGTCCTCGAAGGAGAAGCTCCTGTATACATATTTTAAACAAAACTTCGCCCAGGTCACCAACCCACCCATTGATTCCATACGCGAGGAATCGGTGATGTCTTTGGTATCATTTATTGGACCTCGCCGTAACTTATTTGATTTAAAGGGCACATCCCAGGAAAAACAACTTGAAGTTCGCCAACCGATTCTCACAAATAAAGATCTTCAGAAAATACGAAATATTCAGAATATAGACAATCATCCTTTTGTCTCGCATATTTTGGATACAACTTATCACGTTTCCAAGGGCCCTAAGGGTATGAAGTCATGCTTAGAAACGCTCTGCCGGAAAGCTGAAAGGACAGTATTAGGTGAAGGGAATATAATTGTTTTATCAGATCGGTATTTCGGACCCAATCGAGTTGCTATTCCTGCTCTTTTGGCGACTGCTGCGGTGCATCATCATCTAATACGAAAGGGGTTGCGGACATCCGTTGGACTGGTCATCGAATCAGCTGAGCCAAGAGAAGTGCATCATTTCGCCGTTCTTGCAGGTTATGGAGCAGAAGCTATCAATCCCTATCTGGCATTTGAAACTTTGATTGATATGCACTCCAAAGGCTTCTTTCCTGGAGAATGGGATGCATTTGAGATTGTGAACCGATATATACAATCTATCGATAAAGGGTTATTAAAAGTGATGTCGAAAATGGGTATATCTACGTACCAATCTTATTGTGGCGCTCAGATTTTTGATGCGATTGGTCTCTCTACAGACTTCATCAATAGATATTTTTCAGGAACGGCAACAACAATCGAAGGCATTGGTCTTGATGAAATTGCCTTTGAAACCTATAAACGCCATCGTTCTGCTTACAGCAACTTAACAATCTTGCGGAGATCTCTCGATGTTGGAGGAGAATATACACTAAGACAACGCGGTGAAGAACATATATGGACCTCAAATGAGGTTACCAATCTTCAGCACGCTGTTCGTGGTAAAAACTTAGATAATTACAAAGCGTTTTCTCAATCAGTAAATACAGATTCTGAACGTCTACTGACGATTCGGAGTCTTTTTAGACTAAAACCGGCTTCAGAAACCGGTAGAATTCCTCTATCTTTAGAGGAAGTTGAAAAAGCAGAGGATATAGTAAAGCGTTTTGTGACGGGTGCAATGTCATATGGCTCTATATCAGAAGAAGCACATACTACGCTAGCAATTGCGATGAACAGAATAGGAGGTAAATCAAATACAGGTGAAGGAGGAGAGAGAGTTGAAAGGTTTACACCCAAAAAGAATGGAGATTCCATGCGCTCTGCTATCAAGCAAGTTGCCTCTGGACGATTTGGGGTTACTACCGAATATTTAGTGAATTCAGATATGATTCAGATCAAAATAGCGCAAGGTGCAAAGCCAGGTGAAGGCGGCCAATTACCGGGCCATAAAGTGGATAAAATCATTGCCAAAATGAGACACTCTACACCTGGTGTAGGACTTATTTCTCCACCACCACACCATGATATCTATTCAATCGAAGATCTATCTCAGCTCATTTTTGATCTAAAGAACGTAAATCCAGATGCCGATATTTCGGTTAAGCTTGTGTCAGAAGTTGGGGTCGGAACGGTTGCTGCTGGTGTCGCAAAGGCCCGTGCTGATCATGTAACAATTTCTGGTATGGAAGGCGGGACAGGTGCTAGTTTATTGACATCTATTAAACATGCAGGATTACCTTGGGAAATTGGTCTAGCTGAAACCAATCAAACACTTATTCAAAACAAACTCAGGTCTCGAATAAAAGTTCAGGTTGACGGTGGGTTACGTACAGGTCGGGATGTCGTGATTGCGACTCTTCTTGGTGCGGATGAGTTTGGATTCGCAACAGCACCGTTGATTGCTGCTGGATGTGTCATGATGCGGAAGTGCCATCTTAATACATGTCCTGTTGGAATTGCAACACAAAATCCGGTGTTGCGTAAACGCTTTATTGGTCAACCAGAACATATCATAAACTATTTCTTCTTTATAGCAGATGAAGTTCGTGAAATCATGGCTGAACTTGGATTTCGTTCTATCAATGAAATGATAGGCCAAATTGATGTTTTAGATCATAAAAAAGCAATTAATAATAGGAAAACGGAAGGTCTAGATTTTTTTAAGCTTTTCTACAATCCAAAAATAGGAATTGATCTGCCTCTTTATCATTGCAAGCAACAGAATCATGATATTGAGAATATTTTGGATCGGAAATTAATTGAAGAAGCAAGACCAGCCCTTGAAAATAAAGAGCAAGTTCAAATCAAATCATTAATTAGGAACATAAACAGAGCCACTGGTGCTATGCTTTGTGGTGAAATTGCGAAACGTTATGGACATTGTGGACTTCCTGAAGATACAATTCGTATTAAATTCAATGGAACTACAGGGCAATCATTTGGTGCATGGGGTACAAGGGGCGTCACGATGGAAGTGGAAGGAGAAGGCAATGATTATGTTGGAAAAGGTCTTTCAGGTGCAAAATTGATTATTTACCCCTCAAAAGAGGCGAGTCAGATCATTCCAGAACAATCAATTATTGTTGGTAATACGGTTCTTTATGGGGCCATAGAGGGCCAGTGTTATTTTTGCGGCGTTGCAGGAGAGCGCTTCGCAGTTCGAAATTCCGGTGCCATTGCAGTCGTGGAGGGTGTCGGTGATCATGGTTGTGAATACATGACTGGTGGCATTGTGGCTATTCTGGGATCCACTGGTAGAAATTTTGCTGCAGGTATGACTGGTGGCATTGCTTATGTTCTAGATGAGGACGGTACATTCCAGAGTCGTTGTAATTTAAAAATGGTAGATTTGGAACATGTCTTGGGAGAATATGAGTCGATCAAATCAGAACAGTGTGAAAGCTTGACTGGCCAACAGAACAGATCTTTTGATGTATTTAATGACTTAATCCGATACGATAATGAAAGATTACATAAGCTTATTGAAACCCATCACCATTATACTGGATCAGGAAAAGCAAAAAAGATCGTCTCCAATTGGGATTATTATCGTAAAAAATTCATTAAAGTGATGCCCATTGAATACCGAAATGCCTTGCAAAAAATTGAACATTCTCATTGAAATTCCTTCATCACTCCCCAATAGAAATAGAAAACGTATAACTATAATAGGAGTCAAGTGATTTTTGATGGGTAAACCAACTGGATTTCTAGAAATTGATCGCCTGGATTGTAAGTATCATCCTGTATCAGAGCGAATTAAAAACTTTAGAGAATTTGTCATTCCGCTAGCAGAAGATGAGCTCAAAGACCAAGCATCACGATGTATGGATTGTGGTATACCTTTTTGTCATGATGGAAGGGGGAACAAGGGGTGTCCGGTCAACAACCAAATTCCCGATTGGAATCATCTCGTCTACAGAGGAGAATGGCAACAAGCTTCAGAGAATCTACACTCAACGAATAATTTTCCTGAATTTACTGGAAGAATTTGTCCTGCCCCATGTGAAGCCTCGTGTACATTAAATATGATAGACAATCCTGTTACGATTAAATCTCTTGAATGTGCAATTGTTGACAAGGCATGGGTCAATGGATGGATAAAGCCCGAGCCGAGTCAATCTAAAACAGGAAAATCTATTGCAATTATCGGTGCTGGACCAGCAGGCATGGCCTGTGCTCAGCAATTAGTGCGTGCTGGTCACATGGTATACCTTTATGAAAAGAATAAAAAGATTGGCGGTTTGTTGCGCTACGGCATTCCTGACTTCAAGATGGAGAAATATCTAATCGATAGACGAACAGAACAGATCGTAACGGAAGGTGTTATTATTCATACTGGAGTTCATGTAGGTATTGATGTTGATATTCATCAATTAATTAAGCAAAACGATGCAATTGTTTTGTCAGGAGGTGCAGAAAAACCAAATGATCTTCTCATTAGGGGACGAGAGTTGAAAGGTATTCATTTTGCAATGGATTTTTTATCTCAGCAAAATCGTCGAATCAGTAATGAAGGAATAGATGATACGGAATCTATATTAGCTCATGGTAAGCATGTGGTTGTTATTGGGGGAGGCGATACAGGATCAGACTGTATTGGTACATCTATTAGACAAGGAGCTCTGTCAGTCACACAGTTGGAAATTATGCCAATGCCACCAGATAAAGAAGATAAATTATTGACATGGCCCAATTGGCCACTGAAGATGAGAAGATCCTCTAGTCATGAAGAAGGGGTTCAACGTGATTTTTCTGTTCTGACAAAGAGTTTTGAAGGCACAAAAGGTAAAGTGAAGAGATTGCGTTGTGCTCTAGTCGATAATGATCTCAAGTCTATTGAAGATTCTGAATTCGATATAGAAGCAGATCTAGTTTTGCTAGCAATGGGATTTATATCTCCTAAAAAGGAAGGTGGGTTGGTCGATTTAGGAATTGAACATGATGAGAAAGATAATCTTTTAGAAAAGGTTGATCATTATAAGACAAATCAGGATAAAATTTGGAGTGCTGGTGATATGCGTAGAGGTCAGTCCCTTGTTGTCTGGGCCATTCGTGAAGGGCGTCGATGTGCCCGTGACATTGATCTAACTTTGATGGGAACAACAAATCTTCCCTTTTAATGGAGATTGTAAGAAAAGCACGTGATTACAAGGACAAGGGATCCTTTTTTAATAGATCTTTGATAATTGTTTGGAGAAAAGGCCTGGTGTCTTCCCTTGATAAAGCAAAGGCTATATTCGCAGCAATAAAACCTTCTTTTGATCCACAATCAAAGATCTTTCCCTCAAACTGGTATCCATAAAGAGGTTGTTGTTGTGCTAGACTTAATATTGCATCAGTGATCTGAAACTCTCCGTTGATCCCCATTTCTTGGTTTTCCAGAACTCTAAAAATCTCTGGTTGCAAGATGTAACGGCCATTAATAAAAAACTGTGAGGAGGTTTCTTTGACTGATGGTTTTTCTCTCATTTTAGCAATTTTGAAACCATCACCAATCGGGTTGCCTCTGGTGATAATTCCATATTTTCTGATATCTTCTTGACTGCACTCTCCCGCGGCAATAATATTACCACCTACTTTATTGTACATTTTCATCATTGAGAAGAGACACCCTTCTTGGGCTTGCATAAGCATATCAGGAAGTAAAAGAGCAAAAGGTTCATTCCCAATAATATTGCGAGCACACCACACAGCATGTCCTAACCCTAAAGGATTCCTTTGAGGAGTAAAGCTTATTCTACCTGCCTGGAGATGATTTTCTTCTAAAATAGAAAGGACATTCTCCTTTTTATGCTTTATTAAATTTTTTTTCAGTTGAGGTTGAAGATCAAAATAATCCTCAATGACAGCTTTATTACGACCAGTCACGAAAACAAAATTTTCTATGCCGGCTTCCCTCGCTTCATTGATTGCATACTGGATTATAGGCATGTCAACGATGGTGAACATTTCTTTTGGTACTGCTTTTGAAGCAGGCAAAAACCTTGTTCCTAGCCCTGCTACAGGAATAACGACTTTATCTATGCGCCGTTTTAGATTGTTATCAGCTATATTCATCCTATATTAACTTCACTCTTTCTTCTTTTTGCCTTAACATTTTCTCTTAGCAGAGTTTAGATTGATCAAATATAGATTTTAATATCATTTCTTTTAATTAACACAGTCTTTTTGATTCAATTTTTATTTTTCCTAATTATTGAAAAAAAGATGACAACATAATGAATCATATTTATAAAATCTCTTTTTTGAAACTTCGAATTCTCGCTTTTGTTTCAATCTCTATAGGTTATTCTATCTTTTCTGATGCTCAAGCAAACACAGATTTTGGCAAATGGATAAAAGATTTTGAAACGGTTGCTCTTCAAAATGGTATATCTCGATCGACTTATAAAAAATCGTTTATCGGTATAATTTCGCCTGATCCAGAAATCATCTCTCTCGTTCGATCTCAACCAGAGTTCGACCAGAACTTATGGATGTACTTTGATAACCGTGTGAATCAGAAATCTATTTCTCGTGGTCAGGAAATGGAACGTAAATGGAATTCATGGTTGCATCGTCTTGAAAAACAGTATGGTGTCAGCCGATATATTTTATTAGCTATTTGGTCGATGGAAACGGATTATGGAGAAGCACTGAAAAAAGATGAGTCTTTGCGTAGCGTTATACGCTCTCTGGCCACGCTTGCCTATTTCGATGAGAAAAGAAGAAAATTTGCTTATAGACAACTGATCGCAGCGATGAAAATTGTGCAGCGAGGCATCATATCACCTAAACAGTTAAGAGGATCATGGGCGGGCGCCATGGGACACACTCAGTTCATTCCCACGAGCTATCTTGCTTATGCACAAGATGCTAATGGAGATGGAAAGCAAAATATTTGGACTTCTGTACCTGACGCCTTGGCAACAGCTGCGAACCTTTTGCATTGTAATGGTTGGAAATCTGGAAAACCATGGGGCTATGAAATTTCGATTCCGGATCAACTGATGAATCAAAAAGGAAAAGAACGAAGTATTGCTTCTTGGGTTAAATTGGGTGTGAAGAGAGTTAATGGAAAACCATTTCCTACATTGAATGATAGGGGTGTATTAAGTGTTCCTACAGGAAAGGGGGGGCCTGCATTTGTGATGACCAGAAATTTTTTTGTGATTAAGCGTTATAATAATGCTGACAAATATGCTTTGGCTGTAGGTTATCTTGCTGATCAAATTGCTGGCTCAGGAGAATTCAAAAATCCATTTCCACGGCCATTGAATCAGTTCACTTTTGAGGAGAGGAGAGAATTTCAAACTCTACTTTCCGTTAAAGGTTTTTATAATGGAGAAATTGATGGAAAATTTGGTATTAGAACGCGCCGCGCTATTCGAAAGGCTCAAGAAAGCCTCGGAATCAATCCGGATGGATTGCAGTCTTTTGCGATCTTGAAACAGCTTCGTGATCAAAGATGATTCTTGAGCTTCTTGAGAGAAGGCCTCATATGCGTATAGAAACTGATATGATAATCTTTGAAAAGAAGATTCGAATTAGGTTTGCCTATCAAAACGCTTGAATATTGATTGAAAGTCTAGAAAATACCCATGTTGAAAAATTCTTTTATTCAATCTGCTCTGAAAACCTTAAAAGTTGAACAGGCTGGACTGAACGCACTTATCAAGGCGTTTTCTAACGGTTTGGAAGAGGATTTTTTTCGAGCTGTTAAGACTATTTTTAATATTAAAGGTCATCTTGTTGTTACTGGAGTAGGAAAGAGTGGCCACATCGCCGCAAAGATCGCTTCAACTCTCGCATCTACAGGAACTTCTGCTTTTTTCATACATGCAACAGAAGCGAATCATGGTGATCTAGGAATGATCGGAAGAGATGATGCGATACTCGCCATATCTTGGTCGGGAGAAACAAAAGAATTGCAAGGTCTTTTTTCTTTTTCAAAGCGTTTTTCAATTCCGTTAATTGCTCTCACTGCTAATAGAGATTCTACATTAGCCATGCATGCCGATATTATTCTTGCTCTGCCACGTGAAAAAGAAGCGTGTCCACATAATTTGGCACCAACTACTTCGTCTCTTATGCAGCTAGCTATCGGTGATGCTCTTGCTATATCAATTCTAGAAAGCCGTTCATTTACACCTAGAGACTTCCGTCTTCTTCACCCTGGAGGACAAATAGGTACAAAACTGATTCTCGTTAATGAGATCATGCATAAAGGGAAGGCTATTCCTCTTGTCAAAAAAGGAACTCAGATGACAGAGGCCATTCTCCAAATTTCTGGGAAAGGATTCGGCTGCGTAGGGATCATAAATGATGATACCTTGATCGGTATCATCACTGATGAGGATTTACGTCGTCATATCAATCCATCTCTCTTGACAGAAACAGTTGATGACATCATGACAGAAAGTCCTCAGACGATCTCACCTGACATGCTAGCTATAGAAGCTTTCTCTATACTGAACCAACATGCCATTACAACACTGATGGTAACTGAACAAAGTAAACCAGTGGGAATCATACATTCCCATGATTTGTTACGTCTTGGTATATGCTAGCCAGAAGTATTCTATTAAAAATAGTGTTCTTATACGATCAAGATCAAGAATAGAAAAGTCCATCCAATTAAAAACGAACAGTTCTTATGTTCTTATGGATCAGTTCAGTCTGAATTATCTCTTTAATTATATGATCACACATCATAATTTTAGTGGATTAACATTAAAAATTAAGATTAACATTGTGGCTTGCTATTCAATTGGAACAATTCTAATAGTTAGTTTTGGTCATCAATCTCTTTTACTTTTGCCAATATATAATGGAATTTAAAAATGTCTCTTTCTACTCAAAGTGATATTTCAAAAAAAAATCTTAATGAGCACTCGGACATTATTTGGGGAAAGGTAGGGGTTCTTCTTGTTAATTTGGGAACGCCAAATGGTTATGATAAAAAGAGCGTTCGGAGGTATTTAAAGGAATTTTTATCTGACAGGCGAGTGATAGAGATTCCAAGGCTTATTTGGTGGCCATTGCTGAATGGGATCATCCTTAATGTCCGACCCAAAAGATCCTCCGAATTATATAAGTCTATTTGGAATAAAGAGCAAGATGAATCTCCGCTTATGACTTTTACTCGCTCTCAATCTGCCCAACTGAGTAAGTACTTTTCTTATATTTCCAATCTTATCATTGATTGGGGAATGCGATATGGCGATCCCTCCATTGAGGGTCGCTTAAAGATTTTAAAAAAACAGGGATGCGAACGGATTTTGATATTTCCACTTTACCCACAGTATAGTGCAACAACGACTGCAACCGTTAATGATAAAGCCTTTAATGCATTTATGAAAATGCGCTGGATGCCTGCTATAAGAACAGTGCCACCATATCATGATGATCCACACTATATTCAGGCTTTAGCGAATTCTATTGAAAGCCACTTAAAGAACTTAGATTTCCAGCCAGATCATATGATTGCCTCTTACCACGGAATACCCAAAACTTATTTCGATAAGGGCGATCCTTATCCTTGCCATTGTCTAAAAACATCACGTTTGTTACGTGAGAAGATGGGATGGGATGATGGATTCCTCATTTCTACATTTCAGTCACGCTTTGGTCCTGAAGAATGGCTCAAACCTTACACGGATAAAACTGTTGAGAAATTGGCATATGAAGGAGTGAAACGCATTTGTGTTATCAACCCAGGCTTTTCATCTGATTGTCTAGAAACCCTTGAAGAAATTGCTGTAGAAGTGTGTAATCAGTTCATCAAATACGGTGGAGAGAATTTTAGCCATATCCCTTGTCTAAATGATAGTCATGAAGGGATTATGCTAATTAAAAAAATTATAAAAAGGGAAACTCAGGGTTGGATATAGATTGAAGAATGTCACTGTTTATTAGACAGTCGGATTCATAAAGACTTCTTACTTAGACTTCTATCTCCTCTACCAGGTTTTCATTTTTTGAATGAGTTCAATGTTTTAAAATTTGAATTAGAAAATGATTAGGATACAATATTAGTTGTGGACTGGAAGGAAGAGATGGATACTTAATTTGATAAGTGTTCTTCTCTGTGCGTTGTCAAATGCTATAAAATATGGAAATAATTCTGCTCTTTTTTAGAGATATTTTCTAATATCATCTCTATAAAAAAGATTCTGCATCAGACGATGGATGCTTCTTTTTTCTCAAAAGATCAAGAAACGAATCAAATAGAGATTTATTTATTGGTTAATGGGAAATCTTATAGCTAAAGAATCATCATTCTCTTCTTACAGAACCCTAAGATTTATATTCTATTGACAAGTCAGTCTGGACTGGATGATTAAAAACTGTGATTTTTATACAACACTTGTTGTTTGAAATCATGATCTCTCACCTAATAGACGTCTTTCCCATTGCGTTCCAATAGCTAGTGGTTAGGGTTAGTTAAAGGGATTAGAGCGCATGTCTGTCTGACCCATTTGGTCGTTGCCTCTATCTCAACTTTTTCTTACTGGAGATCAAATACAATGAAATTGAAAACCCTTCTTCTGGGTTCCGTTGCTGCGATGATCGCAGTATCTGGAGCGCCTGCTGCTGATTCTGTTGTTGCAGAGCCAGAGCCCATCGATTATGTTAAAGTCTGCGATATGTATGGATCAGGCTTTTTTTACATTCCGGGTACTGAGACATGTCTAGAAATCTCTGGCTCAATGCGAGTACAGTATGAACATGCTCGTCTTGATACTAGTAGCGTAGGTAGTTTCGGTTATCGCACTCGCGTTAAGTTTGATGCACGTAACGAAACAGATTATGGTACACTTCACTCTTCTATTCGTTTAGAGGGGGAGTCTCATAACAACATCCTAGTTGATTCTGCAATTATGACTCTAAGTAATGGTAGTGGTTCTTTATCTGCTGGTTATGGTGATGATTTTTTCACGACGAATACAGAATTTGGTTATCCTGGAAACATGGTGGATGGTCTATATGAATACAACCAGACTGCCTATATGCAGTATACATATGCTGTTAATGGATTCTCAGCTACTGCTGGTATCCAGGGTGATGACGGAGATTCGGATGACGTGTTATTTGATTCTTACGTCGGTGCCAGTTATTCTGGTTCTTGGGGCCGTGTAGCCGCTACGATCATCAATGATGGCCGTGAATCTACTTTTGATGGTGATGTTGCTTATTCACTGTTTGCAAGCCTTCAAGGAATTGAAAATCTACGTGTTGATGGTTGGTATCAATCTGCTGGTGATGAAGCGAACAACTACGTTGATGGAGGTGAATGGCAGTGGGGCATAGGTGCTCGCTATAAAGTTGTTGATAACTTCTCTGTAGGTGGTGGCTATTCTGATTCAGACACTAGCGGAAACCAGTATACAATTGGGTTTGAGTGGCAACCGATCACGAATGTGAGTGTTGAAGTCGATTATCATAATCAGAGTCTTCCTTCTGATCGAGGAGATTCAGATGGATATCTCTTCCGAATTTCGCGTTCTTTTTAATTATCCTTACCAACTGATAAACTGATTTATGAAGAGGCCTAATTCATGGGCCTCTTCTTTTACCTAAAGACTAAGAAAATTAATTTGAGGTTTTTCTTGAGCATTGATACCAGAATTAGAAAATCTGATAATTCTATTTTATGGCAATAACAACTGATCGCTGATCTTACGTACAGACGAAAAAGAGTGATGGTACCCGAATGTCTGATAACGACAGTGCCATTCTTCTGATTGTCTATCAATATCAAATAAATTATAGGTTGCAGCCCGAAGATTATGCTCCCTAATGGGGCGTTGGCTTGCAGAGGCAACGCCAATAACCGGAACAGTCCGTTCCGGACCTTCAATCCAGTTTAGACTGTTAACATGAGTATGTCCATGTAAAATAAGTTCAGCTCCTAGAATCTCAATAACAGATCTAAAAATATTCTGGCCATGCAGTTTTTTTGTTAAGCTTGTTACTCCTTCCACTGGAGGATGATGAATCATTATAATTCTGAATTTATGGTTTTGTTTCGCGGTCTCTAATATTTTTTTGAGATGTTCTGCTTGACGTTTGTCAAAGACTCCTGTTGCCATAAAAGGTGGTGTACTAACCCCACTATTCACACCAATTAGAGCGCTATTTTTACGATAGCGAACAAAAGGGAATATCTCGTCTGATCGATCATCACCAATGTAATTTTTCCAGCTTTCACAGGCTCGTCGATATCCCGATTCTACATAGCAATCATGATTACCGAAAACGATGCTGATCTCATTCGCTTCACCTAATTGTTTTAGCCATTTAGTTGCAGCCTCAAATTCAGAAGGGAGAGCTAGATTGACTAGATCACCGGTGATCGCCAAATGGTTTGTATTTTTTTGTTTTATATCTTGTAACAAAGTTCTCAGCATATCCTGATTGTGTATATTTTTGCGATCAAATTGCCAGTTCAGGTAACCCATGATACGCTTTGATATCAGCTGTTTGAGTGATATTGAGGGTAGAGGGAGTAGGTGAATATCTGAAATATGAGCTAGTCTAAACATAGTTAATAGCTATCGTGTCTTTAAATATGAATCATAAGCAAGGAACTGTGAACGGATAATCTTCTATATTTATTCTCATGATGAGATCAATTTCATATTAATTTGTATCTTTATAATGTCTTCCATCCAGATCGCTGGCAAGAACTTACAGTAGAAAGATACAAACAGAATCTAAGGGTTAAAATAATGAACTAGACCCACTGATACTTATTTGATATTTCTACTTCTAACCGCACAGATCCTAACAGTGTGACGTTTGATGTCATTCCAGCTTTGCTTATGAAATTCTTGGATTTTAAAGTCCGACCTGAGTCGGAATCAGATCAATCTGAAATTGAGAGACTCACTGCTAAGGTTTTTGGTCCTGGCATACACGTTCGTGCTGTTCAGCCATTGCGTGAAGGTGTTTCTCATGAAGTATCATTATCTTTCGTCGCAGAGCATCAGAGTCAAATTATTGGTTCTGTCAGATTGACCAAAATTATGTGGGGTAAAAATGAAACTTTGATGCTAGGGCCATTGGCAGTTCTTCAGCGCTATTCAGGTCATAGTGCAGGTAAGGCTTTGATGCGTGCTGCTGTTAGCAAGGCAAGTGATACTTGTCTGGATCACCAGTGCAAAGTCATTATATTGGTAGGTAATCCATCTTACTATGAGTTATTTGGCTTTAAAAAGATTATTCCTGGTAAGATAACATTACCTCGTCCGACTGATCCTGAACGGATATTAGCATATGAATTGAGAGAAGGAGCTCTATCAGAAATGTCTGGACCTGCTACAAGATGCCTATACTCTCAATCAAAGTTTTTAAATCTTTAAAAAAGATGATTCTAGAATCGAAGGAATACAATATTCCTTAACTCTGATGAGCCTAGTATATCTAACTCTTTATTATTCAATATAATCTATAATTGTGGATTCAGTTGTTTGTAGAATTTAAATGGCTCAGTAATCCTTCGTTGCAAACCCTGTTATGCCTTTTGAGTGAAGGAGGGGAGGAGGCTCGTGTTATGGGCGGGGCTGTGCGAAATGGATTGATGGGTGAATCAATTAATGACATCGATATTTCAACAACCTTGATGCCTATATATGTTGTTTCTCGTCTGAAGGAGAAAGGATATCGGTTTCTCCTTACAGGGATTACTTATGGTACGGTTACAGTTATCATCAATGGCACCACTTATGACGTGACAACTCTACGAGAAGAGTTAGGAACTCAAGGACGGCATCCCAAGGTTTCTTTTGGACGAGACTGGAAGAAAGATGCACGCAGACGCGATTTTACTATGAACGCGCTTTCTGTCAGTATGAGAGGTGAATTATTCGATCCTTTAAATGGTCATGATGATCTTGAAGCTCGCCGAATAAGATTCATTGGTAACCCTGAAGAGAGAATTCTTCAAGATCCTCTCCGTATACTCCGCTTTTTTCGTTTTTTCGCTTGGTACGGTAATTCTTTTTTCCCTGATCCTCCGGCACTAAAAGCATGTAATCATTTAAAATATCTTCTTAATCAGCTCTCTGCTGAGAGAATCTGGACGGAATTTTCAAAGTTACTGTCTGCCCCGGACCCAGGAAGAGCTCTTTTTTGGATGGATCAGATAGGGATCTTATCATTAATTTTACCTCAAATCGAATCCGGTGGCATTGACACTTTATCGAGATTAGTGAAAATTCAACAACAAGAAAAATGGCCTTCCGATCCTATTTTGCGTTTGATGTCTATCATCTCACCAAATGAAGAGGGAATAAATGCTCTTAATCGTAGTCTAAAACTGCCTAAGATTTTAGCTAGTAGACTGATTACCTGGGCCCGGTCTGTTGAGCCTGATGCTCATATGAGCTTTACAGAATTTGAGCAATTTCTCTATTGTGGAGAAATTTTAGGAATTATCGATAGACTATCGTTAGCAACTGCCAGAGAATTGAGTAAGAAAAATGATCAATCCGCACAGATAGTAGGTCAACAATTGTACAGGTTACTCAAACATGGAAAAACGTGGAAAAAACCAAAATTCCCTGTTTCTGGTCGTGATCTTTTGACACTGGGATATGAACCAGGATCGGCTATCTCAATAGTTTTAACCCAGATGGAAAAGCAATGGGTAGATAGCGGTTTTTCTCAGAAAAAGAAAGAGTTACTAGGAATTTTATCATTGAAATCTACTTCTTAAAAGAGTCAAAGAAACTCTGAATATTAACATCTTCCTTGTATTGAATAGAATTTATATATTATGAGATAGAAATTATCATTCGTTTAATACTATAGGGTTTATTCTTTATAATTTCTGAAAATCTTAGATAAGATAATAATATTTTAGTTTAGTATAAAAATAACTGTCTGATGAATGAAAAAATGATGAATATCCCTTCCCTCTCTTATGCTAGTGCAGGTGTAGATATCGATACGGGAAAGGCGCTCATAAGCGCAATCAAGCCGTTTATCTCTGTAACACAACGTCCTGGCACTGACGGTTCAATTGGAGGATTTGGTGGTCTATTTGATATAGCTGAAATCGGGTATAAGGATCCATTGTTAGTGGCTGCAAGTGACGGTGTCGGGACCAAATTAAAGATAGCTATAGAAACCGCACAACATGGCACAGTCGGACAGGATCTAGTTGCTATGTGTGTAAACGATCTAATCGTACAAGGTGCAGAGCCACTTTTTTTTCTTGATTATTTTGCGACCGGAAAACTTGATAATGCTGTAGCAGTGTCGGTGATAGCCGGTATAGCAGAAGGATGCAGACTTTCAGGTTGCGCTTTGATAGGAGGTGAGACAGCTGAAATGCCGGGTATGTATCAGCAAGGTGACTATGATCTAGCAGGTTTCTCTGTTGGTGCTGTCGAAAGGGGAAATCTCCTTCCCAAGAGGATCAAGGAAGGTGATCTATTGCTAGGACTGAGCTCTAGCGGACCTCATTCTAATGGATATTCATTAATAAGAAAGATTATAGACAGAAGTGGATTAAGCTGGTCTTCCTTCTCACCTTTTGAACGAAACAAAACGATAGCTCAATCCGTTTTAGAACCAACACGCATTTATGTGAAATCCATTCTTAGCATTTTAAAAAAAACGACTTCTATCCATGCTATAGCTCATATTACTGGTGGAGGTTTGACAGAGAATTTGTCTCGCGTTTTGCCAGAAGGTCTTGTTGCATCAATTGACTTGTTATCTTGGAAGCCCTCGCAAATTTTTTCATGGCTTCGTGAAATGGGAAATATAGATGATGATGAGATGTTACGGACATTTAATTGTGGAATCGGGATGTTGATAGTATGTGATTCTGCTAGCGCAATTTCTATTAGTCAAAATCTTCAAAGATCTGGAGAACACGTTACAGAGATCGGAATCCTTAAAAGTGGAGATGGTAAGAACGTTTCTTATTCGGGCTCACTCGATTGGAAATAAGTTATGAAAAAAGTTCGAGTTGCCGTTTTAATTTCAGGGCGTGGATCGAACATGATTTCACTTGTAGAGTCAGCAAAAGATACTTCGTATCCAGCAGATATTTCTCTTATTATCAGTAATAATCCTAATGCAGACGGCGTAAAATCAGCTCAAAAAAGAGGGATTCCTACACATATTGTTGACAATAAATTTTATGAGTCTCGTGAGGAACATGAACAAGCTATCCATGAGCTTTTAATAGCTTATGATATAGATATCATTTGCTTGGCTGGATACATGAGAGTATTGACACAGTTTTTAGTCTCTGCTTGGCTGGGTAGAATACTAAATATTCATCCCAGTCTCTTACCTTTATTTCCTGGTCTTAATACCCATAAACGTGCTCTTGATTCAGGTATTCAAGTACATGGGTGCACGGTTCATTTTGTCAATAGTCAATTGGATGGAGGTCTCATTCTGACTCAAAGCACAGTTCCTGTGTTGCCAGACGACGACATAAGGACACTCGCTTACCGAGTACTTGAGATGGAACACATACTCTATCCGAAAACACTTGCGCTTGTCGCAACAAGAAAATTGTCTTATCTGAGTAAAACAAGACGTTAACATGAAAAATAAAGAACGATTAGAAATCACAAAAACAAATCCTTTTCCTTTTCTATTTTTAGAGAGAAAAGCTCGTTCCGCATCCACAATTCTTTGTTGCCTTAGGATTGTTAATCTGGAACCTCTGACCCATTAGATTATCTATGAAATCAATTTCAGAACCATCCATATACATCAATGATATGGAATCAATTACTATAATTGAATCACTTTGGTCGATGATGAAATCATCATCGGCAGGATTTTCTACTAGGTTAAATTTATAAGAAAAACCGGAACACCCCCCCCCTTCAACAGAAATCCGCAAAGCAGTTTTTTCATTTTGTGAGGATAAAATCTCAGAAATTCGTTTCGCAGCAGAATTGGAAAGAGTAACTCTATTTTTTAAATTTTTCATTGAACGTTCTTCAATAAAGGAAAGTAACAGTGAAAGATCTTTTATTTTAAGATCCATGAATCGTCAAACATTTACTTGATATAACTCATGAATCTGCTTAAGTAAAATTAGTAATTTGAACCCCTTCCTTTCTGATGATTAGAATCATTGCTATAATAAAATGACTGAAATTCGAAGAAGATATGATCAGTTAAGTTAGAGTTATTCTTCTGAAAGTTATCTCTTTCCTAACGTGATTAGATTCTTAACGTAAGAGAGGTAAAGTTCTTTAGAACTTTCTAATTAGAAATCCCACGATAATGGAACCTTTCAATTAGCAAGAACTTTGGATAAAGATCTAAGATAGAATCAATGAGCAATCTTTATAAAGATTTAGAGTCGTCTCTTAAAAAAAAATTGAAATTCTCTCTCTTTAGAGAAGTAGATGATTTGGATGTGGATGCCATCAATGTAGAGACTCCTCGTCATTCTAAGCATGGCCATTTTTCAACTAATGCGGCTATGGTCTTGGCTAAACAATTAAGAAGAAGTACTAAAGAAATAGCGGAAGAGATTGCCTCTGATTTGTTAACTGAAGATCATATTATTTCAGTAGATGTCGCCGGTCCTGGATTTATCAACATTTGTTTTTCAGATATCTATTGGTCAAATCATCTTGTTACCATTTTGGATCCGTCTTTTCTCTATGGATCGAGAAGTGTTGGTCATGGAACAAAAGTTAATATCGAGTATGTTTCTGCAAATCCTACAGGTCCAATGCACGTCGGTCATTGCCGAGGGGCAGTTGTTGGTGATGCATTAGCAAATTTGCTAGAGTTTTCTGGTTTTGATGTGACCCGTGAATATTATATTAATGATGCAGGGGGTCAAATTGAAGTTCTTGCTCGTTCAGTCTTTATGCGTTATCGCGATGCCTGTTGTGATGTAATTAGCGAACTTTCAGGGGATTTTTATTATAGTGGCAGTTATCTTCTTCCTGTTGCTGAAGATCTCCGTAGAAGGTATGGAAATAGCCTTCTTAAAATGTCGGAAAAAGACTGGTATTCTATTGTTAAGGAATTTTCTATCAATGCAATGATGGGAATGATACGTTCTGACCTTGATGCTTTAGGGGTTAGACACGATATATTTTTTTCTGAAAGCAGTCTTCACTTAGTGAGTCCATCTAAAACAACACCGATCGCTGAAGCGATCAAAGTTTTATCTGAAGCTGATTTGATTTATGAAGGTACATTACCTCCTCCGAAGAAGAAGTCATCAGAGAACTGGGAAGACCGTCAACAACTCTTATTCCGGTCTACTAACATGGGGGATGATATAGATAGAGCTCTTATAAAATCAAATGGAGATTATACTTATTTCGCGGCAGATGTAGGCTATTTTAAAGATAAGTTTGATCGTGGCTTCAAAGAGATGATATTGATCCTTGGTGCTGATCATAATGGTTATGTCAAGCGCATGAACGCTTTAAGTAAGGCTATATCTGGTGGTAAGGCTAGGTTGAGTATTTGTTTGTGCCAACTGGTCAAGTTGTATCGTGATGGTGAGCCTGTGAAAATGTCGAAACGTTCTGGTAATTTTATCACACTGCGTGAGGTAGTTGATGAAGTTGGTTCTGATGCTGTAAGGTTCATGATGCTTTACCGTAAGAACGATGCACCGCTGGATTTTGATTTTTCTAGGGTGAACGAACAAAATAAGGACAATCCAGTATTCTACGTTCAATATGCCTATGCACGATGTTGTTCGATCTTTCGCCAAGCTTCTCAGGAGCTAGGCATAAACCTTGATACAAAATCTTTGCAGACTGCTAAAGTTGAACTTCTTAAGGCAAAAGATGAATTAGCGCTGATCCGGAAGCTTGCAGAATTTCCTAAAGTCATTGATGTTTCATCACGCACACACGAACCTCATAGGGTTGCTTTTTATTTATATGAGCTGGCAGCATTATTCCACGGCCATTGGAGTAAGGGGATATCAGAACCAAAGCTCAGATATATTAACACAAAAAGTCTTGATCTCACAGTTGCAAGACTGAGCTTGGTTCAGGGAATTAGAAATGTCATTGCTTCTGGATTGAGAATCATAGGAGTAAGTCAACCTCAAGAAATGCATTAGCATTTTTCTTTAATTAGGATACATCTCTTTTGTTCTCGGTGCGAACGTATGGATGATAGTTAGTTTTCTTTTATATATTAGATAAATTTTCTTTATTAATTGAAAAAAATCCCATTTCTTCATATATCCTTTGCTGTATGGGATTGTTCATTAGAAATAGTATTTCTCAAAACCGAGTTAATTGAGTAGGTAAGTCATTCTATTTTTTGTTAAATATATGATTAAGGAATCGATACTTCCTGCTTAATCAAAAGAAGAGGACTGTTTTGACAGAGGAACTGGATCCTATCATCGACCACAGAATTATGAAACTAAGTGTTCATCCTCTTACTGAATCGTCTTCAGCTTATGATGAGCCCGAGCTCATATCGATGCCTCTATTTGAACTACCTGTTTTAGATCATTCTGTTCCCAGAAAAGATGATGTGGACTGGCATTCATCTTTAATGATCGATTATGTTGCTGAGTTTCAAGACTGTATTCCACAAAACCGAACCAGTTTAGGATATAGTTATCCCCTAAACAAGAATAATAAAGATGATGATGACAATGTATTCGCTAATAATGAGTTTACTATTTCTACTTTAAGGGAAATAGAATCAGAAAATAAAAAGCGTTATCTTAATTTTTCGCGATTCAGGTGGGTGTCTACAAAACGAATTCTTCATATTTTTTCCAGCTTATTTTTTTCTATTTCTGCTCTTCTTCTTTTCTATAACTCTTTTTCTCTTAATGAACCTTTAGAAGTGCAGACTATTATTGCTTCTTCCGCACCGGTAAAAGTGAAACCCAAAGAAGTAGGTGGCCTATTGATTCTGAATCAAGATCAAAGGGTATATAGAGATGTCGATGGTACGGCTTCAGAGACGCCTAGGCAGACGAAACTAGAAGATCATACTGTTCTGTTCAATTAACAAAGATGATAACAGAATCTATGATGATATCTGAAGACATAACATTAGTTCTTGACTGTTATGATCGTTAGAAGGTTATTAGGAGACTTGTTCATATTGACGTGACGAGATTGCTCGATCGCTTTGCTTTGCTGTACAGACTATGAGTATAGAGGCCAAGAAAAACGGCTTAAGGGATTCTACATATTAGCATACTAACCCCCTCAAACTAGGTCTTTAACAGATCATTAGAATTCAAGAAATATTAAGTCCTTATCAAGGGATAAGTTATTTTTATTCTTCATTCTTTAAAGAAAATTCTTTAAAGAAGAACTGTTTAGAACTATCAACAATTATCTCAAAGATCGACATACACATGAATTGGGGAGTTCGCAATACGTCTGGCGTATCCATTCCTGCTGAGTTAGTTTTTAATCAAGTAAGCCACTGTATAGCCAAAAAAAATATTCTCACTGACGTCTCGTTTGTAGCACGTTCAGGAACTGTAACCTGTTTACTTGGACCCTCCGGGTCAGGAAAAACAACGTTGTTACGATTGGCTGCAGGTATGGAACGACTCTTTTTAGGCAGAATTTTACAGGATGGACGTGAGATGAGTAGTGCCTCGATATGTATACCTCCAGAAAAACGGGGCATTGGTTTTGTTTTTCAGAATTATGCCCTTTTCCCTCACTTATCTGTTTTCAAGAATGTTATCTTTGGATTGAAGCACCTTGGTCATTCCGAACGAAAACTGCAAGCTATGCGAATGCTAGAAAGGGTCGGTCTTCTGAACCGAAAAGATGATTATCCTCACCAGCTCTCAGGCGGTGAACAGCAACGGATTGCACTAGCCCGTGCACTGGCCCCTCGCCCTGGTGTACTTTTAATGGACGAACCATTTTCGAGTCTTGATAGCCGACTACGAGATACTATGCGTGAAGAAACTCTTGCTATACTACGAGAGACACGCGCAACATCGATCATTGTGACTCATGATTCTGAAGAGGCTTTGAGAATGGGTGATAAGATTATTCTCTTGCAAAAAGGTCGATTAGAGCAATCCGGTTCTGGTCATGATCTTTACTATCATCCTAGGAGCCTTTTTGCTGCAAGATTCTTTTCTGAATTAAACTATTTTCAAGGTATCGTTAAATATGGACAGATTATGACGCCGCTAGGACCTGTCCCTGTTCATGGCCATGGCCTAAAAAATGGCGATATGGCAATGGTCGTCGTCCGCATTAGTAGCATTAATATAGAGCCTTTTTCTTCACTGAAGCCAGGAGAAAAATATGAGATTGAAGGGCGCGTACTCAATGCTGATTTTACAGGGGATCATTTATATCTTCGCATAGGAATTCCTGGCTATGAACAACCACTTTCAGTACGAGTTAAAGAAGGAACACTACCAGAGTCTGTATTAAATGGAACTGGAAGAATCTCTCTGAATCTTAGCTTGGACGGATGCTTTGCTTTTTCGACTTTGAAATAAAGAATGGATTAAGATGCCTTGACGAAGGCATCTTTAAGCAATAGATGTAAATTCACTGTTAATAGATACGATATCGTTATTCCCTTATGCATACTTTTTCGATCAAGATTCAAGATGACTGACGATTCATGGTTTTCTTTTAGTTAAGAGTAGAGTGGCTGATGTGAATAGTAATATTCACTCTTGCTAGAGAGGCAAGAAACATTTTAGGAGTTTAAGATTATGGGGAATATTGGCATTTGGCAGCTTGTCATCGTCTCTGTTATTGTTCTTCTTCTCTTTGGACGTGGTAAAATTTCCGAGTTGATGGAAGATTTAGCAAAGGGGATCAATTCTTTCAAAAAGGGATTGCATGAATCGCACATCGATGATGAAACGAATATTAAAAAGGCAGAAAAATAGGAAGCTAAATGAGGCAAAAGAGTTTTATAGAGGGATCGTTCTTTGTTTGATATTGGATGGCCAGAAATGTTGTTAGTATCAGCTGTTACCTTTGTTGTTGTCGGTCCGAAAGATCTTCCTCGTGTCTTGAACTGCTTTGGGCATGTAGTCCGAAGACTTCGTTTCTTAGTTTTGGATTTTCAGAAGCGATTTGATGAATCTTTGAAGGGGACTTGTCTTGATGAAGTAAAATCTGATTTAGATTTTAGCTCTTCTTTTTTGATAGAATCTCCCAGAACACCATCTAAATCAAAGGATTGAAATTCCAGTGAGTGCTTTCATGATAACTAATTTAATTTCATTGACTTATAAGGCTTTTTCTCAATCGTCAAAGATGCTTTAAAAGTAGAATCCAAATGCATGAACGATCAAGATATAGAGAGTAAAACGGTTCCGTTTATTGAGCACTTAACCGAATTACGCCAGCGTCTTTTTCGGATTTTTATTGCTTTTTCTATTCTGTTTTTCGTTTCTTTTTATTTTTCTAAAAAGATTTTTAATATTCTGGTCATTCCTTATGAAAAAGCAGCCGGTTACGATCGAAACTTGAAGCTAATTTTTACTGCCCCTCAGGAATTCTTTTTAGTTCAATTGAGGATTGCTTTCTTCACCGCGCTATTTTTTTCATTTCCATTCATAGCGACTCAGATTTACAAATTTATGGCACCTGGTCTTTACAAGAATGAGCGGCGCGCTTTTATTCCGTTTTTATTTGCGACGCCGATCTTGTTTATTTTAGGTTCGTTTCTTGTTTTTTTTGTTGTGATGCCCTTAGCAATGTCTTTTTTTCTTTCTATGCAACAAAAAGGTCAGATATCACTTGCGACTATTGAACTATTACCACGTGTGAGTGAATATTTAGGGTTAATTATGGTCCTTACGTTTGCCTTTGGGTTGGTTTTTCAGATGCCAGTTGTGATTTCTCTTCTAGCAAGAGCAGGTATTGTTTCTTCTGAAGCGCTTGCAATCAATCGTAAGTATGCTATAGTTATGTCCTTTATTGCAGCTGCGATTTTGACCCCTCCAGATCCTATCAGTCAAATATGCCTTGCTGTTCCTATCCTCATTCTCTACGAATTATCGATATATGCAACTCGTTTTATTGAAAGGAAAAAGGTTGAGCGTGAGTCCATCAACACAGATCCGTGATCATGACGGGTTCAGTCATGTTTGATATTAAATGGATCCGTGAAAACCCTGAAGAGTTTGATAGAGGACTTGCTAAGCGTAGAAAAAAACCAATGGCTAAATATCTTCTTGGACTGGATGAAGACCGACGTTCTCATATCTTGGTCTTACAGAAAGCACAAGAAGCGCGTAACAAAGCTTCTAAAAAAATTGGTGCTGCAAAAGCAGATGGTGATGAAGTAGAAGCAGAAGTAGCTATCAAAGAAATTGCTAACCTGAAGCGGTTTTTACAATCTGCTGAGGAGGAACTAAAAATAAGAACAGAATCTCTCAATAGAGCGCTAGCTTCTATTGACAATTTACCGGCTTCTGATGTCCCAGTTGGTAAAAATAAAGAAAACAATATACTGTATCATAAGCATGGATCTCAATCCCAATTCGGGTTTCAGGCTCGTGAACATTATGATCTTGGTGAATCTTTAGGTATGATGGATTTTGATGTCGCTTCCCGATTATCTGGTAGCCGTTTTGTTATTCTGCATGGTGGTCTAGCGCGACTCGAGCGTGCACTAGGGCAATTCATGCTTGACATACACACTGAAAAACACGGATACACTGAAATTCAGCCTCCGGTTCTTGTAAAGGGTGAGGCTTTGTATTGTACGGGGCAGTTACCAAAATTTTCAGAAGATCTATTTGGGACAACAGATGGAAAATGGCTCATACCTACAGCTGAAGTTCCTTTGACGAATCTTGTTAAGGATCAAATCTTGACACAAAAAAGTTTGCCACTTCGTTATACTGCGTTAACGCACTGTTTTCGTTCAGAAGCTGGTTCTGCTGGATATGATACAAGAGGTATGTTACGACAACACCAATTCTCTAAGGTTGAACTGGTTTCAATTACAGAGGCAGAAAGATCTGACGATGAGCATGAGTACATTCTTTCCTGTGCTGAGGAAGTTTTGAAAAGGCTAGATTTACATTATCGGGTTATGGTTTTGTGTTCTGGTGATATGGGGTTCTCTGCCCGTAAAACCTATGATATTGAGGTCTGGTTGCCTGGACAGGGAGTATATCGTGAAATCTCAAGTTGTTCGAATTGTGGAGATTTTCAGGCTAGGCGTATGAATGCCCGTTATCGTGATCGTGAGTTCGATAGTCAAAAGATTCGCTTTGTTCATACATTGAATGGTTCTGGTATTGCTGTAGGGCGTGCTTTGATTGCTATCATAGAAAACTATCAAAATGAGGATGGTTCGATCACCATTCCTCATGCATTGAGTTCCTATATGGGGGGGATTTCAAAAATTGAAAAGGTTCTCTAAAGAATTTTAGGCGATTCCATCATTTGGAAAAAAGAGTTTAGCACAATTTTCTTAATCTTATAAAATGTCAAAGTCCGAAGATATTGTAAATCTTTTTCTTACGTTACGTGGATATGGAATATCTGATCCTATTTTTTTAAAGGCTATAGAGTCTACACCTAAAGAACAATTTATTCCATCTCAGTTTTATAATCTGGCCTGGAAGGAAATTACGATACCCATTCCTTGTGGTCAAACAATTATTCCAGCTGTTATATGTATGAGACTTCTTGATGCGCTGGAAGTTCAGTCTACGCACTCAGTATTAGAGGTAGGAACAGGAACAGGATTTCAAACCGCCTTACTATCTCGGTTGGCTAAGAAAGTATATTCAGTGGAGAGGTATCGTACACTTGTTGAAGAAGCTCGTGGTCGATTCTGTCGTCTTAATATTCAAACCGTTCAAATTTTTCATGCTAATGCACTTAATTTAGAGTCTGACCATAAGCTTTATGATCGTATAATAACCGATCTGGCATTTGATGAGATTCCTATCTCCCTTTTTAATTTATTAGCGTCTAATGGTGTTATGATTACAGCAATTGGACTTAAGAATGAAGAACAAATGGTTGTTAAAATAAAAAAAATAGGAAATCATTTTGAGAAACAGGATCTTTTTCCTGTCCGATTTAGCCAATTCGAAACTGGAATGCCTCAAATATTATAGACTGAGCATAGTCAAAACTCTCAACTCTCCATATATAAAAACTGATATAAGAGGATATGAAGAGAATTACTTATATCGAAATTGTTCGGCGAGAATCCGCTCTTCCCAGCTATGCTCAGGATCAAATAGAATTATACCATAAGCTTCTCTGTCCTCCTGAATATCGACCGTTAAGGCAGATTTAATTTCAGTGTTATCTGCGACGGCATTGACTAATCTTTTTTTAGGTTCCAAAATAGTAATGCGTATATTAACTGTATTCGGCAACAAGGCCCCATTCCAGTTACGAGGACGAAATGGACTGACTGGAGTTAAAGCAAGCAAAGGAGCCTTCATTGGCAAAATTGGGCCATGTACTGAAAGATTATAAGCTGTTGAACCTTGAGGTGTTGATACAATCACTCCATCACAGATCAATGCCTTCATTCGTTCCTTTTTATCGATATGGATCCTCAGTCGTGCTGCTTGATGAGACTGACGAAATAATGAAACTTCATTGAAAGCAACGGATTCATGTTTTTTTCCAAAGATATCGTGAGCTACCATACGAAGAGGATGAATAATCGCCCTTGACGCTTGATCTAATCTGGAGAGGAGATTCTTTTTCCGATATCGGTTCATCAAAAATCCGATCGTTCCCTTATTCATGCCGTAAACGGGGATACCAGAACTCATATAAGTCAGTTGTATTTTCAACATGAACCCATCACCGCCTAGAGCAACTAGGAGATCACAATTATCAGGAGTGTAATTTCCATAGCGTTTGACTAGATCACATAAAGCGGATTGCGCGATTTCTGTTTTACTAGAAACAAAAGCGATTTTTGGATATGATGTATGCATTATAATTCAATTTTAATAAATTTTCTGATAAGGACAGACTCATAATGCAGCTAACAATCTAGGACTATGATCCTTTAGAAAAAATTATATACTGTGAAAGTCTTGATCTCTATATCGTTAATCCTTAACGTGTTCCATCAATTATTATCTTATATTAGCTAGAACTAACAACTTTTGTTAAGATTAGAGTTTTGTCTTGTGAGCGGACTATTTATTACATTTGAAGGAGGGGAAGGAGCCGGTAAATCAACTCAAATCAAACGTCTTGCTTTACGATTGAATGACATGAGTTATAAAACTCTTATTACAAATGATCCTGGTGGAACACCTCGGGCGAAAGCAATACGTTATGCTGTTTTATCTGGTGCAGCCAAAAAATTTGGTAGTGAAATAGAAGCTGTTCTATTTGCAGCCGCTCGCGATGATAATGTCCAAAACATTATAAAACCAGCACTATTGAAAGGTAAGATAGTCTTGTGCGATAGATTTCTTGATTCTAGCCGTGTCTATCAGGGTGTATCAGGAGAAGTTGATCAAGAGTTTCTTTTAGGAATGGAAAAAGTTGTTACGGAAGGTGTGAAGCCAGATCTGACGCTGATACTAGATTTACCACCTGAAGAAGGGTTAAAGCGTTCTGCTCCGCTCTTGTCTAAAAAGGGAAGAGATCGTTTTGAAAGTGAAAACATAGAAGAGCAAATCAAACGCCGTAACGGTTTTTTAGAAATAGCTCGATCTGAACCTGATCGCTGCATTGTGATCAATGCTTCTGATAGTTTTGATAAAGTGAGTGATACTATCGATACAGTGATTGATACATTTCTTATGAGAAGAGAGAGGCAATGAAGAATGCATATTGAAAGATGTCCAGGTCCAGCGAAAATATCTTGTTTGGTCGGTCATGAAACTGCTATCCAGCAGTTTATAGCATCTCATGCTTCTGGTCGTCTACATCATGCTTGGATGATTACTGGTTTGCGTGGTATCGGTAAAGCTAGCCTTGCCTTTGCGTTTTCGAAATATCTTCTCAGAACAGCCCCTCACGATGGATCTCCTTTTCTGAATTGGGATGATAAGGTTCATCGACAAATTGCTGAAGAGTCTCATCCCGGTTTGATTCATCTCACCCCACGATGGGATGAGGAGAAAAAAAGAATGAAATCACGATTATCTATTAATGAGATCAGAAAAATTCGGACACTTTTTGATATGTCTTCTGGATCTAATAGCTGGCGTATTGCAATTATTGATTCTGCAGACGAGATGACTTCTAACGCAGCAAGGGCTCTGTTAAAGATTGTTGAAGAACCTCCAAAACAATCATTGTTTTTTATATTAGTACATTCTGCAGGCATGATAATACGAACGTTTCGATCACGTTGCCAAATTTTACGACTTTCTCATCTGTCAGATGAAGAGATTCTTTCAATACTGAATCAGTTCAAGCTAGAGGTTGATGAATACGATCTTTCATACTGTGTCCAGTTATCTAATGGTTCAGTTAGTAAAGCTTTGCACTTACTAGAAGGGAATATAATAGCAGAGTATCGCATCTTTGTTAAGTTGATGGAAGATCGAGCGATGGGATCTGCAAAGGAATGGCTATCAGCTATTTCAATCGCTAACAATTTAGCTTCACGTGAGAATGAAGGGGCCTTCCAGTTATTTATTGAACTAGTATCAAATTGGCTCGAAAATCAGGTGCGTTTGCAGTTAGATGGTTGGCCTTTATCTTCTTCTTCTCTTGCACCTATTGCCAAGGTATGGGAGAAATTGAACGAATCTTTAACCGTTTTAGACGAGTATAATCTTGATAGAAAACAGATCATTTTAACGCTTTTTCAACGTTTGTTTGCCCTTAATAAAATCTAGATTTGGTTATTTCTCCTCGTGAACAAAAAGTTTTACATTACAAGTGCTATTTCCTATCCCAATGGTGCACCCCATATAGGTCACGCTTATGAGTTTGTTTGCGCCGATGCTATTGCTCGGTTCAAGCGACTTGACGGCTTTGATGTTCGCTTTCAGATTGGTACCGATGTTCATGGTCAAAAAATGTGGCAAACTGCACGACATCTTGGCATATCAGTCCGTCAACTGAGTGATCAGAACTCTGATGTTTTTCAAAAGATGGCAGATATTTTTAGTATTTCTTACGATCGGTTTATTCGAACCTCTGATCTCGATCATCACACTGCATCGCAATCAATCTGGAATACATTGATGAAGAATGGTGATATCTACAAAAATGTCTATTCAGGTTGGTATTCTGTTCTTGACGAATCTTATTATGAAGAGCATGAAACGTACCGTGATAATAACGGTATTCGTTTTGGGTTGCAGGATACACCAGTAGAATGGATTGAAGAAGAAAGCTATTTTTTTCGTTTGTCCTCGTATGGCGATAAATTACTCAGGTTTTATGAAGAGAATCCAGATTTTATTGCCCCTAAAATTCGGCGTAATGAGATTATATCTTTTGTTAAAGGTGGGTTAAAGGATCTTTCTATTTCACGCACTACGTTTGATTGGGGCATCAAGGTTCCTGGCGATCAAGCTCATATTATGTATGTATGGCTAGATGCTTTGACAAATTATATTACTGGTGTAGGATACCCATATTCTGATAGTCCATTATGGTCGTACTGGCCAGCGGATGTTCACATTATCGGTAAAGATATTATCCGCTTTCATGCTGTTTATTGGCCAGCCTTTTTGATGTCTGCTGGTATTGAACTGCCCAAAAAGATATATGCTCACGGGCATCTTCTAAAAAACAGTCAGAAAATATCAAAATCAAGTAGAAACGGTGTTGATCCCATTGAGATGATTGACTTATATGGTGTTGATCCATTAAGATACTTTCTTCTGCGCAACATTCGCTTTGGATCAGATGGTAACTATACTCATGAAGAGATAGTGAATCAAACGAATGCCGGTCTATCGAATAATTTTGGTAATCTTGCACAACGGTCTTTATCTATGGTTTTTAAAAGCCTTGATGGTAAATTCAGCGAATCTGGCCTTCCTAATCTCCAAGATACTATTCTTCTCGAACTTTCTGATACTATGCTTAGCAAGTGCCGCGAGCAGGTAGATCTGTATCAACCCAACGTAGCCCTAGATGTCATTTGGTCTGTCTTAGATGAAACCAATAGATATTTTAATGAACAAGCCCCGTGGAACCTTAAAAAAAAAGATAAAGAACGAATGGGAACCGTCCTTTATGTGACATCTGAGGTGGTCCGTCAGGTGGCTATCTTATCTCAGGCGTTTCTTCCTGACAGTGCAACACGATGTCTTGATCAACTAAACATACCTAGAAATGAGCGATCATTTGCACACTTAGGAATCAAAAGTCGCCTTTCCCGTGATACTATTATCGAAAAGCCAAAAGGATTGTTTCCACGTTTTTTAGCAACAGTGTATGACTGATATGTTAGTTGATAGCCATTGCCATTTAGATTTTCCAGATTTTTCGGAAGATATTGATAATGTTGTTAGACGAGCTCGCGCTGCGGGTATTAATCGTATCGTAACTATCTGTACTCGTGTGAACCGATTTAATAAGGTACGGATGTTAGCACAACGCTATGATGATGTCTTTTGTTCTGTTGGAACTCATCCTCACAACGTTGATGAAGAACCAGATGTTACTTCTCACCAATTGATGAGTTTATCTGATCATCCAAAGGTCGTTGCAATTGGAGAAAGTGGTCTTGATTTCCACTATGAAAAATCATTAAGAGCGAGTCAAAGAAGGAGTTTTCTGTTACATATTGATGCAGCCCGTCAAACAGGGTTGCCTCTTGTAATTCATTCACGGAACGCCGACAGTGATATGATCCGCATTTTGGACGATGAAAACGCAGATCAATCTTTTTCGGCTGTTTTGCATTGCTTTTCTTCCAGTTTGAGACTGGCTGAATGTGTTATTGATCTCGGTCTTTATATCTCTTTTTCAGGGATTTTAACCTTTAAAAATAGCCAAAATATCTGTGATATTGCCTCTAATCTTCCTAAGAACCGTGTCATTCTGGAAACGGATTCTCCCTACCTGACTCCCGTACCCAAAAGAGGTGAACGGAATGAACCTAGTTTTACCATTTACACTGCAAAAGTCTTAGCTAAGATCTGGAAGGTAGAGTCTGAAGATGTCTGGAGGATGACAACAGATAATTTTTTCAATCTCTTTTCAAAAGTACCCAGATAATAAATCAACCTATCGCAGGTCAGAAAGTGAGTTTATGAGATGATAGATAGGGGATTTCGTGGCTATCATTTTACAATACTAGGGTGTGGTTCATCTCCTGGCGTACCACGTATAGGTTTAGACTGGGGTGATTGTGACTCGAGAAATCCAAAGAATCGACGTAGGCGATCATCTCTTTTAATTGAACGCTATGGTGAATATGGTAAAACAATCATTGTTGTGGATACAGGACCTGATTTTCGTGAACAGATGATTAGCGCTAATGTAGCCTTTGCAGATGGAGTTATTTATACTCATCCTCATGCTGATCATATTCATGGAATCGATGATCTGCGTAGTTTTGTTATTAATCGTCGTGAGCGTGTTCAAATCTGGGCAGATGATCGCACATCAATAAAGCTTCACGAAGCTTTTGGTTATTGTTTTGAAACTCCAAAAGGTTCCAGATATCCCCCTATTCTTGAAGAAAACCGTATTGTAGCGGGTCAAGAATTCAAAGTAAGCGGTCAGGGAGGGCCCATTGCCATCATGCCTTACCACCAAATTCATGGTGATATTTACTCTCTTGGATTTCGTATTGGTAGTTTGGCTTATTCAAGTGATGTCAGTGCTTTTGATCAAGGTGCATTTCATTATCTAAAAAATCTCGACATTTTAATTCTCGATGCCTTGCAATACAAAGAGCACCATAGTCACTTCAGTTTAAAGCAAGCCCTTTCATGTATTGATGAATGTAAAACCAAATGCGCTATACTGACACATATGCATATTGCTTTGGATTATGAAACAGTCAAAGCCGGTACTCCTAGCCATGTTAATCCTGGGTATGATGGTATGGTGATTGAAATCCCGGAGAGTTGATGGTTCTTTTTTAATTCGTTTTGATTTCCTTTTGTTTTTTTGATCCCGATGTCACCATTGCTATGGTTACTCCTATTGCAACGATAACAACTAATATGGTGCAAACCGCATTGATCTCAGGAGTAACACCTAATCTGACCTGACTAAATATCTTCATCGGTAGAGTTGTTGCGCCAGGACCCGAATTAAATTGGGCAATGATAAGATCATCCAAAGATAGTGTAAAAGCTAATACCCAACTAACAGCTATGGACGGTAATATTATTGGCAATGTGATTGAAAAGAAGGTAACAGTTGGTGTTGCTCCAAGATCTTGAGCGGCTTCCTCCAAGGCATGATCAAAACCAGTAAGCCTTGATTGTACTACAACAGCGACAAAACACATTGAAAACGTTATATGAGAGAGTATAATCGTGATGATGCCTCGATTGAAACCTGTTGTAACAAATAACAACAACAAAGATAGACCTGTAATAACTTCTGGCATGCCTAACGGAGCATAGATCATTCCAAAAAAGAGACAACGTCCTCTGAAGTGAGTATAGCGATTCAAGGCTAGGGCAGCCATAGTTCCTAAAACAGTTGAAGCCGATGCTGAAACAAGAGCAACCCTGAAAGTAACCCAAGCTGCATCAATGAGGCCCTTATTAGCTAAGGCAGCAGTATACCATTGGGTTGAAAATCCTCCCCAAACAGTCACCAATCGTGAAGCATTGAAGGAATAAATAATCAGAAAAATAATAGGAATGTATAGGAAAAAAAAACCAGAAATAACTGAGGTTAGTCCGAACCATGACCACGATCGATTCATGAACTCTTCTTTCGATCTATTGCTTCAATACGCTGAAGGAACCTAATAGGAATGATCAATATTAAGAGAAGAATAACTGCTACTGCACAAGAAATTGGCCAGTCCCGATTCTGAAAGAACTCATCATAAAGTATCTGACCAATCATCAAGGTCTCAGATCCACCTAGTAATGAAGGAATTACAAATTCCCCAACAGTGGGAATGAAAACTAATAAGCTACCAGCGATAATTCCTGGCAATGATAGTGGCCAGGTAATCTTCCAAAAAGCTCTAAAGGGTGTACAGCCAAGATCACTCGCAGCTTCAAGAAAAACCTGATCTTGCCTTGCTAGATTTGCATATAGTGGCAAAACCATGAATGGGAGATAAGAGTATACAATACCAATATACACAGCGATATTAGTATTTAAAATTATCAAAGGTTCTGAGATGACACCAAACCAAATAAGAAATTGATTTAATAATCCTTCCTTTTTCAGAATAGCAATCCAAGCATAAACACGAATGAGAAAGGATGTCCAAAATGGAAGGATTACAAGCATCAATAACATTGTTCGTATCGTCTGAGGGGCCTGCGACATCCCGTAGGCAAGCGGATAACCAATAAATAATGTAAGAACAGTTGATAGTGCTGCAATTTTCAAACTCGAAAGATAACTTTTCCAGTATAAGTGATCTTCAATGATAAATATAAAATTCTTAAAGGATAATTCCTGAATTTTTTTCCACCATCCCTGAATGGTATCATCCCATGCAAAAGTCGGTATATAAGGAGGTTGAGCCATAACAGACTTGGATAATGAAAGTTTTGCTATAAGAAGAAAAGGAGTCAGGAAAAAAAGTAATAACCAGAGATAGGGAAGCCATATTGTCAATCGAAAAAGAGCCCAGCGTATAAAGATAATTGTCTCTCTACAATCCGACGGAATCAATCTTAATTTTTTTTCCAATTTTCTATTACATCTGTAAATGGTATGATACATCTATCATAGCCCTTATTTCACTGGTTTAAAACGAAGGCGGCATCAGGCAAAAAAGAAAGCCAGACTCTATCTTCCCAGATAATTGGATCTTCATTTGAAATGTCGTGGTTTAGAACCGATACTTTTGCAAAATTTCCATTGTCTAGTTTGACTTTGTAAATTGTTAAACAACCAAGATAAGCAATGTCCCAAACTTCCCCTGCAAAGCTATTAAAATTTATACTTGGTTGTTTCCGGCTAATTGAAAATTTTTCTGGTCGGTTAGCAAACCAGACTGTATCCCCTTGCAAATATGATTGACTACACTCAACCCTAGCGACATCTCCTCCTTCGATTTCAAGACAAACGATGCCATTATCATTTGCCATGACTTTTGCACTGAGAAGGTTAATATCCCCTAAAAAATCCGCAACATAGGAACTATTTGGATTTTCATACATTTTAGAAGGGGGACCAATCTGGGCAATCTTGCCATTATCCATAATAGCAATACGATCAGCTACAGTCATTGCCTCTTCCTGATCATGTGTTACAATCATAAATGTAATACCCAGCTTTTCTTGCAATTCCATGAGCTCAAATTGTGTTTCCTCCCTAAGCTTGCGGTCCAAGGCGCCTAGAGGTTCATCTAATAACAACAGTTTAGGTTGTTTCGCTAGAGAGCGTGCTAGTGCAACTCTTTGTCGTTGACCACCAGAAAGCTGGTTAGGTTTTCGCTGAGCAAAATTCTCCATTTTAACAAGCTGGAGCATTTTTTCTACTCTGTCTTCAATTTCACCTTTGAGCATATCTTCTTGTTTAAGGCCAAATGCTATGTTGGACTCGACATTCATGTGTGGAAAAAGAGCATAGGACTGAAACATCATATTGATAGGTCTTTTCCATGGCGGTATTTTTTTTAAATCCTTGCCTTGAAGAAGAATACGACCCTCCGTTACTGTTTCAAAGCCTGCAAGCATCCTCATCAAGGTAGTTTTACCACAGCCGGATGGCCCTAGAAGGGCAAAAAATTCTTTTTCAAAAATATCAAGAGAGACTTGGTCCACCGCTGTAACAGCACCGTATTTCTTTGTTACCATCTCAAACTGAGCAAAGGGCTCTTTCGGAAGATCTATTTGTCGATTCATAAGAGCAATGATTTCACCAAGATTGCCAAAAATATAAAAGGGTTCACAATTGTATTCTTCATCGGTGAAGCCTTTTCATCTTTTACTGATTTGCTTTCACCTTGGTCCAGATACGTGTTATCAGACGCTGAATTGTTAAATCATAAGGAGTTGTTGTGTAAAGTTTGGCAAGGGTTGACTGATCTGGATAAATACCTGAGTCTGTAGTGATTCTCTTTTCAAGCATGGTCTGAGACTTTTTATTACCGTTGGCATAGTAAATGTAATTTGATGCTTTAGCGATCACTTCCGGGCGCATGATATAGTTAATGAATTCATGCGCTTCAGATACGTTGTTAGCATCCGATGGAATAGCGATCTGATCAAACCACATCATGGATCCCTGATTAGGAATGGCATAGCCAATCTTCACACCAGCATCAGCCTCTGCTGCACGATTACGCACTTGAAAGATATCACCAGACCAACCAACAGCCAGACAAATATCACCATTTGCCAGAGCATTGATGTATTCGGATGAGTGGAACTTTTGAATTCCAGAACGGATATTTTTCAATAATCTGCCAGCATCAGCAAGATCGTCTTTTTTCTTGCTATCTGGATTTTTTCCCAAATAGTTTAAGGCTGCAGGTATAATCTCCAATGGAGCATCTAAGATATGGACCCCACAATCTTTGAATTTCTCTAGTTTTTCTGGATCAAAGATTACATCCCATGACCGAATCGGACCCCCAATTCGGTCTTCGGCTTCTTTAATATTGTAGCCAATACCTGTTGTGCCCCACATATAGTTGATCGAATATTTGTTGCCTGGATCATATTGAGCAGTCCGATCACGAACTACTGACCACATATTCTCGGTATTCCCGAGTTTACTTCGATCCAAAGGTTGAAAAACACCAGCTTGAATTTGACGAGCTAAAAATATTGCTGAAGGAACAACTACATCATAACCAGTCTTACCAGCAAGCAGTTTAGTTTCTAGGATTTCGTTAGAATCAAAAACATCGTAAACAACTTTGATTCCAGTTTCTTTAGTAAAATCAGAAAGAATCGTCTCATCTATATAATCAGACCAGTTATATACATTGACTAGCCGTTGCTCAGAAAAAGAAAAATTTACAACTACCAAAGCTGCTGCAACAAAAGCTATTAGTTGTGAAATGATCCTCATGAATATTATTGCACTTCCCCAAATTTCTAGCTAGAATCTGACGATAAAAACTTTACCATTAGATACTTAATTCTAAGTCAGTGGATATGATTTTTGCAATGAAAATTATCTGTTTACTGTACTTATAAGATTAAAAGTAAAAGGAGACATGAATTCCGCAGCGCAAACTGGTGGACGGTTGAATCCGCTTAAGCGAAACCGATACGCCCAATCTTATGAGAGGATTGATGACTCTCTTGAGAAAAGTCAATTTCAAAGACTCTTACTTTAATAAAGCCCCCCAGTCCCAGAAAGGACAGCCTTTTCAGCATCAGATATTGTCATCCATTCTTGATATAGAAGATCACTTTTCAATCCAATAATTGAATGACCTTCATGAGGGGGGGCGGTACCAGGTTTGAAGGCTTCCATGATCACATCAGAAGCCCCTAATTCAGCTAGTAAACCTGTTTTAGGATTAATCGGATAGAGTTTGATGCCTTCAGGAACACGAAAATCAATAACAACATTTCTACTCAATGCGGATGTCATAAAGTCGACAAAGATAGGTGTAGCTAATCTCCCACCTGTATTTCCATGCCCCATTGGCTCAGGCTGATCGTAACCTACATAGACCCCCACAACCAAATCAGGTGAATATCCAACAAACCAGGCATCACGCTCCTCATTTGTTGTCCCTGTTTTACCGGCAATGGGTACTCCTAAAGACTGAACCCTTCGAGCGGTTCCTCTCAATACAACACCTTCCATCATTGAGGTAATTTGGTATGCAGTCATAGGATCAAGAATTTGATCTCTTTCATCAATTAACTCCGGCTCATCTTGATGATTCCATGAATCAAAATTGCAAGTTTTACAAGATCGTTTTTCGTGCCTATAAATAGTTTTTCCGTATCGGTTTTGTATACGGTCAATCATAGAAGGATAAATCTTCTTACCACCATTAGCGAGGACAGAGTAAGCACTGACCATGCGTATCACTGTGGTTTCTCTGGATCCTAGAGAGGCTGCTAAGCCTCTAATATCTTTGTCATAAATACCAAAACGCTTAGAATATTCTGAGATCAAAGGCATCCCCATATCATTTGCAAGCCTAACTGTCATCAAATTTCTGGATTTCTCAATACCTAACCGTAATGTGGAAGGTCCTGCGTATTTTCCACCATAATTCTTGGGTTCCCAGCTCCCAAGGGCCCCTCCCTGATCTCTTACAAAAGGAGCATCTAGAATGATAGATGATGGCGTATAGCCATTATCTAGCGCAACTGCATAAACAAATGGTTTAAATGATGAACCAGGTTGACGCTGAGCCTGAGTTGCACGATTAAATTGCGACAATGAAAAAGAAAAACCACCAACCATAGCTAAAACGCGACCTGTATGAGGATCCATTGCAACTACTGCACCACTGACTTCAGGGATTTGCTCAAGCTTATATCCACCGTTATCCTTAGGTGAAACCCAAACAACATCACCAGGAAATAAAAAATCACTAACATGTTTTGCTATCCAACTTCTTCGCTTCTTTTTTCCTTTGCGTTGTGTATTCTTTTTTGCCCAAGCCATATCAGATAATTGTAGAGTAGAGATAATACGTTTCTTGGCTATCTTACCATCGGTTAACCGATTGGGTTGGATACCAATTTTTGCAGAGGTGTCATCAGATTTCAATACAACAGCTAATAACCATTCAGGGAGATCAGATAATTTATTGATCTTAGCTAGTTGGATACCCCAGTCTTTACCAAGTCCTATTTTCTGATAAGCACCATAATATCCTCGTTTTCTATCATAATTGATCAAACCAGCTTTCAAAGCGGTTTTTGCTAATGTCTGCAGTTTAGGATTGAGTGTAGTACGGATAGATAATCCCCCTTCATAAAGCTGCTTTTTTCCATAGCGATTAATGATATCTCTTCTAACTTCTTCAGAAAAATATTCTGATGCAGTAAGATAATTCCCCCTTTTACGGAGATGAACGGAAAGATCCATCGCCTTTGCTTTTTTAGCTTTTTTAACCGTTATATAACCGTTAACGAACATTCTATTAATTACCCAATTCCGTCGTTTTAATGCGGCGTTGGTTTTTTTATAAGGATGGTAGTTATTAGGACCTTTCGGTAGCCCTGCTAGATAAGCAATCTCGTGTAACTCTAATTCATGCACTGACTTATTAAAATATCGGAGTGCAGCCCCTGCAACCCCGTAGGATCCTAAGCCAAAAGGAATCTCATTTAGATAAAGTTCCAGAATCTTTTCTTTTGAGTAGGTACTTTCAATACGTAAAGCTAAAATAGCTTCTTTTATCTTACGATCCACTGTACGATCAGAGGTTAGCAAAAAATTTTTTGCTACCTGTTGTGTGATCGTTGATGCGCCGCGTGCTCGTGCAACACGCCTGGAAATTTTTGCTTTCAGCCAATCAAATGTGGCCTTGCCCAATGCTAAAAAATCAATGCCTATATGATTATAGAAATTTTTATCTTCTGCAGAAATAAAAGCCTGCTTCACGATCGAAGGGACCGCATCAATAGGTAGATAAAGACGTCTTTCACGGGCATATTCCGCCATTAAGCTCCCATTAGACGAATAAATACGTGTCGTCACGGGGGGTTCATAGTGATTTAAGATATCATAGTCTGGCAATTCCTTAGAAATTTCCCTGATATAGAAAAATAGGGATCCGAAAATCAAACTAATTCCAAGGATACCAATGCCAATCATATGGCCCAAAAACCTCAAAAACATTGTGGAATGTTCCTAATTTTAATCCTTTCCAAATGAAGATTAATCATCTTTTGAAACAATCTATCTTAGATATTTCACTTTACTCTATGAAGTAATTGTGAGATCTAGATTCGTCTGCCGTCAGAATTTAAAGGAAGGGATCGCTGATAGGATCTCGAACCTTTCCGTTCTTTGATTATTTTATCTGTATTGTGAAGTGTTAAGGATCTAATATGTAGATGCCAATTTTAGTCAAGTATTTCCTTTCCGATGCTTGAATCATCATTCAAGCATTGCCAAGAACTTCTATTATTTTAGGACGAATGTTAAACCAATCCATTCTTCTTATTTAGGATTCCTTTCTCTACGCGCTTGACACGAATCTCAAATCAAATGTTATCTAACTATTTTCTGGTAATCAAAGAACAAAAAGGTTAACCGTAAGAAAGTTACTTAACTCATCGTCTTTTCTAGAACCCTTGTTAGAAAATGAGGAGTCATTCACTTATTATGACCCAGAATTAAAGGCTTACTAATCCTGATTGGGAAACTTGTTCTTTATAAAAATGCCTAGATTGAATTTAAAAAAACCTCGGCTTTTCGTAGAAGATGATCTACATAGAGATAAAAATATAGAATTGAATCGTAACCAGACTCATTATTTGTTGAATGTGTTACGTAGAAAAGTAAGTGATGATATCTTCGTGTTTAATGGTCGAGATGGTGAGTGGTCAGCGTATATTGAATCAGAACAATATAATCAAAGAATCTTGCTTAGACTTCTTCAACAGATACGGTCCCAGCTTGTATTATCCGATCTTACTCTGTTTTTTGCACCGTTGAAGGAAGCACGACTGCAATACTTAATACAAAAGTCAGTCGAAATGGGAACCGGTATTCTTCAGCCCATACTCACTGAGTATACGAAGGTAAGAAAGATTAACCGAAATAAAATACAGAGATATGCCATTGAAGCTGCTGAACAATGTGGTCTCTTGACGATTCCAATGGTAGATAACTTGATCAAATTGACTGATGCCTTATCAGGCAGACGTTTCGAGTCAACTCTTATCTTTTGTGATGAAACCCTAAACAATAAAAATCCAATCCCCTTACTTAAACATGTAATCAGTGGACCCATTGATTTATTAATTGGTCCCGAAGGTGGCTTTTCAAAAGTAGAAAGAGAATTAATCAGAAGCCAACATCATACCATTGCCATCTCTCTTGGACCAAGGATTCTACGTGCAGACACAGCTTCTGTCGCTGCACTTGCAATTATTCAGGCTACTATAGGAGATTGGAGTGACCCTCAATAATTCGTTTTTTTAGTGCTCAATCAGGTCCATTTTTACTTTAAAAAGCAGATGAGCGCTGGTTTAGCGCTCTATCAAATCATTTTCCTATTCTCCTTCATTCATGGCAAAAGACATTATCAATACAAAACCCCTCGAAGATAAAGAGCAACTTGTTCAAGAACTATCTAGTGGTTGTAAACAGAAAAAAGATTGGCGTATTGGAACCGAACATGAGAGGTTTGGATTTTACAAAATCGACTATTCTCCTGTGCCTTATGAAGGTAAAAATGGAATACGTGCACTACTGAATGGAATGAAGTTGAAAAAAGGTTGGGATCCCATTATCGATGCAGGAAATATTATTGGTCTAACTGCAAACGATGGTATGGGGGCGATCTCACTGGAACCTGGAGGACAGTTTGAATTATCGGGTGCCCCTCTAAGAAATATTCATGAAACTTCTCAGGAATCCAACCATCATATCAATGATGTGCGAGAAATTTCTGAATCACTCGGCATTGGGTTCCTTGGTCTTGGCGGAAGCCCAAAATGGACATTCGAAGACACGCCGAAAATGCCTAAATCTCGTTACGATATCATGCGAGCTTATATGCCGAAAGTCGGGAATCAAGGCCTCGATATGATGCATCGTACCTGCACGATTCAGGTTAATCTAGATTTTTCCTCTGAAGAAGATATGTGTAGAAAAATGCAAGTTTCAACAAAATTGCAATCTATTGCAGCCGCTTTATTTTCTAATTCACCATTTAGCAACGGAAAGCTTAATGGATTATTATCTTGGCGCAGTGATATTTGGCGCGACACTGATAATCAACGAGCAGGATTGCATGAATTCATGATAGATGGAAGTCTAACCTTTGAACGTTATGTAGAGTGGGCTCTCGATGTGCCCATGTATTTCGTCATGCGTGATGGCATTTACTATGATTGCACCCACATTACATTCAGACAATTTATGGGGGGGAGCCTTAAAGGTGAAATCCCTGATGGGGTTGCGAACGAAGGGGATTGGGTTAATCATCTTTCAACTCTTTTTCCTGATGTCCGTCTGAAAAAGTTTCTAGAAATGCGTGGTGCTGATGGAGCCCCTTGGCGGCTTCTTTGTGCTGTACCTGCACTTTGGGTTGGTCTCTTATATGATGAAGGAGCATTGGCCGATGCTCAAACTCTGACAGATGAGCTCAGTATAGAGGACGTGATACATATACGTGAATTAGTCCCTAGATTTGGCTTAAAGGTACCTGTAGGTCGTCGGACAGTTTTTGAACTAGCTAAAGATATGGTCAATATTTCACATAAAGGCCTTAGCGAACGAGGTTGTTTTAATCACGAAAAAGTTGATGAAAATCAGTTTCTGTTTCCTCTCGATGAGGTGATAGAATTGGGGCAGACCCCAGCTGAGAATTTGATTAAGGAATTTAAGAGCAAATGGAATGGTAATATCAACAAAATCTTTGAAGAATATTCTGATTGAGTGAGTGCTATCATTGAGCTTGCCATCATTCAGTCAGAATTGTATTCTACTCTCTTCCCTTCATTCTTCATTCGATGATTTAGGACTTAATTTTACTTGATGTAAGGATAAATGATCACCTTATTTGAGTCTTAATTTATTGGGGGGATTGAATCCATCGTTGATGATGGATTAAAAAAAGATAAAAATGAGACAGACTCTTAGTTACATAGCAAAGAATTTTTCTTTGAAAAGAGATTCAGAAAGGAGAAGCAAAATAATCTATGGATTATAATAGATTCCCATCGAGAAAATAAAACATTTTGAATATGCTTAATATATATAGCTGAAGATTGAATTGGAGATAATTTAAATGCTTTGTGTTCGTGGAAGCTGGTTTGCCCGATTTTTTCGACTAAGCTTTTTCACAATGGTTTTGATGATTCTTGGCCTTGGTGCTCCTTATTTACAAGTTAGAATTTGTTCCTTTGCTTATGCTTCAGGGCCTGCGTCTGTTGCCAATCTTGTTGAAGGTCTATTGGGAGCAGTTGTTAATATTTCTACTTCACAGAACATCAAGGTCGGTGATAGCTTACAAAAAGTACCACGTCTCCGTACTCCAGATGGATTACCATTTCAGGATTTTTTTGAGGATTTTTTCAAGCAACAACAGAAAGAAAGAGATCAGGGAAACCACCGCCACCGTACCCAATCTCTTGGATCTGGATTCGTGATCGATTCACAAGGAACAATCGTGACAAATAATCACGTGATTGCTAATGCTGACGAGATTACAGTTGATTTTTCAGATGGTTCTAAACTGCTTGCCAAGGTAATCGGTACTGATCCTAAAACTGATATTGCTGTCTTAAAGGTTAATCCCAATAAACCATTAAAAGCTGTTCCTTTTGGTTCTTCAAGCAAAGCGCGTATTGGTGATTGGGTTATGGCTATTGGCAATCCATTTGGACAGGGAGGATCTGTTACAGTAGGAATTATTTCTGCTATTAATAGAGACATCCACTCAGGTCCCTATGACAATTTTATTCAGACAGATGCTGCTATTAACAGAGGTAACTCAGGTGGTCCATTGTTTAATATGGCTGGTGAAGTCGTTGGTATCAACACAGCAATCATCTCACCATCAGGGGGATCCATCGGAATTGGTTTCTCTATTCCCTCTGATCTTGCACAAAATGTTATCGCGCAGTTACGTGAATTTGGTGAAACGCGAAGAGGTTGGCTAGGTGTTAGTATACAACCCATAACTGATGATATTGCAGAAAGTCTGTCTATGCGTAATCTAGAAGGAGCTTTGGTTGCAGGAATTATTAAAAATGGTCCAGCCCAAAAATCTGGTATTTTGATAGGTGATGTTATTCTTAAATTTGATGGAAAATCTGTTTTACAGATGCGTGATCTCCCACGCATCGTCGCTGATACTGCAGTGGGCAAAGCTGTTGATGTTTTAGTACTACGCAAAGGTCAGAAGAAAATTATCAGTGTTACACTAGGTCGTCTTGAAGATGGAGAAAAAAGACTTGCTGATCATGCTCAATCATCCTCAAATGACAATTCTGTTGAAGCCTTGGGTATGGGGTTTTCTGAATTAACAGATGAAAATCGGGAGAAATTTAATCTTGATTCAGATATAAAAGGTGTATTGATTACTAGAGTTGATCCAGATTCATATGCCTCTGAAAAAAGACTAAGACCAGGCTCTGTTTTGTTAGAAATTGGACAGGAATCCGTGAAAAAACCTAAAGATGTCATTAAACGCCTAAAAGAATTGAAATCTGAAGGACGAAAGAAAGTATTACTTTTGATTCTTACTCAAGATCACCAATCTAGTTTTGTCGTTCTTAATCTCCAATAAATCATTAAAATTAGGATTCTATCATCAGATGTTGAATTCCTTTTCTCTTTCTCTTAATGTCCTTCGTATTTTATCTGCTTGTTCAGCAAGAATTTTATTGTCTGCTATTTCTTTGTTGCAAATCTGTATTCTCTTCCCTCTAAACCTAGGAATGATATGGAAATGTAGATGAAAAATCACCTGTCCTCCAGCGGATTCATTGAACTGCTGGATCATCACACCATCGGCATTAAAAGCCTTGATAACTGCTTTTGATATTATCTGTACTGATTTTATTGTCTCTGACAAGATATCTGGATCTACATCGAGTATATTGCGGGCTTTAGTCTTGGGTATGACGAGACAATGGCCATCTGACCACGGCATGATATCCATTATTACATAAGTTATTGTATCCTCGTAGACTTGATGGGATGGCAAATCTCCCTTCAGAATGTTTGCGAACACATTGTTTTGATTATATTCTGTCTTGTGATTAGAAATCGCCATGGTCTTGTTCCCTAACAACGATTAAATAAATTCTATAAGATGAGGAAAGAGAAATAAAAAGAAACAAACCTATTTTTCTAGAGGTTTGTCCTTAGGCCAATTTTTCAGTTTATTCTCAGTAATGAGGGTCGTGAGGTCTTCAGAAAATCAAGAATCATACAGGCTTGTCAGTTGTTATTTTATTTTACCTTCTACAAATTCTACGTGCTTACGAACAATCGGATCATACTTACGCTTAACTATCTTGTTAGCCATCGTGCGACTGTTTTTCTTCGTCACATAGTAGAAGCCTGTACGGGCTGTTGAATTTAATTTCACCTTTATAGTGATAGATTTTGACATCGGATCGTTTTTTAACGGAGATATAATAAAAATATATGATAAAGTGACTGTCTCTTAAGAGTCAACACTTTCTTTCGTGAACTTGTCAGTAGAAAAGAAAAGTAATTTTTCCAATCGTTTCTTTACAAATGATCAATCCTAACATAGAGAGCTTGACCAACTAGAGACAAAGAGCTCATCCATAAGATAATACAGAATTAGTATTTTTTCATTTTTTTTATGACTTGCACTGGGTTTTTTAATACGTTACTAATCACCATTTATGAAAAGCAATTTGATTTCTTACTCTGAATCTGGTGATTCTTCTGATCTTTTTGGCGTTGAGCCTGTTGATCTAAGAATTTTTCTTGAAGATCGTTATTTATCTTATGCACTTTCGACAATTATGGGTCGTGCTTTACCTGATGTTCGTGACGGTATGAAACCTGTTCACCGGAGGATTTTGCACGCAATGCACTTGTTGCGACTTCTTCCTGAATCATCATTTGCTAAATGTGCACGTATTGTTGGTGATACAATGGGTAAATTTCATCCTCATGGTGATCAGGCCATTTATGATACATTAGTCCGTCTATCTCAGTCTTTCACTGCACGCTATCCTCTAATTGATGGACAAGGGAATTTCGGTAATCTTGATGGAGATAATGCTGCAGCTATGCGCTATACTGAAGCGAGGATGACCCATGTAGCCATTGCTCTGTTAGATGGTATTGCTGAAGATACAGTGGACTTTCGTCCAACTTACAACGAAGAAGATGAAGAACCTGTTGTTTTTCCTGCAGCTTTTCCTAATCTGCTTGCGAATGGTACAGCGGGTATTGCAGTAGGTATGGCGACTAGTATTCCCCCGCACAATGCTGCAGAATTATGTGATGTTGCACTTCACTTAATCAAGTTTCCAAACGCACGTTTTGAAGAGTTGTTTGAATTTTTGCCTGGTCCCGATTTTCCAACAGGTGGAATTATCGTCGAATCGCATGATTCGATTCTTGAATCTTATAGGACAGGAAAAGGAGGATTCCGAACACGTGCAGTGTGGAGAAAAGAGGATATCGGAAGAGGTATCTGGCAAATTGTGATTACAGAAATTCCCTATCAAGTTCAAAAATCTAAACTGATAGAAAAAATCGCAGAGCTTCTAGTCGCGAAAAGGGTTCCTTTGTTAGCAGATATTCGTGATGAAAGTGATGAAGAAATTCGTATTATTCTAGAGCCTAAAAGCCGTTTCGCGGATCCCAATATTCTGATGGAACATCTATTCAAGTTGACGGATTTAGAGAGCCGTTTTCCTCTCAATATGAATGTTCTTTCGAAGGGAAAGGTTCCTAGAGTTATGAACCTTTATGAAATTCTTAAGGAATGGCTCGATCATCGCAAAGAAGTTTTAATCAGGCGCTCACGATACCGACTTTCTCAGATTGAAAAACGGCTTGAAATTCTCGGTGCTCGTTTGGTTATTTTTCTTAATATTGATGAAGTCATTTCAATTATCTGTCATGAGGATAACTCAAAACAAATTCTGATTGAACGGTTTGAAATTAATGAGAATCAGGCTGAGTCTATTCTCAATTCACGGTTAAGTTCTCTCCATAAGCTAGAAAAAATTAAAATTAGTGATGAGTTCAAGAATTTAAAAAAAGAGAAAGGTGAGGTCGAATCATTTCTGAAGAGTCCTGAACGTCAATGGGAACGCATATCTTGGGAAGTAGAACAAATTAAAAAGAAATTTAGCAAGGATACTGATCTTGGTGCTCGACGTTCAAACTTCATGAAAGAGACAAAAATAGATAGTGTCATTGCACAGGATTTGATTCTTCAGAAAGAACCTATTACGGTTGTGTTATCGGAAAAAGGCTGGATTAGAGCCCTGAAAGGGCACTTAGATAATTTCAATGGTCTCATCTTCAAAGAAGGAGATTCACTTAAAACAGCTTTCCATGCACAAACTACCGATCGCATCCTTCTTTTTACAACAGGTGGAAAATTTTATACTCTGATAGGTGATAAATTACCCACAGGCCGCGGCCACGGCGAGCCTATACGTACTATGTTCGATATAGATAATGACTCTGATTTTATCTCAGTTTTTTCTCATGTTCCAGGTCACAAACTTTTAGTTGCATCAACGGTTGGAAATGGCTTTCTTGTTCAGGAATCGGATGTTCTTGCAAATACGCGCAAGGGAAAGCAGATCTTGAATGTTTCAATGCCCGTAAAAGCTGTGATTTGTAAATCAATTGATATGGCCAGTAAACATGATCATGATAAAGATGGCCCTGATAGTGTAGCAATTGTCGGTGAAAATCGAAAATTGCTCATCTTTTCTCTCAATCAGATTCCTGAAATGAGAAGAGGAAAAGGCGTTCGTTTACAGAAATATAGAAATGGTGGTATTAAGGATATAGAAATCTTTTCTATGATAAATGGTCTAACATGGATCGATAGTGCAGGGCGTACCCATACGCGTTATAAGTCTGAATTAATGACCTATTGTGGCGAACGAGCTCAGATTGGTCGGCTTGTTCCTAAAGGTTTCCCCAGAAATGGCAAGTTTAGATAATCTACTACTGCATTTTTTAAAATTCGCAGGATGAAAGTAGCAAATTCCCTTTTCGCAAAACCATTCCAAGGTTGAAGTAAAAACGTGCTTCGTTGAATTAAACGTTGATATATCTTTCATTCATTGTCTGACCTGAAAGGGAATTAGTCAGTTTGTTGAAACAATACATCATTTTATCCTTTTTAATTATTATTCATTTGATCTTTGGATACCAGATTACAATTACTTCAGCACAGTCAAAGGAAAATAAAGGATCGCTCATCTCGATAGTTCTTCTTGCAAATCTAATTCACGATTCCCAAAGAGCAGGTTATACAGTTGATTTCGATTCGGCATTGACAAGTAATATTTGCCATCGACTGATCATCAACTTACCGAAGAGAATTTTCGGACTGAAATCAAATTCAGTATATCGATCTTCCCGTCCTGTATCTCGTATAAATAATCTAATTGGTACCGAACGAAATTCTAGAATAATCATTGGGCTTAGAAAACGAGTTAAAATTTCAAATTTGAAGAAAAAGGAGTCCAAAGTTAATAAAAACAATCATTTGTTAATTGACTTTGTAAAAACTAGTGAAAAAGAGTTTCAAGAACAGATAACAACTCAACATAAACAACCCAATGTGATACCATTTCAGAGCGGTTTGCGCAGAAGAGTTGTCGTTATTGACCCTGGCCATGGGGGAAACGATGGAGGAGCTATTGCCAACCATAATATTTTTGAAAAAAATATCACATTGAATTTTTCAAAAAAACTGAAAGAAATATTAGAATCTATTGATAATTTTGATGTTTTTCTTACTCGAACCGATGATTTATTTGTTCCTTTGCGTCAGCGCATTAAATTTGCTATCATTAAGAAAGCAGATTTAATGATTTCTGTACATACAGATAGCTTAAATAATCCCTCAATTAGAGGTGCAACAATATATACACTTTCAAAAAAGGGTTCCGACAGTCTTTCAAGAGATCTCACCTTACAAGAAAATAAAGAGGATTTAGCAATCAGATTAGCTCTCTCGATTCATGAAAAAGATATAACAGATATTTTGATTGATTTAACGCGGCGGGAGACGGAAGTTTTCTCAAAATGTTTTGCAGAGTTTCTTTTCATAAAACTGAGAAATCAAATTCATCTAATTAATAATCCAACTCGGTCAGCAGATTTTTACGTATTAAGAATCCCAGATATTCCTTCTGTTCTTCTTGAGTTAGGATATCTTTCGAATGCTGAAGATAAGAAGTTGATGACGAATGATATGTGGATTCAAAAAACGGCAAGAATCACAAAAGAAGCGATTCAAGATTTTTTTTATTATGTTTCAAGGAACTCAAAAGACTCAAAGAATTATCCACAATTTGAGTAACACTTTAGAAAAAGAAAACTCATCATATTTTCATAGATAACTTATCATTTCATAGAGTTCCGGATAGAAGAAGAAAATAATTCGTTAAATCGTTCTGCTAATGCTTGTTAAAAATAGAAATGAAAATATTTCTTTATATCATTTTAGAAGGCAAATAAACCTGTAAGTAAATGATGCTCCTGTGTCTTTCTTCATAAGAATCAAATCAATTCTCTTTCACTTCACTGTATTATGAATGGAGTCAAGCAGATAAAGTCAGAAAACTCTTCTCTAGCTTCATAACGATTATCCCATTGACATTTTATTCATTAATGACACTGTTTTTATTACATCCGAAATTTATTTAGGCTGATTCTTTAGAGAAATCATAAAACTGACCCAAAGATAGAAGACCTATTTATAAAACTTTACGATTTATATGGAGGCTAAGATATAATAGAAACCATCAATGGCTCGACATTAACAGTTTTCCAAAATGGCAAGTCCTTATAGAAAAGGTTTTCAGAGAAAAAATATACAGTATCATTTTAAATGAGTATTTTGAACGATCAACCTAACAGGGAAAAAACGAAAAATCCGTTTTCTACGGTCTTTAATCTTTGGCCTTATATTTGGCCCGTCGATCGCCCAGATTTAAAAATTAGGGTATTTTACGCTACAATTTTCTTAGTTTTAGCTAAACTGATCACCGCAATTATTCCCTTCTTTTTAAAATATACCACGGAAGTTCTCGAAGGCATCACCATAGATGTTATTTGGTTACCGACCATGCTTATTACACCAGTAATGCTGGTAATTGGCTATAATACATCAAGAATTGTAATGACAGGCCTTAACCAGTTACGTGATGCACTGTTTGCTCGTGTTGGTCAATACGCAGTCCGTCAATTGGCCTATCGAACGTTTGTGCACATGCATAAACTATCTTTGAGGTTTCACTTGGCACGCCGAACCGGTGGTCTATCTCGTATTATAGAAAGAGGAACCAAAGGTATTGAAACAATCGTTAGATTTACTATTCTCAATGCTTTTCCTACCATTCTAGAATTTTTACTATATGCTGTTATTTTTGCTTGGAATTTTGGGATTTCTTATATCACCATCATAGCTACGACTGTGTTGTGTTATGCGTGGTTTACGGTACGTGCTAGCAATTGGAGAATAACAATTCGACGTGACATGAATGATTACGATACCGATGCAAATTCAAAGGCAATTGATTCGTTACTCAATTATGAAACTGTTAAATATTTTGGTAATGAAGAGATGGAAGCTCAGATCTTCGATAACTCAATAGCCAAATATGAGTTTGCAGCAACACGCAATTGGACATCATTGGGTTGGCTCAATTTCGGACAGACTGCTATATTCTCTATAGGTATGATGGCTTGCATGGTCCTTTCAGCTCTTGCTGTTCAAAGGAATGAACAAACTTTAGGAGATTTTGTTCTGATTAATATGTTTCTCATGCAGCTTGCGATACCGTTGAACTTTATTGGATTTGTATATCGCGAAATACGTCAAGGCCTAACTGACATAGAGTCAATGTTTCAATTACTTGAGGTACCTGCTGAGGTCATAAACAAAAAAAGTGCTCCAAAGTTGAAGGTTGGAAAGGGGTGTATAAGTTTTAAAAATGTGAATTTTCACTATGAAACAGACCGACCGATCTTAAAAAATATTTCTTTTGAAGTCCCTGCTGGAACAACACTCGCTATCGTTGGACCTTCTGGTTCTGGAAAATCAACAATATCAAGGCTTCTATTTCGTTTTTATGATATTCAGTCAGGAGCTATTTTGATCGATAATCAAGATCTTCGTAATGTAGAACAATTAAGCTTACGTGCATCTATAGGTGTCGTACCTCAGGATAGCGTACTCTTTAATGATACTATTGCCTATAATATTTTGTATGGACGAACGGGAGCGACGGATAAAGAAATTAAACAAGCAGCAAAATTAGCCCAAATGAGTAGTTTCATTAATAGATTACCTCAAGGTTTTGAGACTCCGGTAGGAGAAAGAGGTTTAAAGCTTTCCGGAGGTGAAAAACAGAGGATAGCCATTGCTCGGACAATCCTCAAAGCATCTCCTATTTTGGTTCTTGATGAAGCCACTTCTGCACTTGATACTCAGACAGAGCAGGAAATCAAGACAGCATTGGATCTAATATCTCAGAACCGAACAACAATTGTGATCGCTCACCGTCTTTCTACAATTATTGATTCAGATGATATTATAGTTCTTGAACAGGGTTGTATTGTAGAACAAGGAACTCACAACCAATTAATAGATAAAAAAGGCCTGTATGCTACGATGTGGGATCGGCAAAGAGAAGTATCTGAAGCTGAAGAGCGTCTGAGAGCTGCAAAAAGAAATGATACCTTGGTTGGCTAAAAATGTTCGGCCGTGACATCGTTTATCTTGTCATTTAAAGTAATCTGATTCGGTCAAGTAACTTTTCAGTGAGATCCATTGCGATTCAGTGATCAAACCATTCATCACTTGGAATATGAATTAAGAGGTTAGCTAGTTCATTTCAGAGTTAGAAAATTACTATAGTATCTGATAAAAAGAGTTCATTTTTATGTCTATTATCAATTCAATCCGTTCAGTGTTGACCCCTATTCATCCTGAAGGCTATCGATTCATTCTTGTCCTTGGCGTGATTACTTTATTTCTTCTCTTGATATGGGGGCCTCTTTTTTGGATTGGTCTTGCAATCACGATTTGGTGCACGTTTTTTTTCCGTGATCCTAAACGCATTATACCCGTCAGTGATGATTTAATCCTCAGTCCTGCAGATGGGATTATCTCAAGTCTTGGTTCATTTGTCCCGCCAAAAAATTTAGAAATAGGATCTGAACCCAGATTACGAATTACCATATTCATGAATGTGTTCAACTGTCATATTAACCGAGCACCAGTTCGTGGAAAAATCATTAACTCTATTTATCGACCCGGAAAATTCCTATCGGCTGATCTTAATAAGGCATCAGAGGCTAACGAGCAGCATAGTATCATTATTGATGGCCCACATGGGCCGATCGTTTGTGTGCAGATTGCAGGTCTTGTCGCACGTCGAATTTTAAATTTTGCCGATCAAGGAAAGCGATTTGAGCAAGGAGAACGGATAGGTCTTATTAGATTTGGTTCCCGTGTAGATGTTTTTTTACCAAAAGGAGCGACCCCTCTCGTATTTTTGGGTCAGACAATGGTAGCAGGTGAAACTATTCTAGCTTCTCATGGCGATATGTGTAAAGCTAGCCCCATACCACGCACGATCTGAATAATGAGACCACCATTTCCTGAATTTCAAGAACAAGAAAACAATATACAACAATCACCTGTCAAAATGAAAAAAGACAGTTCTCAAACACAATTTAGTGAAGAAATCGTCCATATATCCCGCCTTCGTGATGTTCCTTTGCGAATGCTCATTCCGAATCTGATTACATTAGGTGCCATTTGTTCAGGTTTAACTAGTATTCGTTTAGCTTGGGAAGGGAGATTTGAGTTAGCTATTATTTCGATATTGTTTTCTGCTATTCTCGATGGAATCGACGGGCGTGTTGCTAGACTTTTGAAAGCAGAGACCTCTTTTGGGAAACAGATGGATTCACTAGCTGATTTTGTGAATTTTGGTGTTGCACCAGCCATAATTATTTATCTTTGGACTTTGCATGAAGTTAAATCTTTGGGATGGGTTATTGCCTTAATTTTTGCTATTTGTGTCTGCCTCAGGTTAGCGCGTTTTAATGTATTGCTATCTAATCCTGAAAAAGAAGAATGGGAGATCAATTTTTTTACCGGCGTACCAGCTCCTGCAAGTGCTACTTTAGCTCTCTTACCTCTTTATCTTTCACAACTAGGCTTAGAGCTGGGTTCTATTAGCACAGGCCTTTCAGCGATCTATTTGTTTGCTGTCGCTTTCCTTACTATATCTAATATTCCAACTTGGTCAGGTAAGCAAATCGGTCAACGTGTATCTAGAAAGCTCGTTTTACCTATCATGTTAGGTGTTGTTTTGCTCGCAGTCCTTTTATTTAGCTATCCATGGCAGATGATGAGTTTCATATGCATCGCCTATCTGATAACTATTCCTCTCAGTATTCGTGATTGGAATCGTCATGAAACAGGTCAAGCCTCAAGATCCTTTCAATAAAGGTTGCAATTTAGAAAGATAGCAAATTCTCAAGTCTTGATTTGAAATCATATAGCTCTTTTAGAGAAGAGAAGGGGAATATTGGATTCCATTTGCATTCAAACTAAAATTCCCTAGGTGCAATAAGATAGGCCAAAAAAAAGATTTTGCTATATCATAAGTCAATCCATTTCTTCACGATCAGTAAGATTTGTGGGGTATTCACCGGTGAAACAGGCATCGCAAAATTGAGGGATCTGGTTATTTCGATCAACTGCACTGACTGCCTGGTAAAGACCGTCAATTGTCAGAAAGGAGAGACTATCAACTTTGAGAAACTCTGCGATTTCCTCAATATTCATATGTGAGGCTAACAAATTCTTCTTTTCTGGCGTATCAACACCATAGTAACATCCCGATATTGTTGGTGGGCTTGCAATGCACATATGAACTTCAAGTGCTCCGGCATCCCGTATTATTGCGACGATTTTTTGGCTTGTCGTTCCTCTTACGATGGAGTCATCAACAAGTATAACACGTTTGCCTTCGATCAATTTTCGGTTGGCATTGTACTTAAGTTTCACTCCCATATGACGGATATTCTCCGTTGGTGAGATAAAGGTTCGCCCAACATAATGATTTCTAATAATTCCAAGTTCAAAAGGAATCTGAGCCTCCTGTGCGAATCCTATGGCTACAGGTGTTCCTGAATCTGGAACTGGAACAATAATATCTGCATCTATAGAAGACTCTCTCGCCAGTTCTTTGCCAATTCGTTTTCGAACAGCATAAACACTTTTACCTTCCACTATCGAATCAGGTCGAGCAAAATAAACGTATTCAAAAACACAGAATCTCGGTTTTTTTTTATCAAATGGAAAAAAAATTTCTATTTTTGATTCGGTAATGACTATTAATTCACCAGGTTTAATATCTCTGATATAGCGAGCACCAATAATATCTAATGCACAAGTTTCTGATGCTAAAACATAAGAACCTTCAATATTACCTAGAACCAAAGGTCTAACACCAAGTGAGTCTCGACATCCTATTAATATTTTACTCGACAGAGCGACTAAAGAAAATGCTCCTTCAATTTGTTTGATAGCATCAATTAATCTGTTCACAAGGTCTATTTCACTGCTCATGGCAATTAAGTGAAGAATTACCTCTGTATCTGAAGTAGAATGAAAAATTGCACCACGCTTCTGTAGAGAATGCCGGATAAAAGCTGCATTCGTAAGATTTCCATTATGAGCTACAGCAAATCCACCCTCAGCAAAGTCAGCAAAAAATGGCTGAACATTCCTGAATTCCTCTTCACCGGTTGTCGAATATCGGTTGTGCCCAATTGCACTGTAACCAGGAAGCCTATTAATCACAGATGGTTTGGTGAAGGTATCTCCAATCAAGCCAATATGACGTTCTATGTGAAACTGAAATCCATCATAAGTGACGATACCAGACGCTTCTTGCCCTCGATGCTGCAATGAATGCAAGCTTAGAATGGTAAGAGTTGCAGCATCAGTATGACCATAAATACCAAAGACACCGCATTCTTCGTGAAACTTGTCTGTCATTCTCTTGCCTCATTATCTGAAAACACTTTGATTTTAAACAGGACTGTTACGTTGGTATTGGTTCATGTCCTTTCTTTAAAGAAGGTTGATGATTCATCATTTTTTTAAGAAACGTGTTGAAGTTTTGAGGAAGCACATGAGTCATCTCTTTTCCGATAGCTATGAGCATAGATTTAGATTTTGCATTAGCAATCCAATCAGGCTCATGTCCATTTGCAAGCCAGAGAAACCCGATTAAGGTTATAACAACAAGAAAAACACCACGAACTGCACCAAAAAAAAATCCAAGTGTCCGATCAAGTACACCCACACGGCTCGTTATAATCTTGTCTGCCAACAACATTGTTAAGTAATTAGCAATGAATAATATAAAAAGGAAAATCAGAAAAACAGAAACACCTTCCGCAAGTAAAGGATTAGAGATGAAGAATATCTTTTCTGAAAAGAATGAAGATAGAAATTTATGATAAGAAAAAGCTATAACTGCTGCGAAAATCCATGAAAAAATAGACATGATCTCACGTGAAAAACCACGAATCTTTGAGAAAATGGCAGAAATTAACATGACTACAATTAGAATGCTATCTAGAATCATTAGAGATAGAACCCCCTCTTTATATATATTTATATATCTTTTCTAACATCAGACGTTCTCTGAGCGCCAGTAAGAAGAATAGTGAAACTACTGATAGTGATAGTTCGGTTTTAATAGCTATACGAAAAGGAGATTCGTTATTAGTATCCGATCCAGAAAAAAGCTTCCCTCAAAGGGATAATGATTCAAAAGAAAAACTACTGGATCCATTGTGATTGATGGTCTTTTCGATACGTATCTTATAACAATAATCTCATTTCATTCAAATCGTTCCGGCAGATGTTCTTCTTCAACAAAATCCGAAAAACGAGTAAATTCAGGCTTGAAGGAAAGTTGAACCGTGCCAGTAGGACCGTGCCGTTGTTTAGCAATAATGACATCAGCTTTGCCTTTAGCAGAATTTAACTTGGCCAGCCATTGTTCATGATCAGAGGATCCTAATTCTGGTTCACGGTTTTGTAGATAATATTCATGCCTATAGACAAACAAAACCACATCAGCATCTTGCTCAATTGAACCCGATTCGCGTAGATCAGATAATTGAGGACGTTTATCATCGCGGTTTTCTACCTGACGGGATAGCTGAGATAGTGCGATGATTGGTACGTTCAATTCCTTAGCTAGAGCCTTAAGGCTCATAGTAATTTCCGTAATTTCCTGGACCCGGTTCTCAGTACGTTTATTACTTTTCATAAGCTGAAGGTAATCGATAATAAGAACATCCAGACCACGTTGTCGTTTCAGTCTTCTAGCACGTGCACACAATTGTGAAATTGAAATTCCTCCTGTCTGGTCAATATATAGTGGAATACGATGCATCATTTGTGAATAGGTTACAATTTTTTCAAATTCTACATCATTGATTTCACCTCGACGAATTTTAGAAGAGGAGATTTCAGTTTGCTCTGCAATAATCCTTGTGGCTATTTGTTCAGAAGCCATTTCTAAAGAGAAGAAACCGACAATACCACCATCAATAGCTTTTGAAGAACCATCAGATTGGACTTCCGCTTGGTAATTCTCAGCGATTTTGAAAGCAATATTCGTTGCTAGCGAGGTTTTTCCCATAGAAGGACGCCCTGCGAGAATAATGAGATCTGATAGTTGCAGCCCTCCCATTTTCCTGTCCAGTGTCCTGATCCCTGTAGCAATCCCAGATAAATGCCCATTCCGCTGATAAGCGGCACTAGCCATATCGATAGCGCTGCTGACGGCATCACCGAATGGACCAAAACCGCTATCATATTTACCATTCTCAGCAAGTTCGAATAACCGCCGCTCTGCCTCTTCGACTTGAAGATGAGGCGTCATTTCTATAGGCGCTTCATAAGCAACGTTAACTATGTTTTCACCGATCTTTATCAGACTCCTTCGTATAGATAGCTCATAGATTGAGCGTCCATAATCCTCTGCATTGATAATTGTAGTTGCTTCTGCAGCAAGGCGTGCAAGATAAGTTGCTAAATTTATTTCTCCTATTTTTTGGTTCTCTGGTAAAAAGGTCTTGATTGTGACGGGATTGACTCGTTTTTCTGCCCGAATCATATTTGCTGTAATTTTGTAGATCTGACTATGAATAAGTTCATAAAAATGATTAGGTTCTAGAAATTCTGAAACTCTGTAGAAAGCATCGTTATTGACTAATATAGCCCCTAAAAGAGCTTGTTCTGCTTCAACGTTATTAGGTGCGGAGCGATAATGATAAGCGCCTGATTTTTGAGCTATGTTTTTCACATATTTAGCCTTAGCTTAGCTACTCTTTTATTTCTTATCGGTTTGAATATCGCCCTCATTACAATAGATTAGGACATATAAGATTTTAACCGGAATCGGACTCTTGATTCATCGCTTCATCCTTTGAACGTGTCACATTCATTGTAATTTTTGCTTTTATTTCTGGATGAAGAACGATAGTAATCCTGTGAAGACCGATGACTTTAATCGGTGCCTCTAGCTTGACTAGTCTCCGTCCAATGCTAAATCCATTTTTAGCTAGTATAGAAACTATATCGCGAGCAGTAACTGAGCCATATAATTGGCCTGTATCGCCAGCAGAGCGTATAACAAAATAGCTTTTTCCATTCAGTCTTTCAGCAACAGACGATGCTTTTATTTTCTGTTCTGTATTATGCGCTTCCAGTTGAGAACGTCGCCCCTCAAAATATTCCATATTGGCTTTATTAGCACGTAAAGCCTTCCTGTGGGATAGAAGATAATTTCGTGCATAACCATCGGTGACATGCACGATATCACCCATATTGCCAAGATTTGTGATACGCTCTAGTAAAATAACATCCATATTAATTTCCCTTATTGAATAAACTTCAGAGCAAATTTAAATAGAAGAGGGTGGTGGTAGTGTATGGCGTTTTCGTAGTTGAAAGAGTGTCTCTGCCATCCCAAGTGCTGCCAAGAGTGGTCCAGTAATTAAAATGAAAATGAGAATAGAGAAATATGTTAGACTAAGTACAAAATTTCTCCATTGAAACCCTTTTGTTAGTTTATGAAGTGTCGCAAGCCCAACCATTGCAAACGCTCCTCCACTTGTTCCAGAAACCACTTTCGCCACAAGACCGATTTTTCCACTTAGAAATGACAGAATCAGTGCTGCTGTGAAAATAACTCCTACATATAAAGGCAGACTTGTGGAAGAAGGAATATCATCTTTTGGTCTTAACAGCCACCCTCTTGCCCCTGCAATCCGAACACCAATATGAAGGTTAAGAATCAGCAAAAGCATAATCGAAATGGGCATCGCAATTGGCATTATGTTTGCCATTGCAAGGGCCTGAATCCTGATCATTTCAGCATTATTGGGATCCAGCCCTGGAGTGGTTTGCATCCACTCTTTTATAAGATCATTGATAGCTAGGATATTTGCTTCAGTGGAATACTGAGTAACAGCACCAAAAGTCAAAGCTACTACTCCGCTGAAGAGTACAATCCGGAAAAAAACAGACTCTAATGGAAACCATTGTTCACATCCCGAATCATATCGTCTAAGTGTTACAAGGTAACCAATCCAAAGGGTGGGTAGAAGAGTAATAATAAACACTTCTGCAGAATCATGAACATCAAAGATCATCGCTATAACAAGAATTAAAACACTACTGCTAACTAAGCCCGAAATTATCCCAAATCCTAAAACGCTGACAAAGAGAGGAAGTGTTGTGAAACTAGAGAAAAGAAAGCCCATCTTACCAAAGGTCAAGGGTGCAAGAAAAAGAAATGCTGAGAGGAGACCGGCGATAATTGAGATTGGTAGATTTCGCCCATCAATCATTTCTTTCTGTCCTGAGAAAAGGTTGATTCCATGAAATTAGTGCAGCTTTTTAAGAGTCAAACCTAAACGGCTTAACTTGATTCATAATTCAAAAAACCGAAAAAATAACTACTTGTAGACAGCATTCTACTTAATCACATGAGGAATTAGAGCCAAAAATCGAGCCCGCTTAATAGCTATGGCGAGTTCACGCTGTTTTTTGATACTGACAGCGGTTATACGAGACGGGACGACTTTTCCGCGTTCCGAAATATAGCGCTGCAAAAGTCTAACGTCCTTATAATCAATCTTCTGAGCATTTTCTCCTGTAAAAGCGCATGTTTTTCGCCGCCGCTGAAACGGACGACGAGTTGGCATTTGTTCGATTGATACCATTTTAATTCTCCTTATCCATTACATTAACTAACAAGTGGAGCGGGCTGATCCTCAGATCGGCTCATTCGTCCGCCAGAAGAACGTCGATCCTCTCGCTCGCGCTTGCGTAACATGACTGATGGACCCGTTTCATGCTGATCAACACGAATAGTCATGTAACGGAGCACGTCCTCATGTAAGCGCATTTGGCGCTCCATTTCAAAAATAGCGGGAAAATCAGATTCAATATTCATCAACGCATAATAAGCTTTACGATTTTTTTTCACTCGATATGGGAGAGTTTTTAAACCCCAGTTTTCAATTTTAAGAACGGAACCTCCATTTTTCTCAAGAACGGTTTTAAAATTATCGACAAGTGCATCAACTTGCTGAGAGGAAACATCCTGACGTGTCATAAAAATGTGTTCATAAAACGGCATAAAACAAAGCCCTTTCTTTACAAAGTATAAGACCTTCCTGCTCAATTAAGGAATAAGGTAAGGAATAAGATTAAGTAGAATATAGAACAACATAGTTAGTAAAGACTCCTAAATACTGAAGAAGGTTGGACTTCTGATAACAGTTCATAGTATGGACTGATTAGCTAAGATTGCAATATTTTTCTGCAAATTTGATGAAGGTACTATCTTAGAATTCAGATAGCTATCTATGACTTAGCTTAACTATACCTATATATATAGCTTGACTGAAACTCCAGTATGGATATTAAGGCATCCTCATAAAATATTCTGAGTTCAGATTAGGTTGGTGACGTCAAAGACTTCAAAGGATGTCTATACATACATAGAATTTTTATAGTGCATTAGAAGTAGACTTTTTATTAAAAATGAGTATTTTTACCTCTTCATTTTAAATGATGCTCTTCGGATCGGAGAATCCATGTCTGTTTCTGAAACAACTGCTCCTTGCCAGAAGGATCATGGTTTTTTCACAAAAACTTTGGATGAGATTGACCCTGAAATTTTTCACGCTATTCGTGGTGAACTCGCAAGACAACGCTATGAAGTAGAATTGATAGCATCAGAGAATATTGTTTCGCTTGCTGTGCTTCAGGCGCAGGGCTCAATCATGACTAATAAATATGCTGAAGGTTATCCAGGATCTCGCTATTATGGTGGTTGTGAATTTGTTGATCTCGCCGAGAATCTTGCAATTGAGCGTGTTAAAAAATTGTTTGGCTGCAATTTTGCAAATGTTCAACCTAATTCAGGTAATCAGGCGAATCAGGGTGTTTTTCAAGCTCTGCTTAAGCCTGGTGATACAATTTTGGGTCTAAGTCTAGATTCTGGTGGTCATTTGACGCATGGTGCTGCACCTAATCAATCAGGTAAGTGGTTTAATGCCATTCAGTATGGTGTTTGTAAAATAGATCACCAAATTGATTTTATCGAAGTTGAAGGTCTTGCAAAAAAACATAAACCGAAGCTGATTATTGCAGGGGGCTCAGCCTATCCAAGACAGATCGATTTTACAAAATTTCGTGCTATTGCTGACACCATAGAGGCATGGTTTATGGTTGATATGGCTCATTTTTCTGGGCTTGTGGCTGCAGGGGAACATCCGAATCCATTACCTCATGCTCATGTGGTGACCTCAACAACTCATAAAACGCTACGCGGGCCTCGGGGAGGAATCATTTTGACAAATGACGAAACCATTGCTCAAAAAATCAACTCAGCTATATTTCCAGGAATTCAGGGGGGGCCATTAATGCATCTCATTGCCGCAAAAGCAGTTGCTTTTGCTGAAGCCCTGACTCCAGAATATAAGTTATATATCAAGCGGGTTATTGAAAATGCGCAAGCTTTAGGTGAAACTCTCAAGTCTGGTGGACTGCATTTGGTTTCCGGTGGTACAGATACACATATGCTTCTTGTAGACCTTCGTTCTAAATCTTTGGTAGGAAAAACTGCTGAAGCGGCTCTCAGGCGTTCAAATATAACATGTAATAAGAACAGTATTCCTTTTGATCCTCAAAAACCGATGATTACCTCAGGAATACGTTTAGGAACTCCAGCCGTTACAACGCGAGGTTTTGGTATCTTAGAACTGCAGATCGTTGGTCAGTCAATACTTGAAGTTCTTGATAGCCTTTCAATGAATAGAGAATCAGAGAAGACTTCTGTTGAACACGCAGTAGCTAAGCGTATCCTTAAACTGACGGAAGATTTTCCAATCTATGGGTCTCTTTAGTTTAAGATTCGCTTGTTTTATGCTTTATCTCTTTAGAATTACTATGATGGTTCGTCTCTGTAAGAAATATGAATTATGATTATGATCATAAATTGATGGCAGCCTGTTTACGCTACGCTCGTCGCCATCGGGGCTTAACAGCCTCTAATCCATCTGTAGGAACTCTTTTGGTTCACTTTGGAACTGATGGACCAAGGATTGTTGGTCGAGGAGTGACAGCAATCGGTGGACGACCTCATGCAGAGCGCATCGCAATTGATTGCGCTGGGGAGTTAGCTATTGGTTCAACCGCCTATGTTACCCTTGAACCATGTGCTCATCATGCATCTACTCCGCCTTGTGCCCAGGCTTTGATTCATGCAGGTGTAAGTCGGGTTGTTACAGCTTGTTCTGACCCTGATGAGCGTGTAAATGGAAGGGGTCACAAGATGCTACAAGATGCTGGTATCGTAACTCAAACCGGACTTTTCAGAAAAAATGCCTCAGAAGATCTCAGCGGATATTTTTCTCGTCAGTTAAAGCGCAGGCCACATGTTGTACTTAAACTAGCTGTATCTTCAGATGGTTGGCTTGGAATCAAGGGTAAGGAGATCCTTATCACTGGTAGATTGGCTCGCTATTATGGACATCGTATGAGAGCAGAGACTGATTCTATTTTAGTAGGACGAGGAACTGTTGAAGCAGATGATCCTTTATTGACATGCCGTTTGCCTGGTCTTAGGAATCGCTCTCCTCGCAGATTTGTTTTGGATCAGAAGGGGCGCTTGCCCGTTGGAAGTCAGTTGGTGCGAACGGCTTGCACAGTTCCTGTAACCTTAATTACATCATGGAAATATGTTTTGTCTAACAGACTTTATTATTCTGGTGTTAGGACAATATCTGCCGAAATTATTGAAGATGGTCTTGCTCTTTTTGAGGTTCTTGAAGATATTGCTGCTCAGGGAGTTTCTAGCTTAATGGTTGAGGGAGGTGCTCAAGTAGCTGAATCATTTTTGAAAGCTGATTTAGTCGATGAAATTGCATTATTTACAAGCAAAAAATCTTTGAAAGAAGGAGATATTCCTTCTCCTTTGACACAAAAGAAGATATCGAAAAAATTTCAGTTGAGACGCTCTTTGAATCTTGGTGACGATCGCCTGACTCAATTTTTCAGAGCTTAGTTATGTTTAATGGTATTATTACGGAGATTGGTCTCGTTGAATCTGTTGTACTTCTTCCGAAAGGGAAGCTTTTTCGCATTTCAAGCCATTATTTATCGTCCACTATCAACATTGGCGCATCAATTGCTCATGATGGAGTCTGCTTAACTGTAGTTGATAAATCAATCTCTGATCATGATCAATGGTATGAAGTGGAAGCATGGGAGGAGACATTACGCCTTACAACTTGTGGTTCATGGCAAAAAGGTCATGAGGTGAATCTAGAACGACCTTTAAGAATCGGTGATGAAGTTGGTGGTCATATTGTTTTAGGTCATATAGACGGTATAGCGAAGATTGTCGATCTCAAGGAGAAAGGAAGCTCAATTTGCTATACAATTGAGACACCAGCTGAGTTATCAAGCTTTATAGCCCTTAAAGGGTCTATATGCCTAAATGGAGTATCACTAACTATAAATTCTGTTTATAGAAACCAATTGAATGTTCTCATAATTCCGTATACTCAAAAAATTACAACCTGGGGAAAGCTTGATATCGGTCATATGATAAATGTGGAAGTTGATGTGATAGCACGATATCTAGAACGACTAATAGGATTATCATCACTTTCTCTACCAAGAGAAAGTGATTAATATTTTTCTTGCTTTTCAACAGGTTACATGTTTTCTCATCTAATCTTTCAATTTTCATTGATTCTTTATCATGTCCCATATTTTAATTGTTAATGCTATCTATTATCCAGAAATATCAAAATTGTTGCTGGACGGAGCGCAGCAGGTTCTTAAGGCTTCTGAGGCAACATGGGAATCAGTTTCGGTTCCAGGTGTTTTAGAGATTCCTCCTACTCTTTCAATGGCCTTAACTGGCATGCAGCGGTGTGGGACTCATTATGATGGGTTTATAACACTAGGCTGTGTTGTGCGGGGGGAAACTTCTCATTATGATATTGTTGCTTTTGAATCAGCTCGTGCAATCGTTCATCTCACAACTTCTAAATGTATTGCTCTAGGTAATGGAATCCAGACAGTTGAAAATGAGAATCAGGCTTTTGCCCGTGCATCGACTAAAAGAAAAAATAAAGGCGGTTCTGCGGCGCATGTTGTTTTGGATATGATCAAATTGCGTGATCGGTTCCTTGTTGAAACAAGCTAACAAAAGAAGTATTGCCCGTTTATCCGCAGTTCAGGCTTTATACCAGATGGACATTGCTGGCACAGGTCTCAAAGCAACTATAGAAGAATATGAAAATTTTCGTTTGGGGCAAGAATTAGATGGTAATACATATTTAGAGGCTGATGCTAGTTGGTTCCGTTATCTGTTATCTGGTGTTGTTAAAGGTCAAAAAACGATTGATCCTGTCATTAACAATGCCCTTAGTAATGAATGGCCGCTTTCAAGAATTGATTCGACTATGCGTGCTATACTGAGGGCTGGTGTCTTCGAGCTGATCAAAAAGAAAGATGTAGTGGCCAAAGTTGTTATCGTAGAATACGTAGAAGTTGCAAAAGCGTTTTTTGACGGTGATGAACCCAAAGTTATCAATGGTATATTGGATCGAGTAGCTAGGCCAATTCGTGGTTATGAGTTGGATAATTAAGGTTCATATTCAACATGAACGGTGAATTCTCATGGATTAATAAATACTTCGCTCCTCTGTCCAATGAAGGAAGTTTTTATTTGACCGATGATGCAGCTTTTTTAACTTTTGATCCAAAGAATCACCATCTTATTCTGACGCAAGATGCTCTCAACGAAGGTATTCATTTTTTCAGATCAGATCCTGTTTCCATGATTGCAAAAAAATCCCTAAGAGTAAATATCTCGGATCTTATTGCCAAAGGTGCAAAACCTATTTTGTATTCAATGGCACTGGGAGTTCCTGATTACTGGGAAGAGGAAGACATAATGAAATTTGCTCAAGGTTTAGAGGCTGATCATAAGCGTTATAATCTCTCGCTCACAGGGGGAGATACCTATCGTTCACCAGGTGGTTTATGCGTTTCTATAACCATGTTTGGTACCCCTTTAAAAGAAGAGCGTTATGTTACTCGTTCAGGTGCTATGGTAGGAGATTTGATCATGATTACCGGTACAGTTGGTGATGCGGCATTAGGTCTGAAAGTGGCTCTAGGAGAATTATCAATTTCTGTTTCTGATGATGCTTTTCTTCTCGATCGTTACCGGTTGCCAAGGCCTCCGTTTTCTGTGAATTCAATCGTGAACCGTTTTGCAACCGCTTCAATAGATATTTCTGATGGCTTGATTGGAGATTGTAGTAAACTTGCAGTAAATTCGGGTGTTTTAGCTCGAATTGATCGTGACCGTATTCCTTTATCAAAAAGTGCTCAGCGTGTTATTGAAGATGATCATGAGTTTTGGAATACTATTTGTGGGGGAGGCGATGACTATCAGACTTTATTTTGTATTAATCATCGTGATGTTGATCTTTGCAGGAGAGAAGCTCAGGAAATGGGAGTTGATGTTACTTCGATTGGTGAAATAATAGAAGGGACACCAGGATCCTTTCTACTGATGAGTGAAGGCGTACCCATTTCAATATCTCTTCAATCTTACAAGCACTTCTAATTAATATTAATCCAGTCATTAGCTTAGCGTTATACAACAGAGTTGATATGATTAAAGAGTTCCCCCAAAGTACAAGCCTAATCCTTGTTTTTCATCAACTCTTAAAAGATTTCTGTTCATCGAATTTGATCGCTTTCGTTCAGTTTTTTTGAAACGAATGAGGCCGGAATTGAAGGACGAGATTCGATTCTGATAAGAAATAATGTATGAATCTCATTGATGTCTTGATTTTTAGAACTTTCTGTCTAACTGTTGATCGCAAGCATCATGTAGCACTTTGTAGCTTCCGTGCCGTGCTATTTTTTTCAATCGCTCTGCGCTACCCGGCCAAATAACGAAGCGGGATAACAGAGCTAATAGTTTCACGAGGATTTGAGAATATGCAACCTCTTTATCTTGCTATCTTTTGTGGATTGCTCTCGATTATCTATGCTATCTGGGCTGGAAGGTCGGTTATAAGTTCTGATTCCGGCAGTGAGCGCATGCAAGAAATTGCTAGCGCTATTCAAGAAGGAGCACAGGCTTATCTTGTGCGCCAATATATGACGATTGCAATAGTTGGCACAGTAGTTTTTATAATTGCTTGGCTCCTACTAAGCGCTATACCAGCTTTTGGCTTTTTGATTGGTGCTTTGCTTTCAGGACTTGCTGGATTTATTGGTATGCTTGTTTCTGTGCGTGCCAATGTTCGAACCGCTCAGGCTGCATCGATCAGTCTTGGTTCAGGATTAGAAATCGCTTTCAAGTCTGGTGCTATTACCGGACTCTTGGTTGCTGGTCTCTCGCTACTTGGAGTAACAGTATATTATTATATCCTTGTTGGGCCGATGGGATATCTTGTAGGGGGACCAGAAGGTGACCGTACTGTTATTAATGGATTGGTTGCTCTTGGCTTTGGTGCTTCTCTGATTTCAATTTTTGCTCGTCTTGGCGGCGGCATTTTTACCAAGGGTGCTGATGTTGGAGGTGATCTTGTTGGTAAAGTTGAATCCGGTATCCCTGAAGATGATCCTCGAAATCCTGCAACTATCGCTGATAATGTTGGTGACAATGTTGGTGATTGTGCTGGTATGGCAGCCGATTTGTTTGAAACTTATGTTGTGACCGTTGTTGCCACAATGGTTCTGGCTTCTATTTCCTTTGTTGGTGAAACTGCACGTATGATGATGACTCTACCGCTTATTATAGGAGCTGTGTGTGTGATCACTTCAATTATTGGAACATTTTTTGTTCGTCTTGGTGATAACAATTCAGTCATGGGTGCTTTGTATAAAGGGTTTATCGCTTGTGCGATTCTATCCTTTTTAGCCTTTGCATACATCGTATTTGGATGGATAGGTGGATCAGAAGAGTTCACTATGGTAAACGGTATGACTTTTACGTCTTCTGATTTGTTCTGGTGTATGACTTCTGGACTAATTATTACAGGCTTGATCATATGGGTTACAGAGTATTATACCGGTATTGGCTACCGACCTGTTCGTTCGATTGCTCAGGCATCTTTAACGGGTCATGGTACAAATGTTATTCAAGGCTTGGCTATTTCACTTGAAGCAACTGCTTTGCCTGCCATTATTATAATTGCTGGAATTTTAACGACTTATAGTCTCGCGGGTCTCTTTGGTATAGCCATCACTGTCACTGCAATGTTAGCACTGGCTGGTTTTGTTGTAGCATTGGATGCATTTGGTCCTGTTACTGATAATGCTGGTGGAATTGCTGAGATGGCTGAATTACCTCACAAAGTAAGATCAACGACAGACGCACTAGATGCTGTCGGAAATACGACAAAAGCAGTGACTAAAGGCTATGCAATTTGTTCAGCCGGTCTTGGAGCTTTGGTTCTTTTTAGTGCTTACACAGAAGATTTGAAATTCTTCTCTTTACAAGCTGAGGAGAATTCAGTTTTTTTCGGGATTAATGCTGATACTTTATTCGATTTATCTAATCCTTATGTAGTGTCTGGGTTACTCTTTGGCGGGTTATTACCATACCTTTTTGGTGGTATTTCAATGACTGCTGTAGGAAGAGCTGGCGGTGCTGTCGTTGAAGAAGTCCGTCGGCAATTTAAATCTGATCCTGGTATTATGAAGGGGCTATCAAGGCCAGATTATGCACGTGCTGTTGATATGCTAACAAGATCAGCTATAAGAGAAATGATTCTTCCTTCCCTTCTACCAGTTCTATCCCCTATTTTAGTCTTTTATTTTGTTTGCTTCATCTCTAGTCCTGCAAATGCATTTGCTGCCTTGGGCGCTATGCTCTTGGGTGTCATTGTGACTGGTTTTTATGTTGCAGTTTCAATGACAGCTGGTGGTGGTGCTTGGGATAATGCCAAAAAATCTTTTGAAGATGGCTTTATAGACAATAATGGTGTGAAGCATGGAAAGGGTAGTGAGGCTCATAAAGCCTCTGTTACAGGTGATACGGTAGGTGATCCTTATAAAGATACAGCTGGTCCTGCTATTAATCCGATGATTAAGATCACCAATATTGTAGCTTTACTTCTTTTGGTTGCTCTATCTCACTAATTCACTTTAGATCTCCACAGGGTTTAAAACTGTGGGGGTCTTTTTTTTGATACGATTCAACCATTTATTAGAGTCATTGGTTTTCTGATCTCTTCTCTTGAGTGGAGCAATCGATTGATGAATCTTAGATCATTCCCTTCTATCGGGGTCTTCTGCCTTATAAAATCAAAAATTATTCCATCTTTGAGACCATAATGAGCAATCTTCCTAACAGTTTCTCCTTTGGTAAAAGAGATAGCGATGACTTTTTGATCAACGAGTCGTGGACGCTGAAAAGAAAATTGTTGTTTTTTCTTTTGGATAATATAGTAAAATGTTTCGGTTTTGTCCGGTTGGAGAATCGTATGAGAGGGTGTACCAAGCAACAGCAAAACTTGATCACGGGATGAGCCTGTTAGAACAAGTGCTAGTCTTTCTCCGTTTAGTTGGTAGCCATGAAAGAACATTTGAGGGCTATGACAGGCAGAAAGGATCAATGGGGCAGCAATGAATGTTGCAGCTATCAACCTTCTCAGATCTTTTTTACAAAGAGGCTCTCGCATATAAAATTTTCTTTTTATGACTTATTCAAACAAAACCAAGATGAATTTAGTAGATAATATCTACTTTCTTGATGAGATCATATAAATTTTCTACAATTATGCTTTTTTTATTTGAAAATTAACGTAAAATAATTCTATTTTCAATGTGTCAATCAATTGATTTGACCTGGAGCTGGATTGGTAAACGCGGAGTTTTAAATAAAATAACAGCAAGATTTTATCGGAGATGTCTTCGTCTCCTTACGGTTTTAGATTTAGATAAAATTGAAAATGATGAGGCTTGTCATGTTTTTCCTCGCTAAGAAGATCTTTTTTATATTTAAGTGACGAGGTTGAAATCATGATGGGTTGTTCAGTAGCCCTTTAGGCCAAAGATAAAAGGAAATCCAACGCTATCATATGACACAAGAAATCAAGATAGCACTGGATGTGATGGGAGGAGATCACGGCCCATCAACTGTATTAGAGGGAGCTGACCTTTCATGCAAACGCTATCCTGAAATTAGATACATTCTTCATGGGGAACCTGATCAGGTATTACCAGAACTTAATAAATTTGAAAATTTACAATCTAAATCCGATTTTAAACCTTGTGATGTTTCAATAGCGATGACTGACAAACCCAGTCAAGCATTGCGTCGCGGTAGATGGCGTTCTAGCATGTGGAATGCATTGGAAGACGTCAAAGAAACACGGGCTGCGGTCATGGTATCAGCTGGCAATACTGGAGCATTGATGGCAATGTCAAAATTTTGTCTGCGGATGATGCCAGGTGTTGAACGTCCTGCATTGGCTGCAGTATGGCCACACCTCTACGGTGAGAGTATTGTACTAGATGTAGGTGCCAATATTGGTGCTGATTCTGATCAATTAGTAGATTATGCTTTAATGGGGAGTGCCATGTCTCGTTCTTTGTTCTCTCATGATGAACCCACTGTTGCACTACTGAACATTGGTTCTGAAGAAATGAAGGGTCTAGAAGAGATTCGTGAAGCAGGACGAAAGCTTAAAAAAAACAATTTGTCTAGTTTACGATATGTTGGTTTTGTTGAAGGCAATGATTTAGGACAAGGCATTGCTGATGTAATAGTCACTGAAGGGTTTACAGGAAATATTGCTTTAAAAAGTGCTGAAGGAACTGCACGTCAATTTAGGCAAAATCTTTATCATGAGATGTCTCGAACCCTAGTTTTAAAAATAGGCTCTTTTTTCGTAAAATCAGCTTTTCAGAAACTTCAAACAAAAATGGATCCACGTAAGATGAATGGAGGTGTTTTTTTGGGGCTTAATGGGATAGTTATAAAAAGTCATGGTGGTACAGACTCTGAAGGTATTGCCAGCGCTATTGATGTTGGGCGTAACATGGCAGCGAATCAATTACAGAAAAAAATTGCTTATGATTTGGATCAAGCAAAATTTGATGTAATTGAACCGCAAAAGGCAATCTGAATGATACGCTCAGTCGTATTAGGTGCAGGAGCCGCAACGCCTAAACACTCTGTTACAAACGATCAATTAGCGCAAAAGATGGAGACAAGCGACGAATGGATTGTTCAACGTACGGGTATTGAACAACGTTATATTGCTGATAGTTGTGAAACAACGGCCTCTCTTGGAGAGCGTGCTGCTCGTTTAGCCCTCAAGGATTGTGGATTGATTCCTGATGACATTGATCTTATTATTTTAGCAACATCAACCCCTAATAATACATTTCCTGCTACTTCTGTTGAGATACAGAACCGTCTTGGTATGAAACATGGTGCAGCTTTTGATCTGCAGGCTGTCTGCACAGGATTTGTTTTTGCTATGACTACTGCAGATACTTATATTAAATCTGGTCAAGCCAAACGCATACTTGTGATTGGCGCTGAAACTTTTTCACGTATTCTAGATTGGCAGGATCGCACTACATGTGTTTTATTTGGTGATGGTGCTGGTGCTATTATCTTAGAAGCTCAAGAGTGTAATGGGATGATGGATGATCGCGGTATTCTTACCAATCATTTGCGCTCAGATGGTTCTCATAAAGGAAAACTTTATGTTGATGGGGGTCCCTCAACGACAGGGACTGTGGGCCATTTACGTATGCAGGGTCGTGAAGTCTTTAAACATGCTATAGGAATGATTCGTGATGTTGTCGAGTCAGCTTTTGAAGCGACAGGATTAGATTCTGATTCTATCGACTGGTTTATTCCTCATCAGGCCAACAAACGTATTATTGATGCCTCTGCTAAGATGCTGAATATTGATTCAAAAAAAGTTGTGATCACTGTTAATCAACATGGAAATACATCTTCCGCCTCTATCCCTTTAGCTATTGATGTTGCTCGTAAAGATGGACGATTGAAGAAGGGTGATTTAGTTTTGATCGAAGCGATGGGAGGAGGGTTTACTTGGGGTGCACTTATAGTGCGTTGGTAAAATGATAAGTTGATGTTAAAGTAGTTTGTAAACTGGCAGCGAAGCGTATCTTCTATGTATCGCTGTTTGGGAGAAAAAGATGAAATCTAAGACTTTAACTCGTTCTGGATTGTTTGAATCTGTTTACAATAAATTTGGCTTATCTCGCTCAGAATCGGCTGATTTAGTTGAATGCGTCATTGAAGAAATTTGCAAAGCGGCTGAGCGTGGTGAATCAATTAAATTGTCTTCATTCGGAACATTCTTTATTCGATCAAAAAATGAAAGGATTGGTCGTAACCCCAAAACGGGTCAGGAAGTTTCTATTACCCCAAGGCGTGTGATGGTCTTTAAGCCATCTACGATACTAAAAGAGCTAGTCGATACAAAGAATAAGTCTAAGCTATAATTATTAATTTAACAATTTCAGGATGATTGAGTTCATGCATCTAACTAAAGACTCTGAAGCGTTTCTGACAATTTCTGAAGTTGCCAGATCTCTTGATCTTCCTCAGCATATTTTACGATTTTGGGAAACACGATTTCATCAGATTAAACCGATGAAGCGAGCTGGTGGACGTCGTTATTACCGTCCTATTGATGTTGAGTTACTCAAAGGCATTCGGTATCTTTTATATTTTGAGGGTTACACAATCAAAGCCGTTCAAAGGATTTTCAGAGAACGAGGTGAGAGCTTTGTTCTTTCTATATTTCAGAATAATGATCTGATCATATCAGATTCCATGCCACCTGAAAAACAAGCTATGCGAGTCTCTGAGATAGTAGAAAATGAATCGCTAAACAAAGAGGATAATTTCGTCAAAGAAACATTACATTCTGCCCTTACTGAATTACTTGAGTGTAAACACTTGTTAGATCGGACACGATAAATACCGTTTTTAAACGGTAAGATCATTTTTCGGAGTATGGCGCAGCCTGGTAGCGCACACGCCTGGGGGGCGTGGGGTCGTAGGTTCAAATCCTACTACTCCGACCATCCTTCATCAAAGGATGAGATGAGTTAAGATTAAGCGACGGCTCTCTTGGAAGGAATAAAATAGTTTTAAATTATCTTGTACTATTAGCTAAAAAGTGTTTTTTATCTGTTGATAATTTTTGATAAAATCAAGATTTACCCCCTTTATGGCAAGCCGATGCATATCCTTTGATTGTTGTTTACTGTTTTGATCAGAGTCATCATGGACAGCTAATAGATTGACAAATGTTATGCCATAGCGATTTCTGAGATTGATTAGAGAAATAAACATCTCGTGTTTCTAGTGTCAATCGTAAATATTATTAACTCATAAAAGCTATCATTAAAGGGTTACAATCGCTCACTTTTTTCACAAAAATTAATCCATCATCCACATTTATCCTTATCGAAACAAAAATGAGCATGTAAGATGGTATATTAAGATCATGTATCATTTAATTTCGTTCTCTGGGGAAGAGGTTCTGTTGAGTTGAGCAATAAAATTGAGTTGTTCTTGTCGATTATCTTTAAACCCGCCTGTAAATGTTGTTGTCAATGTGGTTGATCCTTTTTTGCGAATGCCTCGCATAGCCATACACATATGTTCGGCTTCAAGCATGACGGCAACACCACGTGGTTTTAAAACTTCCTGGATTTTATAAGCGATCTGGGCTGTCATACCTTCCTGAGTCTGAAGTCTTTTAGCATAGATATCAATCACTCTCGCTATCTTTGATAGGCCAAGAACACGACCATCTGGTAGATAGGCAACGTGGGCCTTACCAATTATCGGAACCATATGGTGTTCACAATGCGAGAAAAAGCTAATATCACGCATAATAATAATACTATCATAATTAGCCACTTCTTCAAACGTGCGATCTAGAATCGTATCTGGATTTTCTTTATATCCTGAAAAGAGTTCAGTATAGGCTTTCGCAACACGGGCTGGAGTATCTTTTAAGCCTTCGCGTTGTGGATTATCACCTGTCCATAATAACAAAGTACGAATAGCTTCTTCCACTTGTTCACGACTTGGACTTGGTTGGATTTGTTGTTTTAACGTATCACTGATGCTTGTTCTCGCAATACTCTTTTTTTTGTTCACTATTTGATCCATGGAAAACTCCTGCTTAAGCATCTTCTTAATTACGGAGATCCATATCAAGTTGAATTCCACATAAAAGGCACGCTGAATATTTAGAGCTGCTTATAAGCTTGGGTTTTTAGGCTACAGAGTTCCCATTATAATGACTAATTTCTATCGTGATGTTAAGATAAGCCCAGAACTTCTAGTATATAGTATAAACAAGAATTGAAAATAGCTTGCTAATAACAAATTACTATGCTAAAATCATAAAATAAAATTTTCATATTGAGAATGAATGAGCATCAGTTCAGTTTACAATACAAAAATACTTGAATATGCTAGAAAAATCAACTGTTCACGAAAACTAGAGTTTCCAGATGGCATAGGCAGAGCACACTCAAAGCTTTGTGGTTCAACTGTTTCTGTTCAAATTAAAGTCGATAATGGTTTAGTCTCCGACTATGCTCATGATGTAAAAGCCTGTGCTTTGGGGAAGGCATCCGCTTCTATTTTTTCTTTTTGTGTCGTTGACTCATCTCTTGATGATTTGATTTCTCTTCGTAAGAAAATGGATTCCATGCTCCAAAAAAATGGTATTCTACCAGAAGGCAAGTTCTGCGATTTTAAATTTTTAGAGCCAGTTCGTGATTATCCTGTACGCCATCCTTCCGTTTTGTTAGTTTTTGATGCGACTATTGAAGCGCTACAACAGGCTCTCTCTCATAAAGGTTGATTTTAAACAAGGAATATTATTGTCTTGAAGGGATGTGAACAATATACACGTAACTATCGTGGACCATGGCGAAAAACGCTAGGACGAGTATTGGGCGTTGCTGTTGTGCGTTTATATCAGCTAACACTTAGTAGTTTTATCGGGAATTCATGTCGCTTTATTCCTACATGCTCAGAATATGGATATGAAGCGATTGCAAGACATGGTTTGGTTTATGGTAGTATGCTCTCTATCAAAAGAGTTTTTCGATGTAATCCTTGTTATTCAATCAACTGGAAAACGAGATATGACCCTGTTCCTGAGGATAAATTAACACAATGATATGTTTGAAAGAGCTAATATAAATTTTAATTGATGAAGAGACAGTTTGAGATTTTTAATGTACTTTTCTTATGTTGATTCTTTAAAGAAGAAAATATCATCGTATAAATGCGCCAATATCTTGATCTTATGAAAACTGTTCTCTTGAAAGGGAATGATCGACAAGATCGAACAGGAGTTGGAACTCGTTCAATCTTTGGCTATCAGATGAGATTTGATCTCACTCATGGTTTTCCTGCTTTGACAACAAAAAAACTAAATTTAAGGAGCGTGATCTATGAATTATTATGGTTTCTAAAAGGGGACTCTAATATTAATTTTCTGAATGAAAATGGCGTTTCTATTTGGGATGAATGGGCTAACGAAAACGGTGAATTAGGTCCCATTTATGGTGTTCAATGGCGAAGTTGGCCAACACCATCAGGCAGAACAGTTGATCAGATGAGCAATCTCGTTGAAAAAATTCGCTCTCAACCCAATTCTCGTCGCCTAATTGTATCATCATGGAATCCTGATATGATAGATGAAATGGCAATTCCACCTTGCCATTGTCTGTTTCAATTTTATGTAATGGATGGACATTTATCTTGTCAGCTTTATCAACGGTCAGGTGACATTTTTCTAGGTGTTCCGTTTAATATAGCCTCCTATGCTTTGTTAACACTTATTCTTAGCCAAGTATGTGACTTAAAACCAGGAAACTTTATCCATACATTGGGCGATGCGCATTTGTATTCCAACCATTTCAGACAAGCAAATGAGCAATTAAGTAGACAACCAAGACAATTGCCTTCACTTTATATCAAGCGTGATATTAAAGATCTTTTTTCCTTTGAATATGAAGATTTTGAAATCCGTAACTACACACCTGATTTTCATATCAAGGCACCTGTAGCTGTATAGGAAGGGATCGATGAATATTGATATTGCTATAGTTGCTGCTGTTGCAAAAAATGGGGTGATTGGTGCAAACGGGTCTATGCCCTGGCGTTTATCTTCTGATCTAAAGGTTTTCAAACAGCTAACTATTGGAAAGCCGATGATTATGGGACGTAAAACTTTTGAATCTATTAATTCAATTCTTCCTGGACGAACAACTTTAGTCGTTACTCGTAATACAAGATGGTATTATAAGGGAGTGTTAACAGTTACATCGCTGGAAAAAGCAATTGAGACAGCTAAATCTATTGCAAAAAGAACAGGTAGAAATTCAATTTCAATTGCAGGAGGAGGCGATATCTATCATCAAGCAATGGAATATGCAAACATTTTGTATCTCACAAAAGTTGATGCGGAACCAGTTGGAGATACCATGTTTCCCCATATGGATAAAGAGATATGGCGTGAAGTTTCCTATCAGGCCCTTCCAAAGAGTAATCTTGACACTGCTGGAACTGAACATTGTGTTTATCAGCGCTGTTAACCATCAGTAAGAGGGTTCAATCACAAGTTTTAAAAGCAATTGAAATAATCATTATTGAAAGCAAGAGTGATAAACTCTATAAAATAAATCATTGATTCAAAGGGCTTTGCATAAAATGCCTTGCCCTAACTCCAAAACAAGGACAATAGATGCCCCTCAATCATCAGACCAGCGCGGGACAGAAAAATGGTGTTTTTGCCCGTGATTATGGCGGACCTTGGGGACCGTCTCCACGAGGAGACCAACCTGCTGGTGAGAGTCAACATCCTAATTTAGAAGAAATATTAGGGCGCTGGCAGAAGAATTTAAAAAGAATGATATTAGGCGGTGGTGGATCTGGTGGTCAGTTTTCGCTTTTGGCTTTTATTTTTTTTCTCACAATCATCCTTGGAGTTTATATTTTATACTCCTCCTATCAGGTAGAAGCAGATGAAGTGGCTGTTGAGACAGTTTTTGGAAAGCCTCGTGATAGTGTCAATGAGGCTGGCTTACACTTTGCATTCTGGCCAATCGAGTATGCCGAAAAAGTGAAAATCGTTGAACGCCAAGTTAATATCGGATCGACTGGCCGTTCACGACAAGGATTGATGTTATCAGGTGATCAAAACATAGTTGATGTCGCATTTTCTGTTTTGTATTCTGTTTATGATCCCAAAGCGTTTCTGTTTAATGTCAACGATCCAGAGGGAATGTTAGAAGACGTTGCTGAGAGTGCGATGCGTGAAATTGTCGGACGCCGTCCTGCACAGGATATTTTCCGTGACGATCGTCAGGGAATATCAGAGTCTGTTCGTGCCATTCTTCAAGAAAAACTAGATGATTATAGCGCAGGTATCACAATCCGTGCTCTTAACATTGAAGATGTTGCTCCCCCTTCCGAAGTTGCTGACGCTTTTGATGAAGTTCAACGCGCTGAACAAAACGAAGATGAGTTTCAGGAAAAGGCGAATCAATACCGAAATAAAGAGCTTGGTATCGCTCGTGGTGAAGGAGCGCAAATCAGAGAAGATGCAGCAGCTTATAAGAACCGTGTTGTGGAAGAAGCAAAGGGTGAGGCAGATCGTTTTCTATCTGTTTATGAGCAATATGCTCTATCACCAGAAGTGACACGCAAACGCCTTTTTCTCGAAACAATGGAGTCTGTTTTAGCTGGCTCCAATAAAGTGATCATAGAGAATAAGGAAACAGGTGTTATTCCTTATTTACCACTACCTGAAATCAGAAAACAGTCGAAAGGTTCGGATTAATGAGTAATCGCTCAGCGTTGTTTCTGGGAATCATAGGATTGATGGCCTTGTTGTTTTGGGGGTCTGTGTTTGTTGTCAGCGAACGCGAACAAGCCATCGTTTTGCGGTTTGGGGAAATTAAGCGTGTTCAAAAAAAACCGGGATTATTTTTCAAGCTTCCCTTTTCTGTTATGGGTCTTGATTCAATCCAGATCGTTGAGGACCGTTTGCTCAGATTTGATCTTGATGATATTCGTGTTCAGGTTTCCGGCGGTAAGTTCTACGAGGTTGATGCTTTTATGACTTACAAGATTTCAGATCCACGTCGGTTTAGAGAGCAAGTCTCTGCCTCTATAAGCTCAGCAGAATCTCGTTTAAGGACACGTCTGGATGCAGCTCTTCGTAAGACTTATGGTTTGCGCGGTTTCGAATCAGCTTTGTCAAAAGAAAGGACTGCTATGATGTCTGAAGTTCGATCTCAAATAAGGCCAGAAGCTGATAATCTCGGTATTCGAATTGTGGATGTTAGAATTCGACGAACAGATTTAACAAGAGAAGTCTCAGCCCAAACCTATGAGCGTATGAAAGCTGAACGTTATGCAGAATCTGAACGTCTTCGTGCCCGCGGCCAAGAAGCAGCTCGACGGATTACTGCAGAAGCTGACCGTCAGGTCGTTGAAATTAAAGCAGAAGCACAGCGAGAAGCTGAGATTTTAAGAGGCCAGGGAGAGGGAGAACGAAATTCTATTTTCGCTAACGCCTTCAATAAAGATCCTGAATTCTTTGAGTTTTACCGTTCGATGGCAGCCTACCGAACAGCGTTGCAAAGTTCAAATACAACATTCTTATTGTCACCCAATTCAGAATTCTTTCGATTCTTTAAAGATTCTCATGAAGAATCTAATCAGAAATCTCAACAATAGAAGTTTTAGGAGAAACGTTCTTCTAGTTTTTTATTTATAATTAGTGAAAGGATTGTTGATAACTTTGTACAATGCTTTCATCGCTAATCATCCTTAGGTGTATTTGTATTCTTTTCTCCTGACTATATTGACTCTGCATACTCTCTTGTTAAGAATGAAATGGGAGTTTTTTATGATAGCGGGGCATGGCGCAGTATGGTAGCGCACCTGGTTTGGGACCAGGGGGTCGCAAGTTCGAATCTTGCTGCCCCGACCACTGCACTGACCAATCACTTTTAAAAACGTGATCTAGTTAGATACTTAAAGATCAGGACTTTCTATAAGATATTTAGGAATCAGTTTCTTTCTATTTTATTTAACATCTGTTTCCCATGCCGTAATGCATCAAGAATCGTCTCAGTATTGAGCTTTCTTGAGCTAAAGACAGTGTCAATACACGTGTTAACTGAACTAGCAATGAATTATTGAGCAATGAACGGTTGAGAATATCGATACAAGAAGTCGTTAAAGATGCATCAACTTTACGGGCCTTGTTATAGGTCTGAATCACGTTTTTGATGTTTAAAAAATCTCCTACTGTGGTAGTTTTAATAGCTGATGTGAGGTCGTCAATATCGCGTAACCCAAGATTGAGACCTTGTGCTCCAATAGGAGGAAGAACATGCGCAGCCTCTCCTGCTAGAGCAACACGGTTAGAGCCAAAGCTTTTAACAGTCATTCCTAAAATTGGATAACTCTGAATCGGTTCTTCGATGACAACCTTGCCAAGTATAGAATGCAGCGCAATTTCTAGATTTCTAGAAAGAGTGATATGGGATAAAGCCTTTAATTGGTAGGCTCTATCTGGTTTGGTAACCCAAACTAGAGAAGAACGGTGATGCGAGGTATGATTCTTTGGTAGTGGTACCTGGGTTATTGGTCCACTTTTTGTATGGAACTCGTTGGAAACAAAATTATGTGGTAGCTCATGTTGAAACGAGAATGTCAGGGCAGTTTGTTCATATTGCCATTCATGACAATCAATATTAGAAACTGCTCGTAAAAGAGAACGCCTCCCATCGACCGCTATAACAAAACGTGCATTAATTCTATTCCTATTTTTAAGAGTCAGCATCATGCTTTTTCTTGTTGATTCTGCGCCAATGAGAGGCTCATCAATAGATTGAAAACTCTTTTTATAGAGCTTCTTATAGAGAGACAATTGATTATTTAGAGCTTTCAAAAAAATGGAATTCGGTATGTTATATCCAAAAGCTTCTTGATTCATTTCTTTTGCATTGAACTCAATAATAGGTGTTTTTATCAGTCGTGATCTATCATCAATTATACGGATGATTTTTAAAGGCGAAGAGTGAGAGTGACAAGCTTCCCAAACACCTAACTTGTCAATCATCTTGATTGATTTCATAAAAAGCGCTGTTGTTCGATTATCTGTCTGTTCGTTTTTGGGAGCAATAAAAACCATTCTCCAATCTTTTTGTTCGCAGAGATCGGCAATCCGGAGGGCAGTAATTATACCGATAAGGCCGCCTCCGACTATTGCAATGTCATAATATTGGGGATCGAATTTTCTCATAGTTGAGTGAAAGGTATGATTGATTGCAATTTCATCCACATGCTCAATCTATTTTAAAGCTGTAAAAGACCATCATAACCTATCAATCTTTCGGTCAGTAATCAAGTTGACTCTATTTCTGAGGAAAAAATGATATATCATAATCTTCGATTCAACAGTTTTAATGTATGTATTCAATACGATTTTCTTTAAAAGTAGAAAAGGGATAAAATATTGCAAGGATACACAAACCGCAGTTGATCTTAAAAAGATGCTTGAAGTTTTTATACCAGTTCCCACATTATGATTCCTAATTGAGTTTAAGTATCGTGATCATCGTTAAAAAATAAGACTTGAATGCAATATCCAAATCTAGGATTTAGATATTTAGAAGTGAAAAACCTCACATAGAGTCCTAAAAATCAAGTCTCATGGCAAAAGAAGTTTAAGGAAAACCCAAATGGCGACAGAAGATGCTAAAAAAGAGATTGACTTTGACGCTAATGGTGGAATTGTTCCAGTTCTACCCTTGAGAGATATTGTGGTATTTCCTCACATGATTGTGCCACTTTTTGTAGGTCGAGAGCGATCAATTGCAGCTCTTGAGGAAGTTATGCAAACAGATAAGAAAATTTTATTACTGACCCAAAAAAATGCTAGTGATGATTATCCTTCTCCTTCTGCTATGTATGATATAGGTACACTAGCAACTGTTTTACAGTTGCTTAAATTACCTGATGGTACTGTAAAAGTTTTGTTAGAAGGACATGAGCGTGCTTCTGTTTCAAGGTTCACAAACCATGATGAATATCATGAAGCCTACGTTGTTCCAGTTCAGGATGTAGAGGAAGATGAGGTTCAAATTGAGGCTCTCGCGCGTTCAGTTTCCAGTGAGTTCGAAAATTATGTAAAGCTGAATAAGAAGATTTCGCCAGAGGTAGCGACCGCAGTATCTCAAATTGAAGAATACAAAAAGCTTTCTGATACAGTTGCATCTCATCTTGCTGTTAAGATATCTAACAAGCAGGAAATTTTAAGCCTTTTTAGTATCAAGGAGCGTTTAGAAAAAATTCTAGACATGATGGAATCTGAAATTTCTATTTTACAGGTTGAAAAGCGGATTCGTGGTCGTGTGAAACGACAAATGGAAAAAACTCAGCGTGAATATTATCTCAATGAGCAAATGAAAGCGATTCAAAAAGAGCTCGGTGATGGAGAGGAAGGCCATGATGAAATTAGCGAGTTAGAAGAAAAGATCAAAAAAACTAAATTGTCTAAGGAAGCTCGTGAAAAGGCCAGTTCTGAGTTCAAAAAACTTAAGCAAATGAGTCCTATGTCTGCCGAGGCAACAGTTGTACGCAACTATCTTGACTGGATTTTGAGTATTCCATGGAGTAAAAAAAGCCGCGTTATGACAAATTTAAAGATGGCCGAATCGATTCTTGATGAGGATCATTATGGTCTAGAAAAAATCAAAGAGCGGATCATCGAATTTTTAGCAGTTCAAACTCGTTCTAACAAAATAAAAGGACCTATTTTATGCCTTGTTGGCCCTCCAGGGGTAGGTAAAACATCGTTAGGTAAGTCCATAGCCAGAGCTACAGGACGTGAATTTGTTCGTATGTCTTTAGGTGGAGTGCGTGATGAGGCTGAAATTCGAGGTCACAGACGGACTTATATTGGTTCTATGCCAGGTAAAATAATTCAGTCCATGAAAAAGGCTAAGAAAGCTAATCCGCTCTTTCTACTTGATGAAATTGATAAAATCGGCCAGGATTTTCGCGGTGATCCCTCATCCGCCTTATTAGAAGTTTTAGATCCTGAACAAAACAATTCTTTCGGTGATCATTATTTGGAAATTGGTTATGATCTATCAAACGTGATGTTTGTTACCACAGCAAACTCGCTGAATATTCCTACCCCTCTGATCGATCGGATGGAAGTTATCCGAATTTCGGGCTACACTGAAGATGAAAAAATGGAGATTGCTAGCCGTCATCTTATTCCGAAAACAATCGAGAGCCATGCACTCGAATCTGGTGAATGGACTATTCAAAATAAGGCGTTGCGAAATGTTATTCGACTTTATACTCGTGAAGCAGGGGTTCGTCATCTGGAACGTCATCTTGCAACTCTTGGACGAAAAGTTGTTACTGAGATTTTGAAAACAAAAAAGAAGAATGTTAAAATCACCGTTAGTAATTTACCTCATTATCTTGGCGTTCAGAGTTTTCGTTTTGGTGAGGTTGATACAGAAGATCAAGTTGGCATTGCAACGGGATTAGCCTGGACTGAGGTTGGTGGTGAACTCCTAACGATTGAGTGTATCATGATGCCTGGTAAAGGGAAGATGACTGTGACCGGTAACCTGCGTGATATAATGAAAGAATCAATTTCAGCAGCGGCTAGTTATGTTCGTTCGCGATCAGTTGATTTTGGTATTGCACCAACATTATTTGAAATGAATGATATTCATGTGCATGTTCCTGAAGGAGCAACCCCAAAAGACGGTCCTTCTGCTGGTATAGCTATGGCAACAACTATTATTTCCATGTTGACTGGAATTCCAGTAAAAGCAGATGTCGCCATGACAGGTGAGATCACTTTACGGGGCCGTATACTTTCAATCGGTGGTCTTAAAGAAAAACTCTTGGCTGCCCTGCGAGGTGGTATTAAGAAGGTTCTAATACCTACGGATAATGTGAAGGATCTCTCCGAGATTCCAGAGAATGTAAAGAATACTCTGGAAATTATTCCTGTTAGTCATCTAGATGAAGTCTTACCGCATGCGTGTGTAACTATACCCGAGGCAATCGAAGAAGACACAAAGTCGAGTGTACTCGCCACGAAACAATCTTCTAGAGATGAAGCATTACTAACAGCGCACTAATTACAGATTCGATGACCGAAAGTCAGTAAAAATACTAACGGCCCTTCTTTTTCTGAGGAGAATTCATAAGGGGAATTGAAATGATTTATTCTATTCTCCTATGATCTGCTTTAATCCAGAACTAAAGTAATCATAACCACTGTATAATGTCACAATAGCTGAAATCCAAAGTAAAGCGAGTCCTATATCTGTTGATCTTGGTAATATTTTATCTCCTGCAGGTCCAACAATAAGAAAACCAATCGCAATCATCTGCAGTGTTGTTTTCCATTTTGCTAGCTGAGTTGCAGGAATACCAACTTTGATATCTGCTAAAAATTCTCTTAGGCCAGAAACCAAAATTTCGCGTGAGAGGATAACAACTGCTGCCCATATAGAGAAACCTGCTATTGTACCATCGGCTGCGAGCAGTAATAAAGAGACAGAAATGAGAAGCTTATCTGCGATCGGATCAAGAATACGACCAAGGGAAGAAGTTTGCTTCCAGACTCTCGCTAGAAATCCATCAAGAAAATCACTAATGCTGGCGAATACAAACAATGCGAGGGCATACCAACGTTCTATATCTGAAGAATTCATTCGCTCGGACAAGTCAAAACATAAGACGACTGCTGGAACAATCGCAATTCGGGCATAAGTCAGAAGATTAGGAATACTCCAAGGACCTGCATGCTGTTTTTGGGGGGAAATTTCTCTCATCGCAAGAGTGAAACCTTAACTCTTCTTAATTAATATCAATCATTCTGGTAATAAAGAATATATCATTTTATAACTTTTTTTTCATAGTAACTTCCTCTGCCTCTGGATAACCCTAGGAAACTGAGATCCACAATCGCATGATTGCGATACGGTAATTTTGAATTGAATCAGAAGCCTGTTTTGATAATTTGAACGGATCTCTTCTTTTTTAGAGAAGTAGGGTCTTATTTCAAAGGTGATAATTTTGTTTCATAATCACTATATGTATGGAGAAGAAAGAACTTAATAAATAATGGCTGTGTTTTAGTTTTAATATTATGGCTTAGCTTATTTCTAAATGCTTTCTTTCTAACTCAGGAAATATTAGAATTGATTGTGGACAGGCCTAAATATCAGAGATCAAGTGAATTGTTCAAAATTATATTTATAAAATTATTAAGAAAGGATCTGATATTCCTTTTCATTTCCTTTCTTTCTTTTTTCGTGATGACGATGATATTTTCCAACGCGCTTTTGTTCCAATCAGAACGACATCCTTCTCCCTTATTTGTCACAAGGAACGCTCATTTTCTGAAAACAAGGAGTGAGCATAAGCATACTTCGACGATTAGGGATCGACTCATCTCGCATGAGATTTGTCTGGAACAAGAATCAACAAAAAAATTGATGCGTGAGATTCAGTCAGAACTTTTAGTTCGTGGATATTATATCGGAACAATCGATGGACTCTATGGATCAAGAACTCAAAAAGCTATCTTGACCTTCCAAGATGATAATGACTTGAATCAAGATGGCAAGGCCTCAATTCGTTTGCTAAAACAGATTTTGCTTTCGCCCTCTTCTCTCCCGCACGTCGTTACGATTCCCAAGCCGCGCAAACTTCTTGTGACTAAGACAACATTAGAAAAATCGAAAAGAAACGATCAAGAAGGTTATCAGATGCCTTCCCGATAGTTGTTTTCATAGATTTAAACACTCAGATGCTTAAGCTTAGCTTAAGACCTTATTGTTTATTGCCAGTAGTCTGTAATCGATTTTTTGGGACGCACATGTTTCTTTTCAATCTCAATTTAACGGGCCATTGATCTATAGCAGATTCGTTAAGATCAGGTTTCCCTGTACTTGTAAAAGAAATTGTTAATGCGGTATCAGATTGATAGTCCACTCATGAGATATATTGAGCGAGAATAAGTGCAGTATTCGCATCAAAATTATCGAAAATATGAACGAATTTACCAAATGGAACCCTGAAATAAAGGGTATTCGGGTTTCGTCCAGTTGTAGATAACACATTAACGTTCTGGTTCTGGTTCAAAAGAAAAGAAGACATCAATCAATCATATCCAAATCAAAAAAGAAAATGTCTCCAGACCTCCATACAAATCTGCCAGACCAGCTTTCCAAATATATTTTTTCCAGGGAGTCCATGCTACGCTTTCCGGGATATTTAATTTATTGCTCAATGATAACTGCAGGAGCAATTCCTTGACTATATTCATTGACCAGAGACGATTGACGAAATCCGAAACGTGTTTCCCCATTTCATACAGACAATTGGTTGCACTGTACCGATATCCTCTACGCTTTAATTCTAGATACCCATAGCTCTCTTCGGAGAAGTCTATATTTTTTGATTTTTATAAGACTTTTTTGACAGCCTAGTCTCATTTGGATTGGTATCATTATCATTAAGCATCAAACTATTCTAATGAGGCCAAGCTTACTTAAGGAGATATTAAAGAATGGTATTTTGGCTGATTATTTTACTAATATTGTTAGGAGCCACTTTTTTGATCCTTCTACCGATGTCACACGATTCTGAAGTCTTCTTTTCTAGCAAAGAAAGAATAGAATTTCGTCGTATGCAACTAAGAGAAATTAATAATAGGATAGAAACAAAAAATAATTCTTTATCTACAGACGTATTGATGGCTGAACGAACTGAGATTGCTAGGCGTTTAATCGAAGAAGTAGCCTTTGAATCAAAGAATAATCCCCTTCAACCATCTCCAAGATGGCCAGTATATTGTGGGAGTAGTTTAGTTTTGATTATGATTCCGACTGTATCACTGATCCTCTACACAATCGTCGGAGATCCTTTAAGATCAGATGTTCCTTTGTCATCACAGAAAAAAATAGCAACAAGCACTTCGAAAATCGAAATTCTTGTCGCAACGATTGAAGATATTTTGAAAAAAAATCCAAATGATGCCCGTGGCTGGAATGTATTAGCTAACTATTATGAAATGAATAACTATCCATCGGAAGCTAGAAGAGCACTCCGAAATCTGATACGATTAAAGGGCCGTTCAGGATACTTACTTTCTCGTCTTGGCGCACAATTGACACTGATCAATCATGGTATCGTATCCGATAAGGCAAAAACTCTTTTCAAAGAAGCTCTATCTTGGAATATCAATGATGTAGTTGCGCAATCACATCTAGCTTTTGCATTAGAGCAAGAAGGAAAACTGAATGAATCTCTTGAAATATGGATGAAAGTTGATACCATCATCCCAGAATCAATAAAGTCAAGTAAATTTATTGATCTTCAAATTGAAAGACTGTCATCTCTCTTAAGAACTTCCTTTGAATAGCTGCCTAAGGCCAGTCTTTCATACTTTCACTTTAGCAATGCAATGACACTGAGCAAAGGCAAAAGTCTCCCAAAATGACACGCAAGAAATACCGTCTATTTTGGATATTAGGTGTAGGCATTGTCATCTTTACAGCAGTTGGTCTAACCTTATTTGCACTGCGTGATGGACTTTCTTATGCTATGAGCATCAGTGAATTCAAAGAGAGGAATATCCCAGTTGGTGACCGTATACGTTTATTGGGTTTAGTAAAGAAAGGATCAGTTCAAAAGTTAGAAGGAATCAAGGTTTCATTTGTGCTTACAGATTTAAGAAATTCTATTTCTGTTTTATTTAATGATATTCTTCCTGATCTTTTTCGTGAAAATCAGCTCATAATCATCGAAGGGCATCTCAATGAAAAGGGGGTTTTTCTTGCAGAGATGGTCTTAGCAAAGCATGATGAAAATTACTCTCCAAAAGAATTTTCGGATTTAAGAAAAGAAGTTTGGAAACTCAAGTAAAGGACAGGAAGTGATTATTGAGTTAGGACATTTTGCACTTGTTGTCGCTTTTTCTTTGGCATTAGTTCAGTCTGTATTACCCATTTTAGGGACTTTGACAGAAAATTATAAACTCATGAAGACCGGTAATACAAGTAGTTTTAGTATTTTCTTTTTTATTTCTGCCTCGTTTCTTGCCCTGACGTGGGCATATGCAACCTCTGATTTTTCAGTTGTAAATGTCTGGAAAAATTCTCATTCTACTATGCCAATCTTATTTAAGGTTACTGCTCTTTGGGGGAATCATGAAGGATCTATGCTTCTGTGGGTTTTTATTCTCTCTCTGTTTTCAGTTTCTGTCACAATGTTCGGATCGAATTTGCCGATAAAACTAAAAGCCAATATTCAGGGGATTCAGGCAGTCATTTTATCCATATTTCTATTGTTTATTATTTTTACATCTAATCCGTTTGCTCGCCAAAATCCCTTACCTGAAGGGAAAGACTTAAACCCTATTCTTCAAGATTTGGCATTAGCAATACATCCACCAATTCTATATCTAGGATACGTTGGATTCTCGATCACATTTTCCTTTGCAATTGCTGCCTTGATAGATGGTAAAATTGATTCTGCTTGGGCACGATGGGTACGACCGTGGGTTTTAGTGTCTTGGATGTTTCTTACAGCTGGTATTTCTGTAGGTTCTTACTGGGCCTACTACGAATTAGGATGGGGGGGATGGTGGTTTTGGGATCCTGTTGAAAATTCATCACTATTGCCTTGGCTATCAGGTACAGCCTTACTACATTCAGCACTGGTAATGGAAAAGCGTGAAGCGCTCAAAATATGGACTATCCTGCTTGCTATCTTAACTTTTTCTCTTTCATTGCTTGGTACATTTCTAGTGCGTTCTGGAATATTAATGTCTATTCATACTTTTGTTACTAATCCAACACGAGGCTTATTTATTCTGATTATTCTTTGTATATTTGTTGGCGGTTCTTTTTTGTTGTTTGGATTTCGGTGTAGACGGTTACAGACTGGTGGTTTTTTCGCTCCTATTTCACGTGAAGGAACACTGATAGTCAACAATGTTTTACTGATCACTGCAACAGCTACAGTATTGATAGGCACTCTTTACCCCCTCGTATATCAGTCTTTCACAGGTATGAATATCTCTGTAGGAGGTCCTTTTTTTAATAGGACATTAGGTCCGCTGATGATTCCCCTTTTAATTGTCATACCTTTTGGGCCCCTTCTTGCCTGGAAGAAGGGGGATGCACGCGGAGCTTTGCAAAGGTTATATGTTGCATTAGGAGCAAGTTTTCTATCTTTCACCTTTGCACTAGCCCTCATTGATTCTGGTCCCTGGCTTGCACCCTTTGGAATAGGATTATCGATTTGGTTGATAATTGGCTCTTTTGCGAGTCTTATACATCGTTCGGGAATTGGAAAGCTTTCTGTTAAACGCTCAGTTCATATAATACTAAATTTTCCTATAACTTTATGGGCAACTCCCCTTGCACATTTCGGTATAGGAGTCACTCTTTTAGGTGTGGTCTGCGCGACTGCTTTTGAGCAAGAAAGAAGCACTCTTTTGCAACCCGGTGATTCAATAAAATTGGCTGGTTATGAGATTACTTATTCTGACTATCTATACCGCAATGGACCCAATTTTGGAGAGGAAGTCATTAAGATGAATATTACAAAAGACAACCAATTTTTTGCTTTTGCAGAACCCGCTAAGAGATTTTATCTTACTCAGAAAATGCCAACAAGAGAGACATCCATTCATACAATTGGATTTTCGCAATTGTATATAGCTATTGGTGATATTAATGAGGATCAATCGGTTTCTATAAAAATGTGGTGGAAACCGCAAGTTATCTTAATTTGGTTAGGATCTGTCTTTATGGTGTTCGGCGCTATGCTCTCCTTATTGTTTAAAAGGAACAAAATCAGCAAGAGATAGCATAGATGATACAGAAAATTTTGATCTTTCTTTTACTATTAGGGGTTCGACCTATTCCATTCGCTTGGGGTAAGAGAGTTGATACTGTAATATCAGAAACAAATGAGATCCGTGCACATTTATTATTCAAACAGCTTAGATGTGTAGTTTGTCAAAATCAGTCTCTTTATGATTCTCATGCTGAGATAGCAGTAGATTTGCGGAACCTTGTAAGGAAGCAAATACAGTATGGAAAATCGAATAAACAGATCCTTTCATTTTTAGTATCCCGATATGGAGAGTTTATTCTTCTTAAGCCAGTATTTGGGCTTCATACAATGATATTGTGGTCCAGTCCATTCGGAGTTTTAGTTTTGGGATCTATTTGTACATGGTACTATTGGTTCAAAAAGTCTGATCATACGACTCCTGAATTGAGTCATGAGGAAGAACGAACGGTTAATAAAATTCTCGATAAGCTTGATTGAAAGAGTTGAGTTTTTTTCATAAAATGATTAAGTATCTAATTTCTATTAGAATAGAATGACAGTCGATCGTCGAATTTTCACAATTAAGCGCAATACTCATCCTGATCTATCAGTTTTACTTGGTCCTCCACTCATTAGGTTGCCTGAAGTTCCTTATGTAGAGTCAAGTGTTTTTTTGAAAAGTTTTCTTAATGAAACCCATTTAACTGTCCAAGAAAGAGTTCAGTTATCACAAGATAGACAGATTCTATCATTTCTCGGATCAGTATTTTATTTTTCGCCTTATTTAAGGACTCTTGCCCTCCATCATCCTCATATTATTTTTCTTTGTAAAGACAAGGGATTTAAAGAGTGTATTGATTCGATCAATCAATATATTGATGCATCCATTAGTCACTGCAGCGATGAAAATGTCATTATGACAGTACTCCGAACTGCTAAACAACAGATCTCCCTTGCTTTAGGTCTCGCAGATCTAGGAGGTTGGTTGTCCTCTGTTACAGTAAGCCAGGAATTATCAAAATTTGCTGATAAAGCAGTATCTATTGCAGTCGATTATCTTATGATTTTTCTAAAAAATAGTAGCAAAATCAAATTGCTAGATGTCAATAAGCCAGGATTAGGGAGTGGCTACGCTGTTTTAGCCATGGGAAAACTTGGTGCAGGAGAGCTTAATTATTCTAGCGATATTGACTTAATCATCATTACTGATCCGCACATCTCTGCTTTTGAGGACGCTAGTGAAGCTCAGACGACTCTTATTCGTATTACAAAATCTCTCGTCCGTATTTTGCAGGATCGTACTGAACATGGTTATGTTTTTCGTACAGACTTGCGCTTGCGTCCAGATCCAAGCTCAATGCCACTCGCGATCCCCATTCAAACGGCACTCAATTATTATGAAGCAAGGGGTCAGAATTGGGAACGAGCTGCTTTTATTAAGGCACGGTTTATTGCTGGTGATCGAGACCTTGGCAATGAATTTCTCAAAAGTCTAGAACCGTTTATATGGCGTAAATATCTCGACTATGCAGCAATCTCCGATATCCACTCGATCAAGCGTCAGATACAACTGCATAAAGAAATGACAAAGATGAGAATCGCTGGGCATAATATAAAATTGGGGCGAGGTGGAATTCGTGAGATTGAATTTTTTGTTCAAACTCAACAATTGATTGCAGGTGGTAGAAATATCGATTTGCGTGCAAAGGATACCTTGTCAGTTCTTGACCAGTTGGCGAAAAAAAAATGGATTAATACCAATGTAAGGAATGAATTAACTGAATCTTATTTGTATTTCCGTGATATCGAACATAGATTACAGATGGTTTCAGATAAGAAAACACATACGATTCCAGATGCAGAAGTATCTATTAAAATTATTGCTGCATTGTGTGGAATAAAAAGCAATCAAGTCTTTATTGATAATACGAAAAGACATCTAGTCAGAGTAGAAGATCACTATAGCAATCTTTTTTGTGATTCTCCTAACCTTTCCTTGTCACAGGGGAATTTGTCTTTTTCTGGTGATGATTTTGACCCTGGAACTCTAGATTCTCTCCATAATCTTGGTTTTCAGCAAGCTCAGACTGCAATCAAGATCATTCGTAGTTGGCACTATGGTCGTTATCCGGCTATGATTTCTACACAATCACGGGAAATGTTGACTGAACTGACCCCCGCCCTTCTGTTTTCTTTTTCAAAAACAGGCAATTCAGACCGTGCACTTAACGCATTTGATGATTTTTTGAAAGGATTACCAACTGGCGTTCAGCTGTTCTCAATTTTGAAAAATAATCCTGAAATCTTGAATTTACTTGTTAATATTTTGGGAGTCGCACCGAGATTATCTGACACGATTCGTCGAAAACCTCATGTTTTTGATGGTATTTTAGATATGGACTCTTTTCATTCTGATTTAGGTAGAAAAGAGATGCAACATAGTTTGAGACAATCTCTATGTCAGGCCCAAAATTATGAAGATGGGATGGATTATGCAAGGATTTTTGCTAATGAGAAAAAATTTTTGATAGGGGTTCGTGCACTGAGAGGGATCATTCCGCTAGGTTATTTGGGGCGCTATTATACCAGGTTAGCTGAAGTTCTTTTACAAGAAATACTTTTCTTTGTCTGGAACGAGTTTTCCCATATTCATGGTGTAATTCCAGGTTCAGAATTTGCTGTTGTTGGTATGGGAAATTTAGGAACATATGAACTGACAGCTACGTCTGATCTCGATCTAATTTTATTATTCGACCATGATAACTCCGTTTCTGAATCAAATGGTAGACGGCGATTATATTTATCGGAGTATTTTTCTAGATTAGGACAACGTCTTATCGCAGCAATGAGCGCGCTAACATCAGAAGGACTCATATACGTCCTCGATTTCAGATTGCGGCCATCCGGTAATGCTGGTCCGTTAACCACTTCATTTTCCTCATTTATGAATTACCAAAGGACAACCGCTTGGACATGGGAACATCTGGCACTGACACGTGCTCGGCCCCTCGTCGGATCGGTTGCCTTCAAATATCGGATATCAGAAGGCATCAAGAATATTTTAAAAACCCCTCGAGATTTAGAAAAATTATCCTTTGATGTGCTTCAAATGCGCCGAATAATGGAACAAGAAAGAAAACCAAAAAATAATTTTGATCTGAAACGGACAAAAGGGGGATTAACTGATATAGAATTTTTGGCTCAGTGGGCAATATTAGCTAGGGTTGCAAAATCATCAGGATCAACGGCTGATATATTAGAATCGATAGATGAAGAAGAATTAAAAAATGATAGCATGATTTTGCATAAATGCTTTTCTACCTATTTAGCTCTTTTGCAATTAATACGATTATGCGTTGATAAGGACCTCGATCGATACACTTGGCCTGTTTGTTTTATTGAGAAACTGACAAGAGAAGTTGGCTGTAGAACACTTGATCAGGTAGAAAGAAAATTAAACAGATCCTATAAGGAAGTAAGATCTATTTTTTTACGGTTTATGAAAAGATAAAACAGATCATATCTTGGCTTGGGGATGAATCCATTATAGCGAATCAGATCAAACTGTAAGAACAATTAAAAGATGATTTTCCTCAAGAAATTTACTTATTGAACATGAAGTAAGAAGTAAGAAGTTGGATCCTAAACATTAAGTTAAAACAGTTGATTAGTAGTAGAGAGTCAGTATATCCGCTATGATAACTCTGGGGATATAAGCATTCCGTGAGATGATGATTCAGTTAGCTGATGTTGCTATTTTCGCTCTTTTAGGAGTTTGGATTAAGAAAACTGTTAGTGTTATTGTTGGTCTTTTAGCCGTTTTAGGTGCCTTTGCACTGATGACATGGTCTGTTAGCGATCCCAGCTTTACTTTTGATACAAATGGTCTTCCTAAAAACTGGCTTGGATTTTGGGGAGCTAGTTTTTCAGATCTTTCGATTCAATTTTTGGGTCTAGCTGCCGTGACTGTGATTATTCCTCCAATTTTCTGGAGTATCTTCTCATTGATCAATCATCCTTTATCTCAATTATGGAGCAGGCTGATCGCTTGGGTTTTTGCGCTGATTGCATGGACGATTTTTGCTGCTGGTATTAAAGTACCGGAGAGATGGCCTCTTTCAGTGGGCTTGGGAGGTGTCGTTGGGGATCTTATCCTTAGTATACTACCTAATTTTCTTGAGTCATCCTCTAACGGTGTTTGGGCTCTCGTTTTTGAGATGATGCTTGGGTTAACAGCAGTATTACTTACTATACGAGCCTGTGACTTAAGACAGATAATACTAGGGAAAAATAAGAAGAATAATCAGACAAATATTAGTTTAATTGGAGAATCTTATTCTTTGGAGACAAGAAATTTTGATGAGAAGACAGACAATAACCATGAATGGAGGATCCTCATTTCCGCTCCAATTGGCCAAATATTACATTGTGGATATAGTACTGCAGCAATCCTAAGATACACTTTTCGTCGTAACCATCATACTCTTATTTTCAACTCACACAATTTAGCAGAAAGCGAACCTTACTCTTCCATCGATTTCGATAAAAATTCTCCTCCAGATTATACTGATTATACTGTTCAGACAAACGATGAGATCCGATGCATAAATGATTGGGATTCATGTACTCAACCGTTCTCAGAGTCTCATATTCATAGTAAAGATAAACGATATGACTCAATTTTACGTACAAAAAGGGAGAATGATATCTCAATTCAAAAGAATAAAACAGTTGGTTCGTTTCAACTGCCCTTCCTTTCTCTTCTTAGAGAAAGACAGAAGATGGACAATCGTTCATATCTTTCTAATGAAACGATTGATGAAAATGCAAAAACTCTACAAGGAGTCCTAGAGGATTTTGGTATTAAAGGTCAAATCATCAAAGTATATCCTGGTCCTGTTGTTACCTTATACGAGCTTGAACTCGCACCGGGTGTGAAGTCATCACGTGTGATTAGCCTATCAGAGGATATTGCTCGCTCTATGAGTTCAGTTGCAGCACGTGTTGCCATTGTACCTGGTCGCAATGTTATTGGTATAGAATTACCAAACAAACAGCGGGAAACTGTTTATCTCCGTGAGCAATTGTCAAGCCTGGCATTTAGAGAGAGCAAAGCCAAATTGGGCATTTGTTTAGGTAAGACAATTGGTGGAGAACCGATTGTCGTCGACCTCACGAAAATGCCTCATTTGCTTGTAGCGGGGACAACAGGTTCAGGTAAATCTGTTGCGATTAATACCATGATCCTAAGCCTTTTATACCGAATGCTTCCCCAACAATGTAAATTTATTATGATAGATCCTAAAATGTTGGAATTATCTATTTATGATGGCATTCCTCATTTATTATCACCAGTTGTCGTTGATCCCCAGAAGGCAGTGGTCGCTCTCAAATGGACCATCCGTGAAATGGAAGAGCGTTACAAAAAAATGTCTAAGCTAGGAGTTCGTAATATTAATGGATTTAACGCTCGTGTTGAGGAGGCGAGACAAAAAGGTGAGATCATATCACGAACATTACAGACTGGTTTTGATCACAAAACTGGTGAACCGATCTATGAAACAGAAGAAATCGAATCTGAATTGCTACCTTTTATTGTCGTTGTGATTGATGAAATGGCTGATCTAATGATGGTTGCCGGAAAAGATATCGAAGGTGCCGTTCAGCGATTAGCCCAAATGGCACGTGCTGCTGGTATTCATGTCATTATGGCTACACAGAGACCATCGGTTGATGTTATCACTGGTACAATTAAAGCCAATTTCCCAAATCGAATTTCATTTCAGGTTACATCAAAAATTGATAGTCGAACAATACTTGGCGAAATGGGGGCAGAACAGTTATTAGGTATGGGGGATATGCTTTATATGACAGGTGGTGGCAGAATAACACGCATTCATGGACCTTTTGTTGATGACAATGAAGTAGAAAATATCGTCAATCATTTAAAATCTCAAGGTGTTCCTCAATATTTGGAATCAATTACTGAAGAAGATGAAGATAGTGATTCTCTAGCCAGAACTCATTCTGCAGGAAATCGTCTGGATATTACGAATAATGCCTACGATCAGGCTGTTGCTATAGTCTTGCGGGATCGGAAAGTATCGATCTCTTATATTCAGAGGCGAATGTCAATTGGCTATAATCGGGCTGCATCTATTATTGAACGTATGGAAAAGGAAGGTCTTATCAGTTCTGCTAATGATTCTGGAAAACGTGAGATCTTGGTTTCTGGTGAAAAATAAAAGTTCTTTCTCCTCTTTTTTCTGACGATCTTGCCCCTTATTTCTATGGAAATAGATACATGGTCCGCCTTCTACAGACCCTATTTATTATTATATTACTACCCATGTGGTTACTGAGTAACCCTTTGGAATCATCAGAAGTAGAGTCTGATGATAACGCAAAAACGATTGTAAAGATCAATAGACATTTCTTATCCATACCTTCAATGAAGGGTGAATTTATTCAATTTGGGCCTGATGGAGAAAAAACTAGTGGTCAATTTTATATACAAAGACCGGGGAAAATGCGCTTTGATTATCATAAACCTTCACCACTGACGATTAAATCGGATGGTCGTATTGTTGGAGTTAATAACCGTAAGCTAAGAACATGGATTTTTTTTCCTTTAGATAAAACACCTCTTCGTTTTTTGCTCAAAGAAAAAATTAATCCTGATGATCAATCAATAAAATCAATTAAAAAAGACGGTCAATTTATCAAAATAATTCTGAGGAACAAATCCGTTTTTGGAGATTCCAAAATTACTTTGATGTTTGATTCTCTAAGCTATAAACTGTGCCAATGGACCCTTACAGATCATCAAGGAAAAGAGACAACAATAATGGTTTTTAATGTTGAGAATAATGTAAAATTGTCCAAAAGGCTATTTGGAATCAATAAAATCACGGTAGAAAAAAATTCTAATCATTAACCCTCTGAACTGGTATCTGAGACTTTTATTCTCTATCAGAGTCATTTAATTATTGATAACGATCATGAATCTATTCAAGTTATCTACTTGGAATATCAATTCCATTCGTTTCAGAATTAACACTGTTAAAAGTTTTTTAGAGATATATCAGCCTGATATTCTATGTTTGCAAGAAATCAAGTGTCAAAATAATCAATTTCCTGAACAAATCTTTAAAAAAATGGGATATAGGCATTTTGCGATTCATGGACAAAAAGCCTACAACGGAGTCGCTATTGTATCTAAACATCCCTTATTTAAAATAGAATCAACGAATTACTGTAATATGAATGATAGTAGACATTTAGAATGCCAGCTGAACATCGGTTTAACGAAATTGCGAATTCATAATTTTTATGTTCCTGCTGGTGGTGAGGACCCGGATATAGAAAAGAACCCTAAATTTGATTACAAGTTGAAATTTCTTGAAGAGATGAAATCATTATCTCATGATGATGATGGAGTTCCCTCTATTTTGGTTGGTGATTTAAATATCGCACCATTAGAAACAGACGTTTGGTCTCATAAGCAGCTATTGACAGTTGTCAGTCACACCCAAGTTGAAACCAATATGCTCGCTGATATTCAGGTACAAGGCGGATGGATTGATCTGATTCGACAGCGTATACCACCAGAAGAAAAGCTTTTTACTTGGTGGAGTTACCGCTCTTATAATTGGAATAAGACAAATAAAGGGCGTAGGCTTGATCATATCTGGTCCTCAGAATCACTTGCTAAAAAGTTAGATGATCTGATTGTCTTTCGTGATGCTAGAGGATGGGAGCAGCCATCTGACCATGTTCCTGTTATAGCTCTATTCAAAATCTGATCTTTGATCATCTATGTGCGCTTAACCTTTCCTCCTAATAAAAGAAGATCTCGAGAGAGATCAGTCATCTCAGCCTGAGTCAACGAAAAAAATTTTCTTTATTTTTAATAGCTGAAAAAAAGTGAAAGACCTTGTTCCTGTCATCCAAGTTTGATAGCTAATTGTATCGATAAACTTTAATAAGGCAGCTCTAGCTCTTTATAAAGCAATAGAACTGATGTATTCCTTACAAGTCCTGTATGTTGCAAGGATATAAAATACCTTGTAAAACCAACTCAGCCATAGGAAAGGCTTTATTCTGATAGTTCTTGGTCAGGCGATAAAAATGATGAAAATTGGGTTATCCACCACCAGTCTTGTCTTACCCATCAACACAATATGATGTGGATCGAGACTCAGTTTCTGATTACGAAATCTACCTAATCTGAGATTTTTTATCCAAACTTTTTGACGGTCCTATAACCAACAGATTAGACACGCATAGGCATTAAAACATAAAGAGCTCTTGCATCTAACTTTTCCTGAATCAACGTTGGGGAACCAGAATTAAAGAACATAAATCTTACCTTATTACTCGACATCTGGTTTAGAATATCAAGCAAATATTTAGAGTTAAAACCAATATCAAGAGCATGTGATGAATACTGAACAGAAATCTCCTCCTCTGCACTGCCAGAATCGGGATTGTTGGCGCTTAATCGAAGGTTATCTTTTGTGAGTGATAGCTTTATTACTCGTCCAAGATCCGAGGTTATAGTTGATACACGATCAACGGCTGTTGCAAAGAGTTTTCGATCTAGGATTACTTCCTTATCATTGTTAACAGGAATAACACGATTATAGTCCGGAAACGTACCATCGATCAGCTTTGAAGTTAAAACAATAGAGCCAAAAGTGAATCTAATTTTTGTATCTGATAATTCAATTTTAACCAAAGAATCGGAATTTTCCAATAATCTTTGAACTTCACAGACGGTCTTACGAGGGATAATAACACCAGGCATACCATCAGCTCCATCTGGTGCCTGAGTTTGTGCTTGGGCTAAACGGTGACCGTCAGTTGCAATAGATCTTAACATAATATTACCAGACTCTTCGGCGCAATGCAGATAAACGCCGTTCAGATAGTGACGGGTTTCTTCAGTTGACATAGAAAACTGAGTATCACTGATAAGTTCCTTAAAGTCAGCACTATCAATTCGGAAAACATGAGAAAATTCTCCCGCCGTCAGATCCGGAAACTCAGATTCTGACAATATTTTAAATTGGAATTGTGAACGACCAGCAGCCATATATAAGTTCTTATCATCTCGCATGAATATGCTGACTTCAGACTGGTCGCTGAGTTTACGGACGACACCATAGAGCATGTGAGCAGATAGAGTCGCAGATCCATTTTGTTCTACGAGAGCCGGTATATTTTCTGTTATTTCAATATCAAGATTAGTTGCTTTCAGATTTAAGGAATCATGTTCTGCCTTCAACAACACATGAGATAGTATCATAATCGTATTTCTACGTTCTACAACTCGCTGAATGTGACTCAGAGATTTTAGTAAATTGGAGCGTTCAAGTACAAGACGCATGATTAGTTGTTCCGAAATTGATTCCGTATAAATACAGACAACTCATATTATATTCAAGAATCTAAACAAGAGTTAGGAAAGAGAGAATCTTCAAGAGACTAAAATGCTAATTTATTGACCAAGTTCTCGAATTAATCGCTTTAATAGCTCAATATCATGAAGAAGATTCTTATCTTCACCAAGCAGTGTTTCAATTTTCCGTACCGCATGAATCACTGTTGTGTGATCACGTCCCCCAAAACGACGACCAATTTCAGGTAATGAACGTGGAGTTAAAAGTTTAGACAAAAACATCGCAATTTGACGAGGACGTACAATAATACGAGTTCGACGATTTGAAAGAAGATCATTTTTAGTAACATTGTAATGACGGGCTACAATTTTTTGAATATCTTCTATACGAACACGCTTTTGTTCGTTCGACTGAACAAGGTGTCCTAGCATCTTATCTAGAAAATCGACCTCAACAGACCTATCCGAAAAACGATGCTGTATAAGAAGTTGTTTAAATGCTCCTTCCAGATCACGACCTGATGAAGAAACCTTCTCAGAAACAAAATTTAAAACATCTGTGGAAAGATCGAGAAGAGGATCATCTTTTCTGGCTTCACGGTAGAGAGTCTCAAGCATTTCCCGTCGCATTTCAAGCTCAGGTGATTTGATCTCTAACGCAACACCACCTTTTAGTCTTGATTTGACACGCTCATCTAGTGATTCGAGCATTGATGGAGAACGATCGGCAGCAACAACTACTTGTTTGGCATTATCAATAAGTACGTTTAAAAGGTAACAAAATTCTTGTTGATGAATGGATTTTCGCTGAAGGAATTGCATATCATCAATCAGAAGTAAATCAATATCTCGTAAAGTTTCTTTGAAAGAAATTGCACTGTGATCACGAAGAGATGAGGTAAAGTGCCACATGAAATATTCGGCGGTCAAATACAAGATTTTAGCATTCGAATTCCTTTCAGTGGTTTTCCAAGCGACAGCCTGTAACAAGTGGGTTTTTCCAAGTCCAACCGAAGAATGAATAAATAAAGGGTTGAAAGGAAGAGCTGAGCCATCTGATTCTGCTATGGATTTAGCGGCTGAAAAGACCATCCGATTTGATTTTCCCTCTACAAAAGTTGAAAATGTAAAGCTGGAATCAAGAGGAGAACCTGAGAACCCTGAGTCTTTAGGATCAGAATTATGATCAAGAGGGTTTAAAATAACGTCGTCCTGTGAAATTCGATGACTCATCCCGAGCTTATTTCGATTCTCGTTGCTTAAAAATTTAGCAAAAGAACGATGACAATTTTCAGTTTCTATATTGCCAAGAAGAATTTGATGGTCTGCATTTTGAGTATCAATCCGCATGGTTGTTTCTTTCTCACTATTTCTCTTGTAACTTGTAGAACGCAGGGCGCTGCGAACGACTATATGAAGACGCAAAATGTCTTCATTTTCTTTTTGCCATAGTTCAAGAAGAAGTTTTTTATAGTGAATTTTGATCCAGCTTTTCAGAAAAATCGTTGGCACCGAAAGAGTGAGGTGAAATTTCGAGATCTCTTCTAGACGGCATCTGCTAAACCAGCTAGTAAAGACATCAAGACCTAAACTTGATTTCAAGTGCACTTGAACGCGCTTCCATTTTTGGATATCAAGGGTTGAAACTATGGATCTATTTTGAATAAGTATCGTGCTTTGAACAGATCCATAGTTTTTTTTATTTTTAATGCTTGTCTTTGGGACAACCTCGTGATTTCCTTGAGTTAACGGTACTGATTTAGAATCCAAACAAAGGCCTTGATTTTCGTTTCTGTCACTGATCGATTTCATTGATAGTGTGTGCTTATCTCAATAGCTAAATCATTTTTAGCCTTAGTCAAATTTCAGAATCAAGTCATTCGATTTTTGTTATTCTCTTCATTAGAAGCTCAGAGCTGCATAAATGAGGAATAATCTAATCTTGATTGTTTCCTATCCTGGTTTAGACGGTATCCATACGATCCTGTCTCCATGGAAGACCTTCGGCTTTCCAGCCTTTCACTTGACCTCTTTGACCATTCTCGTCCAGTGGGCCTTCAAATCCATCTTTAACATTGAACGTATTCAGATATCCCTTCGTTTTCATTAATCTGGCTGCAGCCAGACTACGCACTCCTGAACGGCACAAAAAGAATAAATGAGGGTCATGTTTCTTCAAACCGATATTTTTCAGTTCAGCCAAAAGAGTCTCTGCAAATTGGTGATTAACAGACATATCGGGATATGTTTGCCACTGCTGCAGAATCAGTTTCTTCTGTGTTGTCTGAATATCTGGAATACCAACAAATGACCATTCTGCACGGGTACGTACATCAACAAGAATGGCTTGATCATGAGACATCAGTTCTTTGAAGCAGAAAGATGGTGTCACCTCCAACTGGGATGATATTAACATAGAACTCCAGAACTCCTGTAACTTTTTTTATAAAGATTATATTTTTAAATAATAGAATTGGAAAGTTCTGGAAGTAAAGAATTTATCTAAATATCAAAATATCCAATTCTAAAATTTAGTCTTCAATTGAGAGAAGATCAGAAAATAATAAAGTAATAACAAACACTATAAAAACCAAATTAATCGTGATCGTTAAATAAGTAGAAGTCAAAAGTTAAAATAATTTAGAATGATTGATTTTTAAATAGGTAATTTTTAAAGTTTTCTTGTCAATTAGAGAACACGGTTCTCTCTCTTTGAATTTAGTGTCTTAACACGTGCTGACAAACGAGAAATTTTACGCGATGCTGTATTCTTATGGATGATCCCTTTGCTTGCTGACCTCTTTAAAGAGGACTGGACTAGTCTAAAACACTGAGAAGCAGAATTCTCATCACCATTACTGATCGCCTCTTCAATGTTACGCAAATAACTACGCATACGAGTGCGACGGGATTTGTTAATCGCCGTACGGCGATTAATTTTACGGATTTCTTTCTTTGCTGAGGGAGTATTAGCCATTAGCAAGCCCTTTCTAGAAAAATCAAAATATTTAAATAGTGTAAAAATCGGCTCTATTGTTGAGAATGATCATCACTGTAATTGTGGACAATTAAAAAGGCTTTCTAAGCTTCGTACTTATCATAACTAATGCCTTTAAACCGAACGCAAGTCAATTCTTTAATTAAAGTGTTTTTCAAAAAATATCAGAAATGCTTTACTAGCTACAGTATTTTACTATACTGAATTTAACAGATTGTTATTGAAAAATAATAGCCTATCTTCTCAGAAGACATGCTAGAAATTCTATCCCATGCAATAGTCAAAGAGTAATAGTTCATGCAAATAGAGTTTGTTAATGAGATTGAAAGACATTGAAACCTTTGTTGTAAACAATCCACCCCCATCATTTGGGGGGCGTTATTTTTTGTTTGTCAAACTAGTAACGGATAATGGTATTATCGGTTATGGTGAAATGTATGCATCCAGCGTTGGTCCTGGTGCTCAAGTTCTTGTGACTGAAGATCTCTTTGAGAGATATTGTATTGGAGAATCTCCACATGCTATAGAGAAATTATTCAGAAAATTTCATTCGTCTGGTTTTTCCCAGCGCCCCGATCCAACGATCATGGGATCTTTTTCGGCCATAGAAATGGCTTGTTGGGACATTGTCGGAAAAGCCCTCGATAAACCAATTTATGATTTAATAGGTGGTAGAGTCAATTCTAGAATTCGGTCTTATAGCTACCTTTATCCTGATGATCTTGATGATCCTGAATCTTTCTATCATGATCCATATCTATCGGCAGAATCAGCTGCTAGATATGTTAAGGAAGGCTTTACGGCTATCAAATTCGATCCTGCTGGCCCCTATACTATTTATGATCCCCGCCAACCTTCTATTATTGATATAGAGCGTAGCGCAAAATTTTGTCATCTCATTCGAGAAGCTGTTGGCAGCAAGGCTGATTTGTTGTTTGGTACTCATGGCCAGTTTACCTCTAGCGGGGCTATTAGAATTGCTCAAAGATTTGCAGAGTATCAACCTCTTTGGTTTGAAGAGCCTGTCCCCCCTGAAATGCCGGAAGAAATGTCCAAAGTTGCAAGTCAATCGACAATCCCTATTGCAACTGGCGAAAGACTGAGTACGAAATATGAATTCGCTCGAATTTTAAGGTTAGGAGCAGCTTCAATCCTGCAACCTGCATTAGGACGTGTTGGAGGGATTTGGGAATCCAAAAAAATAGCCGCTCTTGCCGAGGTTCACTATGCTCAAATAGCACCTCACCTTTATTGTGGTCCCCTTCAAGCATTGGCAAATATACAATATTCTGCTTCCATTCCTAATTTTTTAATCTTAGAATCAATTGGAAAGTTTGAGGGATTTCACGCTCAACTTTTGAATCACCCTATTGTTTGGGAAGACGGTTATGTTTTGTTATCCGATCGTCCTGGATTAGGTCATGAGTTGAATGAAGATGTAGCACGTAGTCATCCTTATCATGGAAGTAATCTGCATCTTGAGATGCAAGATATGCCCTATGATTCTTCATTTTCTTCGATTTAGAAGAAGCGTTTTTATTAAAATTAATCACCAGATCATTTCATCAACTCCGTGTTGTTTGTTAGAGACAATTTCTCTTAAACGATCCTATCGATGTTTTGTTTTTTTCAGATATAGAAATAAGGAGATGGATATGAAAAGGACTATAACGATACAGAAAGGCACCTTCTTTGTTAAGAGTTTGAGCCCTCTTGGAATATTAACAGCATTTTCACTGTTACTAGTGATTGGAGGGTGTTCTGGTCTTTCAATTTTGGGTCAGGATCTCTTGGACAAGCCCATTCCTCCTGCTCCAGTCTCCTTAGAAAAGATCCCTGATGTTGATGAAGATCATGTGGAACCTGTTCATGACGATGTTTCAAGAGAAATAGATGGTATTTTAGCAAATCCAAACGGATCCGAAAAGTCTCATCTTATACCTAGGCCTGGCATGGAGGCTCCGGTCTCTCCGGTTCCCATGACTTACCAATCTATGGTAGGAGCTTGGACAATGACTGTGAGTGGATCGAGCTGTCAGATATTTCTAGCACTTACAAAATGGTCTGGTGGATATAGAGCTGCTTCACGGGGATGTCAATCTCCTAGTATTTTGGATATTCAAGCTTGGGATATCCGTGATAGTCAGTTGATCTTGTTAGACTCAAACAGACTTATTGTCGCTGCTTTGTATAAAGATTCAACTCTACATTTTGATGGTTTGACCAATATTGGAAACGCTATCTCATTGTCACGTTAATTTCTTTATTTCAAAATTTCCGATCCCATGAAGTTTAAAATATCGCTGATGTGATGTTGAGCATCATCTTATTTTTAATCAAAAAGCTTCATTAATGAGTCATGATGATTGAAGGGAGTCTAAAATAGAGTTCATTAGATTGAAGAATTTATCGATAATCCCTATATCTCAATTATCATCTTTACCTAAAAGAGAAAGGAAAGATCATATGATGAACAATAAAATCGCGATCATTGGATCGGGTATGATAGGAGGGACTATAGCACATCTCATTGGGTTAAAAAATCTAGGTGATGTAATTCTCTTGGATATTGCAGAAGGGATTGCTCAAGGTAAGGCTCTTGATATAGCTCAATCCTCTTCAGTGAGTGGATTCGATATTAAACTAACCGGTACACAATCCTATCAATCCATTCATAATGCTGATGTTTGTATTATTACAGCTGGTAAGCCTCGTAAACCTGGCATGAGTCGTCATGATCTTTTGAGTATTAACTTAAAAGTAATAGAAAAAGTCGGAGAAGCTATTAAAAACTATGCACCTAACGCATTTGTAATTTGTATTACTAACCCTCTAGACGTAATGGTCTGGGCTCTCCAAAAATTCTCTGCCTTGCCTTCTCATATGGTTGTAGGAATGGCTGGTGTTCTTGACTCTGCGCGATTGAAGAAGTTTCTTTCTGATGAATTAAATGTATCTATTCACGATATATCGACTTTCGTGTTAGGGGGTCATGGTGATACAATGGTGCCATTAGCAAAGTACACTAGTGTTTCTGGTATTCCTTTGCTAGATCTCGTTAAAAGGGGGTGGCTGACCAAAGAAAAGATGGAAGAAATTTTCGATCGTACTCGCAAAGGTGGCGGTGAGATTGTTAACTTGCTTAAAGACGGTTCGGCCTATTACGCGCCTGCGGCATCAGCGATTTTGATGGCAGAGAGTTATCTTCATGATCAAAAGCGAGTCTTGCCGTGCGCGGCTTATTTGAAAGGTGAATATAACACGAGCGATCTATATATTGGTGTGCCAGCGGTTATCGGATCTAAGGGAGTCGAGCGTATCATTGAGATTGATCTATCCAAGATAGAAGAAAAGGACTTCATAAAATCAGTCTCTGCTGTTGATCACCTTTGCAAAACTTGTGCTGATATCGCACCCAATTTGAAGTAAGTTGGTTTTTCTATCTATTACAGAGATTGATTCTATGGACATTCATGAATATCAAGCCAAATCTCTTTTAAAGCGTTTCGGAGTGCCAGTTCCTAAGGGTGCAGTAGTTTTTTCAAAGAACGATATTGATGAAGCTGTTGATTCACTGCCTGGTCCAGTTTGGGTAGTGAAAGCCCAAATTCATGCTGGTGGGCGCGGAAAAGGCCGATTTAAAGAATTAAAAGAATTAGATGACGGTAAAAAGGGGGGGATTCGTATTTCTGTTTCTTCTGATGAAGCTAAAGTTAATGCGCAGGAAATGCTTGGTAATACGCTTGTGACAAAACAAACTGGACCACAGGGTAAGCGAGTTAATCGTCTTTACATTGAAAATGGTGTAAGCATTGTTCGTGAACTTTACTGTTCACTTCTAGTGAACAGAAAAAGTGGTAAGGTCTGTTTTATTACATCAAGCGAAGGAGGAATCGATATTGAGTCCGTTTCAAAAGAAAAACCTCATCAAATACATACTACAGATATTAGTATAAATGATGGCTTAAGCGATATCAAGGTTGCTAAATTAATATCATCTTTTCAGTTATCAGAGACCTCAAAACATAACGGGGAGATTTTTTTCCGTATGCTCTATGAGGTTTTTATGAAAAATGATATGAGTCTGCTAGAAATTAATCCTTTAGTACTTTTGAAAGATGGTTCATTTCTTGTACTAGATAGCAAGATTTCTTTTGATAATAATGCAGCCTTCCGCCATCCTGAATTTGAAAAATTACGAGATATAACGGAAGAAGATCCAAAAGAAATAGAAGCCTCAAAATATGATCTTGCTTATATATCACTTGATGGAAACATTGGATGCATGGTGAATGGGGCTGGTTTAGCGATGGCTACAATGGATCTCATCAAGCTTTATGGTGCAGAGCCTGCAAATTTCCTAGATGTTGGAGGAGGAGCAAGCCAAGAAAAAGTTGCCATTGCTCTTAAAATAATTATGTCCGACCTCAACGTTAAAGGGATTCTTGTTAATATTTTTGGTGGTATTATGCGCTGCGATGTCATCGCTAAAGGTGTTGTAACTGCAGTAAAAGAGATAAGTTTGACCGTACCGCTAGTGGTGCGTCTGGAAGGCACAAACGTAGAGAAAGGAAAGGCTATTTTAAAAACTAGTAATCTAGAGTTCTTGATCGTAGCTGATGGACTTGATGACTCTGCTCAGAAAATTGTTAAAGCTGTTAAGGGGTGAATATTATTCACGTTATGTTATCATGTCATCGACTTCTTTATTTTCTGATTTTAGGAGAGCTTCTGTGCAGACTTGATGACATCTGATTAATTTCTTGACTAATATTATCTATTGAACGCTGTAAAATTAAACACAGCTCATCATCGTTTTTCTCTTCATCAACGTATTAGAATTAACTTCTGATTATAATAAATTTTACTGAAATAACGAGGACTTAAAGGAGCCAACAATCCGATGTCCATACTTATAGATCATACAACTAAAATTATTGTACAAGGCCTGACGGGCCAAAGTGGACGCTTTCATACGGAACTGGCAATGTCTTATCACGGTACGCAGATGGTAGCAGGCACCCATCCTCAAAAGGATGGTGAAGCATGGATTGGTTCGGGAGGACAAGAATTACCTATCTTTACCTCAGTTTTGAGAGCCAAAGAAGTAACGGGTGCCACTGCTTCGGTAATTTATGTACCACCTTCCAAGGCGGCGGCTGCAATTGAAGAATCGATTGATGCAGGCATTGAACTCATTACCTGCATTACTGAAGGGATTCCGGTTTTGGATATGATCAGTATTAAAGCTAAGCTTGATAAGTCCTCTTCGCGTCTCATTGGTCCGAATTGTCCGGGATTACTCAGTGCTGACGAATGTATGATTGGAATCATGCCTGGTAGTATTTTCAAAAAAGGTTCTGTTGGTGTAGTCTCCCGTTCTGGAACATTAACCTATGAAGCGGTTTTACAGACAACTAATGTTGGACTTGGACAAACAACAGCGGTTGGTATCGGCGGTGATCCGGTTAAGGGTACTGACTTTATTGATATACTCGATCTCTTTCTTTCTGACCCAGAAACTCGTTCAATTATCATGATTGGGGAAATCGGCGGTTCTTCAGAAGAAGATGCTGCACGATATTTAGCGGATGAATCAAAAAAAGGTCGATCAAAGCCTACTTTGTGTTTCATTGCTGGGAGAACCGCTCCTTCAAATCGAACTATGGGGCATGCTGGTGCGGTAATTTCCGGTGGTGATGGAGGTGCTGAAGAGAAGATTGAAGCCATGCAGAATGCTGGAATTCATGTATCCTTTTCACCAGCAACCATAGGAGAAACATTGCTAGAAATATTGAAAAAATAGGATCCTGATGCGGATGAGGGAAAACTGGAAATGGTTCCAGGAGACAATATGGCACATGAAGAACAAAGTAAACTTTTTTCTACTACATCTTTTTTGTATGGTGATAATGCCGTTTATTTAGAGAAATTATATGCTCAATATAAAGAGGATGCTACTTTAGTAGATCCCCAATGGCGTGAATTCTTTGACAAACTTTATAATTTAACTCGTGATAATGTTGGTTCTTGCAAGAGTTCATATGAGTCCCTTTCTTTGGGTCACTTGTCATCTCTAGACACTTGCAGGAGTCATAAGGGAGTTGGAAAGTTAAAAACTAACGTTCATGCTCTTGGAGAGACATCTATTCAACAGGCCACCAGAGATTCAATTCGTGCAATCATGATGGTACGTGCCTACCGTATGCGAGGACACTTGCATGCGAATCTAGATCCGCTTGGAATTGCAGGAAAAGGTGAAGCCTATAATGAATTGCATCCTTATTTTTATGGATTTACGGAGTCGGACTACAATCGAGAAATTTTTCTTGATCATGTGCTTGGTATGAAATTTGCTACAATTTCCCAGATGCTAAAAATTTTGAAACGAACCTATTGCTCAACACTGGGTGTTGAGTTCATGCATATTTCGAATCCGACTGAAAAAGCTTGGATTCAGGAGCGTATTGAGGGACCAGATAAATCTATTGAATTTACCAAGAATGGTAAATTAGCAATTCTTAAGAAACTTGTTGAAGCGGAAGGGTTTGAGAAATTCATCGATCTCAAATATAAGGGAACCAAACGCTTTGGTCTTGATGGAGGAGAATCTCTGATTCCTGCTCTCGAACAGATTATTAAGCGTGGTGGACAACTTGGCTTGCAAGAAATTATTCTGGGTATGGCCCATAGAGGACGACTGAACGTGCTTGCTAATGTGATGGGGAAGCCTTACTGTGCAATTTTTCATGAATTTAAAGGAGGCTCTTTTAAGCCTGATGAAGTGGAAGGATCAGGAGATGTCAAATATCATCTTGGAGCTTCTTCTGATCGCGAATTTGATGGGAATAAAGTTCATCTTTCTTTGACAGCAAATCCTTCTCATCTTGAGATTGTAAATCCTGTCGTTATGGGTAAAACGAGGGCAAAGCAAGAGTACCTTGAGAAATCAGATAAAGATGGGATTCGGCAGCGCAAGACTGTTCTCCCTTTATTATTACATGGAGATGCCGCTTTTTCTGGACAAGGTGTTGTAGCAGAATGTTTTGGGTTATCTGGCCTTAAAGGCCATCGGGTCGGTGGATCAATCCATATGATTATTAATAATCAGATTGGATTTACAACGAATCCACGATTGTCTCGTTCTTCGCCTTATCCTTCTGATGTTGCTAAGATGATTGAGGCTCCTATTTTTCATGTCAATGGAGATGATCCAGAAGCCGTTGTCTATGCAGCAAAAATTGCGATTGAATTTCGTCAGAAATTCAGTAAGTCTGTAGTTATCGACATGTTCTGCTATCGACGCTTTGGTCATAATGAAGGTGATGAGCCTGCATTCACTCAGCCAATCATGTATAAGAAGATAAAACAACAACCATCTACCTTATCGCTTTACTCCCGGCGTTTGAAAGAAGAAGGGCTTTTGTCAGATAGCAGTTTAGACGAATCAATATCATCATTTCATAATCTTCTTAATGATGAATTTAGGATCTCTGATAGTTATAAACCTGACAAGGCAGATTGGCTGGACGGGGCATGGTCAGGTTTAACAGTTGCTAATTCTGGTGAAGATCCAAGACGTGGAGAAACCAGTTTTCCTTTAGAACAACTGAAGATTTTAGGAAAAAAAATTACTAAGATACCGGAATCCTTTTCTGTTCATAGAACAATCAAACGATTCATACAAAAACGGGCAAAAATGATTGAGACAGGTGAAGGTCTCGATTGGGCAACTAGTGAGGCACTGGCTTTTGCTTCCCTACAGACTGAAGGGAGAAGGGTCCGCCTTTCCGGACAAGATTGTGAAAGAGGAACCTTTTCACAAAGGCATTCTGTCCTCTATGATCAGGAAACTGAAGATCGCTATATACCACTTGCTAACCTTGGAAAGGGGGCTGCCGATTATGAAGTTATCAATTCGATGCTCTCAGAAGAAGCTGTTCTTGGTTATGAATATGGTTATGCGTTAGCGAATCCTGATGGATTAACAGTCTGGGAAGCGCAGTTTGGTGACTTTGTCAATGGCGCTCAAGTGATTATTGATCAGTTTATTTCTTCAGGAGAACGTAAATGGCTGCGTATGTGTGGTTTGGTCATGTTGCTGCCCCACGGTTATGAAGGACAAGGACCAGAGCATTCATCTGCTCGCCTGGAGCGATTTTTACAGGCCTGTGCAGAAGACAATATGCAAATTGTTAATTGCACGACGCCAGCCAATTACTTTCATGTCCTACGCCGTCAGTTAAAGCGGAATTTTCGTAAACCACTAGTGATAATGACACCAAAATCACTGTTACGTCATAAACGTGTAGTCTCATCTCTTGAAGAATTTTCAACAGGTTCAACCTTTCATCGCTTGCTCTGGGACGATGCCGAAAATCTAAAACATCAACCGATCAAGTTAGAAAAAGACAATAATATTCGACGTGTTGTTTTGTGTACTGGTAAAGTTTATTATGATCTCTATGAAGAAAGATTAAGAAGGAACATCAACAATATTTATCTTTTGCGCATTGAGCAACTTTATCCTTTTCCTGCTAAAGCTTTAATTGCTGAATTATCACGATTTAAAAGGGCAGAGATTGTTTGGTGTCAAGAAGAACCTAAAAATATGGGGAGCTGGTCTTTCATTGAACCTTATCTGGAATGGGTTCTCACTCATATAGAGACTCAGAACAAACGTGCGCGTTATGTTGGTCGTTTGGCAACAGCCTCGACAGCAACTGGTCAAATGTCAAAACACCTTATACAGTTAAAAGCTTTATTAGAAGAAGCATTTAGGTTTTAATTCAATCATTTTTTTCAATAGTCACACAAGGATGAAAACATGAGTACTGAAATTCGCGTGCCGACATTAGGAGAATCTGTTACGGAAGCAACAATTGTTAAATGGTTAAAAAATGTTGGAGATTTAGTAGTCGCTGATGAGTCGTTGGTTCAACTAGAGACAGATAAGGTAGCAATAGATATTCCAGCTCCTGTTAACGGCGTATTGGAATCCATTCTGGTAAAAGAATGTGAAACAGTAGGTATCAATAGGTTATTAGGCTTTCTAGTCGAAGAAGAACCTAGAAAAGGAAACAGAAACATAGTTTCTGATGTTCAGGATTTAAGAACGTCGGCTTCTGAAGCAAGGGATCAACCAATATCACCAGCAGCATTAAAATGGAGTATAGAAAATAACGTTGATACCACATCCATTTCCGGTACAGGTAAGCGTGGTCAGATTCTTAAAGGGGATATCATTTCTAAAATAGAAGAAGAAAAGAGTGTTCCAGAAGCTTTGAGTGTTCCAGAATCTCCAGAATCGATTTCTTTAACTGACTCTCAAAAGCAGATCGATGAAAATCGTATACCGATGACTCCACTACGCCAGACGATTGCCCGTCGCTTGAAGGATTCACAGAACGTAGCAGCTACGCTTACGACTTTCAACGAAGTTGATATGGGGCAAGTGATAGCTTTACGTCACTCTTACAAGGACATTTTTGAGAAAAAACATGGTGTGAAACTTGGTTTCATGGGCTTCTTTACCAAAGCAGTTTGTCATATTTTGAAGGAAATTCCAATAATTAATGCTCATATAGAAGGTACAGATGTTATTTTCAAACAATATGTCAATATTGCAATTGCCGTTAGCACAGAAAAAGGCTTAGTTGTTCCAGTTATCCAAAACGCTGATCAGATGTCAATTGCCAAGATTGAGCATGAAGTTGACCATCTTGGAAAAAAAGCTCGATCTGGAAAACTGATGATGTCTGATATGCAAGGTGGAACATTCACCATTTCAAATGGTGGTATCTATGGTTCTTTGATGTCTACACCTATTTTGAATGCACCGCAGTCTGGTATTTTAGGCATGCACAAAATAGAGGAACGCCCTGTCGTTCGTAGTGGTCAGATCACAGTAGCAATGATGATGTATGTAGCGTTATCCTATGATCACCGTATCGTGGATGGAAAAGAAGCTGTTACTTTCCTCATCCGAGTTAAAGAAATTTTAGAAGATCCACAACGGTTAGTGTTGGATTTATGAGTTCATAGAAATATTGGCTCTAGAAATGAATAAGGAAAACTATCATGTCTGATTGTTTCGATGTTGTTGTTATTGGTTCTGGCCCAGGTGGTTATGTATGTGCCATAAAATCATCTCAGTTAGGCTTAAGAACAGCTCTTGTAGAAAAGATGCATACGTTTGGTGGGACCTGTTTAAATCTAGGATGTATTCCTTCCAAGACTTTGCTTTATAGCTCTGAACGGTTTCTTGAAGCTAATTTTCAATTTAAAAATCTAGGTATACAAGTAGATAAACCAAAAATTAATCTTAAAGAGATGATGAAGTATAAGGATGAAATAGTCAAATCCAATGTAGAAGGGATTGAATTCCTTTTAAATAAAAATAAGATCATTTCATTTATTGGATGGGGTAAAATTACAGGTAAAGGGAATGTAAGTGTTACTAGAAGAGACGGTTCCTCTGAGAGAATCAAGGCTACTAATATTGTTATTGCAACAGGTTCTGAAGTTTCCGGTATACCCGGAGTTGATATAACTTTTGATGACACTGTCATTGTTTCATCAGAGCATGCTATTGCTCTGACTAAAATACCAAGAAAAATGATTGTTGTAGGTGGTGGTGCTATTGGTCTTGAACTCGGCTCTGTATGGGGTCGACTAGGTGCAGAAGTGACGATCATTGAATATATGGACAAGATCTTAGGGCGTTCAGATTATGGTATGTCGAAACAGTTTCAAAATATTTTAAAAAAGCAGGGCTTTTTCTTTCATATGGGTTCGAAAGTAACAGCTGTTTCAAAGAAGGGAGATAAAGGCCTAGTTACCTTTGAGCCAATAGAAGGTGGTCTTTCACAAACGAAAGAAGCTGATGTTGTGTTAGTTGCTACCGGGCGCCGTCCCTTTACTGATGGGCTTGGACTTGCAGAAACAGGTATTGAAACTGAAGGCAGCATGGTGAAAACAGATTCATATTGGCGTACTAGCGTCGAGGGTATATATGCAATAGGTGATGTCACTTCCGGTCCTATGCTTGCGCATAAGGCGGAGGATGAGGGTGTTGCTGTAGCCGAGATAATAGCTGGACAGGTCGGTCATGTTAACTATAGCATCATTCCAAGCGTGATTTACACAATGCCTGAAGTGGCGTCAGTGGGTGCAACAGAAGAACAATTAAAAATAGACGGGATTGATTATGTTGTTGGACATTTTCCGTTTTCAGCCAATGGACGAGCCCGTTCTATGAACCAAACCGATGGATTTGTAAAAATCCTAGCATCTACCAGAACGGATAAAGTTTTAGGTGCACATATCATTGGCCTTTGTGCTGGTGACATCATTCATGAAATAGCTGTATTGATGGCATTTAGTGGCAGTTCAGAAGATTTAGCACGAATTTGCCATGCTCATCCAACTGTTTCAGAAGTTATTAAGGAAGCAGCCCTAGCTACTTTTTCTAAACCTCTTCATATATAGAAAATCAAGAAAGGGAAGAAGGAATAGACAAGTCCTTATTCGCTTAATATCGATTTCTGAAGCTGCAGAATTAAGTAAAGAGAATCAGAGATCGAGATAAGATAAAAGAAACACACAATGAAGAAGATGAACTAGAAATTACTAGAAAAATTTGATTGACTTCATCATGATGATACGAATGATTAAACTTCGATAGAACTTGACTCTAAAACTCCTTTTTAATAATCAAAACTCATGCTCCAGAAAAGAATCCTGGTTTTTGAAAACAGATGCTTGCGGAACGATTATGAACTTTCTTATCAAAACCTCTCTCAAAATACTCACTTTAACTCTATCAACACTCAATCCTATTGCATCATTTGCTGATAATTTTGTCAATATTTATTCTTACCGTCAACCAGCTCTCTTAAAGCCCCTGTTAGATGCTTTCACAGTTCAGACTGGCGTTAATACAAGGATTCTCTTCGCTAAAAAAGGATTAGGTCAGCGTATTAACTCTGAAGGCGAGAATTCTCCTGCCGATGTTCTTTTGACTGTTGATATTGGGCGCTTAGAAGCAGCTAAGACACAAGGTATTACACAACCCGTCTACAGCGATATCATCGTAGCTAATATCCCTCCTCAGTATCGTGATCCGGATAACCACTGGTTCGGGGTAACTACCCGTGCCCGTATCATCTATGCATCAAAAGAAAGAGTACAACAAGATAGCATAACCTATGAAGAACTGGCTGATCCTAAATGGAAAGGGCGAATTTGCACTCGGTCCGGCCAACATGTCTATTCAATAGGCTTGATTGCATCTATGGTTGCTCATTTCGGTGAGACAAAAACTACAAAGTGGTTGAAGGGTGTTAAAAATAACTTAGCGCGCAAGCCTACTGGTAATGACCGTTCACAAGTAAAAGCGATCTATTCTGGTGAATGTGATATTGCTCTTGGTAATACCTATTACATGGGAAAAATGCAAACTAACACAAAAGAACCTGAACAGAAAAAATGGGCATCTTCTGTAAAATTATTGTTCCCTAATGCCAAAGATCGTGGCACTCATGTTAATCTTTCAGGTATGGTGATGGCAAAATATGCACCTCATATAGAAAATGCTAAGAAACTGATGGAGTTTCTTTCTAGCGCTAAAGCACAGCATGTTTATGGTTCTGCAAACTATGAGTATCCAGTTAATCCGGATATTGCTGCTGATGAACGAACATCATCTTGGGGAATACTAAAAGCTGATTCTCTGTCTCTTTCTGATATTGCAAAGAACAGAAAAACAGCTTCTGAATTAGTCGACAAAATCGGTTTTGATAATGGACCATTATTATGATGTAATGAAAGTTTTTTTTATTTGTTTCTTTCTTTTTTTAGAAGCTTATTTTTTCTATCCTGCTCTTGGAGCCTTCGATATGAAAAATCCTTTCTCGCTCTTTTTCTCCATATTCAATAGAAATGATCAAGTTAAAATGAGGAAGGTACCCAATACCGTTTTTGGACCATTCAATCATCACAACTCCTTTATAATCCCCTTCTAGGAGTCCCAGTTCTTCTAATTCTTTAGGATTAGATAAACGATAGAGATCCGCATGGATTAGGTTTCCAAAAGGGACTAGACCAGAATATGATTGAATCATTGTAAATGTCGGACTAGGGACAGAGACTTCTTGGGCTTTGTGTATGGAGTGTTGAATAATAGAACGTGTGAAGAAGGTTTTTCCTGATCCTATCTCGCCATCCAGAGCAACTATATCACCGGATTTGAGTAAGAAGGAAACTTTTTTTGCCAGTTCTATTGTTTCGTATTCGCTGAAACATCTAACTGTAAGACAAAATTGGTTCATATCTAAAAAATTGTCAAATAGAAAATTGAGTATTTAGAATAGCAATAAAACAAGAAGAGGATGCTCAGACTTTGACATCTTTAATAGCGATAGTGGTTTGGTTTAAAAGGACCTTGTATTCCTATACCAAGGTAGTCTGCTTGTTCATTAGAAAGTCTTGTTAATCTGGCACCAATCTTATCAAGATGCAAGGAAGCAACTTTTTCATCTAACTCCTTGGGCAACATGTAGATTTTGTTTTTATACTTATCACCTTTTAACCAAAGTTCGATCTGGGCTAGAACCTGATTTGTAAAAGAGGTTGACATAACAAAGGAAGGATGGCCATTAGCATTACCTAAATTAAGCAATCGCCCTTCTGATAGAAGAATGATCCGCCTACCATTGGGAAGATCAATCATATCAACTTGTTCTTTAATATTAGTCCACTTATAATTTTTTAGTGCCGATACTTGAATTTCATTATCAAAATGACCAATGTTGCCAACAATTGCCATGTCTTTCAATTCTCGCATATGCTCAATGCGCACGACATCCTTGTTTCCAGTTGCAGTAATGACGATGTCCACAGAAGATATTGATTCTTCTAGTGATGTAACTTCAAATCCATCCATTGATGCTTGTAAAGCACAAATTGGATCAATTTCAGTAACTTTTACCCGCATCCCTGCACCACATAGTGAGGCTGCTGATCCCTTACCAACATCTCCGTAACCACAAACTATAGCGACTTTGCCAGCAAGCATAGTATCAGTTGCACGACGAATTCCGTCAACCAGAGATTCTTTGCAGCCATATTTGTTATCAAATTTTGATTTAGTGACAGAATCGTTCACATTAATAGCGGGAAATGGCAAATGACCGTTTTTTTCAAGATGATAAAGACGACGCACACCAGTTGTGGTTTCTTCCGAAACACCCTTAATTCGATCACGCTGACTAACAAACCATCCTGGTCTTTCAGATAAACGCTTTTCGATCTGAGCAAAAAAAGCTTCCTCTTCTTCAGATTTTGGTCGCTGAATCAGATGAGTCTGACCTTCTTCTACACGAGAACCAATCAAGATATAAAGGGTTACATCACCACCATCATCAAGGATCATGTTAGCACCATCGTCGCTAAAATCAAAAATCCTATCGGCATAATCCCAATATTCTCTTAATGTTTCACCCTTAATAGCAAATACAGGTATACCAGCAGCAGCTATTGCCGCAGCAGCATGATCCTGTGTTGAAAAAATATTACATGAAGACCATCTTACGTCTGCACCTAGATGTACCAACGTTTCAATTAAAACAGCTGTCTGAATAGTCATGTGTAACGAACCAGCAATACGGGCCCCCTTAAGAGGTTTTTCTACGCTAAATTCTTTACGCAAGGCTATAAGACCCGGCATTTCGTTTTCAGCAATCTGAATTTCCTTACGACCAAAATCCGCAAGGTTAATATCTTTGACAATATAATCATAATGGTTCATTGAATAACATCTTTCTCAGTCTTTTAATCATATCAGTAAGAATCTGTTTTTTTTCTCATAAGTCCCTTAAGATTATCCCATAACTCAATCTTCGTACCCTGACGTTTCATAATCGTGCCTTGCTGGATTATTGAAAGAAAATTATTCCAAGCCCAATAGATGACAAGACCCGAAGGAAAAGTTGCCAACATAAATGTGAAAACAACCGGCATCCATTTAAAAATCATTTGCTGGGTTCTATCTGGTGGCATTGGGTTCATTTGCATTTGAATAAAAAGGGTCATTCCCATCAATAATGGCCATACACCAATCATCAAGAAGAGAGGTAAATCATAGTGTAATAATCCGAAAAGGTTGAAGAGAGAAGTGGGATCAGGAGCGGATAAATCTCGTATCCATCCAAAGAAAGGAGCATGACGCATTTCCAAGGTGATGTAAATGACCTTGTAGAGCGCAAAGAAAACAGGAATCTGAATGAGGACAGGCCAACAACCCGCTGCTGGATTTATTTTTTCTTTTTTATAGAGTTCCATCATTGCTTTTTGCAGCGATACCATATCACCTGAAAATCGTTTGCGAATTGAAGTCATTTCCGGCTGCATTTTTTTCATATTTGCCATTGAGACATAAGATTTATTGGCTAGAGGAAAAAACAAAATTTTCAAAAGCACAGTGACTATCAGAATAGCTACACCAAAATTACCAAAGAGTTTAAAGAAGTAGTCAATAATGTAAAAGAGAGGTTTAGTCAAAAAATAGAAAGAGCCCCAGTCAATTAGGTATGAGAGACCGTCTATATTTTCGTTGACTTCATAGCGATCGATGATATCGACTTTTTTCGCCCCGGCAAATAATTTATTAGAAATTGTTAAAGCCCCTCCACTAGGTACCATAATCCAATCAGAAATAAAATCCGTTTGATAGAAAGGACGATTGTTTTTATAATAATTGTAACGACCGACAAAAGCTTGACCAGGCACAAGTACAGCTGCCCAGTACTTATCGGTAATACCGAGCCAACCCGCATTAGCTGAGTCTTTAGTAATCCTCCTATCATCTTGGATATCCTCATAATCAATTTCATCAAGATTTTGATCTCCAATTAGACCAATCATTCCTTCATGCAAAACATAGATTCCTGAAACCTTAGGTTCACCATATCGAGCGATACGGCCATAGGATTTCAAAGAAGCTGGTGATGGACCATCATTTAAAACTGTATCTGTAACAGAAAACATATATCTATTATCGAGTTCAATCATACGACGAAATGTGAGTGATTTTTCATTAGCATATTCTAAAATAAGCGGGTTTTCCGGAGTAAGATGACCTTTTGAAATCTGAGTCCAGTTTGTTGAAGGTCCGGGCAACGCCCCATAAACTGTTTCCGAAGACCAGCCAAATTCTGCAAAGTAAGCCTCTCTATCTGAAAATGGCTTTAACAAGCGAATGGTAGGACTATCAGAATCAATAGTCTCACGATAATCGCTAAGGTGTAGATCATCAATACGGGCCCCTCTCAGGTTGATCGTACCTTCTAACTTCTCAGATTTAAAAACAACTCGTCTTGTTTCCAGAGTCTCATTCTGATTCTTAGAAGATGTCGATATAGTGAGAGCAGCGCTGTTTTTAGACAGTAAATCATCATATTTTTCAATTGTATTAAGCTCATCCTTATCAATCGTCTCACTCTTTTCGATTTTTGTATCGTGATCCTGACGAAAATTTATGATAAATTCTTGCCACAAAAAAATAATGGCTAACGATAACATTGCAGCAATAAGAAAATTACGTTGACTATCCATCAAAAGGTTCCATGTTCAGACGAATTATAAGCATTTAACGCTTTATTACTTTATTAGCTGAATCTGGTTTACCTCGCTTAGGAAATGAAGAATGTGAAACGGCCTTCTTAACACAGAAGTGCAATGCACGATCAATTTCTTTATTCAAAACCAAGAAAGACATGGTCATTGCTTCACGCTTCGCAATCAAAACACAATCGAAACCAGAAAATTCAGAGCAATTTCCTTTATGTGAAAAAAAACAAACCATTGCTTCACGCAAGCGACGACGGATACGATTTCGGTCAACAGAATTACCAATCTTTTTAGTAATCGTGTAACCGATTCTAAAAACATGAGGATCCTCTCTTATAATCGCAAGTCCCTTACTCTTAGATATACACCTTGATCGTTGAACCATTTGTAAAACAAAAGCACGATTATGTGAGCGCACTCCATTTCGTATTTCTAAAAAGTCTTTCCGCTTCTTCAAACTCATCAGCTTAAAGCGAAAAGCCTTGACTTGAATATCACTATCAGGCGCTGAGTCTTTTACGTCCATGGTTGCGGCGACGTCCGATTACCCGGCGCCCTGGTGCTTTTGACATACGAGAACGAAATCCGTGACGCCTTTTGCGAACCAAATTACTGGGTTGATAGGTACGTTTCATAGTTATAATCCGTTTTTGCCAAAAAACGAGAGGTTAACAAAATAAGCTAAAAAGGCAATGAGTTGATTCAATGTAACACTCCCCTCTCAAAAACTAAAAATATTCAAATCAACCGTGTCAAATAGAGGAGTCATCCTGATAAATTATAGGAATCATTCTTTGAGAAGTCAACCACTGAACAAGAGAACTAAAAGTTGAAGAAGAATTATGAGTACTCTAATAATCAGAATCGAATGGCTAACCTCAAAGAATCAACTAAATCAGTTTTTTCCCAAGAAAATCCACCATCCTTATCAGGTTTCCTGCCGAAATGCCCATAGGCAGCCGTACGAGCATAAATTGGTCGATTAAGCTGCAGGTGTTTCCGGATACCTCGGGGGGATAAATCCATTTCTTTTTCAAGAATCTTCTCGATGATATGAGCGTCAACAACTCCTGTTCCATCAGTATCAACATAGATAGAAAGCGGCTTTGAAATGCCGATAGCATAGGCTAATTGTATTGTACATCGCTCAGCTAGACCTGCGGCAACAACATTTTTTGCTAGATACCGTGCAGCATAAGCTGCTGATCGATCAACTTTTGTTGAATCTTTGCCTGAAAACGCTCCACCACCATGAGGTGCGGCACCACCATAAGTATCAACAATAATTTTTCGTCCTGTTAAACCCGCATCGCTATCAGGTCCACCAAGAACGAACTTCCCGGTAGGATTTACATGCCACTCTGTTTCATCCGAGATCCAACCTTCAGGGAGGGAATCAAGAATTGCTGGTTCTATTAAATTCTGTACATCAGAAGATTCCATTGTCTCATCAAGATGTTGAGTGGAAAGAACAATAGAAGTAGCACGAACTGGCTTACCATGTTCATATGCAACTGTGACTTGACTTTTTGCATCTGGTCCCAACTCAGGAATAGATCCATTTTTTCGTGCTTTCGCAAGATTTTTTAAAATTAAGTGACTGTAATAAATCGGAGCAGGCATTAGATCAGGGGTTTCATGACATGCATATCCGAACATAATACCTTGATCACCTGCACCCTCTTCTTTACCGATTCGAGAATCTACGCCGCGAGCAATATCTTCAGACTGACCATGAAGCAAAACCTCAATAGTAGAATGCTTCCAATGGAACCCATCCTGCTCATAACCTATATCTTTGATTGCATCGCGAGAAACTTGTTCAATCTCATCATTTGAAAGAGAGGCAGGACCACGCGTTTCACCAGCAATGACAATACGATTAGTTGTTGTCAAGGTTTCAGCAGCGACTCTAACTTCCCAAGGATCCATTCCATCTGCAATCGCACGAGTAAAAAATAAATCTACTATTTCATCTGAGATGCGATCAGAAACTTTATCCGGGTGTCCCTCAGAGACAGACTCAGAAGTGAATAGGTAATTATTTCGAGGCATGATTTCCCTAGCTTAGTTGTCCTCATATGCGAGTCGAGCGAAAATTGAGAGAAGAAACGCAACAAGCAGGGTGCCAAAAACGTTTCTTTATGGTATACATAGCTTAGAGTGTTGTAGTTGATTAAGTCAAGGAGCATTAATTTTTTAATGCTTGATGTGAAAAGTCATTAAATTAATGATCGTGAGATCGATGAAAAGATTTGAGAAAAGGCCACTAGAAAATAGCTAACATTAAAACCAGCATCCAATAAGAAAAATAAAGAAGAATCGATAACGTGAGTCTTAGATCCAATAAGAAATGTTAATCAGATATTGTTTCAACTTGAAGTGATTCAATCAAATTCTAACTCCATTCAAAATATGGGTTTTTGGATATTTTAAACTGATCTTTTTATTGAATCAATGTCAGAAAGCAGTATCACAGGTATCAATCCAATAAAAACAATCATAAGTGCCGCTATGGCCGCTTCTTCTGGTACTCCTTGAGATGAACGCTCATAAACTAAAGTTGAAAGTGTCTGGAAGTTAAAAGGGCGTAGAAGCAATGTAGATGATAAGTCTTTCATTGTGTCTACGAAAACTAGAAAGCTCGCTACTCCTAGGGCTCTTGCCATAATAGGTGTATGTATTTGAAATCCAAGTTGGATAGGAGTACTTCCAAGCGTGCGAGCTGTCATATCTATATTTAAGGAAATTCGGCTGAATCCACTTTCTAAGGTTCCACAGGCAATTGCGAAAAAACGTAATGAACATGCATATATGATAAGAATGCCCGAGCCGCTTATTATTAGTCCGCTTGAAATACCGAAGCGTATCTGCATAATATGATCTAAATAGTTATCAAAAGCTGCAAAAGGGACTAGCAGTCCAATTGCAAGGATTGTGCCTGGAAAAGTATATCCTAATTCCGCTATTTTTCGTGCAAAGAAAATGCCTGGCTTTGATGTCAACCGATAACTGAGCAAAAAGATGTAGGCCATCAAAGTTGTCAAGAAAGCCGTTAAGCTGGCTATCCAGAAACTATTCCATGCCGCACTATATAATTCAATCTCCCAAAACCCATCCAAGCGGTGTCCAGCATATTGGATCAATACATAGATAGGTATACCCAACCCTATGAAAATAGGAAAAAGACAAGCAACGACTGAGATCATCTGTTTCAATGGAGACATTTGGATTTGACCAGGATGTCTTTCGTTTTGATTTGGAGTATAAGAACGCTTGCTCCGAGCTGTGCGTTCAACGGAAATCAATACCGCAATAATGATCAGAATTAGAATCGTCAATTGCATAGCACCGGACAGACTATCCCGGTTGAACCAGGTTTCAAAAACTGCATATGTTAGTGTCTTGACACCAAGAAGTTCAACCGCACCTATATCATTTAAGGTTTCCATCATGGCTAATGTCACACCAGAAGCTATAGCAGGACGGGCCATAGGTAAGCCAATTTGAAAGAATGCACGTATGGAGCCGGCACCAAGACTTCTACAAGCATCCAGTGCTGAGGATCCCTGCATCGAAAAAACTATTCTACAGGCCATATATACATAAGGATATAGAATAAAACTTAACATCAAGCCTGCTCCGAACAACGAACGAATATCAGGAAACCAATAATCTTGACTCCTGCTATAACCACCAATTGTTCGAATAAAAGATTGCACTGGGCCACTATAGTCCAGTATTTCTACCATACTATATGCAGCAATGTAACTAGGAACGGCGATCGGTAATATGAGAATCCATTGAAAATATTTTCGACCAGGAAATTGACACAGTGTAACTAACCAAGCTGTACCAGTACCGATAAAGCCTGTTCCGATAGCAACAAAAATAAGGAGAAGCATCGTTTGAATTGTTGCTTGTGGAATAACATATTTCAGCAAATGAGGCCATGTATCTTCTGATCCCTTTGATGCAAAGAAAATAAATGTTGCAAAAGGGATAGTAACAACGACCAGTATAAAGCTAACCAAAAAAGATGATAAGAGGGAATAAGATTTCCATAAACTGATCATGGTCCTCATGAGGAGGATCCTACACTAACCAGGCTTGTATTCAGCATCAATGACATGTCCCTTTACCAAGGTAGAGGAGACCAATCTTTCTGAGCAGGATAAAATTGGAAAGATAAAGTGTCAATATATTGCTAAAATTCTCTCACTACCTTTCCAAGCAGTGTGTTTTCTCATTTCAAGCTTTATTGATGCCAATATTAGGAAAAATATTTTACTCATCTTCCATTGACTAGCAACCCGAACTCTCTTCTATAGAGGGACTGAAAATGGTACGACTGGAAGGATTTGAACCTTCGACCTCTGGATCCACAATCCAGCGCTCTAACCAACTGAGCTACAGTCGCATGATGATTTATTTTAATCTTATACAACGAATCGGACAAGCTTGAAATTAACGAGAATTATCTTTAATTAGATTAGACTAAAAATCTTAAAGATATATTTTAAGATATACGAGAAATTTCCGAAATTTCTTTCTCAGCAACTACATTAAGTTTCCCATCAAACATTTCTATTGTGAGGACTTGACCGCTAACAACGGATTTAACTCTGCTAATAGGCCTATTATCTGAGCCGTATATAACAGCATAGCCTCTTGATAACACATTGCTATAATTCAGATTATTAAAGAGTCGATATACCACAATTAATTTATCTTTTTGATCAGAAATAAGAGTCTTAATGCTAATATTGGGTTGACATTCAAAGCTCTGTAGCGTGCGCTTTTTTCTTTCTAAAGTAGAATATGCGCTTATTTGATACGCTATAGCTTTATAGTCAGTCTTTTTTAATAAAATCAAATGTGATAACGAGTGTTTACGATTTGCTGATAGTTCATTCAAACGGAACGTATTCTCTTCGATCAGATGGGTTAAAGTTCTCTTTGATAAAAGAGTGTTATATTTATTCAAGTAGAACTTTTTCCGTTCCTTGGAATAGAAAGATGCTTGATAGGCTCTTGCTAAGACTTCATCAAATTTTCTCTGAGGGAACATGATTAAAGTATTATAACTCATTAAGCCTCGTGCGGCAGAGCATCTATCTAAATGGCAACGTTCCAAAAAACGCAGAATGGTGTCATTTAATCTTTCTGACAAATTGACTAGATAGACTTCGAGTTCTATCCTCACTGGAACGGCTTTCTCTGCAGCAGCAGTAGGCGTAGGAGCTCGCCAATCAGCAACATAATCAATTAATGTCCAATCAGTTTCATGGCCTACGGCTGAAATCAAGGGAACATTAGAATCCGAAACTGCCCGAACAATCGATTCATCATTGAATCCCCATAAATCCTCAAGGCTTCCACCACCTCGTGCGACAATAATTAAATCCGGTTTAGGTAATTCTCCATCAGAAGGAAGAGCATTAAGACGTTCAATCCCGTTAGTAACTTCAGCACTACAGCTTTTCCCTTGCACACATACAGGCCAAACGAGAACAAAACAAGGAAAGCGATCAGAAATTCTATGAAGAATATCACGAATCACAGCGCCTGTTGGTGAAGTTAAAACCGCAATAACCTTAGGCATACTAGGCAGAGATTTCTTACGGTCATCGTTAAACAAGCCTTCTGCTCTCAGTTTATTCCTTCGTTCCTCGAGTAAGGCCATTAAAGCCCCTGCACCTGCTAGCTCAAGAGTATTAACAATAATTTGATAGCGAGATTGCCCAGGATATGTAGTTAATCTCCCACTTACGACAACCTCAAGTCCTTCTTCAGGTTGACAAGTTAGTTCAATCGCTTTTCCTTTCCATATAATGCCTGAAATTATTGATTTTTCATCTTTTAAATCAAGATAAATATGACCCGAACTGGGTCGACTGACTCGCCCTAGTTCACCACGCACTCGGACGGATCTAAATGCACACTCAAGTGTTTTCCTCAATGTGAAAGACAGTTCAGAAACAGAAAGATCAATAGTATCAAGAACAGGCATAGAAGCAACAAGTCTCATGTCTCAATTTGAAACATTTTCCTCTCATTTTGAGTCAGATCGAAACAGATAATTTCATTGAATTAAGAACAGGAGCCTTAAATAAACTCAGTTTTATGATCTATGATCAGTTCATCTTTGATTTATTGGGAAGACTTCTCTTCACGCCCTTTAAGGGCTGCACCAAGAATATCACCGAGGGATGCACCTGAGTCAGAAGAACCGTACTGCTTAACAGCTTCTTTTTCTTCAGCAATTTCTAGTGCCTTAATTGAAAGATTAACTTTACGGTTTTTCTTATCGAATAAAGTGACTCGTGTATCAACTTTTTGACCAACGGAGAAACGATCTGAGCGTTGCTCATCTCGATCACGAGATAAATCATGGCGCTTAATGAAAGAATCAATTTCTGTGTCAACAATTCTGACCTCAAGACCCTGATCAGTCACCTTTAAAACTTCTGCGGTTACTATAGAGTTGCGACGAATCTCACCGGCATCACCCCGTTCCATTGGATCAGCTCCATGAAGCTGTTTAATCCCAAGTGAAATACGCTCTTTTTCTACATCAATATCTAGAACAATGGCTTTTACGATGTCCCCTTTATTAAAGTCTTCAATAGCCTCTTCACCAGATCGATTCCAGTCAAGATCAGACAGATGAACCATTCCATCGACATCGCTATCAAGGCCAATAAAGAGACCAAATTCAGTTTTGTTTTTCACTTCACCTTCGACCACTGTACCTTTGGGATATTGATCAGAAAACCTATCCCATGGATTGGATAGATTCTGTTTTAGGCCAAGCGAAATACGACGCTTAGATGAATCAATTTCAAGAACAACCACTTCAACTTCTTCAGAAGTTGATACGATTTTTCCAGGATGAATATTCTTTTTAGTCCAAGACATCTCAGATACGTGAATCAAACCTTCGATACCCGGCTCGAGCTCAACAAATGCACCATAGTCCGTAATATTGGTGATCCGCCCTTTGACTTTTGATTCAATTGGATATTTTGTGCCTATAATATTCCATGGATCACTTTCTAGCTGTTTCATACCTAGTGAAATGCGATGAGTTTCTTGATTAACACGAATAATCTGAACCTCAACATTCTGACCAATTGATAAAATTTCTGTTGGATGATTAACACGGCGCCAAGCCATATCTGTTACATGGAGCAAGCCATCGATGCCACCTAAATCCACAAATGCACCATAGTCAGTGATATTTTTGACTATACCTTCAACAATTTGGCCTTCTTCAAGTTTCTGCACAATCTCGAACCGTTGTTCTGCACGACTCTCTTCCAAAACTGTGCGGCGGGATACAACAATATTCCCACGCCGGCGATCCATTTTTAAAATCTGGAAAGCTTGTGTTTTATTCATCAGCGGTGTGATATCTCGAATGGGACGAATATCTACCTGAGATCGTGGCAAAAAAGCGACAGCACCATCAAGGTCAACAGTAAATCCACCTTTGACTTGACTAAAAATGACCCCTTCTACTTTTTCTTCTGTTTCAAATTTCTTCTCAAGTTTAATCCAACTTTCTTCACGTCGGGCTTTTTCCCGAGACAGAACGGCTTCTCCAAGAGCATTTTCAAGCCGCTCAAGGTAAACTTCGACTGTATCTCCAATTTTCAGGTTACCATCTCTAGCTGCCATTCCAAATTCTTTTAAAGCGATGCGACCTTCAACTTTTAAGCCTGCATCAATGACAGCCATATCTTTTTCAAAGGCGGTCACGATTCCTTCAATAACAGTGCCTTCTTGAATCAAGTTGTTAGCAAGGGATTCGTCTAAGAGGGCTGCAAAGTCCTCTATTGAGGGATTCATATCTGACATTTAAGCTCCAATGAGTCCCAACGCTGTTATATATATAACGCATCGGATTTGATTTATGTTTAGCTAATTTAGGACCATGATCTATTATAAAGATGCAATCTCCATAGCGCAATGAGCACTGAATGGACATACTTGAAAAAAGAAAACTAGCATTAAAATAATATTTTGACTTCAGCCTAATAGAATTGAATCTTAAGGCAACAAGAAACCACACTACATCCTTTATATTTCTAGATACTTGTGTCGATTGACAATCTCAAGACAAGCTCGAAACATCTCTTCTATAGACATTTTAGATGTATCAATCAAGTAGGCATCATTAGCTGGATGCAAGGGAGAGTCTTCTCTTGATTGATCTCGGGTATCTCGTTGGCGAATATCTTCCAAAATACGATCATAATTTTCAGTTTTTCCCTCTCTCTTATTCATCATCTCCTCCCAGCGACGTTTAGCACGAATCGTGTCGCTAGCGATGATATAAAACTTAACTTGTGCATCAGGGCAAACGATTGTTCCAACATCGCGACCATCTAAAATGGCACCGGGTGGTATGTTTGCAAAATTTCGTTGTTGCTGAACAAGAATACGGCGTACTGAACCCATAACAGCTATCTTAGATGCTGCATTACCGATGGGGTGTCTGGATAGAAGGTCTTTATTGAAGTCATTAAAATCAATTTTTTTTGCTACTTGCTCAGCCAATTTTATATTATCGAGTGATTTTTTCTGAGTCTTCAGGACATGGGCAACAGCTCTATAACTCAAACCAGTATCTAGATAAGGTAATTTCAAGTGATCAGCTAACAAACGGCTAACGGTTCCCTTTCCAGATGCAGCTGGTCCGTCAATAGTAATTATAAAATGCTTTGGCTTTGGCATTTCTAATATTATTTTTTACTAATCATTAACATATTGGATCTAATGCCGTTGAAGAGGCATTCTGTTTTTTGAACCTGAATGAGGTTATATGTTATATTTTTATCCTAACTGCGTCGCACTAAGATTCTCCTAGTTATCGGATTCATGACACAATTTCAATGTTATTTTGAATCCATCAATTGGAATTCCATAGATTTTCATACCACATGATTCTTAGAGCTGTACGATAATCGGGCCACTTGTAATTCATATTCAAAACTGTCTTAGATTTTTGATTTGAAACCCTTTTATTTTCTTTATAAAAGGATCGGACCATCGGTGTCAGCTCAACGCTTTCAAAATCTAATAAAGTCAATGGTGATGAAATCCCCATCAATTTATGCGAAAAAATCATAACATCTTGTGGGGGTGCAGGCAAATTGTCTGTTATATTAAACACTCCACTTATCATGTTTTCTGCAGAATAAACGACAGCCTGAGCAACATCTTCTACATGGATACGGTTAAAGACCTGTCCTTCCTTTACTATTATTTGTGACTTACCTCTAGAAAGAGTCAAGAGTGCGTTGCGACCCGGTCCATAAATGCCTGATAATCGGAAAATGGTAGTAGGTATATGAGTCATATCTGACCACTTTAACCACTCATTCTCAGCAAGCATTCTTCTTTTAGAACGGGCTGCTATTGGTTTCACAGTTGAAGTTTCATCGACCCAATCACCATGATGGTTCCCATAAACTCCAACAGTCGACAAATATCCAACCCATTGGAGGTTTGGAGCAAGATGAACCACTTGAGACTCTAAAACAACGGACAAAAATGGATCAACAGATCTTTTGCAGGAAGAATTGATCTGGGAGGGAGGAAGAGAAACTACAAGATGCGTGGTTTGGTATAGAGCCTTGATTAGGTGCTCGTTCATCCTCTCACCGTCGAAAAGAATAGGATGTAATCCCATTCTTTTCATGATTTCAAATGAACGAGAATGACGACTTGTTCCTATCACAATCCACCCATAGTCAACAAATAATTTTCCTAAAACTTTTCCTGAAAAACCGGCTCCTAGAATAAGGACATGCTTCATTAGACTCTTTCCTTTTCGATGACATATTCGATGACATATTCATCCTTTTTGATTAACCCCTTTAAATGATTCTTCAAAAAAAGAGGATAGCTTCCCGATATGGTATTGTTATTCAAAATTTTTCAGAAACCGTAGACATCATGAGGTTATGATAGTAGATCAAGAGAATCAAAAATCCAAATCAACATAATGGGAAACAGGAGGCAAAGTTCGCAACCGATCTGACAAAAGAGTCCGAAATGAAGGTCGTGACTTTAGACGTGTATACCAATCCTTAAGTATTAGATATCTTTCCCAGTCGATTTCTCCTAGATAATCTAACGTAGAGAGTGCGGCTGATACTGCAAGATCAGCATAAGTAAAAGTAGATCCTGCGATCCAGTTTCGTGTACCTGCGAGCCATTCAAGATAATTGAGATGATATCGAATATTTTTTCGTGCAACTCTAAGAACAGTTGAGTTAGGACTCGCTCCGCCTTTATCAGTTACCATCTGTCTTTTAGTGAACCGTTCAGTAATAGTATAACGTATAACTTCTGCCTCAAGCTTGGTTAGAGCCCAGTCAACTATGCGTCGCATTTCAGCGCGTGCAACTGGATATTCAGGAAACAAGCGTCGATCTCTATGTAAGATACCCTGTGTTTCATCAAGATATTCAGCAATGACTGTGGCGCCAATAATGGGTAGATTGTCATCTATAAGCAAAACAGGAAGTGTTGCAGCAGGATTCAGTGCAAGAAACTCTTCACGCCTTTGCCAAAGTTGTTCCTCAATGAGATTAATATGAAGATTATATTCAGCCATCGAGAGACGAATGGCCCTAGAGCTCGCAGACATAGGATGGTGAAATAAAGTCAACATGAACTATAGCCAACTGATCCAAACATAGGTTATGAACAAAACAGATACTTCTACCTTAACTAAAGCTAGAACAGTCAGCATAAATCTATAGAATGAGGGAAAATTCTGGAGCAACGATGAGTCTTGAACAGCTAATTTCCTTAGCCGTTGTGCAGGGACTGACAGAATTTTTACCAGTATCCTCATCTGGACACCTTATCCTTATTCCTGCATTAATGGAGTGGTGCGATCAGGGTATCGCAACAGATGTTATGGTTCATATGGGTTCATTATTTGCTGTTATAGTATATTTTAGACGGGACGTATGGAAACTAATTGTGGGATTTTTTGAGATTTTTCAGGGAAAAATATCCTATTATTCGTGGTTGTCACTATATATCCTATTTGCTACCCTTCCTGCTTTTGCTTTTGGGACCCTTTTGAAGCTGTCAGGTCTCTCGACGGCACTTCGAAGTGTTGAAGTGGTTGCTTATGGGACGATCCTATTTGGAATCGTTCTTTACTTTTCAGACCGTTACGGAATGCATTTCCGTACAATAAACAATATGAAATTTAACCAAGCTATAGCCATCGGATTTGCTCAGGCGCTTGCTCTTATTCCTGGTATTAGTCGATCAGGAATCACCATAACAGCGGCTCGATTTCTAGGATTTGAACGAAGTGAAGCGGCACGTTTTTCATTTTTGCTTGGCATACCGGCCATTTTAGCAGCGTGCATCTTTACCTTTCTAGAAGCTTGGAAACTTGGAATCCCTATCCCAAAGGATGCTTACTGGGCTGCTTTTTTGACATTTTGTACTGCCCTAATCGGAATTACTGTCCTTACCGCAATTGTCAAGCACACATCACTTTTAGTTTTCGTTGTTTATCGCATTGCCCTTGGTTTCCTAATTTTAATAATGCTTTATGATTGGTTTCCTAGCGTTCTACCATCCTTATCTCATGTTTCTTAATGATCATCCTAACCTAGTCCTTACTTCAGTCATTTCATCTAAATGGTAATTCACTATATTATTTTATGAAACGATCTTTAATCAAATAAACTGGAAACGGATTTCTCAAGAGCAGTTCGATTGACTGCTTCTCCTAGCAAATCTGCAACTGAAATAACACGAATATTATGTGCAACATTAATCGAAACTGTTGGTTCGATTGAATTTGTTATTACAAGTTCTTTAAGCTTTGAAGACATAATACGAGTTACAGCAGCACCTGATAAAACACCATGTGATACATAGGCTGTAACGCTCAGAGCCTCATTTGAAAGTAATTCTTTTGCAGCATTGCAAAGAGTTCCACCTGAATCGATAATATCATCAATGAGGATGCAGTCACGACCAGAAACATCACCAATAACATTCATAACTTCAGATTCACCCGGTGAATCTCGCCGCTTATCAACAATTGCAAGCGGTGAATCTACACGCCTTGCCAAGGCTCTTGCACGAACAACTCCACCAACATCAGGCGAAACAACCGTTAAATTATTGATATTATAATTCGCCTGAAGATCTCGACTCATAACTGGTATTGCGAACAGATTGTCGGTGGGAAGATCAAAAAAACCCTGTACTTGTCCTGCATGTAAATCAAGTGTTAGAACACGATCAGCACCTGCCTCTGTTATGAGGTTAGCAACCAATTTAGCCGAAATAGGAGTTCTTGGTCCAGGTTTTCGATCTTGCCGAGCGTAACCAAAATAGGGAAGAACAGCCGTTATCCGTCGTGCCGATGATCTTCGTACCGCATCAATCATAATTAGCAATTCCATCAAATGGTCGTTGGCTGGATATGATGTTGATTGTACAATGAAAACATCTTCGCCCCGCACATTTTCTTTTATTTCTACGAAAATTTCTTGATCTGCAAACTTATGGACTACACATTTACCGAGTGGAATATTGAGATAATTAGCTATTTCTTCGCTTAAACTTTGATTAGCATTTCCTGAGAATAGTTTCATTAGAGTTGTTTACTCATAACAAAGCAAGAAAGAAGTAGAAAGGGGTGAAGTTTAAGCAAGCTAAGATTTTGAAGATCATTATAATCTATGAAGAGTCTTAATCTTAATTTTAGAAAATAAGCTTAAGACTCCTGAATTCACCTCCACATCTAAAGATGGATAGGAAAAAGTCATACAACAACTCTTTTATAGAAGAGGATTGTACCTATGTTATGGTACAAGGAAGAAATGTACTTTTCTTTTAACCCTAATCAGAAATAACCTATTCAATCATTTCCGCTTATTCTGCTGATAATTGTACAGCTTTAGGGCCTTTTCCTTTCATATCAGACTCAATGTCGAAATTAACGATCTGTCCTTCGCTCAGTGTACTCATTCCAGAGCGTTCAACTGCTGAGATGTGCACAAAAATATCCTTACTGCCATCATTGGGAGTAATAAAGCCATAACCTTTAGCATTATTAAAAAATTTTACTGTGCCTTGCATAAGAAATATTCCTTTTTCCTGTTAGAGAAATTTTGATTTTAATTCGGAATCGCACCGTGCTTAAGTCGAGTTCTGTAATCGGGGAAAGAAAATAGCATTTCTTAATTGATAGCATTTATAAAGATTAAATTTTGGGACTCTAATAATGCCTGTCAGGTTCGTCTTGGCCTTGCAGTTTGGTTCCAGTCTTTAAGACATTATGGAATGAGAATGTGACAGTAGCAAGTCATTATTCATTTTAATTTTCTAATTAGGATCTGGATTGGGATATAGTTTCTCTTTTCCTTAAGTTTGATCAACATACACATATTCTCGTTAGGCATCCCTCTACTCTACAAACCTTCAAGAAGTTCGAAAGGAAAGCTAAAAATCTCTCAACAATGAACAACATTAGACCAGATTCTCTTTTTAGTATAATATACAAGTCCTGCAAAGGTCATCAAAAATAAGATAACAACAAAGCCACGTTGTTTTCTAGCCGCAAGTCCCGGTTCAGCTGTCCACATCAAAAAGGCTGAAATATCTTTTGCATATTGATCAACTGTCTCAGGCATCCCATCGTCATAGCTGATCAATTGATCATAAAGAGGTGGAGCCATCGCCAACGCATCCCCTCCAATATAATAAGGATTGTAGTAAAGGTTCTCATCGATATTGGTTCCTTCTGGTGCGTCTTGATATCCAGTCAACAGCGAATAAATATAATCAGGTCCATGTTCTGCATATATGGTAAAAAGATCCAAGATGAAAGAAAGCCCCCCCCTGCTTGGTGCACGTGCTTTAGCCAGTAATGACATATCCGGTGGTAAAGCACCATTATTCGAAGAAATCGCTGCTTTTTTATTTTCATAAGGGCTTGAAAAGAAATCAGAAGGCTGAGCAGATCGATCAAACATCTCACCATCATCATTAGGACCATCAACAACTGTGTATTCAGAGGCAAATTCCTTAACTTGCGCTTCTGAGTATCCCAGTTGTTCAAGATTACGATAAGAAACTAGATCGAGTGAGTGACACGCTCCACAAACCTCAACATAGATCTTAAAACCACGTTGCAATTGACCTTGATCCCATTTTCCAAAAAGACCAGAAAAGCTCCATTCTTGCTTCACAGGTATCTTCAAAGGATAGTGAAGTGTAGAATCCTGTTCAGAAGGGTAAGCAACAACTGAAAAAAGTGTAATTATCACCTCGAAGGCAAAAATAGATAAAGAAATTTTTGAAAAAAACCTAATCATTGATCTTATTATCCAGCTCTGGTTATAGTGAAGAGTAGCCTTTCCTATCTAGCGTGAGAGCGTCAATTAGTACGAATACTTTTGGGTTCGGGTAATGGTTTCTCTAACCAACCTAACACTGGCATGATCACAAGAAAATGAAGAAAGTACCAGAACGTCGTCATCTTCATCAAGAAAATCCAGATCCCCTCAGCTGTCCTTGAACCTAAGTAGCCAAGAAATACGGTATCAATCACGAAAATCCAAAAAAAGACTTTGTAAATAGGACGGTAATTAGACGATCGTACATGTGAAGTATCCAGCCAAGGTACAAAAAATAGAAGTAAAATGGCACCGAACATAGTCAGAACACCACCCAATTTAGAATCCATAACAACGATGGCTGTAAAGGGGACGACTATACTGAAGTCAAAAGCTCTTAGCATGGCATAAAAGGGAAGAAAATACCATTCAGGAACAATATGGGTAGGTGTTTTTAAAGGATCGGCTTTAATATAATTGTCAGCATGCCCCAAATAATCAGGGAGATAAAACACAAAGTAGGCCATGATAATGAAAAAACAAACTATGGCAAAAGCGTCTTTTATTGTAGCATAAGGAGTAAAAGGTACAGTCTCATTGCTCTGTTTAATGTCGATTCCCAAAGGATTATTCTGTCCTACCACATGAAGTGCCCACACATGCAAGATAACAACACCGAGAATCATAAAAGGTAAAAGATAATGCAAAGAAAAAAAACGATTAAGAGTTGCATTACCTACGGCATAACCACCAAGTAGATATTCACGAACGGTCTCACCTATGAATGGTATGGCACTAAAGAAGCTGGTAATAACTTGTGCACCCCAGTAGCTCATTTGTCCCCACGGGAGCACATAGCCCATAAAAGCAGTTGCCATCATTAGGAGGTAGATAACTACACCCAAAATCCATAAAACCTCACGAGGAGCTTTATAGGATCCATAATAAAGACCTCGGAATATATGGATATAGACGGCAGCAAAAAACATAGAGGCACCAACAGCATGCCAACTTTGCAGAAGATCACCATAAGGAACATCACGACGAAAGAACTGAACGGAATCATGAGCAAGAGTGGCATCCGATGTATAATGCATCGCAATGACTATCCCGGTAATAATCTGAGATATCAACATAAAGGATAGAATGCCTCCAAATGTGTACCATATATTTAAATTTCTTGGTACTGGATAAGAAACAAAACTATCATGAATCAAACGTATAAATGGCAACCGTGTGTCTATCCATTTTCCAAACCCATTTTGGGGTTGATAAGTTGAATGTTCCTTCATAATTATGCTTCCGTCTTGTCAACACCAATGACCAAAAGATCCTTAGTTGCAAAAGTGTGAGGTGGTAAAGGAAGATTAGTAGGAGCGGGTCCCTTGATCACTCGGCCTGTCACATCAAATTTTGAGCCGTGGCAAGGACAAACCCAACCTTCAAACCCTGCATTGACTTTCTTTGGTACACATCCTAGATGGGTGCAATTGGCAGAAACGACTGCCCATGCATTTCTCTTGTTTTTATCATTCGTTAAGATAATACGCTGGTTAGACGATTCGAAATCACGAAAAACAGATTCATCTTCATCCGCACTTTGAGCCGCAGCCTGCTCCTCATCTGTTAGATGACGTATAAAATAAGGCTTTCCACGCCAAATAACAGTAACAAGCTGACCAGGGCTAATCGCAGAAATATCAACTTCAACTGGTTCTCCTGCTGCCTTTTCGCGATCATTAGGTGCGAGTTGTCTAATCAAAGGCCAAATAGCACCGCTCGCAGCACTCGCAGCAGCTACGCCTGTTGCAGTATAAAGAAAATCTCTTCGCGTTAGGACGCGACCATCACGTTTGTTCATGGAGCCAACCTCTCCAGCATTAAGTCATTGAATCCTGCTCACTCCATATTTAAGATTTCAATCTATAACAAAGAGTAACCCAAACAGGATTGATATTATCTCTCTAAGCTTGATAGATGTTCTTTGTCCAGACTTTTAAGAGCAACTCAAGATAAGTTGTTCAGGATTCATCAACAATTCTCCCAGAGAGTTCACAATTCTTAAAGTATAAGGAAATCAGAAAGGGAGTAATGTTCCCTAAAATCGAATCTTTTTGATAGGGTATTTGAACGCTTTCATTATGTTGTTGACTCCAAGAATAGATCCCTTTCTTTCATGCTATGAGAGAGGGAGATGTTCTGCCAGTAAAGTATTCAATTTGAGCTATATCATATGAGAATGTAACAAGATCAAAAATAACATCTAAAATATCTGAACTATGGTTCCCATCTGGACCAACATAACGCTCCATATAAATGCGGAGCGTCTCCCCAACGGTTCGAGTGCCAGAAAGGCGAAACATAATCCGAGAGCCATCTTCGAAAATTAACCGGATGCCTTCATTATGAATCACGGACTGTTCAATAGGATCCCTGTATGAGAATTCATCAGCAATATTGATACGACTAATGATTGTTTCTTTTTTCTGAAGGGATGATAACCGCTGCTTTAACGAAACCATTAATCTACACGCTGACTCTGTATCAACTTCTTCAAAATCATGTCTTGTATAATAGTTACGCCCAAAGATTCGCCAATGATCTTGCATCACTTCCTTAACAGACTGCTTTCGTACAGCGAGTATGTTCAGCCACATCAAAATAGCCCAGATACCATCCTTTTCGCGCAGATGCTTTGATCCGGTTCCTGCACTTTCTTCACCACAAAGACTGATCTCACCGGCCTCAAGTAAATTAACAAAAAATTTCCATCCAGTCGGTGTTTCAAAAACTCTCCTACCCTGAAAGCTCATAACCTGATCAACAGCACGACTTGTTGCCATAGAACGGGCAACAGCATTAATACCTGACCTATATCCTGGGACCAAATGTGCATTGGCTGCAAGAACTGCAAGACTATCCGAAGCAGTGACAAAACAGTCTTTGCCCACAATCACATTTCTATCCCCATCCCCATCAGAGGCCGTAAAAAGGTCCGGACCGTCACTTGTTATTGCAGAATCGTAAAGAATTTTAGAGTAAACACGATTAGGATCAGGATGTCCCCCTCCGAAATTCGGACTAGGATTACTATTTAAAATAAAACTCTCATCAACACCTAAAAGATTGATAAAAATTTCTTTTGCATAAGGACCTGTTACGGCATGCATAGCATCAAATGAAAAGGTAAAGCCATCTTTTATAATTTTTCGGACCAGATCAAAATCAATTAATGATTGCATTAAAAGTGTATAATCATATACAGGATCAATAATACAGATACGCATAGTGCCTGTATTAATTTCACCAATATTGCTCAAATCTATATCCTCAAAATCTGATATCTGATAATATTGGATAGTTTTCGTTCTTTGATAAACAAGACGATTGAAGATTTCTGGGGCTGGACCACCATTACTAACATTATATTTGATGCCAAAATCACCATCTTGACCTCCAGCATTATGACTTGCTGATAAAATGATGCCACCATAAGCTTTATAGAGACGAATAAGATGAGAAGCCGCAGGAGTCGATAACAGTCCATTTTGACCAACAATCAATTTTCCAAAACCATTCGCTTGACACATCTTGATGATGACCTGAAGTGCTGTTTCATTGAAGAAACGTCCGTCACCACCTAGAACCAATGTCTGGCCGTATTTATTGTGAAGACAATCAAATATTGATTGAACAAAATTTTGCAAAAAATGAGGAGTTTGAAATTCACTAACTTTCCTACGTAAGCCTGATGTCCCAGGTTTTTGATCCCTAAAAGAGATTGTTCGAACAAAAGTCATAAATTCTACTTTATGATCATAATTGAAATGTTGAGTGAAGTCATTTGAGAATTTTATTCTTCATTATCATGACAGTATTCAAATAATTGAAGACTGTAATAGTATCTCTCTTAAGAAGAAAGACCTCCAATGAGTTGATGATAAGAAAGGATTAGAAAAGAGCATTAAAAAGATGGAGCGGGCGATGAGAATCGAACTCACGACCCCAACCTTGGCAAGGTTGTGCTCTACCCCTGAGCTACACCCGCTTATACTGAAATAATAATGACAATGAGTTTATCATCATACAAAAAATATTAGATTGCAATCAGAAAATCTATCTTATGTTAACAAATCTTAAGAAAAAGATCTGATCTTGAATCCAAAGTCCATAAATCACCTGATGAAATATCAAACCAGGCACCATGAAGGTGAATCTGATTTTTTTTAAGCAAACTCGAAACGTAAGGAAACGTTTTCAAATTTGAAATTGATTGACGAATCGACTGTTCTTCAAGCTTTCGTTGCAAGTCTTCTCCTGTTTCAGGACCGTTAAGAGAAAAGCAGTCCGCAATAGGTTGCAAAAAAGAAATCCATTTTCCTATAAAATCATCCGGTGACAATGGATTGCCTATACCACACTCTATCTTTTTTTGAAACGCCTGAATGCCACCACACTGTCGATGTCCCATTACAATAATATGCTTCACAAACAGTCCTTGAACGGCAAACTCCAAAGCTGCTGATATGCCATAATCTCCATTGGACATGTAAGGTGGTATCATATTTCCCACATTGCGTACTACAAACATTTCTCCATGGGCTGCTTGAAAAATAACCTCAGGAGACGAACGAGAATCACAACAAGCAATAACCATGATTTCTGGCTTTTGCCCCGTTTTAGCTAATTCTAGATAACGCTCACTCTCATCAATTAAGCGATGATTCCTAAAACAATGGTAACCATCGAGAAGTTTTTGCGGGAATCCATCAGATATAACAGCAGATTCAGTTCCCTCGAGTATTTTAGTCACAACATCTATCTTTCTTTAGACAATTCTTGCTCAGGATCAAGCTCTCGACTTTCTGATATCAGAAGAATCGGTATACCATCACGAATCGGGAAAGCCAGTCCTGCGGTTTGGGAAATCAATTCCTGTGCTACTTCATCATAATCAAGGACAGCTTTCGTCTTCGGACAAACTAACAAATCTAGCATTTTTCTATCCATTTTAGGGTTCGAATCACAAAGAGTAAAACTCTTTATAAGGATCAATGTTAACCAGACAGAGTCGCTTAGCTTTTTGTAGATATAATGTTTTTTTCATTTATAAGTCCCCAATAACGGGTATATACGATGCAATATTCTCGTAACGACTTGAAGAAATAATGACAGACATCGAAAAAAATAGAAAAGGATTTCAGATTGCAAAAGGAACTGGCCATTTTTCAAAAACCTGACTCAATCAGGATCCACTAAATCAGATCTATATCAAAGAACATAATGGAATAAACCTCACTTTTTTCACCGTTCAGTTCTTAGTTTCTTAATTTAGCATAGAGGCTGTTATCGATCTACCTCACCAAAAACAATATCAAGCGATCCTAGGATCGCACTTACATCTGCGAGTTGGTATCCTTTGCATAGAAAATTCATCGCCTGAAGGTGAGCAAAACCAGGTGCTCGAAGTTTACAACGATAAGGTTTGTTCGAACCATCAGAGACCAGGTAGACTCCAAATTCGCCTTTAGGTGCTTCAACCGCTGCATAGACCTCGCCAACTGGTACTCTAAATCCTTCCGTATAGAGCTTGAAGTGATGAATGAGCGCTTCCATTGACTGCTTCATTTCTGATCGTATGGGGGCAACGACTTTCCTATCAATTGATGAAACAGGCCCATTTCTATCTGTCTTTTTAAGCCTCCTAACACATTGCTTGATGATTTTTACGGATTCACGCATTTCCAGCATTCGAATCAGATAACGATCATAATTATCACAATTCTTACCGACCGGAATTTCAAAATCAAGTTCACTATAAACTTCATAAGGCTGAGAACGACGTAAATCCCAAGCAGCACCAGAGCCACGAATCATAACACCAGAAAATCCTAAAGCCCAAGCATCTTCAAGACTGATAATGCCAATATCCACGTTACGCTGTTTAAAAATACGGTTATTAGTTAACAACTTCTCGATATCATCACAAATTTTCAAAAAAGGATCACACCAATCGCCAATATCATCAACAAGTCCTGCAGGTAAATCCTGATGTACACCGCCAGGACGAAAATAAGCAGCGTGCATGCGGGAACCAGAGGCCCTTTCATAGAATATCATTAATTTTTCCCGTTCTTCAAATCCCCAAAGCGGAGGCGTCAAGGCACCAACATCCATCGCTTGAGTAGTGATATTCAAAATATGAGAAAGAATTCTCCCTATTTCAGAATACAAGACACGTATCACCTGGGCTCTTTTAGGGATTTCAAGATCCATAAGTTTTTCAATTGCTAAACAAAATGCATGCTCCTGATTCATAGGCGCCACATAGTCGAGCCGATCAAAATAAGGAAGCGCCTGCAAATAAGTCTTTTGCTCAATAAGTTTTTCAGTTCCACGATGCAGCAAACCAATATGAGGATCTACTCGTTCAACTACTTCTCCATCTAATTCCAGTACTAATCTTAAGACACCGTGGGCTGCAGGATGCTGAGGTCCAAAGTTAATATTAAAATTTCTTATGTCGGGTTCATTTCTTATGTTGACTTCAGGAATATCCTGTTGACTTTCAGACATTACCAATCCTCTAAAAAATCAAGAGGGCTTCGAATAACGAGAATAAGTTTGAGGAAATAATGAAGACTTCTTAATCTGTTTTTTCGTCGCCTCTTAAAAGATAATTCGTTCCTTCCCATTGTGAAATAAAATCAAAATTTCTGAATTCCTGATGGAAGTGAACAGGTTCATAGATAACGCGTTTTTGTTCAACATCATATCGTACTTCAGTAAATCCGGAGAGCGGAAAATCTTTTCTTAGGGGATAGCCTTCAAATCCATAATCTGTCAGAAGACGCCGCAAATCAGGATGTCCACTAAACAAGATACCATACATATCATAAACTTCGCGCTCAAACCAGTCTGCACCAGGAAACAATCCAACAACACTCGGCATCAAAATATCAGGATGAAGATTGACTTTTACCCGAACTCTAAGATTCTGACGCGGACTTAGCAAATGATAAACAACTTCAAAACGGTTCTCTCGCTCAGGGTAGTCAACACCACATATGTCAATGATCGAAATAAACTGGGTTTGAACATCATCACGTAGAAAACGAAGTAAACAAACAATATGATCTGGCGAAGAAATAATAGTTATCTCATTATAGAGAACAGAAATGTCTAATACCTCATTAGACCTATGCTCGTAAACATAGGTCTTCAATTCATTCAGAAATGAGTTATCCACTGATTATCCTTATCTCTCAATCGTCCCAACGCGTCTGATTTTCTTCTGTAAAAGTAAAACGCCGTATAATAACGCTTCAGCCGTTGGTGGACAACCCGGTACGTAAATATCAACTGGCACAATGCGATCACATCCACGGACAACAGAATAGGAATAGTGATAATATCCACCACCATTAGCACAAGAACCCATGGAAATTACATAACGGGGCTCTGGCATTTGATCATAAACTTTACGGAGCGCAGGAGCCATTTTGTTTGTCAATGTTCCTGCAACAATCATGACATCCGACTGACGAGGTGAAGCCCTAGGAGCAAAACCAAACCGTTCAGCATCATAGCGCGGCATAGATAACTGCATCATCTCAACGGCACAGCACGCTAAACCAAAGGTCATCCACATTAAAGAACCGGTACGTGCCCAGGTGATCAACTGATCTGCAGAAGTTACAAGAAAACCTTTATCTGTCAATCTACCAGTAATTTCTTGAAAGGAAGCGTTCTGTTTGTCTATCAACTTTCTATCAACTTTATCCATAAGATTTTTTGGGGCCTCTCTAAAAAAGTACCTTTCAGGTTAATCATAAATGGAGTTTTTTTATTAGTCCCATTCAAGCGCCCCTTTTTTCCATTCATATATAAATCCAATAGTTAGAATACCGAGAAAAATCATCATAGACCAGAATCCAAACCACCCCATATTACTGAAACTTAAGGACCAAGGAAGGAGAAAAACGAATTCCAGATCAAAAATAATAAAAAGAATAGCCACAAGATAAAAGCGTACATCGAATTTCATACGTGCATCATCAAAAGCGTTAAATCCACACTCATAAGGGGATAGTTTTTCATCGTCAGGTGCGCGAAAAGCAATTAAAAATGGTGAAATCAACAAGGCTATACAGATAAGAAAAGAAACGCCCATAAAAATAAAAACAGGTAAATATGAAGTAATCAATTGTTCCATGATTTTTTTAAGAGCTCCTTGTTAAAAACTGAACCAGAATTTTCATTTGAAATGCAAGTTTCAATTTTGTCAACTTCCTAATTCTTTAAATATGTAATTTTAAGTTTGTTGTTTGAACAATCTCCTAAAAGATCGCTAAAACTTTTCTTGACATATACTGAAACTTATTCTTATGAGAGAGAGTAATCTTTTAAAAAGTACTCGCGGGTGTAGCTCAGTTGGTTAGAGTGCCGGCCTGTCACGCCGGAGGTCGCGGGTTCGAGTCCCGTCACTCGCGCCATATCTGAAAGAAGGGCGATTAGCTCAGTTGGTAGAGCGCTTCGTTTACACCGAAGATGTCGGGAGTTCAAGTCTCTCATCGCCCACCAGAATACCAGACTAAGACTGAGCTAATCATCTGACAAATTCTGAGTACGAAATGTCCGATCTGTTTTGAACGGTAATAATTGAAACCGAGGTTCATCGTAAAATTATGGAGTAAGATCAAATAACTACTTGCAACTGACCAGCCAAACATCATTAATGGGATGTTCTAATGCATTGAGACTAGGGCTTTCAGCAACCATCCAACCCGTAAAGACTCGTCGGATTTGATTATCAAAAGTGATCTCGTCAATTTCAAGAAAAACCGTGGTTTTAGGTGGCTCGCTGATCGGACGAGAATAACATACACGTGGTGTAATTCGCAGTTGACCAAACCGAACTGTCTCGTTAATAGGTATGCTAAATTTTGTTATTCGACCGGTAATTTTATCGATTCCGTAAAGCATGGTAATCGGATTTTCGATCCCTTTCGCGATTGCTAGATAGGGAAAAAGGAAAAGGGTCAGAAAAAGCGGATTCACCAATAATTTAAGTGATGAGAAATATTGGTAAAGTCCTGAAATGGCTGAAAATTCTGGATATAGTATAAAATTGATAGAGAATCTTCTAGAGAATCTTCTAGGGAGTCCAGGCTTCATAATCGCCAGCGCCAGCATTCTCTTTTTTCTGACCTGCTATCGAAATGTTAGGATTATAGACTTGAGATCTCCCAGTCTTATTTTCCTTATTCTTATTATGTCTCATCTTCCCATTGCGTTCCCCATCCCCATGGTCCGTATTTGAAGGCACTAAATCTGTTCGATGGTGAATCCAGCTATGCCATCTTACAGGAATGCGAGTTGCCTCAATCGGCCCATGATAGATAACCCAACGTCGATCTTCGCAACTCTGGTAATAAGTATTACCGTCCTCATCTTTTCCTACTTTTTTCCCTTTACGCCAAGTAAAAAAACGAGTTCCCAGAGTTTGTCCATTCCACCAGGTAAAAATTTCTAATATGAACTTCCTCATAACAAATTATCTAAAGAGATAGAGGGGGCATTCTTCCCTAAAATTTTTATTAAGTCCACAGATCATACCTCTTATCCAAGATTCATCTTCTCTAAAAATCAGTAATTTATTATTGATAAATTAGAATTCTTCTCAGCATCTTGAATTCTAACCATGCAGAAAGATCAGACATCAATCCCTAACTTCTTGAAACCGAAATTTTGGCAGGGGCAGCAGGATTTGAACCCACGACCTACGGTTTTGGAGACCGCCGCTCTACCAACTGAGCTATACCCCTGCTGTCCAAAATAAATATTTCTACCGTGTATAAAATCTGTATTCAAGCCGTTTGATAAACTAGATCAGTAAATTTGCTTAGGATTCTTATTTATTGAATGAATTTAGATATGGAGGGCACGACCCTCAGAATCCAGTACGCTTTCATGCATCACTTCTGATAGAGTCGGATGAGGGAAAACAGTATTTATCAATTCCTCTTCAGTGGTTTCTAAATTCATTGCGACAACGAATCCCTGTATCAATTCAGTCACTTCAACCCCAATCATATGGACACCAAGCAATTGCCCATTATCAAGATCAAATATGGTTTTTATTAATCCTTCTGATTCCCCAAAAGCTAAGGCCTTACCATTTCCTGAAAATGGAAAGCGTCCTATCTTCACCTTCTTTCCTGCTTTTTGGGTTGCACCTTCTGTCATACCAAGATTAGCAATTTGCGGGTCACAATAAGTACATCCTGGTATCATCTCTTTATTCAAAGGACGGGGATTCAGTCCAGCTATCTTTTCAACACAAACTATACCCTCATGACTCGCTTTGTGTGCTAACATAGGCGAGCCTGCAATATCACCAATTGCGTAAATTCCTGGAACATTAGTAGCACCATAAGAATCAACTAATATGATATCATGGTCATGAGCAATGCCCAAATTATCAAGTCCTAACCCTTCGATATTTCCAACTACCCCAACAGCTGACACAATGTATTCAGCAGAGATATTCTTCGTTAATCCATCTTTGTCTTCTATGGTAGCTAGAATACTGTTATCCTCTTTTGAAAAAGAGATAACTTTTGAATCAAGAATTATCCTCACACCCTTTTTTTCAAATTGCTTCTTTACATGATCAGATATTTCTTGATCTTCAACCGGCATCACTTGATTCATTAACTCAATAACGGTGACAGTCGAACCCAAAGTGTTATAAAAGGAAGCAAGCTCCATGCCTATTGATCCAGATCCCATGATAATAAGCGATTTAGGTATGATCTTCGGAACAAGTGCTTCAAAATATGACCAGATTCTTTTACCATCAACTTCTATACCAGAAAGTTGCTTTGGACGGGCACCTGTCGCAATAATAACATGGTTCGCATGATAACTTCCCTCCCCTAATATTTTTTCAGGAACAGGATGCTGAAGGTGACGGTAAGAAGTCTTATTCGTAAATTTTGAAACCGTTATTTCACCCAATTTCGTGAGATGACCTTGTCCCCAGATGACATCGATTTTATTTTTTTCTAGCAAGAATCTAACTCCTTCATTAAGTTTTCTAGAAATAGAACGGGAGCGATTTACGATGTCCTTGATGTCGAAACTATGGTTTTCTACCTTCAAACCGAAACTTTTGGCATTGCTCATATATCGATAAATTTCAGCGGACCGAAGTAAAGCTTTGCTAGGAATACAGCCCCAATTGAGGCAAATACCCCCGAGATGTTCACGCTCAACAATGGCTGTTTTAAGGCCCAACTGAGCAGCTCGAATTGCTGCTACATAACCACCAGGTCCGGATCCAACAACAATCAAATCATAAAAGTAAGACATGAAAAACCTTATTAAAACAAGTGTATTATGAGGAAAGAGTGGAGGTTTCTTCCAAAAAGAAGAACTCTTCAGCAGTAATTGGCTGAGCACCAATAACTATAATCAACTCTTTTACTAATCCAGAATTATCATAAAAAATAACTAAGCTTAAGCTATCTCCATCAAATCAGCATCATTTCGGGTCTTTCAATATAATGTTTAAAACAGGATACAAGCTCCCCTCCTAACATACCATCAATAGCACGGTGATCAAAAGAAAAGTTGACTGACATCATTGTCCCAATAGCTAATTTGTTATCTTGAACAAAGGGTCGTTTTTCGCTTGCACCAATAGAAAGAATCGAGGCTTGAGGGGGATTAATAATTGAAGTAAATTCTCTAACTCCAAACATACCAAGATTGGAAACAGCTGTACAACCGCCTGAATATTCCTCCGGCCGTAATTGACGATTTCGTGCACGTGTTGCCATATCCTTGACCTCACCTGAAATAACAGAAAGAGTTTTAATATCTGCCTGACGTATAGTAGGGGTAAATAATCCATCTTCTACAGAAACTGCAACGCCAACATCCACATGTTTATGAAAAATGCGTTCAGTCTCAGTCCAGGAAACATTGGCAAGAGGGACTTTTGTTAAAGCCGTAGCTAGAGCTTTAATAACAAAATCATTGATTGAAATTTTATATAGAGGTTGATGATCATCTCCAATAGGAGATGCTATATTGAGCTCTTTCCGTAATGTGAGCAGATGATCTAACCTGCATTCGACCATAATAGAATAGAAAGGAATCGATATTGAACTCTCTGTTAGACGTTGAGCAATAGTTTTTCGCATATTGTCGTGCGTTCTCCTTTCAGAAATATTATCTTCTTTAAGGTGTGGAAGGGATGTGACAAGAGGAAGAGGACTGGGAACGCTCTCCTTTTCCCTAAGCGCATGATCTACATCTGACTTGATAATCCGCCCACGTGGACCCGAACCTATTACATTATGGAGGTTGATCCCGCTCTTTTTAGCAAGGCGACGCGCTAATGGAGAGACCAAACGGAAGTCGCTGTCTCCTAGACGCTGTTCAGATTTGACCTGCATTTGAGAATCAGAAATCATAGTTTCATCTTTATCAACGTCTAGAATAGGCATTTTGACAGTAGGGTCTATGATCACTGATAAAGGATCTTCTCCCTCTTCTGCCAAAATAGCAATAACCGTGTTGACTTTAACTCCAACCGAGCCTTCATCAACTAGAATCTGTGCAACAATCCCTTCATCGACCGTTTCGACTTCCATCGTAGCCTTATCTGTCTCTATTTCGGCGAGAACATCTCCAACGGATACGGTATCTCCAACTTTAACAATCCATTTACTCAAACTCCCTTCTTCCATTGTTGGAGAGAGCGCTGGCATTCTAACGTGTACACTCATGTCTTTTCTCCTGCATGGATTCAACTTTCATGGGTATCAATGTTACTTACGAACTCGAAAATATGAATCCTGACGATCACATTATAGAATCGAGGAGAATAAGGAGTTCGTTCAGGATAATTTAAATAGAAGATAGTCATTTATATGTGACCGCACGAACTGATTCGATAATCTCGTCTACACTAGGTAAAGCTAGCTTTTCAAGATTAGCAGCATATGGCATTGGGACATCTTTACCCGTTACCCGAAGGACAGGTGCATCCAGATAATCAAATGCATGATGCATGATTTGTGCCGCAATCTCAGCACCGATACCAGATTGTGGAAATCCCCCTTCAATAGTAACACAGCGATTAGTTTTGTAAATTGAAGATAACACGGATTCAATATCAAGAGGCCTAATGGTTCGAAGATCGACAATCTCTGCTGCAATACCAAATTCAGTCAAAATATTAGCGGCCTCTTCTGTATATCTCATCCCGATACCAAAGGTAACAAGTGTTACATCAGAACCTATTCGATGGATGCGTGCCTTACCAATAGGTAATACATAGTCATCAAGATCAGGAACATCAAAACTCTGATTATACAGAATTTCATTCTCTAAAAACACAACAGGATTGGGATCTCGAATGGCTGATTTTAACAAACCTTTCGCATCGGCTGCTGAATAGGGTGCAATCACCTTCAAACCAGGAATATGACCATACCAAGCCGCATAACATTGAGAATGTTGAGCACCTACTCGCGATGCCGCCCCATTAGGACCACGAAAAACTACTGGCACACTTACTTGACCACCTGACATATACAGGGTTTTTGCAGCTGAATTCACAATATGATCAATTGCCTGCATAGCAAAATTAAAGGTCATGAACTCTATGACTGGTCGTAACCCGACCATCGCTGAACCGGTTCCTAGTCCAGCAAAACCGTGTTCGGTAATAGGTGTATCTATAACCCTTTTTTTACCAAACTCGTCCAGTAATCCCTGAGTAACTTTGTAGGCGCCTTGATATTCTGCAACTTCTTCTCCCATCACGAAGACTCGATCATCGCGACGCATTTCTTCCGCCATCGCATCGCGTAGAGCTTCTCTAACGGTCATAGATGTATAGCTTGTTCCTATGAAACCATCAGGATCTTTTAATCCTTGCTTTTGTCCCTTCACTTGATCCTCACTACCGTATCCTCTTTTTCGACCATCCACTTTGCGAGAAGCACCTCAGACATGAATCATGATCCAGCTGGTTCACTCAGAATATCAGTGTAAAGTTCACTTGGATCGGGCTCTTGATCGCCTTGGGCAAGCTCTGCAGCTTTGGCTATGACTAAGCGAATGTCCTTATCTATCCCCCTTAACATCTCTTCAGTTGACCATTTTTTTTCTTGAATACGCTGCTTAACTCGCTCAATCGGGTCATTTTCTGCTCGCATTCTTTGTACCTCATCTCTAGTCCGATATTTTCCTGGATCCGACATTGAATGACCACGATAGCGATATGTTTGCATATCAAGTATAATGGGGCCGTTACCATCACGACACCATTTAATAGAAACTTCTCCTGCTGCTTGAACGGCCCGTAAATCCATACCATCTACTTCAATACCAGGAATATTGAAAGAAGAACCTCGTCGTGAAAATTCTGTTAAAGCAGAAGAACGAGAAACTGATGTCCCCATGGCATATTTATTATTTTCAATTATATAAACAACAGGTAAACTCCAAAGTTTAGCCATATTAAAACTCTCATAGACTTGGCCCTGATTAGAAGCACCATCTCCTAAATAAGTTAAGCAAACCTTTCTATTTTCGAGGTAATGATTACTAAATGCAATACCAGTCCCCAGTGAAACCTGGGCACCAACAATGCCATGACCACCATAAAAGTTTTTTTCTTTTGAAAACATATGCATTGACCCTCCCTTACCTCGTGAGTAGCCACTTCTTCTTCCAGTTAATTCTGCCATCACACCGTTTGGATTCATCCCACAAGCAAGCATATGACCATGATCACGATAGGCAGTAATGACCTGATCACCATCAGTTAATGCATTTTGCATTCCAACAACAATTGCCTCTTGTCCTATATACAGATGACAAAACCCACCAATTAATCCCATTCCATAAAGCTGACTTGCTTTCTCTTCAAACCGCCGGATCAACAGCATTTGCCGATAACCAAACAGTTCTTGAGACTTTGTAAAAGCAAGTGGTAAGGGCGCGGGAATAATCCCACCTTTTTCTTTTAAGATGGATATCGACTGGGCCGTTGTCACGTGAAGACTCCGATCCTTATCTTAGAATCATCAATCTCATTATCGATGATAGGGTTCCTTTCGCAATCCTTCGTGAAAATGAAAATTGTTCTCGGAAGAGAATTGGAAGGAAAGATATCACTATCAAAACTAAGCATGCTCTTTTCTAGTTTTCAAGTTAATTTTCATGATGAAACCATAATTCAGTTAAGCCCAATTATAGCCACCTCATCTTGACGTAACATATTAAGTTGTGAGCGTATATATTGATCAACCATGTCTTTTTCCATGCTACCATCACGTAGAAGAGCAATTCTTTTTTCTAATGCTTTGCACCTACGAATCTTTTTCTCAATTTTAAGCTCTAGCTCAGCAATGCGGAGGTCCATAAGACAAAGAGAGCGCAAACCATGTGGTCCATTAATAGCATGAAATCCAAAATAACTAAGCATCATTAGAGTCATAACAGGAGAAAGAAATCTACTCCAAAAATGTTTTTTTGTAGAATGAACCGCCATGGGAAGAAATAAACTATATAACACGAAATTCGCATCGTTCAGGTGAGATTGACCTTAAAAGGTAATACTGAAAGACCAGCATAAGATGCTTGTTTGCTCAATTCTTCTTCAATACGTAAAAGCTGATTGTACTTTGCTAAACGATCCGAGCGTGACAGAGAACCAGCTTTGATTTGCCTGCAATTCGTAGACACGGCTAAATCAGCAATGATACTATCCTCTGTTTCACCTGAACGATGAGAAATAATTACGGTATAAGAAGAGCGGTGCGCCATATCTACAGCATCGAAAGTTTCACTTAGCGTACCGATCTGATTAACTTTCACTAATATAGAATTAGCGATGCCCATCGATATCCCATTACATAAGCGCGTAGAGTTTGTGACAAATAAGTCATCACCCACAAGTTGGCAAGTGTTGCCTATGCTGCTAGTCAGTAACTTCCACCCTTTCCAGTCATCTTCAGCCATTCCATCTTCAATAGAAATAATAGGATAATGATTCACTAAATTAGCAAGATAAGCCGCGTTCTCTTCTGATGATAGAACACAACCTTCCCCTTTCATATCATATTTTCCATCGTTAAAATATTCTGTTGATGCACAGTCAAGAGCGATATAAATATCTTTTCCTGCTTCGTATCCCGCTCTTTCAATAGAAAGCATTATAAAATCAAGTGCTTCAATAGCTGATCTTAGACTCGGTGCAAATCCACCTTCATCGCCAACATTAGTATCATAACCTGCATGAAATAAGCTCTTTTTTAGTGTATGGAAAACTTCAGATCCCATTCGTATTCCCTCTTTAAATGAATGAGCTCCTACCGGCATAATCATAAATTCCTGGATATCGATTTGGTTATCAGCATGTTCCCCACCATTGATGATATTCATCATAGGAACCGGTAAAATATGGGCAAAGGGTCCGCCCAGATAGCGATAAAGAGGTAATCCTAATGCTTTTGAAGCAGCTCTTGCATTCGCCATCGAAACCCCTAAAATTGCATTCGCTCCAAGATTCTTCTTGTTACTGGATCCATCGAGTTCAGTCATGGCTGAATCAACGGAAATCTGATCTTCTGCTTGTAACCCACAAATTTCTTCAAAAATCTTTTCATTTACAGCCTTTAAAGCTTTTTCAACTCCCTTACCAAGATAGCGTTCATCACCATCGCGCAGTTCTATAGCTTCATGTGAACCTGTAGAAGCCCCAGATGGTACAGCTGCACGTCCCAAAGATCCATCTTCTAAGATCACATCAACCTCAATCGTTGGAGTCCCTCGGCTATCAAGAATTTCTCGGGCATGGATATCAATAATTTTGGTCATTTTAATATGCTCCTCAAGCGTTAAGCATTCATTTCGGCTAGTTGAGTGACAATTTCTTCTGTGCCTCTTAACTGTTTTTCTGGTGTAGAGTAGTTCCGTTTTAAAATGAGTGATTGATCAGGACGAATTTTTGCTAAATTCTCCTGTTTTTTAATCCACTGGACCAATAAAAAAGGATTCGGAAATTCTTGATTACGGAAATGAATAACGATTCCTTTCTCTCCAACATCTAGTTTCTCAATATTGGCTTTTTTGCATAAAGACTTAATTAACATAATCTTAAGGAGATGATCAACTTCAGGCGGGAGTGTACCAAAACGGTTCACTAACTCATCTGCGAAAAGGTTAATTTTTTCTGCACAGTTCAAATTGGCTAGCTGATGATAGAGAGTCATGCGTAAAGTCAGGTCTGGTACATAAGATTCAGGAATTAAAATCGCTGTTCTTACTACTATTTTCGGCGACCAAGGATCTGAAATATCTTTACCCTCCTTTAGTTCAGAAATAGCCTCTTCGAGCATTTTTTGATACAGTTCATAACCAACTTCATGTACCTGACCAGATTGCTCTTTACCCAAAAGATTTCCTGATCCCCTGATATCTAGATCGTGGTTCGCCACCTCAAAATTAGCCCCAAGTGTATCCAAAGATTGGAAAATTTTAAGCCTTCGATCGGCTGAGACTGTTAAAACTTTATCTGGCGTCAGGGTCATAAAAGCATAAGAAGGTACTTTGGATCTACCAATACGTCCGCGCATCTGATACAATTGAGAGAGACCAAACATATCAGATCGATGCACAATCATTGTATTAGCTGTTGGGATATCGAGACCAGATTCCACAATAGGAGTTGATAGCAAAATATCATACCGACCTTCGTAAAACGCATTCATAACATCTTCTAATTCACCCCGATGCATGGTTCCGTGAGCAAGAGCGACTTTTAGTTTTGGTACATGTTCAGCTAAAAATGCCTCCCTCCCCCGAAGATCACAGAGACGCGGACAAATATAAAAGCTTTGTCCTCCTCGAGAATTCTCACGCAATAGAGCATCACGCACAACAAAAGAATCAAAAGGGATCACAACGGTCTTCACAGCTATGCGATCGATCGGAGGCGTTTTGATCAATGACAAATCACGAACACCGGTAAGCGCTAATTGCAGTGTTCTCGGTATAGGTGTAGCGGAAAGTGTAAGAACATGAACTCCAGATCGTAACTCTTTTAACCGTTCTTTTTGTTTTACACCAAATCTCTGTTCTTCATCGATAACGATAAGACCCAGGCGTTTGAAATAAAAATATTTTTCTAGAATCGTATGGGTTCCTACAATGATATCAATTGAACCATCTTTTGCACCCTCCCGGGCCTGAGATAAGGCCTTACCTCCTACCAACCGTGATGCTTGAGTAATTGTTAACGGTAAACCGTGAAATCGATCGATAAAGGTTTTATAATGTTGTCTCGCCAGCAAAGTTGTGGGAACGATAACGGCTATTTGATAACCTGCCATCGCTATTAAAAAAGTAGCTCGAAGGGCAACTTCAGTTTTCCCAAAACCAACATCACCACACACAAGCCGATCCATTGGATAACCAGAAGCTAAATCCTTGAGCACAGAGTTGATGGCATTCATTTGATCTTCCGTTTCCTCATGCGGGAAGCGTGCAGTGAAGTCATCGTATAAACCATCTGGGATCGTAACAGACTTCGTTTTAAGCATATGCCGTTCAGCCGCAACTTGAATAAGCTGTTTTGCCAGATCCAGAATCCGTTTTTTGACTTTCGATTTACGTGCCTGCCAGGTTGCTCCACCTAACCGGTCCAGCAAGACTTGGGAGTGACTGGATCTATAACGTGATAACAGCTCAATATTTTCTACTGGCAAGTATAGTTTATCATTTCCATGATAATGAAGCTCTAAGTAGTCATGAGCTATACCAAGAGTTTCAATAGCAATAAGACCATGAAATCGCGCAATCCCATGTTCAATATGAACTACAATATCGCCTGAGTAAAAACTCGAAACTTCTGAGTTTCGATCAGAAGTTTCGAGTCCTTGTCCTTTATATTTCATTGAATTCAAACCCCGTCAGTAAGACTAATAATGGAAAAAGAAATTACCGAAAGTGTCAAAGATTGTATTTCATTCCAATCACTGATTCTCATAGAGTTAGTATGACCAGCCTCTTGGAGAGATTGAGGTTAAACAGGCCCTTGAGTCTCCAACGATCACAAGATGCTTTTGAATAGAGAAACAAGATTCTGTCCTTTTTTTCTAACAAAAAATGAATATTTAATTGAAGAATATTCGTTGGGCTTTGTCGCTCATGCTCATGAAGTTTTCTCTAAATGGAATTGCTTGATTAAGTCTAATACATCTGAATTCCATTTTGGTATTGATGTTGAATGAGACTGGAATTGAGAAAGGGAAAGATTAGGATTCTTCATTAATTGTTCAAGCTGATCGAGATGATCATCATTTAATATTGCAATGGTCTGATTTACAAAATGACCTAGAATATAGTCGAATTCACATGTACCAAGATGCCAAGCACGGTACAAAATTCGTTTACGTCGATGATCCAAATCAGAACTGCTCCGTATCATTGTTTTCACAAGGATAATCCCACTTTTGTGTTATCTCTTAATCATCTGAGTACATTTTGATGAAAGACTAGTCCATTACTAGGTGATCACTGACTCATACCCAACTGAAAAAGAAAATGCCAACAGTAATCATTTTTTTTCAGTGGAGACTTTATGGATCCATGTTAAAGCTACTTCTCATGGAAGAGGGAAAGTTTGAAGATGAGATTCATTAAGATTCCTTATCTTTAGGCACAGATTGATTCTTAGTACCTTTAAATTCAGGAGAGACAAGACCAGCAGAAATGACAAGTTTAGCAGCTTCTTCAACTGTCATATCTAATTGAATAACATCCTTGGTTGGAACGAATAATAAAAACCCTGAAGTCGGGTTTGGCGTAGTCGGAAGAAATACGCTTATTGTTTTTTCTGCCTTATCTTCTAATCTTTCTTGTATTTCACCGAGAGTATCGGTTGCAACAAAGGCAAGAACCCATAAGCCACGACGTGGATATTCAATCAAGACAACATTTTTCAAAATGTTAGCATTATCTCTAAAAACCATCTCGAATATCTGCTTCAACGCAGAGTAAACATTCCGAATAACAGGCATTCTAGACATCAAAAATTCACCATAAGAAACAATCGATCGACCGATCAGATTGGCTGTCATAAAGCCAACAATCGTGATTATGATAATCGCAACAATAAGACCGAAACCAGGAATGCTGACATCAAAATAAGAGTCGGGGTTATAGATATCTGGAAGATAAGGTTTGACCCAGCTATCAACCCATTGAACAAGCGTCCATGTTAGATAGGTAGTAATAGCAAGCGGCGCACAAATGACTAACCCCGTAAAGAAATAATTACGAAGACGAGCCGCAGAAGATATCTTGGAGGCTCTTGGATATTTTTTTCGTTCTCTTAGCACAAGTAATTACACGTCTCTATTATCTCAATCATCTCAGGTGATAGAGTAGAATTTTCAAAAATAAACTTCTACTCCACAGTTACTGATTTAGCTAGGTTTCTAGGTTGATCAATATCTGTTCCCATTATCACTGCTGTATGATAGGCTAACATCTGGACTGGTAAAGAATAAACAATTGGTGTTGCAATTTCTGGCATATCTGGCATAATAATTTTCTTATCTAAATCTAGACCGCATTCGGATGCGCCGCGTTTGTTTGTGATCAGGATAATCTCTCCTCCTCTAGCAACAACTTCCTGCATATTGGATACTGTTTTTTCATATATATGATCATAAGGAGCAATCACTATAATTGGCATTTCCTCATTAATGAGGGCAATGGGCCCATGCTTTAATTCACCTGCCGCATAGCCTTCCGCATGAATATAAGAAAGTTCTTTTAACTTCAAAGCACCCTCAAGTGCTAGAGGATAATTAGTGTCACGCCCAAGATAGAGAACGTGTTTTTTATGAGCTAAACTATGGGCGATTTTAACAATTTCATGTTCTAACTTTAAGACCTCATAGGCAAGGTGAGGAATTTCAGATAATTCGCGAACAAACTGCTTCTCTCTTATTCGATCGATGTGACCACGCCTGACACCAGCGATGATTGACAAGATAGCAAGTACAGATAACTGACACGTGAAAGCCTTTGTTGATGCCACAGAAATTTCTGGTCCTGCAAGTGTTGAAACCACAAAGTTAGATGAACGTGCAATTGTGGATTCCTTGACATTAACGATCGCTGCCAAATTCTGACCCTGCTCTTCGCAAAATTTCAAACTTGCAAGTGTATCAGCAGTCTCACCAGATTGAGAAATAAAAATAGACAAACCACCAGGAGACATAGGTATATTACGATAACGAAATTCAGAAGCAATATCGATCTCAACAGGGAGTCGAGCGTGTCGTTCAAACCAATATTTTGAAATAAGACCTGCGAGAAACGCAGTACCACAGGCTGTAATGAACAACCGATCTAGATGAGTAAAGGGGGGCAAGTTCTCTTTGCTCAGATCGACCCTCTCTTCGTTAAAATCGATATAGCTAGAAAGTGTATGACCAATAACCTCAGGTTGTTCATAAATTTCTTTCAGCATGAAATGACGGTAACTACCTTTTTCCACCTTCAAAGAGGATCCTAAAGACACTTGCTCATTACGACTCACAAGGTTACGATGCATATCAAATATTTCAGCAGATTGGGATTTTATGATCGCCCAGTCTCCATCATCAAGATATGTAATTCGATTTGTAAAAGGTGCAAGCGCCACGGCATCTGAACCTAGATACATTTCTTTTTCACCATAACCTATTGCTAACGGAGGGCCTCTGCGACCTGCAACCATTAAATTATCTTCACCTTCAAAAACAAGAGCAAGAGCAAAAGCTCCATGCAAGCGAAGGAGTGCCTGATAAGCCGCTTCTTTAGGGGTTAGCCCTTTCTTTAAACCACTGGAGACAAGATGGGCGATTACCTCTGTGTCTGTTTGAGAAGAAAATGAAAAACCTTCATACTCTAGCTCAAATCTTAATTCGCGAAAATTTTCAATAATACCATTGTGAACAACCGCTACACCTTCTGAAAAATGAGGATGAGCATTGTCCGTAATGGGTGCACCATGGGTTGCCCAGCGTATGTGACCAATGCCAATTGTTCCTCGCAAAGGACATGCTTTGAGTAGCTTTTCTAGATTAATCAGCTTCCCTTCAGATCGTCTTCTCTCGAGAGATCCTTCTTGAAGAGTCGCAATACCAGCTGAATCATAACCGCGATATTCAAGGTGTTTCAAAGCATGAAGAATCAAAGAAGAAACCGGGCGAGCACTCACAATACCAATAATTCCACACATCTAATTTTGACCTTTAAATTTTAGAGTTAGTTAAATTGGTTTTCTTCAAAAAATCTTTGTCTGCTAAACATGAAAGAGTCTTAAGAATTAGGTTAGTCGTTTCAAATCAGTTTGAACAAGTAGCGAACAATTTATGATCTGAATTTCTTAGCTTTATTGCGGTTGCGCAAGAATTTAGCATAGCCTTCTTTATTGATCTGATCATTGCGTTCAATTGCGAGTGTGTCTTCAGAAACATCCTTATAAATTATACTTCCTGCACCTGTATTAGAACGAGATCCAACTTTAAGAGGGGCAACTAGTGAAGTGTTGGATCCAATAAATACATCTTCGCCAATAACTGTTTTGTATTTGCTATATCCATCATAATTGCAAGTAATTGTTCCTGCCCCTACATTGGTCCTGCTCCCAATCTCAGAATCCCCGACATAAGAAAGATGATTAATCTTTGCATAAGGCCCCACATAAGTCGTTTTTGTTTCTACAAAGCATCCAACTCTGACTCCTTCATCAATCCGTGTATCAGAGCGCAAACGAGCATAAGGCCCAATCACTGCATTCGAACCTACACGAGCACCTTCCAGATAGCTGAAGGCACGAATTTTGGCACCAGACATAACTAATACATTTTCTCCAAAAATAACATTTGGTTCGATGGTAACATCAGGATAAACAACAGTATCATGAGATAAAACAACAGTATCAGGTGCAGACATTGAAACCCCTGACATCAACAATTCTCTCCGGCGACGGAATTGCCATCTCTGCTCAGCATGAGCAAGCTGAACACGGTCATTAACACCAAGTATTTCTTCTTCGTCAACATCAAGTGCATGGACACGCAATCCCATATTAATGCCAACTTCTACAGCATCAGTAAGATAATATTCCTTTTGAGAATTGTTTTTTTTTATTTCCTCGAGGATATCGAGGATATATGGGAATTTAAAAATCATTATCCCACTGTTGCAGTAGGTTATTTTTTTTTCTTTCTCTGATGCATTCTTGTGCTCTATGATGGAAGTTAATTTTCCCCCTTGCATGACCATTCTCCCATATCCAAATGGTTTGCAAGTTTCAAATCCCAGAACAGATAAATCTGAACCTTGAGCTACAGACTTTCTTGCACGATTAATTGTATTTGGTGTAATCAAGGGGACATCCCCATAAAGAATCAGAACCTCATTAAAATTACTGCTCATTAATTCACGTGCAGCAAGAACAGCATGGGCCGTTCCCAATCGTTCATTTTGAATGTGTATTGTTGACATTTCATTTGCCCGACGAGCACATTCGCCTACGAGCTCCGATTTTTCTCCAACAACAACAGCAGTATGACTAATACCAGCTAGCTTTGCCGATCTAATAACATGAGCTACCATTGGTAATCCTGCAATCGGATGAAGAACCTTGGGTAGGTCTGACTTCATACGTTTTCCATCTCCGGCAGCTAAAATAACAGCCAAACAATCTGTGCTCATACAATAACCTAACAAAAGGATCTAAACCAGAAAGACCTAAAAGACCTAGATGTTAATTCCAATCCTTATTCAAAGAAATGAGTATCAATTGATCATTTCATGGATTGATTTTCTGATCAGAAGAAAAAATTATTCAGACAACTATCCTCTTTTAATTCTATAAAAGTCATTCATCAAGTCGGCATATAAGGGGAATATGCGATCACCTTAGATATATCATTTTAGATCTCTCTAAAATGCATAACGGTACTGACTTGACTTTCTTTCTTTAACATGGCCAAAGACATCATGATCATGATAGTACCTGACTGTGCAACAAATTTTTTAGGAACTCTTTATGCATCATTATCGTAGTCATACTTGTGCTGACCTTCGTACATCTCATGTTGGCATGAGGATCCGTCTATCGGGTTGGGTGCATCGAATCAGGGATCACGGTGGAGTCCTCTTCATAGATCTTCGAGATCATTACGGCATGACTCAGATTGTTGTCAATTCTGATTGCGATGGGCTTCTCAGCGCAGAAAAGGTGCGACCTGAATGGGTTATTCAGATTGATGGCTATGTAGAATCCCGTACTCCTAATACTCGAAATCCTAACTTACCAACGGGTGAGATTGAAGTGTGTGCAATCAGTATGAAAATTCTTTCGAGAGCATCTGATCTTCCACTGCCAGTTTTTGGTGAACCTGACTATCCTGAAGATATCCGTCTGAAATATCGGTTTCTTGATTTACGCCGTGAAACAATACACCGTAATTTGATACGCCGTCAAAATATTATTCATGATCTTCGCTCCCGTATGCATGAGGCTGGGTTTAATGAATTCTCAACACCCATTCTAACGGCTTCTTCACCGGAGGGTGCTCGTGACTTTCTAGTACCAAGCCGTATACATGCAGGGCAGTTTTATGCACTACCACAAGCCCCACAACAATATAAACAGCTAATCATGATTTCTGGATTCGATCGTTATTTTCAAATTGCACCCTGCTTTAGAGACGAAGATCCAAGAGCGGACCGTTTATCAGGAGAATTTTATCAACTCGACCTTGAAATGAGCTTCATTGAACAAGAAGATCTTTGGATAACATTCGAACCAATTTTAAAGGACTGTTTTAAAAAATTCGCTGAAGGGAAGAGAGTAACACCCCAATTCCCGCGTATTCCTTACAAGGAAGCAATTCGTAAATATGGTACCGATAAACCTGATCTACGAAATCCTATTCAGATGCAGGATATGACAGAGTTTTTTCGTGACTCAGATCTCAAAGTCTTTTCAGAAATGATTGAAAGCGATCCTAATGTAGAAGTGTGGGCTATCCCTGTTAAAGGAGGAGGAAGTCGAAAATATTGCGATCGAATGAATTCATGGGCCCAGAAAAAGGGTCAGTCCGGAATGGGGTATATCCTGTGGCGTGAATTAGGAGGAAGATTGGAGCCAACCGGTCCCATTACTAAAAATATAGGTGAAGAGAGAACAGAATCGATAAGAATGAAACTTGGTCTTGAGATTGGTGATTCTGTCTTTTTTATAGCTGGTCTTCCCAAAAATTTTATATCTTTTGCTGCTGAAGCAAGAAACAAGGCGGCAACAGATGCTAAGTTAATTGACGAAAACAGCTATGAGTTTTGTTGGATTACTGATTTTCCATTCTATGAGTGGGATGAAGAGAATAAAAAAGTCAATTTTTTTCATAACCCTTTTTCAATGCCAAAAGGTGGGATTAAGGCCTTAGAAAACAAAGATCCTTGTTCTATTTCTGCGATGCAGTTCGATCTAGTCTGTAATGGTTTTGAAATAGGATCAGGTGGTATTCGTAATCATCTTCCACATATTATGGTCAAAGCCTTTGAGATCGTTGGTCTTTCAAAAGATAAAGTCAAAGAGCATTTTGGTGGAATTTATCGCGCTTTTCAATATGGAGCGCCACCTCATGGTGGTATGGCTGCTGGCATAGACCGAATCGTTATGTTACTTTGTGGTGCTAAAAATCTACGTGAGGTCACCATGTTTCCTATGAATCAACAATCAAAGGATCTTCTGATGGATGCACCCAGTGATGTAGATAAAAAGCAATTAAGTGATCTGCATATACGATTGATTTCATAAAGTTAACTTTATAAATCTGAATCATGAATCTTCTCTACAGAGACTACGTTTTCTCCACCTGTTGTTCTAAAAACACGCACGCCTTTGCTAATTCGACTAGCTATACGGATATTATCAACAGGAACGCGGATCAATTGGCCAGTATTAGATACCAGCATAATCTGATCTGTATCATCGACAGGAAATGCTGAAACCAAACAACCAATTTCAGAAATTTTAGATTGATCTATTATCTTAACACCTTTTCCACCTCTATTGGAAACTCGGAAATCATAACTAGAAGATCGCTTTCCAAAACCCTTTTCGGTGATCGTCAAAATGAATTGCTCTGATGTTTTCATGGCACTCAAGCGCTCCATATTGATATCATACTCAGTTTTTTTGACCTCTTTAGCGCTGACAGAAGCAATATCTTCTTCTAAATTTAAATTATGGAGATTCAAATCTCCTTGCTTCAGATATGTAATTCTCTCAGATGCGTTAGCATCAAAATGCTGGATAATAGCCATTGAAATGACATGATCATTCTTTCCCAGCTGAATGCCTCGTACACCGACAGAGTGACGACAAGAGAAAACACGAACATCAGAAACAGTAAACCGTATTGCCTGACCCATCGCAGTTGTAAGTAAGACATCATCATGTACTGAACATGTTGCAACATTAACGATTTCATCATGATCCTCTAATTTCATGGCTATTTTACCATTTTTATTGATCGTTGTAAAATCAGATAATTTGTTCCGTCGTACTTTACCTGACTTAGTCGCAAATAACACATCACGATTTTCCCAAGAATTTTCATCTTCTGGAAGCGGCATAATTGTAGTCATATTCTCTCCAGGCTCCAATGGTAGAAAATTGATCAATGATTTGCCTTTTGCATGCGGGAGAGCTAAAGGTAATTTCCAAACCTTCAACTTGTAGACAAGCCCCCTTGATGAAAGGAAGAGCACTGAAGTATGTGTATTAGCGATAAATAAATGGGTAACAAAATCTTTGTCTTTCGTGCTCATACCAGAGCGACCTTTGCCTCCACGTTTTTGAGAACGATAGGCTACTAAAGGAACTCGCTTGACATAACTGCTATGACTAACAGTAATAACCATTTCTTCTTTAGCAATAAGATCTTCATCATCAACATCAAAAACGCAATCAATAATTTCTGTTTTTCTTGGCATACCAAACTGATTACGAACAGCGATCAGTTCATCTTTGATGATTGACTGAATTCGGATACGTGAAGATAAAATATCAAGATAATCGCGAATTTCTATACCAATATCATTCAGTTCATCAGCAATCTCATCTCCACCAAGGGCAGTGAGACGTTGAAGACGGAGATCAAGAATAGAACGGGCTTGCTCTTCAGAGAGAAGATAAGTATCCTCATCACTGAGGTGGTATCTTGGATCATCAATTAATGTAACTAATGGTCCCATATCTTTAGCGAGCCAACGGCGTTCCATTAATTTAGATCGTGCTGTTAAAGAATCCGATGCCGAACGAATGAGAACAATAATTTCATCAATATTAGCGACAGCAATTGCAAGACCCACTAAAATATGCGCACGATTACGAGCTCTATGGAGAAGATATTTTATCCTACGTGTCACTATCTCTTCACGAAAAGAGATAAAAGCATTTAGAAGATCGATGAGATTCATCTGAAGGGGTTTACCGTCACTCAAGACAACAATGTTACAACTAAACGATGTTTGAAGTGTCGTGAACCGATACAATTGGTTTAATACTACATCAGCTACTGCATCCCGGCGTAGCTCGATCACAACTCGATATCCATGACGATCAGACTCATCTCGGATATCAGTAATATCTTCTATACGTTTATCACGCACGAGCTCTGCAATCTTCTCAACCATTGTTGCCTTATTTACTTGATAAGGAATCTCAGTGATAATGATTGCCTGTCTCCCTCCGACCAAAGTATCGATATTCACTTTCCCACGAATCAATATGGAGCCATAACCCTTCTCATAAGTTAAGCGAATTCCACTATGTCCTAATATTTGACCCCCGGTAGGAAAGTCTGGTCCCGGAATGAGTTCCAATAGACGGTTCAGTTCCGTCTTCGGATTATCGATAAGTTCTAAACATCCTGCGATAACTTCGTTAAGGTTATGCGGGGGTATATTGGTTGCCATGCCAACTGCAATACCTCCTGCACCATTAACCAACAAATTAGGATAAGATGCGGGCAATACGATGGGTTCGCGTTCACGAGAATCATAATTGGCTTGAAAAGGGACCGTTTCTTTCTCGATATCAGCAAGAAGAACACTAGAAATTTTCTCTAGACGACATTCTGTATAGCGCATTGCTGCAGGCCTGTCACCGTCGATAGAACCAAAATTTCCTTGTCCGTCGATTAAGGGAGCCCCCATAGAAAAATCTTGTGTCATCCGCACCAGTGCATCATAAATAGAAGCATCACCATGGGGATGAAATTTCCCCATAACTTCACCGACAACACCCGCAGATTTTCGATAATCTTTTGAACTATCTAGTCCCATTTTGTGCATTGCATAGAGAATACGGCGATGAACCGGTTTAAGTCCATCACGGACATCAGGCAAAGCGCGACTCACTACAACGCTCATCGCATAATCGAGATAAGAGCGCTGCATCTCATCAACTATAGAGATTGATTGATATCCTGCTACATTTTTATCATTTAATTGAGATCTAATGTTATCACCCGTTTCAACAGGTGAAATTTTATTTTCTGGAATGTATTCAGCGACCAAAAGAATAGCCCTTTCAAGGAAAAAGTAGAGAATCATTACTTATTTCTTAATTTATAAGATCTTCGATTACAGAGCAAATATGCAATGGTATTTGCGTTATCTTTTGAAATTAAAAACTAAATAAAGGAACATTTTACATTCAAATCATTTGAGAGTTCATTCTTAAGAATGATTGTCATTTTTTAGAAACTGATTATAAGAGACTATCATGTATTTTTACTCCACTAGCTTCTGTCTTTAAAAAGGCTTCTCCGCAGGCTTTAGATAAAGTTCGAACACGTAAAATATAGCTTTGGCGCTCAGTAACTGAAATGACACCACGGGCATCCAGCAAATTAAAAATATGGCTGGCTTTAATGCACTGATCATAGGCCGGATGAGCCATCACGATAGGATATCCTTTTTTCGGATCAATGGGATGAGAATCAAGAATTCGGCCACACTCTAGTTCAGCATCTTCAAAATGTTTAAGCAAGGTATTTGTGTTAGCGACATCAAAATTCCAACGTGAATATTCACGTTCGGTTTGCCTAAATAAATCTCCGTAACTGATACGTTCATTGCCAAGCCCCCCATTGAAATTTAAATCATAAACATTATCGACATTCTGAAGATACATAGCCAACCGTTCAAGACCGTAAGTTAGTTCTCCAGAAACAGGAGAACATTCATGACAACAAATTTTCTGGAAGTATGTAAACTGTGATATTTCCATGCCATCGCACCATACTTCCCATCCAAGCCCCCACGCCCCCAAGGTGTGGCTTTCCCAATCATCTTCTACAAAACGGAGATCATGCAATCCTGGATCAATGCCAATAGCTTTCAATGAGCCAATATAAATTTCCTGAATGTCAAGCGGAGATGGTTTTAACAACACCTGATATTGATAATAATGGTGCAGACGGTTCGGATTCTCACCATAGCGACCATCTCTTGGTCGACGTGATGGTTGAACATAGGCTGCATTCCACTTTTGTGGCCCTAAAGCCCTTAAAGTCGTTGATGGATGGAATGTCCCTGCCCCCACTTCTATGTCATAGGGCTGCAGAAGAATACAACCATACTCTCTCCAATAATGATGTAGATTTAGAATCAATTCTTGGAATGAATGTTGAGAGGCATATCTCATAATAGCATTATTTTTACAGATTTTTTAATTTAAAAATTTAAATAAATTGAACCTTAGTCTCATACAAAGAGATGGTCATTTTTTAGGCTTATAAACACCTGTCACGGGATCTTCTTCCAGTTCAGTGGGTCGAGTGTCTTTCTTATCACGCTTATCTTGATGGATAGCTGCTATGTACCTACAAAAAGATGAGTAAGCAAGACCTGCAAGGCTGCTGACAAGAACGGCAGTCATTAATTGTACCATTTTAACACTTCCCCCTGCTTATATTTATATTGACAGGATAATCTTTGAAGATAAAAATTAAAGGCCTAAACGTGACCAAAGTGCTTTTTCTTCAAGTGCTGATAGGAATCCATCTGCAGCCTGTGCGATGATTTTTTCAGATCCTATACCAAGAACTCCTGACATTGAGATCATGGAACGACGTCCAAAGAGGCTTTTTTTAGGCTCGATAAATTTCAGCTTTGCTGTTTCACCATAACGGGATCGGATAGATCCTCGAATATCACCAATCGCATCAACGAGTCCAAGGTCCTTACCTTGGAGTCCAGTCCAGAAAAATCCAGTGAATAATTGCTCGTTATTCGTATCAATCAATCTATCGCCTCGACTTTCCTTCACTAAATTGATGAAGATATCGTGGATTTCCAACTGCAATTTTCTTAATCGAGCAATATCTTGTTTTTTTTCTGGTAGAAAAGGATCCAGCATGGATTTATTTTTTCCAGCGCTATAAATGCGTCGCCTGATACCGATTTTATCAATCGCCTCTTCGAAACCAAATGTAGCAGAGATGACGCCAATTGACCCGACAATGCTAGAAGGATCGCTTGTAATATCATGACCTGCGCATGCAATCATATATCCACCTGATGCTGCTACATCCTCAACAAATACATGAACAATTTTGTTATATTCAGAAGATAAATCACGAATACGTTGATATATCAACCGAGATTGAACTGGTGATCCACCTGGTGAGTTAATAATAATTGCAACAGCAGGGCTATTTTTTCTTTCAAAGGCTTTTTGCAATTGTTCAGCACATGATGTCAGATTAAGCCCAGGCCTCAATTGTGAGTTATTTGCTATAATGGCACCAGTAAGCTTAACTACTGGTATAGTAGTAGTGGTTTTTTGGAGTTTCTTAGGAAGAATTTTTTTAAAAAAAAGAGCCAAATCTATTCCTCTATCTTAATTAATATTAGCAGACCTACATGTGACGTTGACAACTAGATTGCAAGCTAAATTGTTACATTTACTGTTATCGACCCCTGAATATATTTTCAGCCCATAGCGCATAACATGCTGATTTTTTATGTAAAATTTTACCGCTCATCAATTGAAAGGGAGCTCGTGATCCTTTTGTTGCAGTAATAATTATCCTGCTAGCCGGTTCTCCAGATTTTGCATGAATTGGACAAACAGAAATATTCCCCATCCGGCCAGTAAGAGCATTCAAAGCCGTCGATAAGCTATCTGGGCGAAGAATAACAGAGAACTGACCTGAAGATTTCAAAATTGAAGTAGCCGTTTTGAACCATCCCTCTAAACCTCCAGATTTCAACACATGAGCTTTGGCTTTTAATGTATAATCAGATGCGTGAAAATTGGTGGTATTATAAGGTGGATTTGCAATTACGTGATCATATTTATTATCTATTAATTTATTGATTTTTCTATCTTTTCCTGATGCTAGTACATCAGCAGATATAACATTGACTCTATTCCCAAGATGTTTGTTTTCACGGAGTTTGAGTGATCTCAGAGCTAAACTGACCATAGTTGGATCAACCTCGACGAGATCTACACTCGTCAACTGATTACGTTGGGCTACGGCTAAACCAGCAACTCCACAACCCGCACCCAAATCTGCTACCAGCAACCCCTTTGCTTTTTGTGATACGCTAGCAGAAAGCAACAATGCGTCAATACCGCTCCGGTGTGCGCCGGATGCAGGCTGGAGAACAAAAAACGCACCATCTAGAAATGCGTCCTTGGTGATGTTATCACCATTCATCAAATTTCAAGAATCCATATCTTTAATCAAGTAGTCAAAAAAATGAGTTAATCTCTAACCATTTCATTTATCACAGTGTTATTGCCTTTTCTAACAGTGATTGTAACAGTACTTGAAATGAATATTTTCATGTCTAAGATCAGAATATCACATCTTTCAATGTAAACTGAGCTTTTGATGAGTAAAGAGGAGAGGATTGAGCTGCTAACCTAAAATCATATTATTTAAGAAAAAATGACGAAAACATAAACTTGATTTTTGAAAAGCCCAATACTTCATAATCATAAAATTATAAACGGTTCCATATAATAATACAAGCAAATTGATAATGCTCAGATCCCTAAAAACAGTGTCAATACTCACTCAATAAGACTTGATATTACTTGTATAAAAAGGGATGAAGTGTATTAAGTTTCTAATACGTCTAAGTCAAATAAATGGATAGTGTTCTGCCGCTGAGCCATGCACGAGAAACTGCTGCCAGCATCGATCTTTTGGTAAGATCAACTGCTGATGATATGGTGCGTGTCAATCAATTTATAGTCTCAAAAACTAATTCTGATGTACCCATGATCCCCCAAATAGCAAAGCATCTGATTAGTTCAGGTGGAAAGCGTTTACGGCCCATGTTGACTCTCGCAGCTGCTCAGCTTTGCGGATATCAAGGTGATGGTCATATCAATCTAGCTGCAAGTATTGAGTTTATGCATACAGCAACGCTATTGCATGATGATGTGATTGATGAAAGTGATATGCGGCGGGGAAAAGAGACAGCTCGTATAGTCTGGGGCAATCAGGCTAGTGTTCTAGTTGGAGATTTTCTTCTGGGACAAGCGTTCAAGATGATGATTGATGTGGGTTCACTGGATGCGCTTAAATTGTTATCGAAGGCTTCTATGATTATTGCAGAGGGTGAAGTAATGCAACTGGCTTCTGCACGAAGTATGGAAACAACGGAAGATGATTATCTCGTCGTGATCCAAGCCAAAACCGCTACCTTGTTTTCTGCTGCTGCCGAGGTTGGTCCTATTTTAGCTCAATCAGATAAGAATGTTCGTGATGCCTTCCGAGTTTATGGCCTTAATCTCGGTATTGCTTTTCAGTTGGTAGATGACGCGCTTGACTATAGTGGTTCAAAGGATAATCTTGGAAAAAATATAGGTGATGATTTTCAGGAAGGTAAAATCACATTACCAGTATTGCTTGCGTATCGCCGCGGTGGTGAAAGCGAGCGTAAATTCTGGAAAAAAGCTATGGAAAGTGATGCAACCTGTGCTGATAAAATGGATGAAGCTATGATTTTGCTTCGTAAGCATGGTGCAATTTCTGATACAGTGGAACGTGCGCGACATTACGGAAAAATTGCCCGTGATGCTTTGTCAGAATTTCCACAAAGTATGCGTAAGCAAGCTTTATTAGATGTAGTAGAATTTTGTGTAAGTCGTATCAATTAAGAATCATTGCCCATCAGTCATCACTTTCTCCTGTTAAGCCTATAAGGCAGATAAAAAGATTATGCTTCCTTTTATTTCTTGAGAGTCAATCCTTTAAGTTTCGGAGATATCATTGTTCGCTTTTGCTCCAGCTAAAATCAACCTTTATCTTCATATTCTTGGTCAACGCCAAGATGGATATCATTTTTTGAAAACGCTTGTTGTATTTTGCGATGTAGGGGACCGGATAACTGTGATTCCCTCGCAGCGCCAGCGCCTTAGACTGAGGATTACCGGTCCTTTTGCTTGTCATTTGCCTGTTTCATCATCCAATTTAGTCTGGCGAGCCGCCAAAATGCTTTATAAGATGACTTCAGGTCCTAAAGCTCATGCAATTTTACATCTGGAAAAAAAACTACCGGTTGCTTCAGGTCTTGGAGGAGGATCAGCTGATGCTGCTGCAACTCTTCGTATTTTGACGAAGTTTTGGAAAATGAACTCATATAAAGCGATCGTGGAAGAACGTGCACTAACATTAGGAGCAGATGTACCGATGTGTCTCTCTAGTATTCCTGCTTATATTTCTGGTATTGGAGAAATAATCCAGCCTGTTTTATTGCCTTCATTGTCACTTGTGCTCGTGAATCCAGGACGAGGTTTATCGACAGCGGATGTCTTCAAAAAACCGGATCTCTCCCCCCCAAAAAAAAATTTAAGAGAGATGCAACTAAAATCGATCCCTATCTTTACAAATTCATTTGATCTTGTTGAGTATCTGAGTTGTTGTCACAACTCTCTTGAGAGAGTTGCAAAGAATATAATGCCTGAGATCTGTAAGTGTCTTGACGCTCTATCCTCACAATCTGGACTGATGCTTTCTAGAATGTCTGGTGCTGGTCCAACCTGTTTTGGTATTTTTTCTAAGCCTGAAGATGCTCAACAAGCCCGAATTGCAATCGCTTCCCAATATCCGCAATGGTGGGTTCAATATACGCAAACACGAACACAACGAGTTGAAGAAAATTTTCACATCAAGAAAGGTAGAATGTAGAATATCGCGCGGAAGCTTGTTTTCAAGATGATTTCCTATTAATAGAGTAGAAGATCATTCAGACAAACCGTTTTTTTCCTTGAAAGAGTTCTATGGCTTCTCAGTTTATTTATCATATGCAGAATTTAAACAAGCTTTACACAGGAGGAAAGAAGGTTCTCGATAATATGCAATTATCGTTTTATTCGAATGCTAAAATTGGGGTATTAGGGCCGAATGGTTCAGGTAAGTCGACCTTGCTTAAAATTATGGCAGGGATTGATAGGGACTTTTCAGGTGAGGCCTGGTCGTCAGAAGGAACTAAGATTGGCTATCTAGCGCAAGAACCTGAGTTAGATAGTAGGAAGACCCTTCGTGAAAATGTGATGGATGGTATAGCCGATAAGACCGCACTCTTGGAACGCTACAATGAATCAATGATGAATTATTCAGATGAGGTTGCCTCTTTGCAAGATCAAATTGACTCTGAAGGTCTTTGGGATTTGGATATCAAAGTTGATGCCGCTATGAGTGCCCTGCAGTGCCCTGATACTGATATGCCAGTTCAACTTCTTTCAGGAGGCGAGCGTCGCCGTGTAGCATTATGCCGTCTACTCTTATCTGAACCTGACTTGCTTCTGCTGGATGAGCCTACGAATCACTTGGATGCGGAAACTATTTCTTGGCTAGAACAACACTTGCGAGAATTTAAAGGAGCGGTTGTGATGGTGACTCATGATCGCTATTTCTTGGACAATGTGACCAACTGGATTCTGGAGCTGGATCGAGGTCATGGTATTCCATATGAAGGGAACTATTCAGCTTATCTAGAGAAAAAGAAAAAAAGGATGATTCAAGAAGGACGTGAGCAAGATGCCCGTATGCGTCAGTTAGATCGCGAGCGAGAATGGATAGGACAATCTCCGAAAGCTCGTCAGGTGAAATCAAAGGCTCGTATCAATAAATATCATGAACTCGTTGAAGCTGCTAATGAACGAAAGCCAACGGATAACCAAATTTTTATTCCAGTAGCAGAACGTCTAGGACAGATCGTAATTGAAGCGAACTGTCTCAGTAAAGGATTTGATAAGCGCCCACTGATTGAGAATTTAAATTTTAAACTACCTGCTGGTGGCATTGTTGGTATTATCGGGCCTAATGGTGCAGGCAAGTCCACGCTTTTTAAAATGATTACAGGTGAAGAAACGCCAGACAGTGGAACCATACGGATAGGTGAAACCGTAAAACTTGGATATGTGGATCAAAATCGGGATTCTCTTGATGCTTGTAAAACTGTCTGGGAAGAAATTTCCGGCGGCGCAGAACTGATCAAACTTGGCAGACATACAATAAATAGTCGTGCCTATGTGAGCTCGTTTAACTTCAAAAAAGGTGATCAGCAGAAAAAGATAGGAATGCTTTCCGGTGGTCAGCGTAACCGTATCCATCTTGCTAAGATGCTTAAGTCTGGTGCAAATGTTCTATTGCTAGATGAACCGACCAATGATTTAGATACGGAGACTCTTTCTTCTCTAGAGACCTCTCTCGAGGAATTTGGCGGATGTGCAGTTATTATTTCTCATGATAGGATGTTCCTAGATCGGTTAACCACGCACATCCTAGCCTTCGAAGGGCATTCACATGTTGAATGGTTTCAAGGGAATTTTGAGGACTATGAAAAGAGTAAAATCGCTCGCTTTAGTAAAAAAGCAAAGTCAAGCACTCCTAAACGAATTCATTTCAAATCGCTAAATCGTTAGGACGAATAAAGTTTTACTACCCTTAAGTTGAAGTTCTTACCCGTCGAATGTTTGCACCAATAGCGGATAGTTTTTCTTCCAAAAGTTCGAAGCCACGATCTAGGTGATAAACTCTGTGTACTTCAGTCTCACCTGAAGCGCCGAGACCAGCGATAACAAGAGACATTGATGCACGAAGATCAGTAGCCATAACTGGAGCTCCAGATAAATTATTCACACCTATGACTCTTGCAGTTTGTCCGTTCACAGATATGTTAGCGCCGAGCCTTGTAAGTTCCTGTACGTGCATAAACCTGTTTTCAAATATCGTTTCTTTAATATGAGAAACACCATCTGCGCGTGTTGCCAATGCCATGAATTGAGCTTGTAAATCTGTAGGAAATCCAGGAAATGGACCAGTTTTAACTAAAATGGGCTGAATGATAGAATCAGTTCTGGATATACGCAGTCCATCACTGTCTTCTTGAATGCAAGTACCACTCGTAGCCAGAACATCAAGTACCTGCTTTAATAAAGAAGACCGCGCATTTTTAAGAAAAATATCACCGCCTGTCATGGCAACACAAGCGGCAAAGGTTCCAGTTTCAATTCTATCGGGTAAAACTGTATGGGTTGTTCCGTGCAATGATGATACTCCCTTTATGATGAGTTTGGACGTTCCAATACCAGTAATCTTTGCTCCCATTTTGTTCAAACATTCGGCTAAGTCAGAAATTTCCGGTTCACGAGCTGCATTTTCGATAATTGTCTCGCCGTTTGCTAAGCTAGCAGCCATCATCATTACATGAGTAGCACCAACAGAGACTTTAGGAAAGCAGTAGTAAGAACCTTGTAACCCTTTGGGTGCTTTGGCAACTATATATCCAGAATCGATATCAATCTTTGCACCAAGTGCATTGAGACTTTCAACAAACAGATCAATCGGGCGAGTTCCGATAGCGCATCCACCTGGGAGTGAAACCGTAGCAACACCCATCCGTGCTAAAAGGGGACCAATGACCCAAAAGCTAGCTCGCATTTTCCGTACCAGCTCATAAGGAGCGATTGTGTTAACAATTTTGGCAGCGCAAAATTTTACCCTTCTACCTGTTAGATTAGAGCCATCAGTTTGATTATCCATAACATGGTAGTCAACACCGTGATTTGATAAGATAGATTGAAGAACGAATACATCAGCTAAGCGCGGAATATTTTCAAGAATCAAGGATTCATGAGTCAATAAAGAAGCTATCATCAGTGGTAATGTTGCATTTTTTGCTCCAGAAATAGGTATAATACCATTAAGGACACTATTTCCCTGAATTAGAATTTTATCCATAGATAACCTCTGACGCTGAACCTAAAATAGGATTTAGAAAATCAAAATGATTCTTCAGAAAACTAGTTCCTAAAAAGGAATGTACTTAATTGTTTTCTTTTTCTTGAATGCCCTGAAAACCAATATCTCTTCGGTAGAATCCCTCAGGCCAGTCTATTTTTTTGACAAAATCATAGGCTTTTTTTTGGGCTTCTAACAAGGTTCTTCCTAATGCAGTTACATTCAGGACGCGCCCTCTAATTGCTTGAATCTGATTGTTAATATGCTCTGTCCCTGCATGAAAAACATGAACATTATCATGATCAATATTTTCTAGACCCTTAATTTGACTGTTTTTTTTGTATAGGCTAGGATAACCAGAAGCTGCCATCACAACAGTAAGGGCAATTTTATTAGACCAAATAGGAGTGACCTCTTTTAAACGTCCTTGTGCACAGTCCAGTAAAGTTGTTAGCAAGTCGCTTTGCAGCCGCATCATCAAAACTTGGCATTCTGGATCTCCAAAACGAGTGTTATATTCGATTAATTTAGGACCATCATCTCCAATTATAAGTCCTGCAAACAAAATACCTGAAAAAGAAATCCCTGAATCGGATAAACCTTGAAGACTAGGTAAAATAATTGAGTTTAGGACCTGATTAACCATTGCATCATTAGCAAGAGGTGAGGGGGAATAGGCTCCCATTCCTCCGGTATTAGGTCCAGTATTACCGTCACCAACATGCTTGTAGTCCTTAGCCGTACCAAAAGGGATAGCATCCCTTCCTTCACATAGAAAGAACATTGACACCTCTTCTCCTGTTAGAAATTCTTCAATAATGACCTTCGATTTGCTTTTCTTGAACAGCCCATCAAAACAAGAATCAATAGCAATATAGGCTTCTTTAAGAGTTTTTGCGACCGTTACACCTTTTCCATCCGCTGGACCATCAGCTTTGATAACAAGTGGAATAGGGGTATGAGCAACATACTGTTTAGCACTGACTGCATCTGTAAAATAACGATAGTCAGCTGTCGGAACATTCATCTGGTCGCATAGAGTCTTTGTAAAATGTTTTGATCCCTCCAGTTGAGCCGCTGCAGACGATGGAGAAAATGTTAGAATGCCAGCATTGCGTAATGAATCCGTTAGACCTTCAATAAGAGGCGCTTCAGGCCCGATTACTACGAAGTTAATATTCGTTAATTCGCAAAATGTGAGAACATCATCATGGTTACTAATATCAAGATCAATACGCTCAGAAATATTTTCTACACCACCATTACCAGGAGCTATAAACAATTTTCTACATTTAGGGGATTGTGAAATCCTCCAGCCGAGGGCATGCTCGCGACCTCCTGATCCAATAAGAAGGATATTCATTTTTTCAACCGTTTTCTGTGTGTTTACACTCACAAATTTACTTACTTTATTTCAAAATCGAATGCCAGATTGCCATGGATTCTGAGACTCAACAAAAAAAAATCAAGAACTTTCAGATGAAAGATGCAATGATGAATCTCTGGGTTTACCGCATTCTACCAGATTTTCTATGGCCATATGCTCAATTAGCGCGCTGGGATCGGTCTGTTGGTTGGTGGTTACTGCTTTGGCCCTGTTGGTGGTCGTTATCTTTAGCCTTGAAAAATGGTAAAATTGAAGATTTATGTTCCCAATTACTTCCGGAATGGCCATTTATATTTGGGGCTACGGTTAGTTTTAGCCTCTTTGGCCTCGGTGCAATCACAATGCGCGGAGCGGGTTGCACCTACAATGATATTGTGGATGTTGATATTGATATGAAAGTGACACGCACAGTATACAGACCCATTTCGTCAGGTAGAGTGAAAAAAAGTCAGGCAAAGTATTTTTTATTACTGCAAGCAATAATAGGAGCTTTAATTTTGTTAGCTCTTTGCTGCCTGGGTAGAAGGTTTAACAGTTTTGCTATGTGTTTAGGAATAATATCTTTGGTCATCATAGCCTTATATCCTTTCGCCAAACGGGTGACTTATTGGCCTCAGTTGATCTTGGGTCTTGCTTTTTCTTGGGGTGGGTTAATGGGATGGGCCGTTCTGTATAGCTCATTATCTACGTCAGCTTACTTTCTCTATATTGGATCTATTTTTTGGGTAATCGGTTATGATACAATTTATGCACATCAGGATAAAGAGGATGATATTCTCGTTGGCGTAAAGTCAACGGCTTTATTATTTAAAAAAAAACAAAAATAGCGATTCTCATTCTTTATGCACTTGCTTTACTGTTTTTTTTCATGGCTTATGTATATGCAAAGGCTGGATGGTTCTCTTATTTTGGGCTTTTTATTGGTACAGGACATATGATTTGGCAGCTAATACGTCTTGATATCGATAATGCGTCTCAATGTTGGAAGGTTTTTCAGTCAAATAGTGATTTTGGATTCATACTCTTTATTGGTCTGTTGATTGATATACTGATCAAGTTCCTGTGAAATATGAAATTCTTTAAACAAAACTTAAGGTGCAATCTTATTACTCAATGAACAAAGTCAGATAAACTACTTTAAAAGTTTTCCTGGATTCATAATATATCCAGGATCAAATGATTGTTTGATCTTCTTCATCATTGATAAAGCAATAGGGTCTTTTATCTGTTCTAGTTTATCTGTTTTCATCTGCCCAATTCCATGTTCTGCAGAAATGGATCCCTGAAATTTCTCTACTATTTCATAGATACAAGTCTGTATTTCTGCTTCATGTTTATAGAAGTCAGCACTATTCCAATCCACTGGTTGCGTAATATTATAATGTAGATTCCCATCCCCTAAATGGCCAAAATTGCAAATACGAGCACCAGGTATTAAGTTCATAATTGCTCTATCTGCCTGGTTTATAAAGGAAGGAATGGTATTAAGAGGTAGAGAGATGTCATGCTTAACTGACGCCCCTTGCGATTTTTGTGATTCAGATAAAGTTCTCCGCAAGCGCCAGAATGATTCGTTCTGATCAGATGAAAGAGAAACATTATCTTCAATTATCAGATCATTTTTGTAAGCAAAGGTCAAGATAGTTTTCAATTTATCGTAAGCATCTTGATTGGATATTCTAGAGGAAATCTCTATGAGGACATACCATGGTGCTGTCCTTATGAAGGGGCGCTGAATATTATCAGCTTTATATTTCAATGTAAACTCCATGGCTAGAGATGACATGAGTTCAAATCCTGTCAACTCACCACCCGCAATAAATTGCGATTGATTGAGTAACTGAAGTGCCTGTGAAGGGGTTTCCAAACACACCAGTGCCACTTTTTGGCCTCTCGGTTTAGAACATAATTTTAAGATCGCTTTTGTGATAATCCCTAGTGTACCTTCAGCGCCGATAAAGAGATTTTTTAAATCAAAGCCAGTATTGTCTTTACGCAAACAGCTCAAGCCATTCCAAATATCACCATTGGGCAGAACGACTTCTAGCCCCATGATCAGTTCACGCGTATTGCCATAAGCTAAAACTCCCATCCCACCCGCATTGGAACTAATATTGCCACCGATCTGGCAACTACGATCTGATCCCAAGAATAAAGGAAAAAGACGGTTAACCTCATCCGCTTTTTTTTGTACATCTCGTAAGATTGAGCCCGCTTCAACTCCCATTGTATTAGTTTCAAGGTCTGGTTCTAAAATCAAGTTCATCCGCTCCATTGAAACGATAATCTCGTTTTTATCCCCTCCATTCAGAGGGAGTGCTCCACCGGATAATCCTGTATTTCCCCCCTGTGGAATAATTCCTATTCTTGTCTTTGTTGCCAGCTTAAGGATATTTGAAACCTGCTTGACTGTACTAGGTTTCAATACCAACTGTGCTGGATTATTATAGCGACCCCGTGCATCCCTTGTGTAAGGATGAACATCTTCTGACGTTGTTAGAGTGTATCTTTTACCAACAATGGTTGAAAATTCATCAATCAAACCTGGATTTATTAGACAGGTCATGAGGTTTATATCCTAATATTTTTATCTTGAAGCAGCTCGTTTTAAACGATCATTAACAGCAGCACCTAATCCCTCAAAAGGGATTGGTTGTACAAGAATTGAGGATGCATCGGTTTTATCCAGTTCTGAAAGCATAGCAAAAAGATTTTTTGCAGCCTCTACGAGATTTCCACTGGTGCTAAGATTACGTACTGCAACACATGTCTGTTCGTGGATCGGTTGTTGTCCAAAAGCAAGTAGTGCATCTTTAGGATTAATGCTAATGCTGTTTACATTTAATTTTAGAGGTTTTGAAGGGGCATAGTGTGATAATAGCATACCAGGTGCTATAATAGAGCCCTCTTTTTTCTTCAGATTCATAGATTTAAATTTCTGTTTTAGGATTAATTCAATATCTTCACTTGCTATCCCCCCCTCACGTAGGAGAAAACAGCCAAGATCATCAATCTGAATGATAGTAGATTCTAGTCCAACTATACAGGGCCCTGCATCAAGAATAACATCCACAGAATCACCAAGACTATCTTGAACATGTGATGCACGTGTTGGACTCAGTTTACCTGAAACATTAGCACTAGGAGCCGCTAGAGGTTTCTGAAGAAGTTCTGATAAGGTTGCCATGACTCCCTGTGGTTGACGAAGCGCAATCGTTTTGAGATCAGAAGTTAGGACAGGGCTGATTCCACTACTATCATTCAATGGGACGACGAGTGTCAACGGTCCTGGCCAAAATGCTAAGGCCAGATGCTCGGCAATGGCATTGAACTGACCATACTTATGGGCCATAGCGAGATTAGAAACATGGATAATCAGAGGATTAAAAGATGGTCTGTTTTTGACTGTATAAATACGGACCACAGCCTCACAGTTGGTAGCATCAGCTGCCAGACCGTAAACTGTTTCTGTTGGCACTCCAACCAACTGGCCATCATAAAGCGCAGTTCTTGCCGCGTTTAAGCCTTCCATTAACGAGGTTTGAATATCAAAGAGCACACCCATTACCCATAAGAACCGTAAGAAAATGCACAAGTCCAACTGATAAATTTTGATTTATATGTATGATGGTCTCACATCTATAAATACTTCTTTTAAAGAGCTCTATTACTTTTAACGAAACATATTTTGAAGGATGATAGTTTCTAGCTACTCTTCGATTCAGATCAGAATCTGATTAATTTGCACTAGATAACAAACGTAATAATTTCTGTTTTGCAATCTTCATATCTTCACCATGCCCTATTGTTCCCCAAAATTTGCCTGATGAATCCATGAGATAGACTGATGAAATATGGTTCATTACATAGTCCTCATCCTTAAAAGAGACTTTTTCAGCGAAGATACCCCAAGCCTTAATAATTTTTTCAATCTGATTTTTTGATCCTGTAATTCCCGTGATTCGTTTATTAAATGCCGATAAATAAGCTGATAAGATTTCAGGTTTATCCCTCATTGGATCAACGGTAACAAAATATGCATCGATTTTGTCTGCTTCATGACCAATTTGATCGAGCCATAAACCAATTTGATGTAAAGTAGTTGGGCATATATCTGGACAATGTGTAAAACCGAAAAAAAGAATATGAGGCCGTCCTTTCATATCATCCCAAGTGATCTGAGTTCCATTCGCTCGCAAGGCTGAAAAGGGACCGCCAATACTCGTTTTTTCTATAATAGTTTTCTCATCTTCTCCCCATTGTTCTAAACTCCAGTTTACGGTCAAATAAGAGAAAAAAAAACAAGCAGGAAAATCGAACCCCACAGAGTGTAGTGCATTCTCTTCATTATTTCTCTTCATTCTCCTATTATAAATTCTATTATACATGATAAGACGCCTCTCATACCTCGAAAACAGGAGGATAGGCGATACCTTAGTCAAAAATACATGAAGTATTAATTCTTGTCTTTCACTTTATCAAAATCAAAAAACATAAATCATGCATTTAATTAATATTAGTCAACTAAATTAAATGAGCAAGGTATTAAATATAGTCTGGATAATTGACTTGCAATCAAGGCCAGAAAGAGTCAGCATTTCTTCTGATGACATCTGATCTATATAAACATCAGGCATTACAAGAGGACGAACACGCAAGTTTGAATCCAAAAACCCTTGCCTAGCTAGGTATTGTAAAACATGTGATCCAAATCCACCAGCAGATCCTTCTTCAACTGTAATCAATATTTCGTGATGATGGGCAAGCTGTGATAAAAGGTCGGTGTCTAAAGGTTTCGCAAAACGGGCATCAGCGACAGTAGTTGATAGATTATGAATTTCAAGTTCTTCTGCAGCGAGTAGGCAGTCGCCTAGGCGTGATCCTATAGACAAAATCGCAATCTTTGTGCCTTCTTTTACAATTCGTCCCTTACCGATCTCGAGGATCTGACCTTTTTTAGGGATTTCTCCTGCTCCTTCTCCACGGGGATATCGAAAAGCAATCGGCCCCTCATCAAAAGCTGCTGCTGTCTTGACCATATTCTTAAGTTCAGCTGAATCAGATGCAGCCATAACAGTGAATCCAGGAAGGCAGCAAAGATAAGCTAGATCAAAAGAACCGGCATGCGTGGCACCATCAAAGCCAACAAATCCTGCCCTATCTATAGGAAATCGAACAGGGAGATTTTGTATGGATACATCGTGAATCACTTGATCATAGGCTCTTTGCAAAAATGTTGAATAGATAGCGCAAAATGGTTTGTAACCCTCACTTGCCATGCCTGCTGCGAAAGTGACAGCGTGCTGTTCGGCAATCCCAACATCATAGGTTCGATCAGGAAAGTTTTCTTGAAAAATATCAACTCCTGTACCACTCGGCATAGCAGCTGTAATTGCTATAATTTTTTTGTCTTTCCGAGCTTCCTGAACAAGAGAATGCCCAAAAACGCTAGTGTAAGAGGGTGCATTGGTTGATCTCTCTTCTTGCTTTCCAGTCGCCACATCAAATTTGGCAACAGCATGCAATTTATCATACGCTCCCTCCGCAGGAGCATATCCTTTACCTTTTTTTGTAATTACATGAATAAGAATAGGGCGATCTTTAGCGTCTCTTACATTACGTAAGACAGGTAATAAATGATCTAAATTATGACCGTCAATCGGACCCACATAGTAGAATCCTAGTTCTTCAAACATGGTACCACCCATCCAGTACCCTCTTGCAAACTCTTCCGTTTTTCTTGCCTTTTCATAGAAAAACTTAGGCAAATAAGCAGTCAGTTGCCTTGCTGTTTCACGAATCGATAAGTAGGTTTTTCCTGATACTAGACGAGCAAGATAGGCGCTCATTGCACCTGTTGGAGGCGCAATTGACATATCATTGTCGTTAAGAATAACGATCTGGCGGGCATTCAAGTGTCCTGCATTATTCATCGCCTCATAGGCCATGCCAGCCGACATCGCACCATCACCTATAATTGAAACAACATCGCGTTCTACCCCTTCAAGTCGAGAGGCTTCAGAAATACCGAGTCCAGCAGAAATTGAGGTGGATGAATGAGCCGCTCCAAACGGATCATAAACACTTTCAGAACGTTTGGTGAATCCAGATAATCCTCCTTTTTTTCTTAAGGTAAGAATACGGTTCCGTCTACCTGTTAATATTTTGTGCGGATAACACTGATGTCCTACATCCCAAATAATACGGTCTTGAGGAGTTTTAAATACATAATGCAAAGCAATCGTTAATTCTACTACGCCAAGCCCAGCTCCTAGATGACCACCAGTAACAGAAACAGTATTAATCATCTCATTTCGGAGTTCTTCAGCAACTTGTTTGAGTGCTGAATCCTTCAACTGGCGTAAATCAGATGGAAGACTAATAGTATCAAGAAGTGGGGTCTTTGAAATCACAGGTGTACCAACAATGAGGATGATATATTTTAAATCATTCTTTACATTGCCTTTAGTCTCATCGATTATACTGATGACGGTGGTTAGTCTTAACAATTTCTTTCAGCAAAAAATACTATCTCATAAGGAGACTATAGAGCTCATTACAATGGAAACTATATTGGTTTTTGTAAGCAGAAAAGAACCATACTACCAAAGACATTGTTTTAGGAATCAGGAAAGATTATTTACTCTTGGCAGAACGCCCTGCTGTCTTTTCAGTAATGCGAGCTGATTTTCCACGAAGGCCACGTAGATAATAAAGCTTTGCCCGGCGAACGCGACCTAAACGTAGTACTTCAATCCCTTCAACCATCGGTGAATAGAGCGGAAAAACACGTTCGACACCTTCCCCATATGAAATTTTGCGAACGGTAAAGCTTCCATTCAGATCAAAACCTTTTCTGGCTATACATACACCTTGATAAGCTTGAATTCGTGCACGAGTGCCTTCTGTTACACGAACCAGAACACGAAGAGTATCGCCTGGAGAGAAATCCGGTAATCTTCGCTTCGTTTCAATGTTTTGAGACTGCTCCTTTTCAAGTTGCTCAATGATATTAGCCATAATTAAAACCTCTTTATAAAAGGATTTCAGCTAGTTAGAAAAATTATAACCTTAATAAGGCTGAAGAAGTGACCTATCTTTACAAATCTTCCTAACTATAATCAAAAATGATTTCCTAGAATCAAGCTAGTCCATCATGATAAATTAAAAATGATCAGAATACAATGATTTGTGCGATTTAATGTATTATGAAAACCATCTCTTTTACCCTTTCCTCTCTTTGTGGCTACCGTCACAATAAGGTTTATTTTTTGAGATTCCACAGCGGCAAAGAACGAATTTTTTAGAACAGGCACCTTGGATAGAAGATGAAGATACAAGCGGGATACGCACAACACGATAAGGACCATCTTTATCGATACTGATTCCTTTTTCCTTACTTATTTCATGTCGAGGCGCCTCAGTGTCTAATCTATATGATAAAGCACCCGATGGACAGGTCATGATGATAAAAATAATCTTATCCCTTGAAGCATTGTCGGGGATAATCCAAGGCGTTCTTGATGTATCAAAGACTGGTTTGAGGTGTTTTGTACATTCTCCAGCATGAGAGCAGAGCAAACGGTTATAATAGACTGTTATATTTCGACCTTTGTATTCCTGAAAAGAACCAGATGTATATTCGTTCAAACATCGACTGTCAAAACCAATGTCATTATGAGATCCATCACAGTAAGGCTGGTTTTTAGATGCACCACACCTGCACAAGGCCATGATCGGCTTCGTATCGAGAGGAATTCCATCTTCATTTATTAATCGACTGACCCCTTTTACAATGAGAGGACCACCATCTCTTTCTTCAATGCTAGATCCATTTGATACACTCTTCTTAGCATGAGCCTTCTCAGGAATCCGTCCCGTGAGGATCAATCCATCACGGATATTCAAGCCCATCATGACGAGATTTGTTAATCCAGCTATGAGTTCCAATCCTTGTACTAAATAAAATTTAGTGTCAAAGGAGCCTGAGGAGGCTTTGTATTCGAGATAAAAAGCAGCAGGGACCAAAATTAGGAGACCATTTGCTCCAATGAATGGCATCCTTCTCTTTTTTGTTATAACTTTCGAGTCAATACGATTGGCCCCTAACCGAATCCCTGACCCGCCCGCAATGATCATAGTTGCGCTCAGGAAAAAAATTCCTTTTAGAATGTTAGATTTGACTAATACAATATCTTCATAAGAACCAAATAGCTCAGAATAGACTGTTGATAAAAAAAATATTAGCACAATCAAGAAGCCAATGCATCCGGCAATGGAATGGATTTTTGTTTTCATTTTCTACCCTTACTATCAAACCACATCCGGCGTAGTGTATCATCGTCTTTTATAAAATGATGATATATAGCTCCGCTAGCGTGGAACAGGAGTAAGGCCATCATTAGCTTTGCACCAAATGCATGAGGAGATCGTGGAAAATAAAGAGTAAAATCTGGCAAAGCATCTTCTAAATTCCCGAAAATTAAAAACTGGACTCCTGCTCCTGACAAAGAGAACATTCTGAGGCCAGTTATTATCATACCCAAAATGATAATATAGAATAAGAAATGAACGATTCTGGCAGATAATTTTTGCCACGTTGGATAAGATTCTAGGAAATCGGGTTTTTTATCAAAATGGAACCACCAAACTATACGGCTAAATGTCACAATGAGAGTTGCAATGCCCATTAAAAAATGTAATCTTAGAATATCATTTTTCATCAACGGATTACTGATTTGTCCTAATGAAAAACCTGATCCTAGAAGAGAGATGATAAGCACCGTTGACAACCAATGAATTGTAAGAGCTACAATGCAATAATGTGAGTTATCACTTCGATTGATCATTTTTTATTCCTAACGTATAATTTTATATAATGAAGCATGAGTATTGAGTCCGTCAACTGATTTGATTGTACTTGATTTATTCATTGCGATGGTAGCTTTATCGAAAGAATCAATGGTGTCCCATTTACTAATATTAACAAGAGGAAATTTTGCATTGGAGGAAAGGGCTTGATGGAGTTCACTGGAAATATAACCTGGTTGGCTCCGCAAAAATTTAGCAGTATTTTCCCAATATTTTATAGATTCCTCTTCTTTTCCAGCAGGAACTGAGAAAAAAGTAACAAGTATTGCTGAATTAGATTTTTTAGCAATCGCTTTGTTCATTACTGCCATTATCTGTACGTGAGTAGAAAAATTCTTGAAATCCATGGGTTCGTTTGATGAGATGTAGGATTGTGATAATTTTTGCTCTTGTAAGGAGAGACTAGTGTCTCCATTTAGGTCCCAACTCTTGAAGAGTTGAATAAGAGATGTTCGATATTGAGCCTCTTTGTTCCGTTCTTTTGCAATTCCCTTCCATCCTACATCCCAAGACATAAACTCTGATAGAGTTATTTCCTCGTCATCGTTGCTATCCATAGATAGCATTACTAAATTCCTAAAATGCTCAACTTCGCGGTTAGAGACTAAACCATCTTCATTAGCATCAACAGAATGGAAAATAGTCAAATTGAGATTCTCTAATTCCTTGTCCCAAGCTAAGGCCGAAGCAAAATTTGAAGTCCAGAAAAACAAAACTGCGCTTATTAATCCCCACCTTTTCATCTTTATATATACTCCCTTTGATACTTATTAGATCTTTAATTAGAATTCGTAAATTGAAGGATTTCTAATATGAGAACTGGACTTTCTTTAACCAAGACATATAATTTTATCTCTTCACACATTTTTGTCTAAAGAAAAAAATAAGTATATTAAATTTGTTAAGCGTCCACGGATGTTCTACAAGGAAAGGAACTCTAAGCAATCAAAGAATTCCTAGATATTTAGATCCAATCTGGCAGTCTAATGATAATCCTTTTGTCAAGAGAGACATTTTCCTTTACTAGAAAGCATACAAGTTAGCGTCTATTCGATATGATAAATCTGATCAAGAGATAGAGCCCTAGCCCTGCACGGAGTAGGTCTTAAACCCTCAAAATAGGAATAGGATTCAAAACCTGAAATTATACCTAGAGGCTGAAAAAAGGTCAACCGCTAAAGATTCGAAATACTTAAGAGAGCTTATTTGATTAAGTAAAAACGAGAACCTAGCGTCAATGATAGGAACCTTTATATTTGTTTCTCTTAAAAAAGAGGATCGTTGAAAACTTTAAACGAAAGGGTTAAAAGTCTTTAAATAAAGCCGTTTATTCATTTTTTTCTATTGTGGAAAAACTCTTTAAGAGAAGGTTATATTAACTTTTAAACTGCTAAAGCGCGTTGACGTAAGAGATCTCCTGATTCATTCTTCCGTTCTGAATGGCAAACTTTTAATCAGCATAAGACTGAAGACTGTCATTTAAAAATCACCTACCGTCGTTCGGTCATTTATTTTCTAGTCTCTATTTTTCAGTAGGAACCTTAAGAGAACAATGAGTCAAATCAAACAAAAGAATCAAGGCAGAAGAGCAAACTGCACCAACAGCAAGAGAGAGAGCATTAAATCAAACTCTCTTATCCAAACAAGGGATGATAAAAAAAATGCGGATTGAGCGTTGCTACACAGAATCAGGACTTTCTCCCTTCGAAAACGTACCCTTTCGCTTGGCAAAGAGCGAAATCAAAAATCTGGATGGTTCTGTTGTATTTTGCCTTAAAGAGATTTGGGTTCCAGAGCAGTTCAGTCAGGTAGCAAGTGATATCATAGCCCAAAAATATTTTCGGAAAGCGGGTGTTCCTGCGGTCCTGAAAAGAGTTGAAGAGAACGGTGTACCATCATGGCTTTGGCGATCTGTTGAAAACAAGGAAGAGCTTAAAAAATTGCCAAAGGCAAAGCGTTATGTCTCAGAAACCGATGCTAAGCAAGTGTTTCATCGATTGTCAGGTACATGGACCTACTGGGGCTGGAAGGGAGGATATTTTGATAGCGAAAATGATGCTAGAGCTTTTTATGATGAATTATGCTATATGCTGGCCACGCAAAAAGTTGCTCCTAATTCTCCACAATGGTTCAATACAGGTCTATACTGGGCTTATGGAATTAATGGACCCGCTCAGGGTCACTACTATGTAGATTATCAATCTGGTGAGTTAACTAAGTCTCAATCATCATACGAACATCCCCAACCCCATGCTTGTTTTATACAATCCGTTAGTGATGATTTGGTTGGCGATGGAGGCATTATGGATCTTTGGGTCCGTGAAGCACGTTTATTTAAGTACGGATCCGGTACCGGTTCTAATTTCTCACATATCCGTGGAGAAAACGAGCCTCTTTCTGGTGGAGGGCAGTCATCTGGTTTAATGTCTTTTCTGAAGATCGGTGACCGTGCAGCAGGTTCGATCAAATCTGGAGGAACGACTCGTCGTGCAGCAAAGATGGTTGTCATTGATATCGATCATCCCGATGTAGAAAGTTACATAGGCTGGAAAGTACGTGAAGAACAGAAAGTGGCTGCTATTGTCACAGGTTCCAAAATTATTTCTTATCATATGAAAACTATCATGAAGGCCTGCTTGACCTGCAAAGGTGATGATGATCAGTGCTTTACCCCTAATCATAATCCTGAGTTGAAAATGGCAATCTATGCAGCAAAAAAATCTGCTGTTCCTGAAAACTATATTTCTCGGGTCATTCAGCTTGCCAAACAGGGATTCACTAAGTTTGAATTCCCTGTTTACAATATTGATTGGGATTCGGAAGCTTATCTAACAGTTTCTGGACAGAATTCTAATAATTCAGTCTCCCTCAAAGATGATTTTCTTAGAGCTGTTGAAAATGATAGAAATTGGAACCTTATTGCGAGAAAGGATGGCTCGGTGACCAAAACTGTCCGAGCCCGTGATTTATGGGAACAAATCGCAGCGGCAGCATGGCAGTCAGCCGATCCTGGACTACATTACAATACGACGATTAATGATTGGCATACATGCCCTGCTGATGGTCCGATTCGGTCATCTAACCCTTGCTCAGAATATATGTTTCTTGATAATACAGCATGTAACCTTGCCTCACTAAATTTGATCCAATTTCAGCGGAATGATCACACTTTCGATGTCGAATCCTTCGAACATGCCTGCCGTATGTGGATGATAGTACTCGAAATCTCTATTATGATGGCGCAATTTCCATCAAAAGAGATTGCACAACGTTCTTATAATTACCGCACCACTGGTCTTGGTTTTGCTAACATTGGAGGCTTTTTGATGTCAGCAGGGATTCCGTATGATTCGAATGAAGGCCGCGCAATTTGTAGTGCAATTGCTGCTATCATGACTGGAATTTGCTATACTACGTCCGCTGAAATAGCTAAGGAACAGGGTCCCTTCTCTCAATATTTACCTAATGCAAAACATATGTCCCGTGTTATGCGTAACCATCAACGTGCTGCTCATGGGATAGAAGATGGCTATGAAGGTCTTTCAGTGAAACCTATGCCCCTTGATCATGAACATATTTCTGATACTCGACTTTCTCAACATGCCAAATCAGCATGGGATAAAGCTGTTGAACTTGGGAGTCTCTATGGTTACCGCAATGCTCAGACGACTGTTATTGCACCTACCGGTACGATCGGTCTTTTAATGGATTGCGATACAACCGGGATCGAACCTGATTTTTCATTAGTGAAATTTAAAAAGCTTGCTGGTGGTGGCTATTTTAAAATTATAAATCGTACTGTACCGAAAGCTCTTGCCAATCTTGGTTATGACAGTGATACAATTAAAGATATTATTACCTATGCCTTAGGCAAAGGAACACTAAAAGATTCTCGATCTATCTCTCATAGTGCACTAGAAGAAAAAGGGTTTAGCAAGCAACAGATAGATACCGTAGAATCTTACCTATCTCAAGCTTTTGATCTCAAATTTGCGATCAATAAATTTTCTCTTGGGGAAGGTTTTTGTAAAGAGAAACTAGGTTTTTCAGATAAACAACTCAATGATGTTAACTTTGATATCTTAGATGCCATCGGCTTCACGAAAGAAGAAATTCAAGCTGCTAATGTTCACTGTTGTGGCTCGATGACTCTGGAAGGCGCTCCTGGGTTACATAAAAAACATCTACCTATCTTTGACTGTGCAAATCCTTGTGGTCGTATTGGCAAACGCCATTTATCCACCGAAAGCCACATCTTTATGATGGCATCTGTTCAACCTTTCATCTCTGGTGCTATTTCCAAGACAATAAATATACCAAACAATGCGGTTATTAAAGATTGTATGGCCGCGTATATGTTATCTTGGAAACTGGGACTGAAAGCAAATGCCCTGTACCGAGATGGTTCAAAACTCTCACAACCTCTGAATTCTTCATTGATTGAAGAAGAAGGAAATGAGGAGGAGAGTCTTGATGATTTTATTGAATCCCCAACTGTAGCCCGTACCACACAACTTACGGAAAAGATCTCTGGAAAAGTTATCGAGCGGATTGTTGAAATAAAAATGAGAGAAAAATTGCCAAATCGCCGCAAGGGTTATACACAAAAGGCAGTTGTTGGTGGTCATAAAGTTTATTTACGAACAGGTGAATTTGATGATGGTCGCATAGGTGAAATATTTATTGATATGCACAAGGAAGGTGCTGCATTCCGTGCTATGATGAATAATTTTGCTATTGCGATATCACTCGGTCTACAATATGGAGTCCCATTAGAGGAATATGTAGAGGCTTTTACCTTCACGAAATTCGAACCCTCTGGTCTCGTGAAAGGGAATGATGCTATTAAAAATGCAACCTCTATTCTTGATTACACATTCCGTGAGCTTGCTATTTCTTACCTTGGTCGTCATGATCTTGGTCATGTCGATACGTCCAACTTTGCTTCTACTGCTCTTGGCAAAGGAATGCAAGAAGGAAAGACCGAAGCAGTTTCTCATGGTCTTACCCGTGGCCATAAACTCTCTGTTATCTCTAGTAAAACCAATGAGGTTGATTCAGAGAGCTCAGTCCATACAAAAAGTGAAGAGGTTTTTTATGAGAACTCGGCATTAAGTGGTAGCTTTTTCTCTACAATGTCGGCTAATGTAGAAGCACAGATACCGAACACGCGAATTCAAGAAAATATTAACTCTTTCAAGCGTAAGGATAGTTCTTCTTCAGAAGAAAGAAGCCTCAAATTGTCTAGAAGAGAAAGACGTGTCATTGCTAAAATGCAAGGATATGAAGGAGAGAGTTGTCCTGAATGTCAAGATTTTACAATGGTTCGCAACGGGACATGTCTTAAATGTGAGACTTGCGGATCGACCACAGGGTGTAGCTAGAAAGTATTCTCTCCAATGTTTATCGGATCAACAAAAAAGTTGTTTCTGAAAGCATTAATGATAATTAATTTGGACATTAAAACAGTGATAAAAAAGTTTTTTTTCAGTTGACGGTTTCATCTTTAAATCTCTTCTTTTCTATTTTTATGCATTTTCCTTGCAGTTTCTTTCTCTTACCTATATCTGAGAGCATATAGCTGACCAACGATAAAGTCTTAGAATATGGTGAAGATCTCCTATATTGTGCATGATGGAACACGTTTTGAAGTTAAGGCGGAGAATGGATCCACCGTTATGGAAAACGCAATCAGAAATGCAGTTCCAGGTGTTGAAGCAGAATGTGGGGGTGCATGTGCATGTGCAACTTGCCATGTTTACATAGAGGAGAAATGGATAGAAAAGATTGGTCAAGCTGATCCTATGGAAGAAGATATGCTTGACTTCGCTTATGCTGTTCAGCGATCATCACGTCTATCGTGTCAAATCAAAGTAACAGATGAGATGGACGGTTTAGTTGTTCATGTTCCTGAGCGTCAAGCTTAAATACTTGACTTGAAAAAAGTGAAGACCATTCTTATTCAAAGAATAGATAGCCTTAATGATTCAAAAGCCAGCGAGAGAAATTCAATCAACAGATGTTATAATAGTAGGAGCTGGACCCGTTGGTCTTTTCGCTGTTTTCGAGCTAGGATTGTTGGGTCTCAACTGCCATCTTATTGATATTTTGGATAAGACTGGAGGTCAATGCGCTCAACTCTATCCGGAAAAGCCAATTTATGACATTCCTGCATGGACAAAAATTTCAGGACAGGAATTAACTGATCGTTTGATGAATCAAATTCAACCTTTTAATCCGGTTTTTCATCTCAACAGCATGGTAACATCATTCCATCGTGAAAAGAATCACTCTTTTACAATAACAACAGATAAAGATGAACGAATCAATGCAAAGGTCGTTGTCATTGCAGCTGGTGGAGGGTCTTTTCAGCCCAAACGTCCTCCTATTTCTGGTATTAAACATTATGAAAATCAATCAGTTTTTTATTCTGTTCGTTATATTGAAGAATTTCGAGATCATGATTTATTGATCCTTGGTGGTGGAGATTCCGCCCTCGATTGGACGCTTAGCTTAGAACCGATTGTTAATTCTGTAACGTTAGTCCATAGACGTGACAGATTCAGAGCTTCTCCTAATAGCGTAATCAAGGTCAAAGCACTGATTGAAGCTAAAAAAATACAATTTCGGTTGGGTCAAATCACCGAATTGTATGGTGATAATAATAAATTAAGGGGTGCTTTACTCAAAGATAGTGACGGAAGATTATCAAAAATAGTTTGTTCGCGTATGCTGGTTTTTTTTGGTTTGACTATTAAGTTAGGTCCAATAGCGAATTGGGGATTAAACCTGAACGAGAATCTTATTCCTGTTGACACCGAGAGGTTTTCAACCAATGAATCTGGCATATATGCAATCGGAGATATTAATACTTATCCTGGTAAGCTTAAACTGATTCTTTCTGGTTTTCATGAGGCTGCTCTGATGGCCCATAGTGCTAAGAAATACATTACACCCCACGAAAACAACGTTTTTCAATATACAACATCATCAACAAGCTTACATAAGAAGCTTGGCGTTGACGTTTCGGATTAATCAGAATTTTCCTTGATCAAGTCTCTTAATCTTGTCTTGATAAAGACGTTTTTTTTATCCAATTTCTTCCATTCTGTTGCCAATAGATCAATTCATGATTTTGACATTTTAAGGCCTTCCATTGAATATGTGCGCCTGAAACGGCTTCTAAGTCACTGCCTTCAAACATAAAAACACAACGCTCATAGTTTCTCATATCAGGTGGCTCTGCATTATCAATCAGGAATCGAATGTGGGCGTTGTTTAAATTATCATCTTTAATTGTCAACCATATAGGATGGAAAGTGGCTTCTTCAACCATTGATCCTTCTGCCGCGTGAGGTAAAAAACTTTCATCGCTAAAAGTCCAAAGGTATGTATCTAAAGCATCAAGACGGGAACGAGTCTTGCACTGAATAGCAACACGCCAGTCGCGCTCCAGACTGCGTTCTAAAAGTCTATGTAAGACCTTACCCAAAGATTGATTATTTAAATGGTAAAACAGAATTTGGGTCACAAGACTTCAAAAATTGAAAATGAGCTTCTCATCATCCTTAGTTCGTTCTCATTTTAACGTTCACAATAATCCGCAACAAAACGATCGAGTAATCTCACGCCATAGCCTGAACCCCAAGAGTAATTAATTGCATTTTGAGTTGATTCGATAGCTACTCCTGAAATATCTAGATGAGCCCAAGGGGTTTTGTTAACAAAGCGTTGTAAAAACTGAGCTGCAGTTATTGAACCAGCAAAACGATCACCAATATTTTTCATATCAGCATTCTCAGAGTTGATCATTTTATCATATTCAACACCTAAAGGCATCCGCCAGATTCTTTCTTCTGTTTTTAGACCTGATTTTACCAGTTGCTCAGATAATTCATCACTGTTAGAAAACAAACCCGCATGATGCCTGCCGAGAGAAACTAAAATAGCCCCAGTTAGTGTTGCTAAATTAATCATAGATCTTGGTTTGAATTCGGATTGACAATACCATAAAATATCGGCGAGGATGAGGCGCCCTTCTGCATCAGTATTCACAATCTCAATTGTCTGACCTGACATTGATGTAACGATGTCTCCTGGTCTCTGCGCATTGCCATCTGGCATATTCTCGACTGCAGAAATAATACCAACAATATTTGTTTTGGCTTTACGAGAAGCTAGTGCATACATCAGGCCAACAACTGCTGCAGCTCCTGCCATATCACCTTTCATATTCTCCATGCTAGCAGCTGGCTTAATGGATATTCCACCTGTATCGAAGGTCACTCCTTTACCAATAAAGGCAATAGGTTTTTCCTTCGGCTTCCCTCCATTCCAGCGTAAAATAGCTACACAAGGAGAATTCCTCGAGCCTTGAGCCACTCCCAAAAGTGACTCCATTTTTAGTTCTCTCATATCCTTCTCGTAGAGAAGGTCGACCTTGCATCCCATCTTTGTTAACTCGCTACTGCGATTAACAAGTTCTTTTGGAATCAAGACGTTCGCCGGCTCATTGACTAAATTTCGGGCTAGTATCACACCTTCACCAAGACCCAACTTTTCTTCCCATATTTTTTTAGCAGTCCTAACTACTTTTGTTTTAATAGTCACTCTCACTGCTGTTTCTATCTTCTTATCTTTTGTTTTATACTTATCAAAACGGTAAGAAGATAACAGTAATCCCAAAGCAAAGTCTGTTGCTTGGCTCGCATTAGCTCTCTCGCCTGAGGATAAATCCAAATCAAGACATATTGTTATACAACCCTTTGCCTTTGTACTTAATTTACTAAGATTATCCATTATCTTACCACCAAGTGTTAACCATGAATAATCGACGAGATTATCTCGATCTCCTAATCCAAGAAGGATAACAGAGTCGAGTTCACTTCCTTCAGGAGTTAAGATATTAAGTGTCTCAGTAAAATCAGCTTTGTATCCGCTAGACTTGATTGCTTTTTTAACAGCAGGGAGGATCGGCCAGTTATAAAAACTTGGATCCCATTTTATCTCCTTATCACAAAGGATGACTATCACGCCTTTTTTAGGTAAAAGAGCATTGGAAAATTTAATATCTACTAACTGACTCATAAGAACTCCGAAAGGAAAAATTCAAGGAACCATTATGCCTATTTGATGATTAAGTGTAAATAATAAATGTATTTTAAGAAACAGTAGCATTTCAATCGTTCTTACCGATTATTCTAGGAGAATCCATGAGTTGTCTTCGTCCATCGACATCTTCACACACTTTTTTTTCAAGTTAAACTTAGTCTTGGATGATAGTAATGTGGCTGTCGCTTATTGAGCGGTACTTATTCACCAAAGCCCTTATTTCATTTCTTATAACAATGGCTTTACTCATTAGCTTAGTATGGGTTATCCGTGCTATTCAGGAAGTTGATCTTCTTCTCAGCAAAGGTCAAAGTATCCTGACCTATTTGCAAATGACCAGTTTATCCGTTCCTATGCTGACAGCATCTACTATTCCATTGGCCCTTCTTATTGGATTGAGCTATACGATCAACAACCTTAATAACAATTCTGAGATGGTTGCAATACATTCAACCGGATTGTCTCAGATGTTGCTGGTAAAACCATTTTTAGTACTTGGCCTCCTCACATCCTTACTAGTCTACACACTCCATTTATGGCTTGGTCCTATCTCAATGGCAACCCTTCGTCGTTTCGGAACAGAGGTGAAATCAGATCTTATATCTGTAGTTATTAAAGAAGGACGATTTCAGAGTGTTGGCAAAGGGCTGACTTTCCATGTTTCCAGCCGTGAGCCAGGTGGTATCCTGAAAGGCGTCTTCATTGTTGATACGCGTGATCCGAACGAAACTTTTACTTATCTAGCCAAGTCAGGAACAATAAAAAAAATCAAAGAAGAAGCTTTTCTAGTTATCAAAAATGGTCAAATTCATCATCAGATCAAAAACAAAAGGACAATTTCAATTATTGAATTTAATTCTTACGCTTTCAATCTATCAGCATTCTCTAAACCCAAAAAATCAGGTCCTGTCAGTCAGATAGAAATCTCAACTTTTCATCTTTTAAATCCTGAGCAAAATGATCGCCTCTTCAAAGAAAAGAAAGGCGATTATCGGGTGGAATTACACAGCCGACTGACCGGAGGTCTTTACCCCATAGTAGTAACTTTGTTGCTCCTTATTTCTGCCTTCAGACCGCATCCCAGAGGAGTGAGCTCTAGATTATCCCTGATTGTTCCAACAATAACATGCCTATTTCTTCGTGCTATAACTCTTTTTGCAGAAGAGATCCTTCGGACTCAACCCTTAATGCTCTTCGTCGTCTGGGGAATTCCTATTTTATCTATTTTCATTACGGCCTACTCTTTATCTCGTAGATAATAAATTCTAATTTTCTTAAAAATTTAACCACAGATAGGTACAGATTTTAAAAAAGGAAAAGAGTCTAATAGAGTCTTTGGAATCGGTAACAATATGATTTTATCCAAAATGGGCTTTTATCTCACGAGAGATTTTGTTCGAAAAATTGTCTTCTTATACATAGTTTTCTTTTTTTTGATCTTTACTTTCGATCTGATCGAGCTTTCTCGAAAATTAGCAACACAAAAAAGTATAATCTTCTATGATATTATTAAGATCGCATTCTTGCGAGCTCCTCATTTTTCCGGTCAAATTTTACCATTTATCGTTTTATTTGCTGCAATGGCTTCATTTTTCCGACTAAATCAAACATTCGAATTAGTGATTGCACGTGCATCCGGGATTTCAGTCTGGCAAATTTTAACACCGTTTATCATGACAGCTGCTGCGATAGGGCTGTTCTCTTCATTGGTCTATCACTCATTAGCTCTTAAGAGTCAGATTCAATCTCAAAGTGTAGAAGCGTCGGTTTTTACTAATAATTCAAAAAAATTTTGGTTAAGGGCCATGAGTAGCGATGGTGAAATGATTATTTATGCAAGAGTTAGTGGAGAGTCAGGTAAGAATCTGAAAGGTGTAACAGCCTATCTATTCACATTGGAGGGGGAAATAGGAGTTCGGTTTGATGCAGAACAAGCTCACTTCCTAGTGGGAGAAAATGGCATAGCCCGTTACCGACTCATGGATGTTGTAGCCACTGAATCAGGAAAAGTCAGAAAGAAAATAACAAGCGTCGATCTAAACGTAGACATTAACGAATATGATCTTTTGATCAAGAAAACCGATGCAAAATCTATGCCGTTCTGGAGATTACGTGAGCAAGCTAGTCGCGCAGAAGATGCGGGCCGAAACCCAAACCCATTTTTGACTCAATTTCACGCTATGCTCTCTCAACCTCTTTTGTTCGTTGCTATGGTTTTAATTGCAGCTTCCTTTTCTCTAAGATTGGTAGAAGGAACTAGCAATCTAGTCATTTTGAGTGGCATTCTGATCGCTTTTATGCTGTACATCGTAGCAGAATTGGTCCTGACTTTTGCTAATAATGGACTAATATCACCTGTTTTAGCGGCTTGGTCCCCTCCATTCGTCGCAACGTTGCTGAGCATTACCATTTTATTACATCAGGAAGATGGTTAAGAAAAAATGACTTTCACAGAAAATGCAATTGCATACAGACCCCTCAGTCTACCTTTCTTGTGGAAAAATCTCGTTTCGCTCCCTTTGTTAGCAAGTTTAACAATTAGTTTTTATGCCTTCAGTGTTAGTATATCTTTGTTATCGGTATATGCAAATACTCTCTTTGAGAATTCTCTGCAAGATCGACTCTTTTTGACCGCCGGTCAGCTGATTTATGATAAAAAGTCAGAGATCATTATAGCTAAAGATAATGTTCATATGAAATATGATGGCTATACTATGCTTGCCAACAGGCTTTCCTACAATCAGAAAACAAAACGTATTTATGGATTAGGTAATGTAGAAATTGTTGAACCGAACGGAAATCATATTTATGCAGAAGAAATTGACATCACGAATGATTTCGGAGAGGGATTTGCCAAAGGATTGCGCATCAAGACACCAGATAATACTTGGATCTCATCGGAGAGTGCTCAACAATTTACCAGGCAAAGAATAATTTTTAATCATGGCGTTTATACTGCCTGTGAGTCCGTTGAAGAGGATCCTATTTGGCAAGCCAAAGCAGAGAAGATAATTATTGATAGAACAAATCAAATTGTAACTTATGAAAAAGCGTACTTAGAATTTTTGGGGAAACCAATAGCTTATCTCCCTTGGTTCCGTCACGCTTATTCAAATTCTAACCTAAAAACTGGATTTCAGATACCAGAGTTTGGCTATAATGACAAACTAGGAGTTTGGTATAGGCAACCCTATTTTATTGCAAGCGGTACCTCCTATGATCTCACTCTAACGACTACGGCTTCCCATCGAAAAGGTTTGTTCGTAGATATGAAATGGCAACATCAACTCGAAAATGGCTTCTATTCGCTAAAAGCATCGGGAATGAGGCACCGTTCAGAAAAAACTCTTGATAGCTCTCCTGATAAAACAAAAAAAATAGGTGGCCTCATCGCTTCAAACGGAAAACTTAAATTTAATCTACCCTTACCTTTAATATTGGGATGGACGATTCTAGCTACTACAGACAGCAATTTTCCCTTTACTTTTAAACTCGACGAATACAATGACGAAAAATTCGTTAACAAGATTTATCTAACGGGATCCTATGAAAGAAGTTTCTTCAACCTGTCTGCCAGAAAATACAAAATTCAGATTACTGATTCTCTTATTCTAAACTATCAGGAAAAAGTGCTACCTTTATTTGACTATAACTATGTCACAAGTGACAATTATGCAGGTGGAGAAATAAATCTTAATGTCAGTGTTACTAATCTTGATCGAGATTACGGGATTGAGTCCTCTGTTTTAACTCCTTTACATGAGGCATATAAGAAAAGAACTCGAATTTCATCAGACCTCATCTGGAAAAAAACAGTTATAACTTCTGAAGGATTGATGCTAACCCCATCCTTTTCAATGAAAGGAGATTGGACTAAGTTTAACACAACAAATCCAACTATGTTAAAATCAATACTAGTCAGTGATTTTATGCCAATGGCTGCACTCGAAGTACGTTATCCGCTTCTGCTTCGAACAAAGACATCCAGGCATATTATCGAGCCTGTTATGCAAATGCTTATAAGACCTGATCTTGCCCATCAGACTCAGGGTCTTTATCCGGATAAAGAAGAAGTACAAAGACTGGTTTTTGATACGAACCGACTTTTTTCTTATAATAATTTCTATGGATTTGATCCTATCGAAAGGGGATTGCGGACTAATATTGGTGTCCAATACTCAGGCATTATTCAAAACGGTATCACTTTTGATGCCTTATTTAGTCAATCTTTTCATCTCAACGGACAGAACCCTTACGCTCTAGAAAGGAATCTAGAAAGATTCATAGTTGTTTCTGGACTAAAAACAGAACGATCTGATTATGTTGCATCTCTGGAAGTAAATACCTCATCAAGATTAGACGTCATTGCAAACGCACGCTTTGACAAAGATAAATTCACGCCTCAGCGTGCAGAAACGAGAATCAATTACAGAACACAAACCTTATCTTTTAGCACAAACTATACCTATATCCAACCTATGAATCATTATGAATCACCTCTTTCTAACCAATACATTGGTATATCTACAAATTATAAGTTTAAAAAGAATTGGAATTTATTAAGTTCGGCTTTGTTTAACATCCACCAAAATAAGATTATCGAGGATTATTTGAGATTATCATACAACAATAATTGCTTCAACTTCTCATTGGAATTTTCAGAGGAGAAATCTTATGACTCACTCAATGAAATCAGAAGATCAGTTACTTTCAATATCAGTTTGCGAACAATTGGAGACTATCAATGAATTTAGCAGATCTTAAATTTACTATCCAGATACAAGGTGTAATGTTGATTGCTACTCTTTTGACAATTGTCGGAGACTCACTGTTTTCTCCCTTTGCCAAAGCTAGTAGCCAAATAGCAATTATCGTGAACAATCAGATCATCACGAACAATGATATAAGACATCGAACCGCCTTTTTTCGATTAAGAGGTGAACAAGGAAATATCAAAAAAAAAGTTTTACAAGAACTCATTGATGAAGTTCTAAAAATGCAAGAAGCTAACAGAATTGGTACTGTTGCTCACAAAAAGGAGGTAGAGATTGCTTATCTTGGTTTTGCTAAGAGTAATAAAATTTCTCTTAGCAGACTTAATCAAATCATGAATGAATCAGGGATCACCATTATAGAATTCAAGAAATATATTAGGACGCAAATTAGTTGGCAAAGGGCCGTTAGTACCAAGATGATTAACAGATCAAGAATCGAAAAGAGAAGTCAATCATGGCTATCTCCTATTGAAGAATCGGTTAAGAACACTACAGAATACACCTTTCAGCAAGTTGTATTTACCATTCCTATAACACAACGTTCACTGATTCTTAATCATAGACAGACAGAGTCTAAAAAATTTAGAAAAAAATTTAAAGGGTGTGATTCCTCTCTTGCTTTAGCACAAGAGTTCAACGATGTTGCCGTAATCGATAGGGGCCGAAAATTAAGAGACGAGCTCCCCAAGAGATGGAGGGATTTGTTGAAAACAACACCTGTTGGAGGAATATCGAATCCTCAGTTTACAGATCGTGGGATTGAGATGCTAGCGGTTTGTAAGATACGCACGGTGTTCTCAGACAATGCGATCGATTTTTTTGATGATCGCTATTCAAAAGAGTCTATAAAAAAAATTGAAAAAGATTATTTTGATTTGATCAAAACGCGCAGTATTATCAAATATAGATAGAATACGAATCGTATTGACCAATGTTAACAAATAATCTTCTTCCTATCGCTGTCAGCATCGGAGAACCAGCTGGAGTTGGTGCTGATGTTTTATTGCTAGCTTGCAAAAAAGCTCATCAAGGCGTCATTGATCCTCTACCTTTCTTTATTGTTGTCGCAGACCCAGAACATTTGCGAGAACGAGCTAAACTTTTATCAATTAACATTCCAATTATTGAAGTATCTCTACATGAGGTTTCTTCGCATAAGGCAAAGAATGATTATAGTGTAAAGGTTATACCGTTAGGCTATTCATTTGAAGCCTTACCTGGAAAACCTAACTTTTCTGATAATGTAGGTGTGATTGAATCTATTGATAAGTGTATTACATTGGCATGGGAGAGAGAAGTTTGTGGTATTGTCACCTTACCGATCAACAAGAAAACACTTTACGATTTTGGATTTTGCTATTCAGGACATACTGAATATCTGGCTCATCTCGCACGAAAATGGACTGAAGAAAATAAAAAATTACAAGCTGTTATGATGCTAGTAAACTCTAAACTTCGTACTGTTCCCGTTACAATCCACCTTCCTCTTCAACTGATTATACATCATCTTAACACACAGTTAATTGTTGAAATCTGTACAATCACTACACAAAGCTTAATCACCCAATTTGGTATTTCTAGTCCCAGGTTGGCAATTTCTGGTCTTAACCCCCATGCTGGAGAAAATGGTTTAATGGGTAAGGAAGACCGAATGATTATTTCTCCAGCAGTTGAAGCTTTAAAATTAAAAGGAATTAAAGCTTTTGGACCTTTCCCCAGTGATACCATGTTTCATGAAGAGGCAAGACGAAATTATGATGTAGCAATCTGTATGTATCATGATCAGGCTATGATACCTGTGAAGACTCTTGCCTTTCACCAAACAGTTAATGTAACACTGGGATTACCTTTTATTCGTACCTCTCCAGATCACGGAACTGCTTTTGATCTTGCAGGTACAGGAAAAGCCAATCCTTTAAGTTTCATTTCAGCCCTCCATATGGTCGCCTCCATGAAAGCACAAGAAGATAGAGTCGATAAAGTTGATCAGATATGAGCTATCTTGATCGTCTTCCCTCTCCGCGCAAGATTATTGAAAAATATAATCTAACTCCCCAAAAAAAATTCAGCCAGAATTTTATTCTCGACTTGAATATCAATATGAAGATTGCTAGACAGCTCGGTTCGTTAAACGGAGAAACTGTTGTTGAAGTAGGCTCAGGTCCCGGTAGTCTAACACGTGCTTTACTCTCTAGTGGAGCTCAGAAAGTTATTTCTATCGAACGGGATGAGAGATTCATTCCAGTATTGGAAGAAATTTGTTCTGCTAGCAACGGTCGACTAGAATACCATATTGGGGATGCCCTCAAGATTAACATAGATGATATCGTAAAAAAAATAACTGGTTCTGTAAATTACAAAATTATTTCAAACCTACCGTACAACATTGCCACCCCCTTGTTGATGAGCTGGTTAAGTGGAGACCGATGGCCTGCAGGTTGGAACGCAATGGCTCTCCTTTTTCAAAAAGAAGTAGCCCAACGCATTACTGCATCCCCACGTGATAAATCATGGGGACGACTAGGGGTTTTTTCGAGTTGGCGAACATGGTCCAAAATTACTTTTGATTTATCTCCAAAAGTATTTTTTCCATCTCCCAAAGTTTCAACATCTGTTGTCGTTATCTATCCAAGAACCAGTCCTCTTCTAGTATCAAAGGAATCACTAATCCTCGTAACAAAAATGGCTTTTCAGCAAAGACGAAAAACTTTAAGACAGAATCTAAAATCAATTGGTGGTGCTGCTCTTCTGACAGAAGTTAATATCAATCCCACAGCACGAGCAGAAGAACTCATTTTAGAGCAATTTGTAGCCTTAGCACAAGCAATGGAAAGATTCTCTAACAATTCAGAAATTCAGATAGAGCATAATTAATGAAAGAGATTTTACTTTAAGTTTTTCTATAATGAAAACGGTCTGACAAGAACAATGCTGTGTTATGTTTGATGATTCTATTCATTTCTAGGTCAGCATATCTGAGATAAAATTACCAATACCAACCTGACGATCCCGCCTGAGTCGTTCAGATTGTAAGATGGACTTAACTTCTGAAAATGCCCTATCTAAATCATCGTTAATAACAATATAGTCGTAATCAATCCAATGTCCAATCTCATTACGGGCATTCTCCAGTCGTTCGTCAATAACATCTTTTGTGTCTTCAGCACGAAAGATAAGACGATTCTTTAACTCGGCTATCGATGGTGGTAGTATGAAGACGCTAACAATGTCAGCCGGCGCTCTCTCAAAAATTTTTAAGGCACCCTGCCAATCAATATCAAATAACATGTCCCGACCTTCAGCCATGGCTTGCTCGACTGGCTCCAACGGAGTACCGTAAAAATTGCCATGAACGTTTGCCCATTCTAAAAGACCATTCCCTTCACGAACCATATCGAACTCATTTTTGGATTTAAATAGATAATCGGTTCCTTCAATTTCATTAGGACGTCGTTTCCTAGTAGTAACAGAAACTGAAAGAGATAAGCGTGGTTCCTCTTGCAAAAGATGACGGGCAATCGTTGATTTTCCTGCACCAGAAGGAGATGACAATACAAACATCAGTCCTTTTCTTTCAAAAGAAAAGTTAAGTTTTTGGCTGAGTCTATGCATTCTTACTTCACATATAGTAGCTGATAAATTAAAATTTGACTTTAAAAACCTACTTATCCCATTAAAGAATTCATTTGATTGACATAAAATTCTTACTAGAATTTTAAAAATATAGGATTTTAGTTTTATTGTCTTTAATATCTTTACTGATATTGATGATAGTGAACCTTAATGCTTTCCTTTTTCTTCTTAAGATTTCGCCATTTTAAAACATTATCGTTATGCTGTTGCAGTGTTTCAGAAAAAAAATGCCCCCCCCTCCCGTCAGCAACAAAAAACAAGTCACTAGTTTTCAGAGGCTGAGCAACAGCTTTCATGGATGCCAATCCAGGATTGGTGATTGGTGTTGGTGGGAGCCCATTAATTCGATAGGTGTTATAAGGTGTCGCATGGCGTATATCCGAGCGGTATATTGGCCTTCCCTTTGGTTTCCTTTTTCCACCAAATATTCCATATATGATTGTGGGATCTGATTCGAGTCGCATCCCTTTATTAAGCCGATTCATAAATACAGATGCAATGTGAGATCGTTCATTATGAATGCTAGTTTCTTTCTCAACAATTGAAGCTAAAATGACCAATTCTGATTCTGTTTTAACAGGTAATCCCTCAGAGCGCGTCGCCCAAATTCTTGCTAATTCTTTTTTTTGAGCTTGTTTTATTCTATTGATAAGCTCTATACGACTGGTTCCACGCGGAAAAAAATATGTATTGGGAAGCAATGTTCCCTCCAAGGGCATAGAGGGAAGTCCCCCAACTAGTCTTGTGTCAACCTGGATCTTTTTCATAATCTGATAAGATGTCCAACCTTCAGGAAAAGTGATCGAATATTCAATAACAGGTCCTTCTGTGAGCGTTTTTACAATATCATACATGCTCATCCCTGGTAAAAATAGAAATTCTCCCGCTTTCAGCTGTGATGATTTTCCTAACATCCATACAGCACATAAAAACATATCTAATCCTCCTTGGCGAGGAATGATATCACGTGCAATAAGATCTGGTTCAATAGAATGAAATGTTGACCCTCTTTGAACTACATAAGTTGTTTCTTTTCTTAATGGACCCTCATCCTTAAATTTTTTATTTCCATACCAGGCAGAGAGGAAGAGGAGCATAAACAGAAAGAGAGTAACTAATATAAAAAATCTAAAGAAAGAGAGAAAATAAATCAGAAGATTATTTGCTAAGGTTAACTGCATTGGATTCTTTTGATATAAAAAACATTATCTACATACTCCTGATTTTAGATGATAATTTGAGTTCTATGCAAACCAAATTAAGTTCTTGATATCATCCTTATCGTCTGATAACGAAGAGAAGTAACCATCGAAAAAAATCAGATCCTAAATCATTTTACGGAAAATCAGAGAAGCGTTAGTTCCTCCAAAACCAAATGAGTTCGACAAGACTGTTGTTAGTTCTTTTTCTTTAGAAACTTTAGGAACCAGATCGATTGGTGTCTTGATATCTGTATTCTCAAGATTAAGAGTTGGGGGAAGTTTATTATCCCGCATCGCTTGAAGACAGAAAATAGCTTCAACGGATCCAGCGGCTCCCAGCAAATGACCAATAGCTGACTTTGTCGAAGACATTGAGAGTTTAAAAGAGGCTTTACCTACAAGACGCTGGACTGCACATAATTCCATTGTATCAGCCATTGTAGATGTCGCATGGGCATTTACATAATCAATCTCAGAAGCATCAATTCTTGCACGTTTTAAACTGGCAAACATTGCGCGGTAGGCCCCTTCATGATTTTCTGAGGGTGCTGTAATATGAAAGGCATCCCCTGACAAACCGTAACCAATGAGTTCACCATAGATCTTTGCTCCACGTGCTCTTGCATGCTTTAATTCTTCAAGTACAACAATACCGGCTCCCTCTCCCATAACAAATCCATCGCGACTATTGTCCCATGGACGGGATGCTTTTTTCGGAGTATCATTATAACTCGTCGATAAAGCTTTACAGGCAGCAAATCCTGCCAGTGATAAACGACAAACTGGTGATTCAGCGCCTCCGGCTACCATAACATCAGCATCACCCAATGCAATCATACGACCAGCATCACCAATCGCATGTGCTCCGCTTGAACAAGCCGTGACAACAGAATGATTGGGCCCTCGTAAGCCGTGCATGATGGAGACATAACCTGATGCAAGATTGATTAATCGACCAGGAATAAAAAATGGGCTAACCCGACGCGGTCCTCGTTCGGCGAGAAGAAAAGATGTTTGCTCGATACCTTGCAAGCCACCGATACCAGAACCGATAATTGTACCGGTAGTATTTTTTTCTTCATCAGTAGAGGGATGCCATCCAGCATCATTTAAAGCCTGGGAAGCCGCTGAAACTGCATAGACAATAAATGGATCAACTTTACGTTGCTCCTTGACCTCCATCCAGTCATCAGGACTAAAATGACCAGAAGCGGTATCACCGATTGGTAATTCACAAGCAATTTTGGATGGTAAATCTTCAACTTCGAATTTTGTGACTCTGGCGGCAGCATTTTTTCCTTTTAGGATATTTGACCAAGTTGTTTCAGCATCACCGCCAAGCGGTGTAACAGAACCAATGCCTGTGGCTACGACACGTCTCATCGTCATTCCCACTTTTTAAAGAAACTTAATGAAATGACAAAAGTTAGAAAAATGAAAGAATATGGGGACACAAGCAAAAATAAATTGATTATGATAACACCGATTAAAAATCAGGTTTTGTTCTCTTCAAGATATTTCACTGCATCACCTACAGTCTGAATTGTTTCAGCTGCATCATCAGGAATTTCAACACCAAATTCTTCTTCGAAAGCCATAACTAGCTCAACTGTATCAAGACTGTCCGCACCAAGATCATCGATAAATGATGCCGCCTCGATAACTTTTTCAGGATCAGCGCTAAGATGCTCGATTACGATCTTTTTTACACGTTCTGAAGTGTCACTCATTTTCATTTCTCCGGTTTATCCGCTTGTGTTTGCTATTAACTAGTTAAGGCGAGCTCACAGATCAAGCGTAATTAGACAGATCTGGTACGTTCATAAATTCACAGGTATTTCAGATCATTGCCATGCCACCGTTGACATGTATTGTTTGACCTGTAATGTAAGAGGCCTCACTTCCTGCTAAGTAAGTTACAACACTCGCTACCTCCTCAGGTTTTCCAAGCCTTTTGGCAGGAACTGAGCTAAGAATCGCATTTTTTTTCTTATCATCGAGTGTATTTGCCATCTGTGTTTTAATGAATCCAGGCGCTACACAATTAACTGTAATACCACGGCTCGCGATTTCTATGGCAAGAGATTTAGACATGCCAATCATACCAGCCTTGGAGGCACAATAGTTTGCTTGACCCGGATTTCCGATGATCCCAACTACTGAGGTAATATTCACAACACGGCCAAACCTTCTACGTAGCATCGGATAAATCATCTTGCGTGTTAACTGAAATATAGAGGTCAGATTGATAGTAATAACATGATTCCAATCTTCATCACTCATACGTACAAAAAGACTGTCACGGGCAACACCTGCATTATTGACTAAAATGTCAACACCTTTCATATCCCTCTCTGCTGTTCTCGCAAGAGATTTAACATGAGAAGCAACTGAAAGGTCAAAAGAAAAAACATAAACACGCTCACCTAATTGGTTAGCTATAGAGAAAAGTTTTTCTTCTCTTGTACCATGAAGGCCAACTATAGCACCATAAGAATGCATGTGCTTTGCAATAGCTTCTCCTATTCCACCAGATGCACCTGTAATAAGGGCTTTCTTACCGGTGAGGTCAAACATGGATATCTCCAAATAGAAATACAGAAAAATTAAAAATCCTCAGTCCTAAAGTCAAGGTATCAAGAAATCGATTTAAGGGCTTGATTAATATCATCAGAATCGCCGATTGTTCTCGTTTCTATCTGATGATCAATACGGCGAATAAGACGACTTAATACTTTACCAGGACCTATCTCCCAAATATGTCTTATTCCCTTGGAGCACATAAAACGTATACTTTCATTCCATCGAACTCGACCAGTAACCTGCTCTACTAATCTTTTCTTGATATCATCTGGGTCTGAAATTGGTTTTGCCGAAACGTTAGAGATCAATGGTACTATGGTTGGGTTTATTGAGATCTTCTCAAGAGCTTCAGCCATAATTTGGGCAGCGGGTTCCATCAAAGAAGAGTGGAATGGTGCGGATACAGGAAGCAATAACACCTGCTTCGCTCCATATTCCCTCGCCATTTCGCAGGCTTTATCAACAGACAATTTGTTTCCAGAAATTACTAATTGTCCACCACCATTATCATTGGCAATTTGGCACGATAAAGAAGAACTAGAGACTAATTCGCATATTAATTCTAATTTCTCTTCCTGAAGACCGATAATAGCTGCCATAGCACCCAACCCAACAGGAACAGCTTCTTGCATAGCATTACCACGAATACGCAAAAGGCGAGCTGTATCAAAAATGCTCAAAGAATGAGCGGCAGCAAGTGCTGAATACTCCCCTAAACTATGACCAGCAACAAATTCTGAATTTTTAACTTGAAACCCCTTAGACTCTAGGGCCTTGATGACCGCAAGACTAACAGACATTAAAGCGGGCTGAGCATTAGCTGTGAGTTTCAACTCATTCTCGTCCCCTTCCCACATCAGTGCACTGAGTTTCTGATTCAGTGCCTCATTAACTTCATCAAAAACAGCTCTAGATTCTGGATATGAATTGGCAAGATCACGACCCATACCAACGAACTGAGAGCCTTGACCAGGAAATGTAAGGGCCAGCATCTTGTACTCCTGTACTAATGTACTAATCTACTGAATAAAATAAGCTAAACATCGAAGAAGATCGAGAAATCTGGCTTAGTGATGCTGACAATTTAAAAGTATTTTGTCAAGACGTAAAGTATTAACTACAGTTTTTTTACTGTAATCGAATAGATCAACTCTTAACTATTTATCATTATGAAAATATAAAGAGTTTTAGTGAATTTTAATAGTTTCAAATTTGCTGTTTCTAATTTCTATTTCCTTGAAAGAACCAGTTGCTTCACCTACTTTTGTAAACCGAACGTTGGATGCCCCTTCGTAGTCAATCTGACCGCCCTCTTTTAGAATTTCTAGAGCTTTATTCAATTCACCAGGAAGAATTTTATGACCTGGTGGATTGGCTACATCCATGATATGCTTCGGGATAGAAGACCGATCAGCCGAACCAGCCGCTTGCATAGCAAGAATCATCAAGGCTGCAGAATCATAAGATTCCGGCATATATAGACCGTCAATTTTCTTAAAACTAGAAGCACTTGCTACTGCTCTAAATTTAGTTGAACCTGATGAATGTGAACCAGGAAACGTGCCAATCGTACCGTTGAGATCAGAGCCGATAGCTGCAATTAGGCTATTACTAATCATGCCATCAGCAAGGATAAATTTTTCAAAAGCACCTGTATCAAGAGATGTTTGAATAATACTTTTACCCCCTTGATCTACATAACCAAAAACGGCAAGATATTCAGCACCTGCAGCTGCGAGGGCACCTACTTCAGCAGAATAATCAGCCTTACCATCCTCGTGAGAAGCACTAATAGCAACTTCACCACCATGGGCTTGAAAAGCAATGCCAAATGAATCAGCTAATCCTTTACCGTAATCATTATTGGTATAGGTAACAGCAACCTTGGTGATTCCTTTCACTTTCAGAATATCAGCTAGAACTTGACCCTGACGGGCATCAGATGGCGCCGTGCGAAAAAACAAACCTTTATCCTTAATTGTAGAAAGTGCTGGGGATGTTGCGGAAGGTGATATAATGACAACTCCATTGGGGATACCAACATTATTAGCTATAGCTGTTGTAACGCTGGAACAGTCTGCTCCTATAATTCCAACAACACCTTCAGCTGTAATTAACCGTTCCGCTGCGGCTGTCGCTGCTGCTGCATCTAAACAGGTTGAATCAGCACGAACAGAAATTACCGTTTTTCCATCAAGTACATTGCCAGCCGTTTCCTTCATAGCTAATTCAGCAGCAGAAGCCATATCTGGAGTCAATGATTCAATTGGACCTGTAAAACCGAGAATCACACCGACTTTAATTAATTGACCATCAGAAAATGCAGAGCTAGTCAACTTTAAAAAAATAGCTAATGCAATAAATAGTCTTTGCATAAGATCTCCCTACAACTCTTCTCTCATTTAAATGATTTCCGTTTTGAATTGTGATAAGAATAAATAGGTATTCAACTTCAATTGGGAACCTTTCCTTTACCTTGTATTAACATCAAAAGTGAGTGAATTGAGGGGTAATAAGATCAGGAACGATTATTTGATTGCTCTGGTAAAAGACCATCAGGACTAAATCTCATGATAAACAACATAAATAACCCCATAGTTAGAAGTCGAATGTGTTGGGCGTTATTAAGCAAATGACTTCGAATGAGACTGGAAGGACCCATCCACAAAGTTCCTATATCTACTATCCAATTGCTTACAGGTTCTGCTTCGATCCAAATAAACCATATTATAAATGCACCGAGTACTGCACCAAAGTTATTCCCTGAACCTCCAACAATAACCATGACCCATATCAAAAATGTGAACCGCAAAGGTTGATAGGAGCCGGGTGTGAATTGACCATCCAAGGTTGTGAGCATAGCACCAGCAATTCCTATTACCGCAGAGCCCAAGACAAAAATTTGCAAATGACGTGCTTTAATATTTTTCCCCATAGCAGCGGCACTCGTTTCATTATCACGAATTGAACGCACCATACGTCCCCAAGGAGAACTAAGAGAAAGAATACAAAGAACTAGAATGAATAACAAAACTATAAAAAAAAGGATACTATAAGAAATTTTTACAACAATACTTGAACTCTCCACAACTAAATTTCGTAAAACTTCTGTTCGCTCATCTCCATAAAAACTATTCAAATGAACAGAGAAAAACCATTCAATCCACGATATAAATTCTTTACTTTTCTGAAGATCAACTTCATAAGGAACAGGACGACCTAGACCGGTAACATTCTTAACCCCTCGTGTCAGCCAATCTTCGTTTTTGATAACAGAAACCAAAATTTCAGAAATACCTAAAGTCGCTATTGCTAAATAATCCGACCGAAGGCCGAGGGCAACTTTACCAATAAGCCAGGCGACCAAACCAGAAAATACGCCGCCTAGAGCCCATGAAAAAATAATAGGTATTCCCATACCCCCTAAAAAGCCTGATTCAGAAGGATTGTTCGCTTCAATCGCTAAAACTGCAGGATCATAAAAAGAACGCATCGCAACGTAACCAGTTACAATAACAGAAACCAAAATAAAAGTTCGAGTCAATCCAGAAGTCAGCTGACGCAAACAAAAAAGAACTACAACAACAACTAAAATGATCACTAGACCAGCCATAGCAAGATTACTTCCACCAGCAAGCCAAGCGGAAGGAACTGGTTCTCTCGACGCCAATACTGCAGCAACACCACCTAAAGCCGAGAATCCCATGATCCCGACATTAAAAATTCCAGCATACCCCCACTGGATGTTGACCCCAAGTGCCATAATCGAAGAAATGAGACAAAGATTTAAAATCGCTAGCATAACATTCCATGACTGAAAAAAACCTACAGTCAAAAAAGCAATGACAAGACTGAGAAAATAAAAAAATCCTCTAAAGGAGAGGTTCATATCACTCTCCCTTTGAAAAGACCAGTTGGCCTGACTAACAGAACAACAACTAATACAATAAAAGAAACCGCGACTTTATAATCGGTTGACAACAATTGCATTAGACCTTCCGGTTCATAGCCATAAGGTAATAGATAGGTAAGAAACTTCTTGTAGGCATAAGTAACGAGCACTTCAGAAAAAGCTATAAGAAAACCACCAATGATTGCACCTATTGGTAGTCCAACTCCACCAACAATTGCTGCGGCAAACATAGGGAGAAGGAGCTGAAAATAAGTAAAAGGTTTGAAGCTCTTATCAAGACCGTAAAGAACACCAGCGACAGTGGCAAGAGCTGCAGCAATCATCCAGGTTACATTCACAACTTTCTCAGGAGAGATACCTGAAAGCAATGCTAAATCTTCATTGTCAGAAAAAGCACGCATGGATTTTCCAGTGCGTGTATTTTGCAAAAACCAAAATAAGAGTGCAACCAGTATAATAGCAATAACAACTGTTAAAACTTGGGAAGTTTTGATTGCCAATCCTTCATCAAGGCCTGTTACTGTTTTGAAGGTACGAGCTGTTGTCAAAAACCGTTCACCATCCATAAACGATTGATCATTGGGCCCAATCATGAATCGAACAAGACCACTCATAACAAACATAACACCGACAGATGCCATGACCAAACGGATCGGAGGAGCCTTGGTCTGTCTATAGTGCAGGTAAACAAGCTTATCAGTCACCAGAACGCAAAGGGATGTCAATACAATCCCAAATGGTAGAACAAACAATGCAGTGGGTATTGGAGCTGTACTAATACCAATCGATTTTAACCACCAGGTCAACAAAATTACGACCATTGTGCCAAATGCCATTGTATCACCATAAGCGAAATTCGCGAAACGCAAAATTCCGTAGAGCAGGGTAATACCCAGTGCACCCAAAGCGAGTTGACAACCATAGGTGAGCGCAGGAACAATAACAAAATTAGCAAGTAATATTATGGCATTCAGAAAATCCACAGACTTCTCCTATCCACCTAAAAAAGATTCTCGAACTTCTTGATTGGCCAGAAGTGCTTCACCAGTACCTGAAAATCGATTCTGACCCTGAACAAGAACATAACCTCGATCTGCGATATTGAGTGCCTGTCGAGCATTTTGCTCAACCATCAAAATGGCAACGCCTGTACGACTAATTTGAAGAATACGACTAAATAATTCATCCATGACAATAGGGGAAACACCAGCTGTCGGCTCATCAAGCATAAGAACAGATGGTTTGATCATCAAAGCACGACCCACAGCGACCTGTTGTCGCTGTCCACCAGATAATTCCCCTGCAAATTGGAGCCTTTTCTCACATAAGACAGGGAATAAATCATAGATCGTTTTTAAAGTTGAAGAAAAATCATCTTCCCGTAAGAAAGCACCCATCTCAAGGTTTTCTTCAACTGTCAATCCAGTAAAAACATTATCTGTTTGGGGAACGAAAGCAATGCCGGCAGCAATTCTGTCCTGAGTACTGAGAGAAGTAATATTCTTACCATCGAGAAGAATCATCCCTTCTCGTATGGATAGCATGCCTAACATGGCCTTCATAGCGGTTGATTTACCAGCACCATTAGGTCCTACAATGACGGCAACCTCTCCAAGATCAACACCAATACTACACCCCTTAAGAACATCAGAGCCCCCATATCCGCCGACAAGATCTACTCCCTGTATATACATCAAGCGACTTCTACTCTGTTTTTTTCTTTTGAGGCCCTTTCCCAAGATAGGCCTCGATAACATCTTCGTTTTTGGTCATGTCTCGCGCTGAACCTTGTGCTAAAACAGCACCATCAGCCATTACGATTACAGGATTACAAAGGCGACTAATAAAGTCCATATCATGCTCAATCATACAGAATGTGTAACCGTATTCCTGGTTGAGTCTCATAATCAAATCACCAATCTTAGCGAGTAAAGTACGATTTACACCTGCGCCTATTTCGTCCAATAGAACAATTTTAGCCTTGACCATCATGGTTCGTCCAAGCTCAAGCAACTTCTTTTGACCTCCAGACAAATTGCCCGCTTTTTCATTAACGAGATGATCGAGGTTGAGAAAATTTATAACATCACGCGCACGCGCTTCGATTTCTTGTTCCTGTACTCTCACCTGACTCCTACGAAACCAGGTATTAACTAGTGTCTCACCTAGCTGACCAGATGGTACCATCATCAGGTTCTCAAGGAGAGTCAACGTAGAAAATTCATGAGCGACTTGGAATGTCCTCAGAAGGCCTTTGGCAAACAGTTTGTAAGGAGGAAGGCCTGTAATATCTTCACCTTGAAGATAGATATAACCACTTGTTGGAAGACAATGCCCTGCTACAATATTAAAGAGTGTTGTCTTGCCTGCACCATTAGGCCCTATAAGGGCAGTGATTGACCCCTTCTCAATCTCCATCGATGCATTATTAACAGCAAAGATACCTCCAAACTGTTTAGTAACAGATTCAATGCGGATCATTATTTACACTTTAAGTCTAATGTCCAATCGTATACGTACGTGACAATCATTCTTCCAACTTTATCTTATAATTAAGCCAATATCTTATTAAACTAATAAACTCAACTGTTGGTTAACACATTCATTTATTTTCACCACTGAACGATTATGCATTCTGAACAACTCCATCTTCGCTTCATAGTAGAAAAATATTCTTTATAAATCAGAATGTGAAATGAATGCAAGATTCTTTAAAAACCAATTTCTGAATCCTATATGGTCATAAGCTCTTCGTTTCTGCGTTGAGAATTTTGGTGCTTGCAATCAACTTCTTAAGGATTTAGATCGATCCTTAGTTTGATCTGTTAGCAATGGTAGACTAGCGCACCCGTAGCTCAGCTGGATAGAGTACTTGACTACGAATCAAGAGGTCGGGAGTTCGAATCTTCCCGGGTGCGCCATTGTAGATGATTGTAGATGAAATAGACCGATCAAGTCAGTGAAGACGTTTTCCGAATTTCAAAATCCTCGGAAAGTTTTCTATAAATTTTCAATGTTCTCCTTGAAACGCTTTGGCTTTTCTTTGTAGGGAGAAGGTTGATGGGATTCCTCAACGCTGAAGGAGGCTATATCACTGGAATATACGTATTCTATTTTTAGCAAATACGGTGATAAAGATCATGATCATAATGAGTACAATGGTTGGGGCAGGTGCACTGTCCAGAAAAAAGCTCAGATAAACTCCAGAAAAAGAGGAAAAGATGGCAACAAGTGTAGCAACGACTAACATAGTGCTAAAACGCTGTGTTATCAATAAGGCTATGGTACCTGGTGTCACTAATAAGGCCATTACAAGAATAATCCCCACTGCTTTTAAGGCTGATATAATACTCAATGCAATCATTGATAACAGTCCATAGCGAATTAATCTCACTGGAAGACCGACAATTCTTGCTTGTATAGAGTCAAATGAATCTAGAAGCAAGTCACGCCATTTTAGTGCAATAACGACTGTAACTCCGATGGCAACTATAGTGCTTAACATAATATCATCTACACTAATGCCTAGGATATTGCCAAACAGAATGTGATCTAGATGTACACCGGGTCGAATTTTCGCATAAAGAACGATACCTAATCCGAACATACCAGAGAATATTACACCCATTATTGTATCCTGTTTTATTCTACAGTTCTCTTTTAAAAATTCTGTAACCAATGTGCAGATCATACCAGAGAGAAAAGCACCAATAATGAGATGTATTTTGAAAAAATAGGCGATCGCTATACCTGGTAAAGTAGCGTGAGCGATCGCATCACCCATCAGGGACCATCTCCGAAGAATCATGTAACAAGATAAAAGTGCTGTTGGGATAGAAATGACTAACGAGATAATCAACGCATTGATTATGAAAGAAAACTGAAAAGGAAGTAATAATTCTTCCACGCTATTATACTTTCGAATTTAACACTTTATCTAAACATCTCTTATCTTAGACTTTAAAAATCCCTGTTTTGGAGATAAAAAAAAGGTTGTGAGAAACAGTAACGTTTGTAAACAAACAATCACCCCCCCTGTTGCACCATCAAGATAATAACTTAGATAAGTGCCAAAAGAGCTTGTTAAGACACCAATCAATATACTGAGGATCAAAAGGCTAGGAAATCTATTAGTCAACAGATAAGCAGTAGCTCCAGGTGTCACAACCATAGCAACCACGAGGACGGCCCCGACTGTCTGAAGAGCGGCAACTGTAGAGGCAGATAATAAGACGAAAAATAAAGCCTTAAGGAAATTAGGATTCAAATTGATCGAAGAAGCATGAGCTTCATCAAATATTACAACCATAAAGTCTTTCCATTTTATGGTTAAGATGGTAAGAGAAATAATAGAAATAATAACTAGCTGCCAAGTATCTTCCGGTGTAATGGCCAAAATATTTCCGAGCGTAATTGTCTGTATATTGACTGATGTTGGCGACAGAGAGATCATAAAGAGACCTAATCCGAAAAAGAACGTGAAGATTAATCCAATGATGGTGTCTTCTTTTAGATCCGAACGTAGATTCAAAAACAATATCGCACTGGCCGCAAGTCCGCCTGATAAGAAAGCACCCAAAGCAAAAGGAAGGCCTAGCATATAAGCTCCGGCGACACCTGGTACGATCGAATGACTCAGAGCATCCCCAATCAGAGACCAGCCTTTTAGCATTAAGTAAGCTGATAGGAAGGCACAGACTGCGCCAACCAAGGAACTGACCAACATTGCATTAACCATATAAGAATAGCCGAAAGGTTGTAAAAGAAGATCAATCATACTTTTTTTCTGTCTTCCTCTTGGTTTGAGTATCATAAACAACAAAAGGACGTTCACCATCGCTAATCACAGTCAGTTGTCGAGAATCCTCATCTTTATGTAGATCCGTTCCGCTCAAAACAAAACGACGCAAAAGACCTCCAAAAGTATTTTCCAAATTTTCTTGTGTAAAGACATTTGATGTGGGCCCATAATCTAATATTGTACCTTTAATTAATACGGTTTGATCACAAAATTCAGGAACATTTCCCAAATTATGAGTTGCAATGAGAACAAGAGCCCCTTCTTCTCGCAATTCGCAGAGCAATTCGATAATGGATCTTTCTGTTTTAACATCAATGCCTGTAAAGGGTTCATCGAGTAATATCCCTTGACTTTTTTGAGCTAGAGCCCGAGCCAGAAAGACTCTCTTTTTCTGGCCACCTGACAATTCTCCAATCTGACGATGGCGAAAATGTGTCATATCTACACGCTTTAAAGCATCACTGACAGCTTTCTCATCTTCCGCTCTGGTTAAGCGCATGAAATTCATGTGTCCATAACGTCCCATCATGACAGCATCCTCAACTAGAACTGGAAAACTCCAATCAATCTCCTCTGTCTGAGGAACATAGGCAATGGCTTGACAGCGAAGAGAACTCTTGACATCTTTACCAAAAATTGTAATTTGACCGCAGCTTATTGGAATGAATCCCATTATCGCTTTAAATAAGGTGGATTTTCCTGAACCATTGATACCGACAAGTGCTGCAATACTGCTTGTCGGAATATAAAAGCTAGCATCATGAAGGGCCGTATATCCATTACGGTAGGTAACGGTCAAATTATAGACATAAAGTCCTTGATTACCCTTGTTAGGTTCTTTTTTTTTCACCGTTTTTCTAGACCTTCGGCTATAGTCGTTGCAGTGACACGTAACATATCTAGATAGGTTGGAACAGGTCCATTATTTTCACTGAGCGAGTCCACATAAAGCACACCACCATAACGAGCACCTGACTCTCGTGCAATCTGCTTAGCAGGCCTATCGGATACAGTACTTTCTGAAAAAATAACAGGAATATTGTGAATTCTAACTGTGTCAATAACTTTACGTACCTGCTGGGGAGTGCACTGCTGATCTGAATTAATCGACCATAAAAAAAGCTCTTGCATATCAAAGTCACGAACAAGATAGCTAAATGCACCTTCGCTAGTCACTAGCCAGCGTTGACTCTTTGGGATTGCCTCTATCCGAGCCTTTAATGGAGCGATTGCGGCTTTGAGCTCTTTTTTGTAATTTTCTGCATTAGTCTTATAGATTTTTGCATTTTGGCGATCATGCAACATAAAGCTATCGCGAATGTTATTGACGTAAACCATAGCAGAATCTAAAGACATCCATACATGAGGATTCGGTTTTCCAGCAGAAGGGCCTTCTTCAATACTTAGGGGGTTAATTCCATCGCTGAGCGTTATGATAGGAACATCTTTAAGCTGGTAGAAAAACTTTTCGAACCATAGCTCTAAATTAAGTCCGTTTTGAAGGATAAGGTCTGCGTCTCGTGCCTTTAACATATCGCGTGGGGTTGGTTGATAACCATGAATCTTAGCACCTGGCTTTATAATTGATTCGATAAGAGCAGCATCACCAGCAACATTACGGGCAATATCTGCGATGACGGTAAAAACAGTCACAACTTTAAAATCATCATTTGCCAATGCTTTACTTTGAAAGATAATAACAAATGCTACAATCACCACAAATCTCATTACAGACTTAAAAGATATTACTTTTCCTCCATGTTAACTCACTATCTTATCTTAACAATGGTTTCGCAATATGTGAGCAATTAGAAAGTGTCAATGGCTATTCCGAGGGGTTAGAAACTTTCTCATTTAGCTAGGTGATGAATAATTTTGGGGTAGAAATTCTGGATCATTAGGCAGGAGATGCTAAGATACTAGGTACTCTTTTTACGAGTCGTTTAAGATGGATCTTAAAAGTTAACAACTGAGGAGGTCTTCATATTTTAAGGATAAGCTTAATCCGATAAAGGGATATGAACTGAGTAAAGTTAAATCTTAATGTCATTCTAACCGAATGTGTTAGCACTCTATAACTTTTTTGACTGACCTCTTGCAATTTAATTTTAATTATTATCATATCTATCGCTGATAGCGCTATTTAGGAATTATTATGATCAAGGATAAGACTAACAAATTAATTACCTTATTAGTACAAAGCTTAGTCTTGGTTTCATTAACGACACTTCATTCTTTTGCACAAAGGCCTGAAAAAATTAGTAACCATGATGACTGGAGTATTTATACTTATACAGATGACCGTTTTGGTAAAATTTGTTATATTCTATCCGTTCCTAAAACAAAGAAACCTATTGATCGTGATCATGGAGATGTCTTCTTTCTTGTGAGTCAAAAGCTTGATGGATCTTCCGGGTTTGAACCACAGCTTGAGGTTGGATATCCGCTAAAATTAGGTTATCCAGTGGTCATAACAATAGGAAAGAAATCTTTTGATATGTTCACAAAAGATAATAGCGCTTGGCTAAAAAATATCAGTGAGGAAGGTGAATTGTTAGATGCTATGCGTGCTGGAAAAATTATGAAGGTAGAAGCTCAATCCATTCGAGGGACACAAACAACCTATACGTATTCACTATCAGGTATTACCCTTGCTTTGGAAGAAATAATCAGCTGCAATTAATGTACGCATCGAGACAAGGTATCTCCTCTATTGGTAGAAATCATAATATCATCTGGATAATTGATCAATGCCCAAAACTAACAAAGAAGATATACGAAAAATTGTTCTGGCCTATTCTGGTGGTCTTGATACATCAATCATGCTCAAATGGCTTAAAAACCAGTATGACGCAGAAGTTGTTACATTCACTGCCAATCTTGGTCAGGATGATGAACTTGTTCATATACACTGCAAAGCTGAAGAAATGGGAGTTCAGGAAATCTTCATCGAAGATTTGCGTGAAGAGTTTCTTACGGATTTTGTCTATCCGATGTTTCGTGCCAATGCTACCTATGAAGGGGAATATCTTCTCGGAACGTCTATTGCTCGTCCTTTGATTTCAAAACGTCTTGTCGAGATTGCCCATGAAACAGGTGCTGATGCTATCGCTCATGGTGCTACAGGAAAAGGCAACGATCAGGTACGGTTTGAACTCTCTGCCTATGCACTTAACCCTGATATAAAAATCATAGCACCGTGGCGGGAATGGTCATTTAGATCGCGAACTGATTTGATCACTTTTGCGCGTAATCATCAAATCCATGTAGCTAAGGACAAACAGGGAGAGGCGCCTTTTTCAGTTGATACAAATTTGCTTCATTCTTCTTCTGAAGGTAAGTTGTTAGAAGACCCCGCCATTGAGTCTCTTGACTACGTATATATGCGTACAATTGATCCTCAGTCTGCTCCGGATAAAACAACAAGTATTAGAATTGGTTTTGAGAATGGTAATCCTGTCTCCCTCGACGGAAAGTATCTGTCAGCAACAGATTTTTTTTCCCAATTGAACCAGCTAGGTCATGATAACGGTATTGGACGTTTAGATTTAGTAGAAAATCGGTTTACTGGCATAAAATCCCGTGGAATCTACGAAACTCCTGGAGGTACGATTCTTTTGAAAGCGCATCGTGCGATAGAATCTATTACGCTCGACTGCGGTGAAGCCCATCTGAAAGATGAACTGATGCCACGCTATGCAGAATTAATCTATAATGGATTTTGGTTTTCACCAGAACGTGAAATGCTTCAGTCTGCTATTGATCATAGCCAACGTTATGTTGAAGGGGAGGTGTTTCTTAAGCTTTATAAAGGCAATGTCATGATTACAGGTCGGAAAAGTAAACATTCACTTTATTCCAAAGAGCTTGTGACCTTTGAAGATGATTCAGGAGCTTATAATCAAGAGGATGCACAAGGATTTATCCATCTTAACGCTTTAAGGCTACGAACACTAGCATATAGAAACGAACGCTCACGGAACCAATAAAATTATTGGATAATGATCCTCAACTATTAATGACCCTTCGTTCGTTACACGAGATAGTAATGACTCTATTCTTATCTTATTAAAAACTTCAATATGTGAGGAAAGAAAATAGCACTTAGCTCTCTTCTAGTATAAATTTAGACGTTTGCAGCTATTTCTGCCATATGGTGTCTTACGAGTACTATACAATTATGGTTCCTTTTTATAAAATGAATGGTCTGGGTAATAAGATTCTTGTTGTCGATATGTTGGAAACATCTACTTATATGACACCTCAATTAGTCTTAAAAATGGCTCAGAATCAAATTATTCGTTTCGATCAGATGATGGTTGTTCATAAAACCGAAAACCCTCATTGTGATGCCAAGATCATAATTTTTAATGCTAATGGTTCAAAAGCAGATACTTGTGGCAATGGAATACGTTGTGTTGTTCGCTGGTTACATGAGAAAACAGGTGATGTTCACTTTTCTTTTGAAATTAAGGGGAGATTCATAGATGCCAATATACGTGACGACAAACTGATTAGCGTCAATATGGGGAAGGCCCGGACTCAGTGGAATGAGATTCCGTTAGTTAAACCATTTACTGATACGCGTTTTATTAAAGTAAAGGTGGGTCCTGTTAATAAAGAGATTTTATGCACTCTGTCCGTGGTGAATATCGGTAATCCTCATGCTATTTTTTGGATTAAGAAAGATCTTTTTAGCTTTGAACTAAAAAAACTTGGGCCTTTACTAGAACATCATAGTGTCTTTCCTGAAGGTGCTAATATTTCTGCTGCAAAGGTTATTGATGAGAGCGAAGTGATGATTAGGACTTGGGAGAGAGGTGTTGGTCTAACTCTTGCCTGCGGGTCAGCAGCCTGTGCAGCGGCCGTTTGTGCTGCACGAATCGGCCTTACTGGGCGAAAAGTGTTGGTAAATGTAACAGGTGGCCATTTAGAAATCGATTGGAAAGAAAACAATTATGTTGTCATGACAGGTCCCTCTGAATATGAATTTTCCGGTCAATTTGATCCAATCACAGGTGAATGGGAACGGTTTTTTTGATGACTCATCAAACTCCCTTTCAGATTCGTACATTCGGTTGTCGATTGAACATCTATGAATCTGAGGTGATAAAACGAGAGGCGGAAGTCTCTGGCCTTGATCAACTTCCTGGTGGAGTTATTATATTCAATACTTGTGCTGTTACAGGAGAAGCTGTCCGTCAGGCAAAACAGGCCATTCGTAAAGCGGCTCGTGAAAATCCTGAGGCACGGATTATTGTTTCAGGATGTGCAGCACAGACTGAACCTGAAACTTTTTCTGATATGGAAGAAGTTGCATTAGTTCTCGGTAATCAAGAAAAATTAATAGCTCATTCATACCGCCAATTGCCAGATTTTGGTGTTAATGATTTCGAGAAAGTTCGGGTCAATGATATTATGGCCATACAAGAGATGGCCTCACATATGATTGAATCGATAGAAAACCGGACCCGTGCTTTTGTTCAGGTACAGAACGGATGCAATCATCGTTGTACATTTTGTATTATACCTTATGGACGTGGGAATTCACGCTCTGTGCCTGCCGGTGATATTGTTGATCAAGTTCAAAGATTGTGCGATAATGGCTATTCTGAGATTGTTTTGACAGGAGTGGATATAACTGCCTGGGGAATCGATTTACCAGGATCACCTCGTCTAGGTCGTTTAGTGCAGCTTTTATTGACAAGAGTTCGGGGATTGTCACGCTTGAGGTTATCATCCATTGATTCAATCGAAGTAGATGAACCGTTTCTAGATGCAATTGGAGATGATAAACGGTTAATGCCACATCTTCATCTATCTCTTCAATCCGGTGATGATATGATTTTAAAAAGAATGAAACGCCGACATGTTCGGGATGATATTTTGCGTTTTTGTGACGGTGTGAGGAGTATGCGTCCTGATGTTGTTTTTGGTGCTGATATCATAGCAGGATTTCCTACAGAGACAGAGGCAATGTTTCAAAATTCTTTATCGATTATTCATGAAGCAGGTCTTTCTTTCGTGCATGTTTTTCCTTTTAGTTTACGGAAAGGGACACCGGCATCTCGTATGCCACAGGTAAATCAAAAAACGATTAAAGAACGTGCCTCATTGTTGAGAATGTATGGTAAAAAAATGCTAATGTGCTTGCTAGAGAGTCGTACAGGAAAAAAGGAATATGTTTTAATTGAACGTAACAATTTAGGTAGGACTCCGCAATTTATTCCGGTTCAAGTCAATAATCTCAACCATGGCATGGTTGTTAGAATGATGATAACAGGAAATGATGGAAAACGACTCATCGGTCAACTCGACTCGAATAATAAAGCAGTATAGCGATAGCGCAGCGCTTGAAATACGTATGTCTAAAGAAAAAAAGAGAGTTCTTAAGAGGTTTTTTCGTTTTAGAAAAGAAAAAGAGAACGATGGTGGATTCTCTGATCCTCATAATAAGAAACAACAGGTTGAATCTGAAGGTTTGGAATCAGAGTCCATTGATCAAGGGCATGAATCTATACCTCTAAGTCTGCAAAAGAAGGATCAAAAAGCGAACCAATACGATCGTCGTCACTTTCTCCGAGAGAATTGTAAACAAGGCGAAGGAAAATACTTAGAATCAGAAACGCATACGAAAAGACTATCCAAAGAAAACAGAAAGAAAGAAGTCTTTATTGGAAAGAAAAGCTGGATTTCACGTCTCAGAAACGGTCTTGCTCTTTCTTCGAATGAGCTATCGAAAAGTATTAAATCGATCTTAATCAATCGTAAACTCGATGAGAAGACAGTTCAAAACCTTGAAGATATTTTAATTCAAGCTGATCTAGGTGTTCAAACGGCTGTAAAGATTACTGATTTACTTGCTAGTCAACGCATGGGTAAAGATATAAGCGACGAGGAAGTAAGAATTTTTATGGCTCATGCAATTGAGAAAGTTTTAGAACCTGTCGCTGCTGAGTTAGAATTGGATCTAGAACACAAGCCTCATGTTATTTTAGTCGTTGGTGTTAATGGTTCAGGTAAGACTACAACAGTTGGTAAACTCAGTAAAAAGCTTTGTGATGTTGGATATTCTGTCCTGCTTGTAGCAGGAGATACTTTTCGAGCAGCAGCAATTGAACAGTTAAAAATCTGGGGTAATCTGACGAATTCATCAATTATATCATCCCCTCCTGGTTCTGACCCTGCTGGTCTCGTTTTTAAAGGATTTGCACAAGCGCGTGATGAAGGGAGTGATGTTATGCTTATTGATACAGCCGGTCGTCTGCAGAACAAAAAAGAATTGATGGATGAGTTAGAAAAAATAATCCGAGTTTTAAAAAAACAAAGTCCTAAAGCTCCTCATACAGTTTTATTAACCCTTGATGCAACAACGGGTCAGAATGCGCTGAGTCAGGTTAACATTTTCAAAGATGTAGCGAAGGTTAATGGACTTGTGATGACGAAACTTGATGGTACGGCCCGTGGTGGCGTTATGGTAGCGATTGCTTCTAAGCATAAATTACCATTTTATTTCATAGGTGTTGGAGAGAAAGTAGAAGATCTGGAACCATTTGATGCGAGCGAATTTGCTCGCTCCATTGCAGGCCTAGAAATTTGATTATTGGAGAGCAGTTCAGTGGAACTTGTTGCCGATAAGATTAAGGTTATACGGGGAGGAAAGATAGTTTTTTCTAATCTCTCTTTTAGAGTTCCAGTTGGGTACGCATTAGTTATTCATGGAATGAACGGTTCAGGAAAATCAACTTTGATCCGATCAGTTGCACAATTACTGCCAATTGAGTCCGGTCTGATCAAGCTTAGGGCAAGACCGAAGCGATTGCATCAACACTCAATAAGTGAGCTATGCCATTATCTCGGTCATGAGAATGGAATGAAAATGACGTTTAGCGTGGAGGAAAACCTTATGTTTTGGAGAGATTTTTTGGGAAATCATTATCTAAATATAGAAAAAGCTTTAGAAGTTGTGGGACTAAGTGGATTGAGTTCTCTGCCTTATTCTCTTTTATCCACAGGCCAGAGACGATGGGTTGCAATTGCAAGATTGCTGGTTAGTTATCGCCAAATTTGGTTGCTTGATGAACCCACTTCAGGTCTTGATGAAGCTTCGCAGGAGCAATTTTGCCAACTGATGAATACACATCTAGATGATGGGGGCATGATCCTTGTTGCAAGCCATTTGCCTTTGACTGTAAACCGATTCGTAACTCTTACCCTTACAGATTGATGTTAGCGCTGTTCAAACGAGATATGTCTCTCGCTCTGAGATCCAATAGTAGCGCTATGACCGTCTTATTATTTTATTTGGTGATCATTGTAGTTGTCCCTTTAGTCTTTGGTAACAAACCTTTGATGTTAGCTACAATCGGTCCTTCTATTCTTTGGTTTTCTGCATTACTAGCAGGGTTACTAGGTCTTGACCGGTTGTTTCAGGTTGACTTTGAAGATGGATCTCTCGATCAGATGTTGTTATCATCTACTCCTCTATCTTTTATTATCTTTATTAGGTGTTTAGCTCATTGGTTGGTTACGGGATTACCGGTTGTAATGATCTCTCCCGTCTTTGCCTTTTTTTTATCACTTGATCGAATCACTATTGAAGCAGTTGCTGTTACGCTTCTATTCGGGACTCCTGCGATTTCATTTATAGGTGCGATCGGAGCTGCAGTCACTCTTTCTCTTCCGAGAGGAGGACTGTTACTTTCGAGTTTGATTCTACCTTTATGCATTCCGGTTATCATTTTTGGTGTTGGCGCAGTAAAAAGTACAATTCTCAAGACTGAGATGTTTTTTGCACCCTTTCTTTTAATGTGTTCTGTCACACTATTCTTTGCAGTTTTGGGTCCCTTTGCTGCTGCATGTGCTCTTAAAAAAAGCAATAATTAAACTATAATAATGAGTTTTGTTGATTATGGAATCATCTTTTTGCTATGATGATAGTTATGAGGAATTTGATGACTGAAATAATATCAAAACCTAAAGGTTTCTTGACACTTGCTCAACCTGCTCGGTTTCTAAGATTAATCTCTATTGCATTACCTTATCTGATAGCTTTGACATGTTTAATACTGACAGTTGGTTTATGGATGATCTTTTCAGTCCCTGATGATTATCAACAGGGCCGCATTGTGCGAATTATGTATGTGCATGTTCCTTCTGTTTGGATTGCTTTAAGTGCTTATATTGTCATGATTTTTGGTTCACTAGGGATTGTAATCTGGCGGCATCCACTAGCTGATGTAGCAGCACGATCGGCTGCACCAATCGGAGCGGTATTTACCTTTCTTGGTCTGATTACAGGTTCTATTTGGGGTCGTCCAATGTGGGGGACGTACTGGGTTTGGGATGCACGTTTGACTAGTTTTTTGATCCTTCTTATTATTTATCTATCTCTGATAACCTTGTGGTCTTCTTATGAAGAACCAGTAAAGGCCGCACATATGGCAGCTATTGTTGTGTTAGTCGGGTCCGTCAATCTGGTTATTATTCGTTTTTCAGTTGAATGGTTCACAACTTTGCATCAAGGACCTAGTATCGTGCGAGCTGGAGGGCCCTCGCTTGATCCTGCATTTCTATGGCCATTGCTAGTTATGGGTCTCGGTTTTCTTTCTTTGTTTATAACATTGCATTTTATGATCATGCGCAATGAAATTATGAGACGACACATTAGAACACTCCAAAGAAAAAAAGCGATGGGACAGGTTTTTATTCCTGATAAATCATCATGAGCAGTCTCTTTAGGACTCAGTATTTCGGCTTTATCCTTTCTGCATTCGGGATTACCTTCTTGGTGATTATGTTGCTGATTATCTCGATAATAGTAATTTATAAAAAAAGGATTCTAATGTTGAAGAGTCTTGAAGAAGATCGATCAAAATCCAACCCCTGAATCATATCTGATCCATGAAAGATTCTGTTATTAAGAGCCCTGCCCGTATCATTTTTCGGTTTATTCCTTTTGTTATATTTAGTGGATTAGCTGTTGTTTTCTTCATACAACTTAATTCTGCTTCTAAAATTTCTGATTTATCCTCTGTATTGATCGGAAAACAGGTTCCAGAATTCGATCTCCCAGGTCTTAAGGGACTCAATCACAAAGGGATTCCCATATTGGGATTATCAGATTCATCTTTAGTGGGCCAGCCGAGTCTTATTAACATTTTTGCTTCTTGGTGTTTTCCTTGTCACGAAGAACATCCGTTCTTGATGTCTCTTGGAAAAGAAGGAATAATTGATGTTTTAGGAATCAATTATAAGGATAAGACAGGGAATGCCCTTCGTTTTCTTGGGGGGTTGGGTAATCCATATAAACGTGTTGGAGTTGACCAAGATGGGGATGTAGCAATTGATTGGGGGGTTTATGGCATTCCTGAAACATTTTTGGTGGATTCTAGTGGCGTTATTCGCCATAAGATTGTTGGTCCTATCAACGAGAGTAATATAGACCTTCTTAAAGAAGAAATTATAAAAATGATAAAATAATGTTGCTCTTCCTGTTAATCTTTATTCTCTTCTCGTAAGTTCGATCTTTGAATTATTAAGGGGACTTGTGTTAGCATAAATAGAAATGACAGGCTTGTCATTCCCCAGAATTTAAAACTAACCCAAAATTCTTCAGAAAAATTGCGCCAGATCATCTCATTGAGAACAGCAAGAAAAAAGAAAAAGAGACCCCATCGAAGGGAGAGTATACGCCAAGTTTCATTATCGATTTGAAAAGATGTTCCTAGTATTAATTTGAGAAAAGAATGATTTAAGATGACACCAGAAATGAGTATAGTACCAAACAAGGTGTTTATGATAGTTGGTTTAACTTTGATAAAAGAATCGTCTTTGAAGTAAAGAGTCAGCCCCCCAAAAATGAAAAGTATAACTAGTGTTACTAAGGGCATGAGAGGAACAGTGCGTGTTAATAGCCAGAATGTACTAAAGGTTAGAAGCGTAGCAATCATGGAGCTAACAGTTGCGAGAAAGATCGGTTTTTGTAAGACTTCTGGTAGCTGAATAAGTCTTATAAACCAATCAGCCTTATTGTAAGCTAGAACAAATAGAGTCATAGGAGCAATCTCAAGCAGAGTTTTCAAAAATGAATTCATTTTTCCTGTACTCATAATATTTATCAACTTCTCTTTCAGTTGTTTCTATTGCATTATTATAGTAATTTGCTATCTCTTATTTTGATCTATCTTCTCTTATTAAGAGATTTCTCTTGTTTCTTAAAAAGAAAGACATCTCTTAATCTAACAAGGTAAGTGGTAGCAATATCATCTTTATGGTATATAAAAACAGGGTCATTGTCAGCAATGAATTCTTCTCTCGATACGTTTAAATGTAAGAAAATCATCACAGTTGGTCAAAAAAAATATACTTATTTTAGCTTGACTGAGGCTGAGAAGAATGGGTTAAAAGGTATATCGAAGTTACCATTTACACTTAAAATTCTTTTAGAAAATCTATTACGATTTGAGGATAATCGTTCTGTTCATGTGGACGATATTCATGCTTTTTCAACTTGGTCTTACGATAGAGGATCATCAGGAATCCAAATTGCTTATCGTCCAGCCCGAGTTTTAATGCAGGACTTTACGGGACTTCCTGTCTTAGTTGATTTAGCAGCAATGCGTGATGCAGCATGTAATTTATTGGGCTCCTCATCTGTTATTAATCCGCAAATACCTGTTGACTTGGTCATTGACCATTCTATTTCTGTCGATTCTTTTGGAGAAGTTGGTGCATTTACGAAGAACGTTGAACAGGAATACAAACGCAATCGTGAGCGTTACAGTTTCTTGAAATGGGGTCAGAAGGCATTTGATAATTTACGTGTAGTACCTCCAGGAAAAGGTATTTGTCATCAAATTAATCTAGAGTATCTTGCTCGGACTGTATGGACCTTAGATGTAGATGGCGAAACCCTTGCCTATCCTGATACTGTCGTGGGTACAGACAGCCATACAACGATGATTAATGGTCTCTCTGTTCTAGGTTGGGGTGTAGGGGGTATTGAAGCGGAGGCTGCGATGCTGGGCCAGCCCATTACTATGCTCCTTCCCGAAGTTATAGGTTTTCAATTGAACGGTCAATTAACTGAAGGAGTCACTGCAACTGATCTTGGACTTACGATTGTCCAAATACTGCGGGATAAAGGTGTGGTTAGCAAGTTTGTCGAATTCTTTGGTTCAGGTCTCAATAATCTTAGTCTTGAAGATCAGGCAACTATTTCTAATATGGCTCCTGAATATGGAGCAACTTGTGCTTTCTTCCCTATAGATAAGGATACGATCAATTATCTGAGATTCACTGGGAGAGATCATCAGCAGATACAATTGGTCGAGTTTTATGCAAAAAAGCAGGGTCTATGGCGAGATCACAAAACCGTTGATCCAGTGTTCACTGATATACTATCGCTTGATCTTCGTAATGTTGTTCCTGTAGTTTCTGGTCCCAAACGTCCACAGGATCTTATTAAACTAACATCTGCTAAAGTGGCCTTCTCAGGAGTTATGAAGTCCGAATTTGGGATATTTAAACCTGCTAAACGCGTGTCCGTGGAGAATCGAAATCATGATCTAGGAAATGGCGATGTGGTCATTGCGGCAATTACTTCGTGCACAAATACATCCAATCCATCGGTTTTGATTGCTGCCGGTTTGGTCGCACGGAAGGCACTAGCTAAAGGATTATCTGTAAAACCATGGGTAAAAACATCACTAGCACCAGGATCTCAAGTAGTAACAGATTATCTTAATAAAGCCAATTTGCAAAGAGACCTTGATGGCCTTGGTTTTCATTTGGTTGGATACGGTTGCACGACTTGTATTGGTAATTCTGGTCCACTAGCAAAAGAAATTTCACAAACTATTCATTATAATGATTTAGTTGTCTGTTCGGTCCTTTCAGGAAACCGTAATTTTGAAGGGAGAATTTCTCCTGATGTGCGCGCTAATTATCTCGCCTCACCACCGCTAGTTGTCGCCTATGCGATTGCGGGATCGCTTTATGTCGATCTGACCCAAGATAGCTTGGGTCAGGATTATAATGGTTGTTCAGTCTATCTAAGAGATATCTGGCCATCATCAAAAGAAATTACTGCAATCATCCGAAAAAATATTGATGAAAGCATGTTCAAGTCACGTTACAAAGATGTTTTTAAAGGAGATCAACAATGGCGAGCTATTGACGCTAGAAAAAGTGATACTTATAGCTGGGACTCTACTTCTACCTATATAAAGAAGCCACCTTATTTTCAGGGTATGTCTACGGAGTTCGGAAAGGTCACTGATATTAAGAATGCTAGAGTGTTAGCTTTATTTAATGACTCTATCACAACCGATCATATTTCTCCAGCTGGTCGCATCTTAGGTGATAGCCCTGCAGCGACTTATCTGGTAAGTCATCAAGTACCTCCCATGGAATTTAATTCTTATGGCTCGCGGCGGGGCCATCATGATGTTATGGTGCGGGGCACATTTTCCAATATCCGCATTAGAAACCGGATGTTAGATAATGTAGAAGGTGGATATTCTATCCACTATCCTTCAGGGAAGCTAGGTACTATATATGATATAGCAATGCGTTATCAAAATGAAAAGGTGCCGTTGGTTATCTTTTCTGGTAAAGAATATGGCACAGGCTCCTCGCGAGATTGGGCTGCAAAGGGAACCTATTTACTTGGTATTCGTGCTGTGATCGCTGAAAGTTTTGAGAGAATTCATCGTTCTAACTTAGTGGGAATGGGCGTTTTACCACTAATCTTTACCAATGGTGATAGTTGGGTCAGTCTAGGATTCTCTGGTAAAGAAAGAGTGACTCTTAGTGGCTTATCTGATTTGTCACCTCGTCAAGAGATTAATGCACAGATTCAGTTTGATCATGGGGAGAAAAAAACAATCACTTTATTGTCATGCATTGATACGAAAGACGAACTAGATTACTTCCATAATGGAGGGATTCTCCATTATGTGTTGCGTCATCTAAAATTTTCTACCTGTAATTCTAATGTGTAATGTAATGAATAGGTCTCTAGATTCAGATTAATTGTCATACATTATTTTAGAATAAAACATAATATTTTTCTCAAAAAATTATGTTTTAGTTTAGTTTTGACCGTTTTTTATTAGTTCATCAATAACTTTAGGATCAACTAGAGTTGATGTATCACCAAGAGAGTTAAAGTCCTTTTCTGCAATCTTACGCAGGATCCGACGCATGATTTTTCCGGAGCGGGTTTTAGGTAATCTTTTTGCAAAATGGATGGCATCTGGAGAGGCAATTGGTCCGATTGCTTTGCGTACGTGATTGCATAGATCAATTTTGAGTTCATCAGTTGCATGGATTCCGATCATCAGAGTAACATAGCAATAAATTCCCTGACCTTTGATATTATGAGGGTAACCAACAACGGCTGATTCGGATACAGATTCATGTGAAACTAGGGCAGATTCTATTTCTGCTGTTCCCATTCTGTGCCCTGAAACATTGATGACATCGTCTACGCGACCGGTTATCCAATAATAACCATCTTCGTCACGATGACATCTATCTCCGGTGAAGTATTTTCCTTTGTAGTTAGAAAAATAGGTTTGGATAAAACGCGCGTGGTCACCATAGATCGTACGAATCTGACCAGGCCATGAGTGTGTAATACACAAGTTACCGTCAGCAATCCCTTCAAGGGGCTTGCCACTATTATCAACCAATTGTGGTTGAATACCAAAAAATGGCAGTGTTGCGGATCCTGGCTTCAGTGTTGTTGCCCCAGGCAAAGGTGTAATCATATGACCACCAGTTTCGGTCTGCCACCACGTGTCAACAATTGCACAGCGTCCACCGCCAACCATGTGATAATACCATTTCCAAACTTCAGGATTAATAGGTTCACCTACGGTTCCCAATATCCGCAAGGACAATCTATCAGTAGCTTTAACTGGAGAATCACCAGCTTGCATGAGAGAACGAATAGCCGTTGGAGATGTATAGAAAATACTGACTTTATGTTTATCACAAATCCGCCAGAAACGAGAATAATCCGGATAATTGGGGACACCTTCAAACATCAATGTTGTTGCCCCGTTAGCAAGTGGACCATATATAATATAGGAATGACCTGTTATCCAACCCACATCGGCTGTACACCAATAGATTTCACCTTCGTGATAGTCAAATGTATATTGATGGGTAATGCCCGACCAGACTAAATAACCTCCTGTTGTATGTAATACACCTTTTGGTTTTCCTGTGGATCCGGATGTATAGAGAATAAAAAGTGGATCTTCCGCATTCATTTCTTCGGGGGAGCAATAAGATGATGCTTCTTTTAAAATCTCATGATACCAGATATCACGACTCTTATCCCAATGAATTGCTCCCCCAGTTCGTTTGACTACTAATACTTTATCAACATCTATTCCCTGCTTACTTGCAATAGCAATAGCTCTATCAGTATTCGTTTTCAGAGGAATCGTTTTACCTCCACGAATACCTTCGTCAGCTGTAATGACATAACGTGATTGGCAATCAATAATGCGATCTGCTAATGCATCCGATGAAAATCCCCCAAAGACAACAGAATGAACGGCACCTATACGTGCACAAGCCAGCATCGCATAAGCAGCCTCGGGTACCATGGGCATATAAATTGTTACACGATCCCCTTTTCTTATTCCATGCGCTTTCATGGTGTTGGAAAGTCGGCAAACATGATTGTGTAATTCATAATAGGTAATCTTCAAACTATTATCTGGGTTATCACTTTCCCAAATGATCGCAATCTGATGCCCTCGATGTTTAAGATGCCTATCTATACAGTTAGCTGAAGCATTTAAGGTCCCATCTTCAAACCATTTAATAAAAATATTGGGATATTCATACGTCCAATTTTGAATTTTTGTAAAAGGTTTGATCCAATCAATATTTCTACCGTGTTCTGCCCAAAATCTATCCGGTTCAGCAATGCTACTTTTATACATATTTTTGTATTTTTCATTATCAATATGTGCAGTGGCAGCTAATTTTATTGGCACTGGATAGACATTCATGTTCATAAAATTCTCCTGTTTCAAGGATAAATCTTTTATTGACAAATTATCCTGATCCTAAATCAGAAGTTAACGGTCTCTTTTTGATAAAAGAGATAGAATCAATTTTATAATTGTAAAATTTTGTTTCTTGATAGAAAGAGCTTAATTCTTGAATCATTGAACGTCAAGAACACGAGTTTTCTCATCACAGACTAGAAGATGATACACTATCCTTCTCGCTAAGAACGATTCCTTTTTTTTCCAAAAGAATTTTTAACTCACCGGATTGGAACATTTCACGAAGAATATCACAGCCTCCAATAAACTCACCTTTGACATATACTTGAGGAAGTGTTGGCCAGTTCGTATAATCTTTAACAGCCTGACGCAGATTATCATCGGAAAGTACATTCATATATTTCCAATCAGCTCCTAAATGAGTCATAATCTGAGCAACTTGGCCTGAAAATCCACACTGTGGAAAGTCAGGTGTACCTTTCATGAAGACCAGTATATCATGAGATTTAACCTCAGAATCAATGAAACTATTCATTCTCATGGTTCCGTTCCTTCTTTAAATCTTCAATTTTTCTCAACACACTTCTCACCATCCATCTATAGTATATAGTACCATTTTTCTACTATTAGGATAGGGTAGATAGTATTTAATTTTTCTTAATCATGTGCTCTCGTTTGAATCGTAAGAGCGTGCAATCGTCTTCCTACACTCCCTTTTAGCGCCGCATAAACTCGCTGATGTTGTTGAATACGAGATTTTCCTGAAAATTCAGGATCAACGACTTCGGCCGCATAATGATTACCGTCTCCAGCTAAATCATGTATTGTTATCTTTGCATTAGGTAATTCTTCTAGAATCAAATTTTCAATTTCTACCGCATTCATTGCCATGATATGACTCCTGACTTTTTAATTAATTCTATCTCATATAATTAGGAAACCAGAACTCGTACACCTCTTTTATCTCTTCCACTGTTATGTTAATCAAATCATTTATAATGAGTCTCTGATCTCCAACCATGCCAATATAAGAAGAAGAGATATCGGAATCTTCTAAATACGAAGAAAATAGATCTTCCCATTTTTTGTCTACTGCGACAATATAGCGGGACTGATCTTCACCAAATAAAGCAGCATGTGGATGTCGATCGCTGAAGTTGATTTCACAGTGTGCACCGTAATTTGATGCTATACACATTTCAGCGAGTGCAATAGCAATGCCTCCGTCTGAAATATCGTGGCAAGCTGATACATAGCCTGAGCGAATTGCTCCTTTAACGAATTCTCCATGTGCCCATTCCATAAGTAAATTAACTTCTGGAGACGGACCGGTTTCTTCCCCCAGTATTTCACGCTGATAAATAGAGCGTGCTAAGTGGGTCCCTTCAGTTCCGACTAGGAATAAAAGATCCCCTTTATGAGCACCACCAACCCGAGCTATTTTAGTATAATCAGGTATTATACCAACACCAGCAATAGTAGGTGTTGGCAAGATTGATCTATCATTAGTCTCATTATAAAAGGATACATTCCCTGATACAATAGGCATATTTAAGGCTGAGCAAGCCTTTGAGATACCGCGAATCGCAGCGACGAATTGGCCCATGATCTCAGGTTTTTCAGGGCTACCGAAATTCAAATTATCCGTTGTCGCAAGTGGTTGTGCACCTGTTGTAATAAGATTACGATAGCATTCTGCTACTGCTTGCTTTCCGCCTTCAAAAGGATCAGCATCAACATAACGGGGTGTAACATCTGATGAAAAAGCCAGTGCCTTCGTTGGATGTCCCTCAACGCGAATAACACCTGCATCACCACCAGGTAATATCAATGAATTCCCCTGAATATATGTATCATATTGTTCCCATACCCATCGTTTTGAGGCTATGTCCGGTGATCCTAAAATTTTGCGAAGAGCTATATTACAGTCATAAGGTAGATCAAATAAATATGGTTCCTGAGAGACAGGGAGAATCGGTTCTACCCAAGAACGATTATATTCAGGAGCTTTGCTACCTAATTCTTTTATAGGGAGATTTGCTACCTCTTTTCCCAGATGATGTATACGGAATCGTAGATCATCGGTTGTCTCACCAATAATAGAAAAATCAAGACCCCATTTGACTAAAATGCTTTTAGCTTCTGATTCCTTTTCAGGATTGAGCACCATCAGCATACGTTCTTGGCTTTCGGATAGCATCATTTCATAAGCATTCATATTATCTTCACAGACAGGAACACAATCCAGATTGAGTGTAATGCCAAGATTCCCACGTGCTCCCATCTCAATAGCTGAGCAACTCAATCCTGCCGCCCCCATATCTTGAATGGCAATAACTGAACCGGAATGCATAAGCTCAAGGCAAGCTTCTAGTAAGCATTTTTCTGTAAAAGGATCACCCACTTGAATCGTAGGACGGTTTTTATCGATTGAATCATCAAATTCTGTTGATGCCATAGTTGATCCGCCAATACCATCACGACCTGTTTTAGCACCTAAATAGACAATAGGAAGACCAATCCCTTCCGCTTTAGAAAGGTAAACAGCGGTTTTCTTTGTAATTCCAGCTGCAAAGGTATTGACTAAAATATTTTGATTATATCGGTTATGAAAATTTACCTCACCACCAATAACAGGGACACCGAATGAATTCGCATAACCGCCTATACCTGCAACAACACCTGAAACTAAATGACGAGTTCTCTCATGGTGAGGTTCACCAAAACGTAAGGCATTCATGACTGCAATTGGACGCGCGCCCATTGTAAAAATATCACGCAAAATGCCTCCAACTCCTGTAGCTGCACCGTGATAAGGAGCAATATAGGAAGGGTGATTGTGGCTTTCCATTTTGAAGACAAGAACATCATCATCGCCTATATCGATAACGCCTGCATTTTCACCAGGCCCACAGATGACGTATTCTCCTTCAGTCGGTAGAGTTTTTATCCATTTTTTAGAAGATTTATAAGAACAATGTTCATTCCACATAGCGGACCATATGCCAAGCTCAATATAGTTAGGGGTTCGTTGCATCAGTGCAACAATGTGTGCGTATTCTTCATCACTGAGGCCATGTTCGGAAATCACTTTTGATGTGATTAAAAGTGTATTATCTTTCTCTATCATGTTAAAATACTGTGATATGAGGTTAGAGAGGTTATTTCTCAAGTTGATATTTTAATACTCAGTCTCTAATAAATTGAGAGCACCTTCAAAAAGTCGCTTGCCTTCTTCTCCACCATGGGTCAATTCTACTAAATTTTCTGGATGAGGCATCATACCCAGGATATTACCCTTTGAATTAAATATACCAGCAATATTATTAACTGATCCATTCGGATTTGTGCCTTCAGCGTATCGAAAAGCGACCTGATTATTATCTTCAATTTCTTTCAGGGATTGATCATCACAAAAAAAATTGCCGTTGTGATGAGCTACAGGTAAACGGATTACCTCTCCTCTTTTGTAACCTAAAGTGAACGGATTGTTATTATTTGATACTTCTAAGCAAACTAACTTGCATACAAAAGTAAGATTTTTATTCTTCATGAAACAACCCGGCAAAAGACCTGCCTCAGTAAGAATTTGAAATCCATTACATATACCAAGTATTCTCTTACCAGATTTACTCTCATCGTATAAAGAATTCATAATAGGAGATCTAGCTGCAAGTGCTCCTGACCGTAAGTAATCACCATAAGAAAATCCACCAGGGATAATGTAAAGATCCGAATCAGGAAGTTCTGCATTCGTATGCCAAACTAAACTAGGACTGTGACCACTCACAAGCTTAATGGCCTTTATCATATCCCTTTCACGATTGGAACCTGGAAATTGTAGGATCGCGACTTTCAAAACAGCCTCGCTGTTTAAGATTCTCTAACTCACAACAATAGGAATGTTATGAAAAATATTAACAAATAGAGTATTCGATTCTCCAACAACAATCAATCGACTATTTCAATCTCGTAATTTTCAAAAACGGTATTCACCAAAAGCTTTTCACACATTGCAAATAATAGATCCTTTGCTTCTTTTTCTGATAACGCCTTTAGTTGAATATTAAAGAGTTTTCCTTGACGCACTTCACAAATTCTCTTAAACTTAAGTGAGGCGAGTGTTCCTTCTATAGCTTTTCCCTGTGGATCCAATACGCTTTTTTTGAGTGTTACTGATACACGTGCTCGAAAAGTTTTAAATCTCATTGATCTGATTTTACCAATATAGGGCCAGTTGCACGCTGAGTTTCCTTTTGATTTATAATGCCAAGACGAAAAGCAACTTCACAGTAATTTTCGATCATGCCTCCCAAATTTTCACGGAAACAATCCTTATCCATTTTTCGTTTTGTTTTGATGTCCCAGAGACGACACGAGTCTGGGGATATCTCATCCGCTACAATGATCCTCATTAAATCGCCTTCAAACAAACGACCACATTCAATTTTAAAATCAACAAGTTGGATGCCAATACCCCAAAAGAGTCCAGATAAAAAATCGTTTACGCGAATAATCAGTGCCATCATATCATCAATTTCAGATGGTGAAGCCCACCCAAAGGCTGTGATATGCTCTTCTGATACCAAGGGATCATTTAAGGCATTATTTTTGTAGTAGAACTCAATAATCGAACGGGGAAGAACTGTCCCTTCTTTAACTCCGAGATGTTGAATCATTTGGCCAGCAGCAATATTTCGAACAACAATTTCAAGAGGAATCATCTCTACTTCCTTGATCAACTGCTCACGCATATTCATACGCTTAATGAAATGGGTAGGAATGCCAATACGATTTAAATTGTCGAATACATACTCAGAAATTCTATTGTTCAGCACACCCTTCCCATCAAATATTTCGTGTTTTTTAGTGTTAAATGCAGTAACATCATCCTTAAAAAATTGGATGAGCGTTCCCGGTTCAGGTCCTTCATAGAGGGTTTTGGCCTTCCCTTCATAAATACGGCGGCGTCTATTCATTATTTAAATATCTCGACTATGCAGATGTAGATTGTCCTTCTCTGTGGGCGGAATACCAGTCTCCCTACAGCTTCATACTTCTCCTCATAAAGTTAATTATTGACGAATACAATAACTATGAAAGCCTCAATTGAATCGTTCAGAAACTAAAAAAAGAGTTTTGATAATTAAATATTAACCTTAAATCCTTCTTAAGATTTTCTAAGACATAGCCCTCTCAATTATTAAATACGCGATTAAAAATTGTGTTGACATGACGTATGTGATAACTAAGGTTAAATCTTTCTCGAATATCCTTCTCCGATAGTATATCACGAACTTCTTCATCAGCCAAAATCTCAGTCAAAAAGTCCTTTTCCTCTTCCCAAACTTTCATTGCATTGCGTTGAACCAATTGGTAAGCATGTTCACGTGAACACCCTGCTTGTGTCAAGGCTAGCAAAATACGCTGAGAGTGAATGATTCCATGAAGTTGGTTAATATTCTTCTTCATATTATGGGGATAGATAATCAATGTTTCAATAACATCCGTCAGTCGAGCCAAAGCAAAGTCCAATATCACCGTTGTGTTAGGACCAATGATTCGCTCAACAGAAGAGTGAGAGATATCACGCTCGTGCCAAAGTGCAACATTCTCCATGGCTGGCATAGCAGAAGAGCGTATGATTCGTGAAAGTCCGGTTAAATTTTCTGTTAGCACTGGATTCCTTTTATGAGGCATAGCAGAAGAACCTTTCTGTCCATGAGAAAAAAATTCTTCAACCTCGAGAATTTCTGTTCTTTGAAGGTTTCGTATTTCTGTCGATAATCGTTCAATAGATGAGGCAATAATTGCCAAGGTTGAAAAGTACATAGCATGACGGTCACGCGGAATCACTTGAGTTGATAAGGGCTCGGGTATCAACCCCATAGCCTTTGCAACATGCTCTTCAACTGAGGGATCTATATTAGCAAAGGTTCCAACAGCTCCAGAAATAGCGCAGGTAGCAACTTCTGATCTTGCTGCAATCAATCGTGATTTAGAACGTTTAAATTCTGCATATGCCTGCGCAAGTTTGATACCAAATGTTGTTGGTTCTGCGTGAATTCCATGAGAACGTCCGATTGTAATTGTTTCTTTATGTTCAAACGCACGAGATTTCAGAGCAGCTAGTAGTTTGTCAAGATCCTGAAGCAAAAGATCAGTTGCTTTAGTGAGTTGAACATTAAAACAGGTATCAAGAACATCAGAGGAAGTCATTCCTTGATGTAAAAATCGGCCGTCTGGACCAATAATCTCTGAAAGATAAGTAAGAAAGGCAATAAGATCATGCTTTGTTTCATGTTCAATTTCATCGATCCGATTAACATCAAATAAAACCGATTTTCCTTTTTTCCAGATCGTTTCAGCAGCTTTTTGAGGGATCACACAATTTTTTGCCAAAGCATCACAGGCATGAGCTTCGATCTCAAACCAAATCTTGAATTTTGATTCAGTTGACCAGATATCAGTCATTTCTTTCCGGGAATATCGTGAGATCATAGCTGGTATTTTATGGATAGATATCAATTAGGAAAATAACGTGCAACTTCTAACACTGACTGACAAACATAGCAATGTTTGACTCTCTCCTAGGAGAGAAAAACTGATAAAATACGTTAGTTATATCGGGATAGTATTTCGGAGTGCTGTAATATTTTCAGCGTATGCCCTTCGATCATTTCCATTATAAATTGAGGATCCAGCTACTAGAACATTTGCCCCAGCTCGTACGACGAGAGGAGCTATATCTTTTGTTATTCCTCCATCAACTTCTAGATCTATGGTGCGGTCCCCAATCAGAGATTTGGCTTGTGCGATCTTAGCACTTGATTCAGAAATGAATTTCTGTCCACCAAATCCTGGATTAACGGTCATAATTAAGACTAGATCAACGAGATTGATTAAATGTTCTAGTTCTGAAACCGGTGTTTCAGGTTTTAGCGATATACCTGATTTTTTTCCTAGTGCACGAATAGCTTTCAGAGTGAAATAGATATGCGGCTCCGATTCCATATGGACTGTTATGATATCGCTGCCAGCTTTTGCGAAAGACTCAATATACGGTTGACATGGAGTTATCATAAGATGTGTATCAAAGACAGTATCTGTCAGCGGACGCAAACTCTCTATTAAAAGGGGCCCAAACGAAATATTCGGAACGAAATGTCCATCCATCACGTCTAGGTGAATCCAGTCAGCTCCGGCCTCTAAAACATCCTTGACTTCACATCCAATCCTAGAAAAATCAGCTGCTAATATAGAAGAAGAAATGATGATCGGTGAAGACATCGAAGTCGACTATCATGAATGCAATGGTTAAGCAATAGTAAAGAATCCATTTTAGGGAAAGTTTAGGGAGAGTGAGAAACTAGCCAGCTCATAATCGAGCCTTTATAATGAGGCTATCCCTCGTGTAGACTTCCATTATTCATTTGACATGCGACACACACTATGTTTAATAAAGTTTTGTAAAGGCCTCTTGACTCTCAAAATTTAAAGAAATATTATGTCTGTCGCCTTATCTGTTAACCTTAACGCAGTTGCTCAATTACGAAATCGACGGAATCTACCATGGCCATCGGTAATCGGTATGGGACGAGTAGCGTTGAACAGTGGAGCACAAGGGATTACGATTCACCCTCGTCCTGATCAGCGCCATATTCGTTTTAGTGATGTGGGCGAGTTACTTGCCTTGATTGATAATGAGTTTCCTGATCGTGAATTGAACATTGAAGGTTACCCTTCAGATGATTTTGTTCTCCTTTGCGAGAAACATAGACCGAAACAGGTAACGTTGGTTCCTGATGATCCAGTCCAGACAACATCAGATCATGGTTGGGACTTTCGTGTTAGCTATAAGAAATTGTCTCCCATTGTTGCACGATTAAAGGGAGGAGGTATGAGGATTTCTCTTTTTACTGATCCTAATCCAGAAGTCATAAAATGGGTAACTCAAACAGGCTGTAATCGTATAGAACTTTATACAGGCCCTTATGGAGCAACGTATCTGGATCCAGAACAGTCGAAAGAAGAACTTGAAAGACTTGTCCAAACTGCTGACACTGCACAGTCACGAGGTATAGATGTCAATGCTGGTCACGATCTCACGATTCAGAATCTTTCGGCCCTCCTTGCGCGTATTCCTTATTTAGCCGAAGTTTCCATCGGCCATGCATTAACTGCTGATGCCCTCGAATATGGAATGGCTCAAACGGTCAAGCGATTTTTAAAGGTATGTAGTGGGGATAGAATTCAAACATAAATTCTAAAAAGTTAGCTTTCTCACTTGAGGTTCTTTTTCGATCTGAAGTTGGGAAATGAGTCCGAACATCCAGACAATCAGAATCTTAATACTTTCACATACAATGCACAATTCAAGACATTTTATCCTAAAATGATTTTACTGTCGACTTTGCTATTAGCCTTCAACGTGTAGATGATTGGTATTCCAGTCATAAGATTCAGATCAGTAATTTTTTGTGTATCGATTCGGTCGAGAATCATGATAAGCGATCGTAGTGAGTTTCCGTGGGCGACAACCAATACCTTTTGATGATCTAGAAGACGTGGTAGAATTTCGCATATATAATATGGCCAGATTCGAGCTCCAGTGTCTTTAAGGCTTTCTCCTTCCTCTCCTGGTGGTGGCTTATCATAAGATCGTCGCCAAATGTGAACCTGTTCTCCTCCCCATTTAGCACAGGCCTCATCTTTATTGAGCCCTGCTAGATCACCATAATTCCGCTCATTAAGAGCTTGATTCCTAATGACTTTAAGATACGATTGATCCATTATATCAAGTATAATTTGGCAAGTTCGTTGAGCTCTTATAAGGGTGCTAGTAAATGCAATATCAAAGCTAAGATTCTTCTTGACAAGATGACGACCTGCTTTAATAGCTTCATTAACGCCTCGTTTTGTCAAATCCGGATCTTTCCAACCCGTAAACAAATTCCTTTTGTTCCATTCGCTTTGTCCATGTCGTACCAGTACCAGAGTTCCAGACATTGATAATCCTTATTTACATTTTCTTTGATAGTCCAAGAACATCATACATGTCGTAACGGCCAGGAATTTTATCATGTGCCCATAAGGCTGCTTTGACTGCTCCTTTTGCAAATATTTGACGGTCAAAGGCTCGGTGCGAGAGTTCAATGATTTCACCTTCTCCTGCAAAAAGAACAGAATGATCACCGATTACCGATCCACCACGTAGTGTAGCAAAACCAATACTACCAACTTTCCGTTGGCCTATAATACCATTCCGTGTTCTAACGCTATTTGTGTCAAGATCAATATTTCGGCCTTCAGCTGCCGCGGCCCCTAAGAATAACGCGGTACCTGAGGGGGCATCCACTTTATATTTGTGATGCATTTCTAGAACATCAATATCAAAATCTATGGCACTGAGTGTTCTAGCAGCCTGATGAATCAGAGCGGCAAGAAGATTAACACCAAGGCTCATATTATCCGATTTGACAATCCTTGTTTGGTGAGATGCCGCATCAAATTTCTCTTCATCAGTTACGGTACATCCCGTTGTTCCGATCACGTGTACGATACCTAATTGCGCGGCAAGGATTGAAAATTGAACACTTGATTCAGGTACAGTAAAATCTAAGACACCATCCGAATCAAGAAAAACAAGATAGGGATCATCGATAATAGGTATGCTATTGTACCCTATACCAGCAATTTCTCCACTATCTTCTCCTAGATCTTCGTGATTTTCATGTTCGACAGCACCGCAGAGAACGACACCTGGCGTTTCATGAATAGCGCGGATTAACGCTCGTCCCATGCGCCCTGAAGCGCCACCAACGACAAGTTTCATATCAGACATAGAATTAATTCTTTCTAGAAATTGATAATCGATAAAGGCGTGCATAAATGCCACCTTCACTCTTCATGAGTTGATCGTGAGTCCCTTGATCAACTACTTCTCCGTTGTCAAAAACAACAATAGAATCAGCGTTGGAAATAGTGGAAAACCGGTGGGCAATGACTAGTGTTGTTCGTCCTTTAATCAATTGTTCTAGAGCTTCTTGAACCAAAGATTCTGACTCATTATCTAGAGAAGATGTTGCTTCATCCAGCAAGAGGATTGGCGAATTGCGCAAAATAGCCCTAGCAATTGACAATCTTTGACGTTGTCCACAAGACAAATTATTACCATTTTCGGATAAAACCGTGTCATATCCATTAGGGAGAGACAAAATAAAGTGATGGGCTTGTGCCTTGCACGCTGCTTCCTTTATCTCAGACTGTGTTGCATTGGGACAAGCAAAGCGTAGATTTTGATCCACTGTACCTTGAAAAAGGACAGGTTTCTGTGAAACGTATGCAATCTGAGAACGCAAGGACTGAGTATCAATGTTATGAATATTTTGGCCATCAATTGTAATAATACCTGACTGTTGATCATAAAATCGTTGTAAAAGAGCTAAGGCAGTTGACTTCCCACCTCCTGACGGTCCAACAAGTGCTGTTATTTTACCTCCATCTGCCCGAAAGGAAATATTTTTTAAAATGAGGTGGCATTGATGGTGAAGATTCTCCTTAATGAGACCATTCTCTCTAGTTTCTGAATCAAAATTATAGGTAAATGATACATTTTCAAAGACAATATCGCCACTATCAAGAATAAGAGGTTCTTGACCTTTCAGTTCTGTCAAGGCAGGTGGTGTATCCAAAAATTCATATATCATTCTTGCATTTACAAGGCTTTGTTCTAGTGTAACTTTTAGACGTGCAAGTCTTTTTGCTGGTTCATAGGCCATTAAACAAGCTGTCATTAAAGCAGATAAATTGGCTGTAGAGTAACTTTGTGTCACCATTCTCCAGCCACCATAAGCAATAATACCGGCGATAGAAAATCCAGCTAGAGTTTCCATCAATGGACTCGTTCTAGCAGTAATCCGAGCAATTGTATTAGCACGTTGTTCTAATTGATGAGTGAGCTTAAATAAGCTGGCATACAATTGTCTTTCCATAGTAAAAGCCTTGACAATTTGAATGCCGATTGCTGTTTCTTGAATACCTGCTGTAACCCTTGCATGGAGATCGACTTCCTGTTCGGCTATAGTGTTAATACGCCGAGCATATTTTCTCAGTGTGAATAATGAGAGGGGGCCTGCAAGAAAAATAATTGCTGACATGATCGGGTCAGATATCAGCATAACGGTAATTAATCCTAATAAAGTGAGAAGATCACGGGCAGCAGCTAGAACGAGAGCGTTGATCATATCACGAACAAGTGCGATATTCTGGTTTATTTTTCCAACTAAAAAGGCTGAATGCCGACTAGAAAAATATCCTATACTTAGAGATAGTAAATGTGAATAGATCCTTCTTTGAAAGCGAGCAACAATCTTGTTGCCAATTTTATTGAGCGTAACGGATTGAACGTAGGTCATGACTCCTTTGATTGTGAAGATTATAATAACAATAAGTGCGAGAAAATAGGCTTGGTGCAAATTCTTGCCAAGGAGAACATCTTCTACAACGGATCCCATCAACCATGCACTAAAAGCAGTCGTTCCTGCAATCACGATCAAACTCGAAATTGCAAGAATGTAATCACGGTGATATAACATGAGGTTTTCACCGATTATACGTCTCAATACAGATGCTTTTTCTTGGTCGCAGGTTAGATATTGATACAGTCTGTTCACAGTGTCATTATGCCTTAAAATTATTAAAGGTTTTTCTTCGAATTATCTCATCTCTGAGATTAGGCACAGCTTATCGATTTGCTTGATTGGAATCATGGGGACTCAATCTTATCGTTCTCAATTCAATTATTCGATCATTAAATCATAAATCAGAAAATCCGAGCTTGTTTTCTCTAGCCTTATTGTTTGGTCATCTAAATTAAAGAGAAAATATTAGAAAACGGCGCACATTCTCATATTATTTTTTCCCTCCTGTACTGAGTTTTCTTAATAAAGATTGAATTGATTTGAGCGAGAACAAGTGAATGATCTTAATCTCCCAATAAAATAACACGGGCAAAGAAAAAAATAGGCTTTTTCTTTCTTTGCTTCTGTTTAGAGTGTTAAATCGAATCTGATCGGACTAGATTTTCGTTTAAATCAGCGGCAGAAGCAGTTTAACTCATATTCATATATGATGAGGCCCATTGAATGTCAAAATCTGTAATAATACGTCGTCCTGACGATTGGCATTTGCATTTGCGTGACGGTGAGATGCTTAAAAGTATCATTAGGTTCACCTCTCAACATTTTTCTCGCGCAATCGTTATGCCGAATCTTTTTCCTCCTATAGTAAACAGCCAAGATGCAATTTTCTACCGGAACCTTATATTATCAGCGATTCCTGAAGGGCATATCTTTCAACCATTGATGACTTTATATTTGACTGAAGGTACAGATCCTGATGATGTAGAGAAGGCTGCAGCTAACAGAGTAATTCATGCAGTTAAATTCTATCCAGTAGGTGCCAGTACAAATTCTCAATTTGGTATTTTTGATCTTGAAAGAGTAAGACCAATCTTAGAACGGATGTCTGAAATCGGATTACCATTGTGTGTGCACGGCGAAGTCACAGATCCAGAAATTGATATTTTTGATCGTGAGGCCGTTTTTATTGATCGCGTCTTAGATCCTTTACGTACTCGGATGCCAGAACTCAAAGTAATCATGGAACATATAACGACATCAGATGCTGTTGATTATGTAAGTCAAGCTTCTAGTTTATTAGCAGCAACAATTACTCCCCATCATCTCATTATAAACCGAAATCATATATTGGTAGGAGGGATTCATCCTCATTATTACTGTCTACCAGTAGCGAAACGTCAGAAACACAGACAAGCACTGAGAATAGCAGCAACATCTGGTAGCTCCCATTTTTTCCTTGGTACAGATAGTGCACCTCATGTAACAAGCATGAAGGAAAATGCTTGTGGTTGCGCAGGGTGCTTTACCTCAATCAATACGATG